>NZ_JBFBNQ010000004.1:0-1047405 GCF_040687575.1 Kribbella sp. NPDC056861 | reverse complement strand
AAGAGACGAGGAACAGACTACTTTGAGTGACCCTTTGATATCTCAGAAACAATCAAACTGACTTGAATCATAATTTCTCAAAGGAATCCGAACACAAACAAAGAACAACCCACACCACAAACCAGATAGGCCAGTGATGGTAAGATCGCCCAATGCCGTGAAACGGGATAAAACAAATTCGGCATTGACTTTCGGCACGCTGTTGAGTTCTCAAGAATCGGACGCACACCGCGTCGATGACCTTACGGCCAGGACTCCGGGGCAACCTGCGTTACTTTACCGGACCAGAACCACAGAGTCAAGACTCAGTTTTTTCGGTCCGTACCCCTCATCAGAAGCTACCGACCCGGATCAAAGACACGGTGCGGCTCAGCTAGTCTTGGGGGCTTCGGAGCGACCGGCCGCTTTCGCGTCCCGCACTCGCTCCAACAAGAAGAACATTACGTGGCCTGCGGGTGGCCGGTCAAATCGGTTCCCGGTGGGACGAATCACAGGGCTGTAATTTGCCCTCGGCACCGTCCCTGTGCGAACGGGTCAGGCACCGGCCGGCGCGGTCAGAACCCCTGCGAACGAACGCTTCCCGCGGCGCAGTACGAGCACTCCCCCGGGCAGCAGGTCGTCGCTGCTCGGGACGTACTCGGGGTCGCTCACCTTCGCGTTGTTCAAGTACGCGCCACCTTCGGCGATCGTCCGGCGCGCGGCGGACTTGCTGGCCACCAACTCCGTGGACACCAGCAGGTCAGTGATCGAAGGCATCTGCTCATCCGGCTTGAGCTCGTAGTGCGGCGCCTCCCGCAGCGCTGCCACCAGAGTCGTTCCCTGCAAGGCCTGCAGCTCCGACTGACCGAAGAACGCCTTGGCGGCCAGCTTCACCTGCTCGGTCTCGTCAGCACCATGCACCAGCGTGGTGACGTCCTCCGCCAACAGCCGTTGGGCTTCCCGTGCATGCGGACGCTCAGCAGTCGCCTCCTCGAGCGCAGCGATCTCCTCCGCGCTCCGGAAGGTGTAGAACCGCACCAGCTGCATCACGTCGCGGTCATCGGTGTTGAACCAGAACTGGTAGAACGCGTACGGCGAAGTCAGCTCGCGATCCAGCCACACGGTCCCCGACTCGGTCTTACCGAACTTGGTCCCGTCCGCCTTGGTCACCAGCGGCGTGGCCAGCGCATGGGCCTTCCCCTGATCCGACCGCCGGATCAGCTCCACCCCAGCGGTCAGGTTCCCCCACTGGTCGCTACCCCCGGTCTGCAACGTGCACCCGTGCCGCCGGTACAGCTCCAGGTAGTCCAGCGACTGCAGCAGCACGTAGCTGAACTCCGTGTAGCTGATCCCCTGCTCCAGCCGAGCCTTCACCACTTCCCGGCCGAGCATCCGGTTCACCGGGAAGTGCTTGCCGATGTCCCGGAGGAAGTCGAGCGTGTTGAGGTCCTTGGTCCAGTCGTAGTTGTTGACCATCCGCGCCGGGTTCGGCAGCGACTCGTCGAAGTCGACGAACCGCTCCACCTGACCGCGGACCTTCTCCACCCACTGCTGGACCAGGTCCCTGGGGTTGAGCACCCGCTCGGCCGACTCCTTGGGATCACCGATCAGCCCGGTGGCGCCGCCGACCAGCCCGATCGGGTTGTGGCCGGCCAACTGCAGCCGCCGCAACGTCAGCAGCTGCAACAGGTTGCCCATGTGCAGACTCGGTGCGGTCGGGTCGAACCCGACGTACGAGGTGATCGGTCCGGCGGCCATCGACGCACGGAGCGCGTCCTGGTCGGTGGAGTGCGCGATCAGGCCACGGCTCTCCAGGTCGTCGAGCACCTGGGTGCGGCTTGCGGTCCCGCTGTCGGTCACTTGTCTCTCCTCGTGTCACGTCAGATCACGACAAGTGTCCTGCACCAGCTCCGGCCCGCAGGTGCCGGGTCAGGTGCGCAGGGTCAGCCTGACTCGGGCCGCGACAGTACTGCGCGGAGCTGCGCGACCAGCGCGTGTCCGTCGGGACCGTGCACGGTGGCGGCCGTCGGGCGGTGCGGGTCGTGAGCCCCCGGGTCCGGGTTCGGCAGCGGCAGACCATGCGACAGCACCTGCTCGGCAGGGGTCAGCTGGCGGATGCCGATGGCTCGCACGTGCTCCGGATGCGTCTGGGCGAAGTCGCCGTACAGCTGCGGGTCGTGCTGCCCGTCGTCGCCGACCAGCACCCACTTCACCTTCGGGAACTCCTTGGCCAGTCGCCGCAGCGCAGTGCGCTTGTGCTCACGACCGCTGCGGAACCAGCCGGTGTTGGTCGGTCCCCAGTCGGTCATCAGCATCGGGCCGGCCGGATACCCGTGCCGGTCCAGGAACCTGGTGAGCGTCGGGGCCGTGTTCCAGGCGCCCGTCGACAGGTAGAAGATGGGCGCACCCGGGTGGTCGGCCAGCAGTTCGGCGTACATCTCCGCCATCCCCGGCACCACCCTGCGCGCCTGCTCCTCGCGGACGAAGGTGTTCCAGGCGGCGATCAACGGTCGTGGCAGCATCGTCAGCATCACCGTGTCGTCGATGTCGCTGACCAGACCGAACTCGGCCTCCGGGTCGGCCACATAGACCTTGCCGCGGGCCTGCCGCTCGCCGTGCACGCCCAGGCTGATCTCGTGCCAGCCAGGGGGCAGCGCCACCGGTACCGACAGGTCGACGAAGCCGCCACGGTCAGTGGTGGCCTCGAAGGTCTCGCCGGCCACCGTGACCGACACCTGTACGCCGGTCGCGGGCGCGGTGACGAAGACCCGCCAGCCACGCACCACCTGGTCTTCGTCGTACCGGGGCTGATTGCGGGGGTCGCGGCTGAGCACGACACGAGCCAGCACCCGGGTGAACTCCTGGGTGCCGTAGCCGACGTGCGGGATGATCCGTTCCCGCCAACCGCGGCGGCGCAACAGGACCCCGACCCCGACGTTGAACCAGTCCTCCAAGCGGGAGGAGTAGTGCGGACGGGCCATGTCCGAAACCTACCCGTCCACAGGGCCTGTTCGCGCACCGGGCGGACTGTCCCCGGCGACCTTTACAGTCTCGATATGACTCAGACCTCCGCAGCTCTCGGAATGTGCTTCCCCCGGACCTTCCCAGCCGCCCTCGTGACTGATGTCGCCCGCCGCCTCGACGCCGGCGGCGCGGACGAGCTGTGGCTGATCGAAGACTGCTTCTACACGGCCGGCCCGTCGCTGGTCGCGGCCGCGCTGACCGCGACCGAGCGGCTCACCTGCGGGCTCGGCATCGTCCCCGCGGTGGCCCGTACCGCGGCCATCACCGCGATGGAGTTCGCCACCCTCACGGCGCTCGCCCCGGGGCGGTTCCTCCCTGGCATCGGGCACGGCGTGCAGGAGTGGATGGGCCAGATGGGGGTCCGGCCGAAGTCGCCGCTGACCGCGCTCGAAGAGGTGACCACCGCGGTGACCCGGCTGCTGGCCGGCGAGAAGGTGACGATGCAAGGCCAGTACGTCGTACTGGACGAGGTGCAGCTCGACGCGCCGCCGGTGATGCCGCCGCCGATCCTGCTCGGCGTGCGGGGGCCGAAGTCGCTCGCGCTGGCCGGCCGGGTCGCGGGCGGGGTGGTCCTCGCGGAGCCGGCCAGCCCGTCGTACATCCGAACGGCGATCGAGCAGGCCGGTTCGCCGGAGAACTTCGAAGTGGCGGTCTTCAGCGCGCTGTGTGTGCGGCCCGACCGCAAGTCGGCGTACGAGTGGACGGCGCCGTGGCTGGCGGGGTTGATCGAGCAGAAGAACCCGGCACTGCCGCCGCTGCCCTTCTACGACGACCTGGTCAAGCTGCATGCGGAGAAGGGCGCCGACGGGCTCGTCACGATGCCGCAGGACTGGTGGCAGGAGATCGGGCCGATCGGCACGCTCGACGACGCTGCCGCCCACATCGCGGCGGTCGAGGCGGCCGGCGCTCAACACATCGGGCTGTTCCCGGATCCTGACGTCGAGCACGGTCTCCCGCAGCTCGACTACGTGCTGGAGCTGGTCAACCGCTAGCGCGCTTCTTCTTCACATGCGGCTTGTACGGCGAAACCGTCGGATCGCCGGGGATCCAGAACCGCCAAGGCCAGTCGGGTGCTTCGCGGAGGCCGACGCGAGGGCCGGTCGCCGGTTCGCCGTCGAAGCCGGGTCCGGGCAACAACTGAACAGCCGAGCCGCGGGCCAGCAGATCGACAGCGTTGGATTCGCGGGCGATGCCGAGGGCAACACACATGCGGGCCGGCCCACGAGCAAGATCCCGGTCTGTTGTGGCTGCTCGGCGTTCGCGGGCCAGCTCCACGCCCTCGATCACCTCGCCCGCGCGCAGCAGCACCGCGGACGGCGTGCCGTCAGGCCCGGCCACGACGTTCATGCAGAAGTGCATGCCGTAGGTGAAGTAGACGTAGAGATGGCCCGGCGGGCCGAACATCACCGAGGTCCGCGGGGTCTCCCCGCGGTAGGCGTGCGAGCCGGGGTCGTTCGCCCCGTCGTACGCTTCGACCTCGGTCAACCGCACTGCGACCGTGCCCTCGTCCGTGGTCCGCCGCAGCACCATGCCGAGCAGCCGCGGCGCCACGTCGAGCACCGGGCCGGCCAGCAGCGTACGGCGTACCGGAGCGGGCATTTAGGCGAGACGCTCCGCGTGCACAGCGGCCCGGCCCCGCAGCTCCACCAGTTGCTCGGCGACGCGTTCGCCCGCAGTACCGCCGCGGCCGTTGCGGGAGGCGACCGAGCCCTCGACACTCAGCACCGAGCGGACGTCAGGTGTCAGCGAAGGCGAGATCGCGGCGAGGTCGTCGTCGGACAGGTCCCACAGCTCGATCCCGCGCTTCTCGCAGGCCTGGACACACGCGCCGGCCACCTCGTGCGCGACCCGGAACGGCACCTTCTCGCGGACCAGCCACTCGGCGATGTCCGTCGCCAGCGAGAAGCCCTGCGGCGCCAGCTCCTCCAGCCGCTCGGTGTTGAAGACCAGCGTGCGGATCATCCCGGTGAACGCGGGCAGCAGCACCTCGAGCGTGTCCACGGAGTCGAAGACCGGCTCCTTGTCCTCCTGCAGGTCCCGGTTGTACGCCAGCGGCTGCGCCTTCAGCGTCGCGAGCAGCCCGGTCAGGTTGCCGATCAGCCGGCCGGACTTGCCGCGGGCCAGCTCGGCGATATCCGGGTTCTTCTTCTGCGGCATGATGCTCGACCCGGTCGAGTACGCGTCGTCCAGCTGGACGAACCCGAACTCCTTGGTCGCCCAGATGATCACCTCTTCGGCCTGCCGGGACAGGTCGATGCCGATCTGCGCGGTGACATAGGCGAACTCCGCGACGAAGTCCCGCGCCGCGGTGCCGTCAATCGAGTTCGCCGACGAGTTCGTGAAGCCCAGCTCACCCGCCACGAACTGCGGGTCCAGCCCCAGCGACGAACCAGCCAGCGCCCCCGACCCGTACGGCGAATCGGCGGCCACCCGCGCGTCCCACTCGGCCAGCCGGTCGAGGTCGCGGATCAGCGGCCAGGCGTGCGCCATCAGGTGGTGCGACAGCAGCACCGGCTGCGCGTGCTGCAGGTGGGTGCGCCCCGGCATCGCGACCCCGAGGTGCTTCTCGGCCTGCTCGGCGATCGTGGTCACCTGGTCGAGCAGCAGCCCGCTGATGATCCGGCCGTGGTCGCGCAGGAAGCTCTTGAACAGTGTCGCGACCTGGTCGTTGCGCGACCGCCCGGCCCGCAGCCGGCCGCCCAGCTCGGCGCCGAGCCGCTCCACCAGGCCACGCTCGAGCGCGGTGTGCACGTCCTCGTCAGCCTCGGCCGCGACAAAATCGCCGGCCAGCACGTCGGCCAGCAGCACGTCGAGCCCGGCGAGCATCTTGGTGAGGTCGTCGTCGGTCAGCAGCCCCGCGCGGTGCAGCACCTTCGCGTGCGCCTTCGACCCGGCGATGTCGTACGGCGCCAGCCGCCAGTCGAAGTGCGTCGACTTGCTCAGCGCCGCCAGGGCATCCGCCGGACCGCCCGCGAACCGGCCGCCCCACAGGGCAGCACTCTCACCAGAACTCACAACAACATCCTTTCAACTGCACAGACGAAGTACTACTTGGCGTCGCTGCGGTCCGCGAGGCCGAGGAACCTGGAGGCTAGCGCCTCGCCGCCGGACGGATCCCGGGACACCACCATCACGGTGTCGTCGCCGGCGATGGTGCCGAGTACGTCGTCCAGTCCCACGTGGTCGATCGCCGACGCGAAGTACTGGGCCGCACCCGGCGGGGTTCGCAGGATCACCAGGTTGGCGCTGCCCTCCGCCGAGACGAGCAGCTCGGAGGCGACCCGGCCGAGCCGCTGCTCGAAGGCAGCCGCCTCACCAGCACGCGGCGTACGGTCCCCGCCCTCCCCCGGTACTGCGTACACCAGTTGCCCTGCCGAGTCGCGAACCTTGACCGCCCCGATCTCCACCAGGTCACGCGACAAGGTCGCCTGCCCGACCACGAGCCCTGCGTCGGACAACAACTCGGCCAACTCGGTCTGCGAGCGCACCGGCTGCCTGCCGAGCAGATCGACAATGCGCTGCTGACGAGCGGTCTTGGTGGTCGGTACGACAACAGTCATGAGCTGAAATTCCTTGCCAGCAGCCACGACAGCAGCGCCTTCTGCGCGTGCAGCCGGTTCTCCGCCTCGTCCCAGACAACTGATTGCGGCCCATCGAGCACGGCCGCCTCGATCTCCTTCCCCCGGTACGCCGGGAGGCAGTGCAGCACGATCGCATCGGGGTTCGCCTTGGCCACCAGTTGCTCGGTCACCGCGAACGGCACGAACGGCGCCTCGCGCAACGCCGCCTCGGCCTCCTGCCCCATCGACACCCAGGTGTCGGTGGCAACCACATCGGCACCGGCGACAGCCTCCAGCGGATCCGACGTCCATGCGGCCGAACCGCCGGTGACGAGGCCGATCTCCACCGCCTTCGCGAGCACAGCAGCATCAGGCTGGTACTCCGCGGGCGAGGCGATGACGACGTGCATCCCGGCCGTCACGCCGCCGAGCAGGTACGAGTTCGCCATGTTGTTGGCACCGTCGCCGAAGAAGACGAGCTTCAGCCCGGCAGTGCTGCCCTTGTGCTGCCGGACGGTCAGCAGGTCGGCCAGGATCTGGCACGGGTGGAATTCGTCGGTCAGCGCGTTGATCACCGGCACCCGCGAGGCGCCGGCCATCTCTTCGATCCGCACCTGCCCCGAGGTACGCCAGACGATCGCGCCGACCTGCCGGTCGAGCACCCTCGCCGTGTCGGCGATCGGCTCACCCCGGCCCAGCTGCGAGCCCTGCGAGTCGATGACCAGCGGGACGCCGCCGAGCTCGGCGATGCCGACCGCGAACGAGATCCGGGTCCGGGTGGAGGCCTTGTCGAACAACACCGCGACGGTCTGCGGCCCCTTCAATGGCTGGTGCCCGAACCGGTCAGTGGTCAACTGCTGAGCCAGCGTCAGCACCTCGTCCTGCTCGACCGGACTGAGGTCGTCGTCCCGCAGGAAGTGCCTGGTCATCAGACCTCCACCTGGTCGAGCAGCGCCGGCAGCGCCGCGACGAAGCTGTCCGCGTCAGCCTTGCTCAGGATGTACGGCGGCGCCAGCCGCAACGCGTCGGGGATCGGGTTGTTGACGATGAACCCGGCCTCGAGGGCGAGCGCGGCGACCTGGTCCGAGACCGGCTGGGTCAGCTGGATCGCGAGCAGCAGGCCACGCCCCCGCACCCCGGCGATCAGCGGGTGGTCGAGCGCCTCGATGGCGGAGACCAGATGGTTGCTGACGGCACTCACATTGGCGAGCAGCCCGTCCCGCTCGATCACGGTCAGTACTGCGAGACCCGCGATCGACGCGACCGGATTGCCGCCGAACGTCGTGCCGTGGTTGCCGGGCTGAAGCAGATCGGCCGCCGGGCCGAAGCCGAGGCAGGCGCCGATCGGGATGCCCGCGCCGAGCCCCTTGGCCAACGTGACGATGTCCGGCGTGATCCCCGAGGCCTGGAACGCGAACCAGTCGCCGGTCCGGCCGACCCCGGTCTGGATCTCGTCGATCCACAGCAGCGCGCCGTGCTCGGAGGTGATCTGCCGAGCCGCCTGGAGATAACCGTCCGGCGGTACGACGACGCCGTTCTCGCCCTGGATCGGCTCGAGCACGACAGCGGCGGTCTCGTCGTCGACCGCGGCGGCGAGCGCGGCCACATCGCCGTACGGGACGAACGTGACGTCACCCGGCAGCGGCGCGAACTCCTCGCGGTACGCCGGCTTCCAGGTGATCGCGAGCGCGCCCATCGAGCGGCCGTGGAAGGCGCCGACCGTGGAGACGATCTTCTTCCGGCCGGTCTTGCGGGTGATCTTGAAGGCAGCCTCGTTGGCCTCGGTGCCGGAGTTGGTGAAGAACACCTTCCCCTCGGCATCGAAGAGCGACAGCAGCTTCTCGGCCAGTGCGATCTGCGGCGCGGACGCGAAGAAGTTGGAGACGTGACCGAGCGTCGCGAGCTGACTCGTCACGGCCGAGACGATGAACGGGTGCGCGTGGCCGAGGCAGTTGACCGCGAGCCCGCCGAGCAGGTCGAGGTACTTCTTGCCGTCGGCATCCCACACGTAGGCGCCTTCGCCGCGGGCCAGTACGCGCTTGGGCGCGCCGAAGGTGTTCATCAGGGACTGCGAGTAGCGCTCCGCGAGCGCGCTCTGGGTGCCGTCGACGGCGAGCAGTTCGGTCATGACGGGATCACCTGGGTTCCACTTCCGGCGTCGGTGAAGATCTCGAGCAGCAGCGAGTGCGGCACCCGGCCGTCGATGACGGTCGCGCGGGAGACGCCGGACTGGACGGCGCGCAGGCAGGCCTCCATCTTCGGCACCATCCCGGATGCCAGCGACGGCAGCAGCTCGGCCAGCTCAGCGGCGTCGATCTGGGTGATGATCTCCTCGCTCTCCGGCCAGTTGCGGTAGAGACCCGCGACATCGGTCAGCACGACCAGCTTCGAGGCGCCCAGGGCGACCGCCAGAGCTGACGCGGCGGTGTCGGCGTTCACGTTGTGCGCCTGACCGTCCTCGTCCGGCGCGATCGTGGAGACGACCGGGATCCGGCCGGCGTCGATCAGGTCGATCACCGCTTCGGGCCGTACGTCGACGACATCGCCGACCAGGCCGATGTCGACGGATTCCCCGTCGATCATCGCGCCGCGCCGCTCGGCCGTGAACAGCCCGGCGTCCTCACCGGACATGCCGACCGCGAACGGGCCGTGCGCGTTCAGCAGCCCGACGAGTTCGCGACCGACCTTGCCCACCAGGACCATGCCGACCACGTCCATCGCCTCGGGTGTGGTCACCCGCAGCCCGCCGCGGAACTCGCTGTCGATGCCGAGCCGGGCCAGCATCTCGCTGATCTGCGGACCGCCGCCGTGCACGACGACCACCCGGACCCCACAGTGCCGCAGGAACACGATGTCGGAGGCGAAGGCCTGCTTCAGCTCGTCGTCGACCATCGCGTTGCCGCCGTACTTCACCACGATCGTCTTGCCGTGGAACTCCTTCAGCCAGGGCAGCGCCTCGGTCAGCACGGCGGCCTTCTCGACCGCGCTGGCGTGGCTGTTCCCGGTCTGCACGGTCGCCGTCATGACGAGTACGCCGAGTTCTCTTCGACGTACGCGTGCGACAGGTCGGTGGTCAGCACGGTCGCCGACGAACTGCCCGCGTGCAGGTCGATCACCACGTCGATCTCCAGTCCGCTGAGGTCGGCCTCGGACCGGTCGACGCCCTTGCCGCCGGCCACACAGATCGCGGCGCCGTTCAGGGTGATGTCGAGCAGCGCCGGGTCGAAGGCGGTCGGCGCGTTGCCGACCGCCATCGCGATCCGGCCCCAGTTCGGGTCGGAGGCGAAGAAGGCGGTCTTGCAGAGGTTGTCCTCGGCAACGATCTTGGCGGCGGCGACCGCCTCGGCCTCGGTGGCCGCGTTCCGCACGGTGATGCTGACGTGCTTGGTGACCCCCTCGGCGTCGGCCTGCAACTGCTTGACCAGGTCGCCGGCGAGGGTGATCAGCGCGGCCTCGAACTCGGCCGGCGGGACCGTGACCCCGGAGGCGCCCGAGCTGAGCAGCAGCACGGTGTCGTTGGTCGACGTGCCGCCGTCGACGTCGAGGCGGTTGAAGGTCTTGGCGACCGCGTTCCGCAGTACGTGGTCGAGGTGGGGCTGGTCGACGACCGCGTCGGTGGTGATCACCGACAGCATGGTCGCCATGTTCGGCGCGCACATGCCGGCGCCCTTCGCGAAGCCGCCGATGCTCCAGCCGTCGGCGTGCTGGAAGACGGCCTGCTTCGCGACCCGGTCGGTCGTCATCACGGCGGTCGCGGCCGACAAGCCGTGCTCCGCAGTGTTGCCCAGGGCATCCACCACGCTCTTGAGGCCGGGCAGCAGCTTGTCCATCGGCAGCCGCTCGCCGATCAGGCCGGTCGAGCAGACGCCGATCTCGACCGCGCCGACGCCGAGGATCGCGGCCAGTTCCTCAGCCGTCTTGTGGGTGTCCTGAAAACCTTCCGGACCGGTGCACGCGTTGGCCCCGCCGGAGTTGAGTACGACGGCTTTCAGCTTGCCCGCGGTCAGCACCTGCTGCGACCAGAGCACGGGAGCGGCCTTCACCTTGTTGGTGGTGAAGACGCCTGCCGCCACGTCGTACGGGCCGTCGTTGACGACGACGGTGAGGTCCGGCTTGCCGGCGGGCTTGATCCCGGCGATCACCCCGGCCGCACGGAAGCCGGCCGGCGCGGTGACTCCGGCGCTCCGATCGACCTGGTTGTGCACGGCTGCGGTCACGGGGCTACTCCTACGAGGGGAAGGGCCAGCGTCTCGTCGAGACCGGCGGCCAGGTTCATGCACTGCACGGCGGCGCCGGCGGTGCCCTTGGTGAGGTTGTCCATCGCGGCCACGATCACGGCGCGGCCGATCCGCTCGTCCAGCGTGACCTGCAGCTGGACGGTGTTGGCGCCGAGCGTCGCCTGGGTCTGCGGCCACTGCCCCTCCGGCAGCAGATACACGAACGGCTCGTCCTGGTAGGCGGCTTCGTACGCCGCCCGCAGGGACTCGGCCGTCGTGCCTTCGGTGACCGGCGCGCTGCAGGTCGCGAGGATGCCGCGAGCCATCGGCACCAGCACCGGGGTGAACGAGACCGAGACGGCCTGGTCGGTGACCGGCGCGAGGTTCTGCTCGATCTCCGGAGTGTGCCGGTGCACGCCACCGACGCCGTACGCCGTGGCGGAACCCATCACCTCCGCACCCATCAGGTGCGTCTTCGGCGCCTTGCCCGCTCCCGACGTACCGCTCACCGCGACGACTACCAGGTGGCCCGGGTCAACCAGCCCACCCTGTACTGCGGGGAGCAGCGCCAGCGTCGACACCGTCGGATAACACCCCGGTACTGCGACCCGGTTGGTTCCGCGGAGCTTCTCGCGCTGACCGGGCAGCTCAGGCAGCCCGTACGGCCAGTGGCCGGCGTGCTTGCCGCCGTAGAACTCCACCCACGCCTCGGCGTCGACCAGCCGGAAGTCCGCGCCGCAGTCGATCACGGTGACGTCCTCGCCGAGCTGCTCGGCGATTTCGGCGGACTGCCCGTGCGGGAGGGCCAGGAACACGACGTCGTGACCTGCGAGCGTCTCCGCCGAGGTCTCGACCAGCACGCGCCCGGCCAACGGCACCAGGTGTGGATGGTGGACGCCCAGCGCCGTACCGGCACTGCCGCCCGCCGTGAGTGCTCCGATCTCGATCTCCGGATGCGTCGAGAGCAGCCGCAGCAGCTCTCCCCCGGCGTATCCACTGGCTCCGGCCACCGCGACCTTCAAACTCATGTGAATGAGTATGTCAGATACCGAATGAATATCCAACCCTGGATCCGGGTAGAACCACTCAGGCGCCGGCGCCGCACGGCCGCGAGGATCAACGGTATGAGCAGCTACCGACCGTCGGCGACCCAGGATCTCGAGGACCGGCGTGCCTCCAGAAGCTACCGCGTCCTGTTCGGCTGGCTCGGCCTGGAGGTGGTCGGCTATGCACTCGCCGTCCTGCTCGCCTCCGACGAACCGACCTCGGGGTGCAGTGGTCTGTGCTTCAGTCCGCAGGGAACGCTGGTGCTCTTCGCGATGGTCTTCGGCGTGTTCGTCCTGGGCGGCCAGGTGATCGTCGGCATGCTGCTGACCAAAATCTTCAACCGCAACCGGCTGGGCTCCTTCGCCAACGGCACCGCCGCGTACTTCATCACCTTCGTGGTCGCCGCCCTGGTCCTCACCGTTCTGGCGGTGGCGCAGTCGTCGTGACCGGCGTCACGTCACAACCAGCAGGTCGCCGCGTGTCCGGAGGGGTGACACGAGGAGGCAGTGATGGCACGGATCGGGTTGGAGCACCGGCGGACGGTGTTCGTCAGGCTGGTGGAGTGGTGGAGCAAGCGGCGGTACGGGCAGGTGCCGGATCCGGGGCGGGTCGCGTTGCACAATCGGCGGGTGCTGACTTCGACGATGTTGCTCGAGTTGTCGGTGACCCGGTGGAAGGCGCTGGATCCGACGCTGAAGGCGCTCGCGACGATGGTGACGAGCGGGCGGATCGGGTGCAGTTGGTGTATGGATTTCGGGTACTGGGAGTTCCACCACCAGGGGATCGATCGGGTGAAGCTGCGTGACGTGCCGCGGTGGCGGGACAGCGAGGTCTACACGGAACTGGAGCGTGCGGTGATGGAGTACGCCGAGGCGATGACGGCGACGCCGCCCGAGGTGACCGATGAGCAGGTCGCGCGGCTTCGGCAGGACCTGTCGGAGGCAGCGCTGGTCGAGCTGACCGCGCAGGTCTCGCTGGAGAATCTGCGGTCGCGCACCAACGCGGCGCTCGGGCTGACCAGTCAGGGCTTCAAGGAGTACTGCGAGTTGAGGCCGGCGTGACGTCCGACGAGCAACTGGCGGCCGAGTTCGACGAGCATCGCGCGGTGCTCGTCGGAGCGGCGTACCGGGTGGTGGGCAGTGTGGTGGACGCGGAGGACGTCGTCCAGGAGACGTGGTTGCGGTGGTCAGCCGCTGAGCGGGAGGACGTTCGCGATGTCCGGGCGTACCTGATCCGGATCACGACGCGGCTCGCGCTCAATCGGCTCCGGCAGCAGAAGGCGCGACGGGAGCAGTACGTCGGTCCGTGGCTGCCCGAGCCGATCAGCTCGACCCGCGATCAGGACGACCCGGCCGCCGTCGCGGAGGTCGCCGATTCGGTGTCGATGGCAATGCTCGTCGTACTGGAGACGCTGTCGCCGCTGGAACGAGCCGCCTTCGTACTGCGTGAGGTCTTCGACCTGCCGTTCGCGGAGATCGCCGACACGCTTGGCCGCTCCGAGTCCGCCGTCCGGCAACTGGCCCACCGAGCCCGCGAGCACGTGCATGCACGGCAGCCGCGGCATCGCGTCGACAAGGCGCGGCACACCGAGGTGACCACCCAGTTCCTCACCTCCGCCTGGTCGGGCGACCTGGCGGCGATGGTCGCGCTGCTCGCACCGGATGCCGAACTGGTCAGCGACGGCGGTGGCAAGAAGAAGGCCGCGCTCCGGCCGCTGCTCGGCCCCGACAAGATCTCCCGCTGGGCGATCGCGCTGCTCGGCCCCGGTCAGGAGGCCCGCGGCTTCGAGGTCCGGCCGATCGAGCTGAACGGCGAGAACGCCTTCGTCTTCTACGACGGTGACGAGGTCGACAGCGCCGGGTTCCTGGAGCTCGACGAGGCCGGCCTGATCAGCCAGATCTACCTGGTCCGCAACCCCGACAAACTCACCACGATTCCGCGCCTCAGCGAGAGCTGAGCTGTTGCCCGGGCGGCGTGATCGGGAGGCTCCAGCTCACCTACGCCTCAGCGCACGTACGCCGCGATCGCGCGGGCGCACTCGATCGACTCGGTCGTGCCGGTGTCGACCTCTACGTCGTACGCCACCCCCTCATGCACGACGGAGGCCTGCAACTCGGCCATTCCGCCGGTGCGGTCACCGCGCGCGATCTCGCGCCCAGCCGCGATCTCCGGCGCGCACCGCACTCCGACCCACAACACCTCGAGGCCGTCCAGCTGGGTCCGCACCCGCTCCTGCGACCCGGCGCCGCTCAGGAAGACGTCGTCGAACACGATCCGCGCCCCGGCCCGTGCCATCGCGGCGACGCCGGCCATCCAGGCGGCCTCGATCTCGCGGAACCCCGCCCCGACCTCGACCTCCCCGGCGTCCCCGAAAGCGATCCCCGACCCCGTGTCCAGCAGGCCCGGTGGCAGCGCATCGACCAGGTCGTCCACTCCGAGGCTGATCCACGGCTGCGGCAGAACAGCCTTCAAACAGCGCGCGATCCCCGTCTTGCCGGAGCTGGAACCGCCGTTCAACACGATCACCTGGGTCGCCACCGGAGAGATTCTGCCAGTTAAGCTTCCTGCAAGTCAGTCGCATTTAGGAGGCAGCGGTGGAGTACTTGGTGATCGATCCGGACAACGTCTCGGATCCGGGGCTGCGGGCCGATCTGCTGGACACCTGGATCGCCGCGACGGATGCCGGCGGCAGTGTCGGCTTCACCGCGCCGGCGCCGGTGCACCTGGTGGCCGAGACGCTCGACCTCGCGCTCGACCGGGTGGCCGCGGGCAAGGATCTGCTCGGCGTCCTGCACAACGGCGAGCGGTACGTCGGGATGGGCCTGCTGGTCGGCCGGGACAGCGCGCTCAACCTGCACTGGCGCACGGTGCTGCGGGTGATGGTGCACCCGAAGTACCAGGGTGGTGGCGCTGGGCGGGTGCTGATGAGCGGGCTGCGGCAGTCCGCGGTAGACCTTGGGCTGGAGCACCTGCAGCTGACGATCCGCGACGGGAACAGCCTGGAGGAGTTCTACGGCAAGCTCGGCTACCGGGTTGTCGGCAGCCATCCCCGCGCAGTACGGGTTGCTGCGGATGACTACCGCGACGAACTGATGCTCGTCACTGATCTGTAGAGCTCCGGCGAGCTATCCGCATCAGTGTGACGCCCAGGCCGACCAGTAATCCGGCAAGCGTCAGCAGCAGCGCCGACGGTCCACCGGTGTCCGGTAGTCCGCCTGCGGCCCTGTTCACGGTGGTCAGCGAGGCCGGCTGGGCCCCGACGGCCACCTTCACCTGCGAGTCCACTGTCACGCCCTCCGTGTCAGTGACCCGGTACGTCTGCTTCGCCGTACCAGTGAAGCCCCGCTCCGGGACGAGCCTGACCGACCCGTCGCCACCGACCGTCCACACTCCGACGTTCGGTACTGCGACCCGCTTCTCACAGGTGGCCGGCCCGGTCACCAGGCACACACTGCCCAGGTCCCAGGCCGCGCCCACTGTCGCGGCGTCGTTCAGCAGGGGGTTGACGACCACCGGGTTGCCGAGACTGCCGGTACCACTGTCCGGGATGGCCTTCGCCCCGCTGGGACCACCGACGGTGATCTCCAGACGAGCCGTGTCCGACGTCCCGTTCGCATCGGTCACCCGGTAGGTGAGCGATCTCGTGGTTCCGGTGAAGCCCTTCACCGGGGTGTAGCCGACGGCGCCGTCCGGGCGGGCCACGAAAGTGCCCTCACCCGGGACCGTCACCGAAGTCTTGTCCTTGCCGTCCGCCGGATCGCGCAACACCACCGATTCGGGCACCAGCGGGGCCGACGGATCGCCGGCCTTGTCGTTGCCGAGCACCGTCACCACCACCCCCAGCCCGTACTGCGTACTCGCGCTGTCGTCCGCCGCGATCGGCCGCACCGGCAGCACGGTCACCGAGGCGGTCGAGCGGGCCGCGTTCCGGTCGGAGTCCTTCACCTCGTACGCCGCCGGCCGGCTGCTGCCCACGAAGGCCGGCACCGGACTGAAGCTGATCTTGCCCTTGGCAACGACATAGCTGCCCTGCCCCGGCACGGACACCCGGTCGACCAGATCGCCGGCCGCGTTCACCAGCAGTAGCGTGGCCGGGTCGAGGGTCGCACCGGCGCCGGGCTTGTCGTTGACCAGCGGGTCGAAGGTGACCGTCACATGTTGCTTGGTCGTCGCCACGTCCGGCAGAGCCACCGGCTTCGCGCCGACGGTCACCACCAGCATCGCAGTACCGGCGCTTCCGTTGGCGTCGCTGACTTGGTAGGTCACCGGCGTCGTGGGGCCGGTCCAACCGCCCCACGGCTGGAGCCGGATCCCGCCGTCGGGCTGAACCGTATAGGTGCCCTGGCCAACGACTCGCAGACTCGTCACCGGGTCACCGGTCGCGAAATCGACCAGCCGAACGCTGGCCGGGTCGAGCGGCGCGCTGGCGTCACCAGGCTTGTCGTTCGCCAGCACCGGCACAGTGATCGGGGTGTCGAAAGACGTGGTCGCCGCGTCGTCCGCGGCATCGGGAACGATCGGCGCGACCGTCACCGTGACCGTCGAGGTCGCCTTGTTCTTCGCCGTGTCCGTCACCCGGTAGGCGATCGAGCTCGGCCCGCTGAAGGTCGGCAGCGGGTCGAAGGTGACCTTGCCACTCACCGCGTCGACCTTGAACGAACCCTGCCCGGCGATCGTCGCGAGCTTCACCCACGCCTTACCTGCGTAGAGCTCGACCGACGTCTTCTCCAGCTCGGCGTCCGTGCCGGGCTTGTCGTTGGCGAGCAGGTCGACCACTGCGGTCATGTTCTGCTTCGTCGTACCGGTGTCCGGCTTGGCCTCCGGTCCCTTGCCGACCGTGAGGAAGAGCAGACCGTCAGCCGCAGTGCCGTTGGCATCGCTGACCCGGTAGATCGCCGGCGAGGTCATGCCCTGGTAGTCCTTCGCCGGCACGAACGTGACCGACCCGTCCGGCTTGGCTGTGTAGGTGCCTTCGCCCGCCTGCGTGACCGTCTTCAGGTACTTCGTGGCGTCGGCCGGGTCCTGCAGCAGCAGACTCGCCGGCACCAGCGGAGCACTCGGATCGCCAGGCTTGTCGTTGGCCAGCACGTTCAGCGTGATCGGCTGGTTGAACGGGGTGATCGACGAGTCGTCGACGGTGAACGGCTGCACCCCGGTGACCGCGACGCCGAGCGTCGAGGACGCGGTGTTGCCCTGCGAGTCGGCCACCTTGTACTGGATCAGCCGCCCCTGACCGCTGAAGGCCGGGACCGGATCGAACTGGATCGCGCCGCTCGGCTGGACGGTATACGTGCCCTGACCTGGAACCGTGACCGTCTTGCCGAAGCCGGCCGCGGTCTTGGGGACGTCGGGAGCGCTGATGACCACCGAGGCCGGGTCGAGCTTCGCGCCGGTGCCCGGTTCGTCGTTCGCCAGTACGTTCACGGTGACCGTGACGTTCTGCACCGTCGAGGCGTTGTCGGCCTGCGCGACCGGCGGCAGCCCGACCGTGATCCAGACCGTCGCGGTCGTCGGCGTGCCGTTGTCGTCGGCAACTTGGTAGGTCAGCGCGGTGCCCGGTCCGCTGAAGCCCGCGACCGGCACGAACACCACCGTCCCGGCCTGCGCGGTGTAGACGCCCTCGCCCTTGATCGTCACCGCGGCCTTGAACAGTCCGTCGACCGGATCCTTCAGCAGCAGGCTACCGACCACGAGCGGCGCGCTGAGGTCGCCCGGTTTGTCGTTGCCGAGCACCTTCACCGTCGCGGTCGCGCCGTACGGCGAGGTGACGGTGTCGTCCTCAGCGACCGGGACGATCGGCGTCACCGTGACCGTGACGGTCGAGCGGGTCGGCTGGTCGAACCAGTCGGAGACGCGGTACCTCAGCGTCGTCGCGGCGCCGGTGAAGGCCGGCAGCGGATCGAACCCGACGGTGCCGTCCGGGTTCACGTGATAGGTGCCCTGGCCAACGATCGTGACGACCTTCTTCAGCGAACCGTCCGCCGGATCGATCAGCACCACACTGAGCGGGTCGAGCCCGGTGCCCTGCCCCGGCTCGTCGTTGACCAGCGGGTCGAGCGTGATCGGCTCGTCCTGCTTGGTGGTCGCGGTGTCCGGCTTCGCGGACGGCGGCGGCGGCTTGGCCACCGTGATCGTCAGGGTGGCCGGCGCCAGCGTGCCGTTCACGTCCGAGATCGTGTAGGTGAGCGGCGTCGCGACCCCGGTGTACGTCGGCAGCGGGTCGAACTGCACCTTGCCGTCGGCCACCACCTTGAAGGTGCCCTCGCCGTCGACGACCACCGTCGTCAGCGGCAACCGGGTCATCGGGTCGATCAGCTTGATGCTGCTCGGCACCAGCGGCACGGCCGGGTCCCCGGCGGTGTCGTTGGCGATCACGTCCACTGTCACCAGCTGGTCGTACGCCGTACTGGCGGTGTCGTCCGCCGCGTCCGGCTGCACCTTGATCAGCTCGAGCGCCAGTGTCGCCTTGCCGATCGCACCGTTGCCGTCGGCCACCTGATAGCCGATCGGCGTCGCCTTGCCACTGAAGGCCGGGATCGATTCGAACAGCACCCGGCCGTCGGGCTTGACCGTGTACTTGCCCTGCCCGGCGACGACCAGCGTGGTCACCGGCTCGGCGTCCCGCGTCGATGGGATGAGCCGCACGGTGCCCGGCACGATCGCGGAGCCGGTCGGACCGGGCTTGTCGTTGTCGAGCACCTTCACGAAGACCGAGCCACCCTGCAGGATCGTCACCCGGTCCGGGTTCGCGACCGGCGGCCCGGGAGCGTCGACCGACACGGTGAGCTCGGCCCGGGTCGGCGTGCCGTTCTTGTCCAGCACCTGGTAGCTCACCGGGGTGGTGATCCCCCGGAACCCGTGCCCCGGCTCGAAGGTCACTTTGCCGTCGGCAACGACGTACCCGCCTTGCTGTGGCACCGTCAGTTGGTCGACGAGTTTGCCACCGACCGGATCGACGAGCTTGAGCGTGAGTGGGTTCAGCGGCGCCTCGGGGGTGCCCGGCAGGTCGTTGTCGAGGACCGGGATGTCGACGCTGGTGTCGAAGGCAGTGGTGACCGAGTCACCCGCCGCCTTCGGAGTCACCGGCGTGACCGTGACGGCGAAGGTCGACTCAGCGATCTGACGCGTGCTGTCGGTGACGCGGTACCCCAGGGTTGTCGCGACTCCGGTGAACTGCGGCAGCGGGATGAAGTCGACTGCTCCGTCGGGCTTCACCACGTACGTGCCTTCGCCCGGGACGGTCACCTTCTTGGTGAAGTCGTCGGCCGCGGTGGTGAAGGCGGCGTCGCCCGGATCCCGGAGTACGAGGGAACCGTCGACCAGGGTGGCGCCGGGTGCCGCGGTGTCGTTGGCCAGCGGCTTCAGCGCGATGCTGACGTTCTGCAGGGTGGTCGCCTTGTCCGCGACGGCCACCGGCTTCGCGGGCAGCGCCACCGTGACGGTCAGCTTCGCGGTCGCGCTGGTCCCGTTGGTGTCGGTGATCTGGTAGGTGACCGGCTTGCCCGGTCCGAAGAACCCGGGCACCGGCTCGAAGGCGACCTTGCCGTCGGTCTTCGCGACGTACTTGCCCTCGGCCACCACGTTGACCATCACGCCGCACTTGTCGCCACTCACCAGGCAGAGCGTGCCGGGCTTCAGCGGACTGGCCGGATCACCGGGCCGGTCGTTGCCGAGCACCTCGGTGGTCAGGTTGGTGTTGTACGGCGTGGTCGCGGTGTCGTCGAGCGCGATCGGCGGAGGCGGTGGCGCGATCACGAGCGGGTAGTCCTCGACCTCGCCGCTGTCCGCGGCGCCGATCACCTGGGCCGTGGTGTAGCCGGCCCGCACTCGCGCGTACGTCGTACCGGCGGTCAGTTTGGGCAGCGTCGCCCACGTCAGCGTGGCCGTGGTCTGGCCCGCGGCGAAGGTCGCGCAGGCCCGCTCGGCCGGGTCGAACTTGCCGTTCCGGTCCAAGTCGATCCAGCCGCAGACATGACCGGCCTTGCTCGCTTCGCTGAGCGCGACGGTGGCCGAGTAGTTCTTCGCCACGGTCACGAGCGGCTTGAAGACGACTCCGTCGTCGGCCTGGTCCTGAGTCGCCGGGCCGGTGGTGCCGTTGGCAACAGTCGCGTTGTCCTCGGTCGCGTCGTCGCCGAGCCGGAGATCGCCGAGCACCGACCAGGCCGCGCCGTACGACGCGGGCGCGTCACCGAAGTCCTCGCCGGCCGAGGCGACGATCGAGAACGCGTCGGCCGACGAGGAGGTGTTGAACGCGGGCAGCTTCGGGTGTTTGGTGAAGACGGCGGTGAGATCGAAGGTGATCGACTTCGCGATGCCGTTCACCTTGACCGAACCACAGGCCGCGGTGGCCGCCGAGTCGGGGCCCGCGCCGGTGTCGGTGTTGACGCAGTTCGGGCCGGCGTCCGGGTTGAGCGCGGTGATCGTGTCCGAGCCGACGGCCAGGTTGTTGCCCTGGCCCACCTTCGTGAGGCTGAGGCCGGCGGTGGTCAGCCTGAGGACCGAGTGCAGCTCGGACTGGGCGCTGATCCGGTTGTTGCCGGACTGGCTGACGGATCCGCCGAGGCCGGCCAGGTGCAGAACCGGGTTGCGGACCGGCTGGGAGAAGGTGATCGTCAGCGTGCCACGGCCGCCGCAGGTGCCGATCGCGGCGCAGCTGCCGGTGTTGACCAGCAGGTCCTGGGCCGGAGTGGTGCGGGCGATGGCCGGCTCGTAGGTCTTGGCGGTGCTGCCGCGGACTCCGGCGGTGGTTGCGTCGAGCAACTCGGTCTGGCCGGTCACCGTGATCGTCTGGGTGAGACCGGAACCGGGCATCGTCGCAGTCGCGGTGTTGCCCTGGGCAAAGGGGGCCGACGGCACCTGATAGGCGATCGCCGGACTGATCACGACGGTGCCGATCAGCGCGAGGCTGAGCGAGGTCGCTGCGAGGACGGCGGGCCGCCGGTGGCCGGACCTCGTCATTACCCACGCCCTCCCGAGCACTCACGTTTCCGCATGCGTCGGCCTCGGGGCGAGCGGGCCAGCGTAGAGCTAACGCGCTACGCAGGTCCGATGTTACGCGGGATCAGCCGGTGAGTTCGTAGATCCGGACCCGCTGCCAGCTGTGTCGGAGTATGGCCAGCTTGTCGAGCTCCGGCGAGACCGGTCCGCCGAACAGATCGGCGTACAGCCAGCGGACGTGGTACCGCTCGCGCAGCAGCCGCAGTACTTCGGGAGTCGGGTCGTAGATCGCCTGATTCGTCAGCTCGACCCGGTCCGGCCAGGGCGACGGCTGCTGGTTGTAGCGCCGGCCGCCGACGCCGTGGTTGACCATTGCCTGGGAGGTGTAGCCCCAGCCTTCGAGGAAGGTGCGGCGGCCGGCGATCCCGCTGACGATGTAACCGCGGGCGTCGCAGCCTGGGCCTTGCTTGCCGGCCGGGCGGCACCAGGTGTTGCTGGCAACAATGTCCGCCGGCTCGGAGTTCTTGGCGAGCCAGAGCGCGGCGGCTTCTTCGTCGGGGTAGACCCACCAGGTCGCCGAGGTGAAGGTCTGCGCCTGCTTGCCGCCGTTGAGATGCAGGTTCTGCTCGAAGGTCCTTGCCGAGGGCACCACCAGCATGGTGAGCAGGATCAGCAACCCGCCGAGCCCCGCGAGCCGGGGAAGTCGCTTCACCAGCAACAACCAGAGCAGCATCAGGATGATGGCGACGCCGATCACCACGAGCAGCGGTCGTCCGACCAGTGCGATGCGTTGCAGGTGAGAGCCCTTCGGGAACGCGTCGGTGGTCAGCAAGATGAACGCGAAGAGCGCACCCAGCACCACAGCTACAAAACTTAATTTAAGAAGTGTCTGTCGTCTGCCTTCACCGGAGTACGAGCGGGTAATGACAGCAGCGAACCAACCGGCGGCCGCGAGGCTGAACGGCACCGCGCTGTGCACGAAGTACGCCTCACTGATCGACGGATGATCCACCACCAGGAACCCCGCCCACCCAGCGATCAACGCGCCCAGCAGGAACCACCCCACCGGATCCCGCCGCAACTCCCGCTTCCCCAGCAGCCCGTACCCCACGACCGCCAACAGCTGACCGAACAACAACAGCACCCCGACAACGAGCACCCCAAGCACCGACAGCACATGCCCCGACGTCAGCGCAGGCAGAATCACCCCACCCTCACCAGCCAACGTCGTATCGCGAGTAGCCGCCGCATACCCACCCTGCGTCTTGATCACCGCCAGCAACTGCAGCCCGGACCCGCTGGTGCTCCCCGCGACCGTGACCATCGTCCCGACGGCCGCAGCCACCAGCAGCGACCCAGCGGCAACAAACCGCAGCGGCAACCGCCGATCCCGGATCAACAGGAACAGCGCCGGCAATCCCACAGCACCAACCAGGATCGGCAAGGTAGTCGGCTTGGACCCACCACCGACAACCGCGACCGTGAACGCCAGCAGCCACAAGCCCTTCCCCGTCTCACCCTTGAACAACAGGTGGATCAGGAACACCGCGGCCGTAGTACCGGCTACCATCCCGAACGTCTGCGACGGACTGAGCAAGCTGAGCGGCGGCGACAGATTCACCGCCGTGTCGATGAACAGGAACAACTGCGGCCCGGCCAACGCAGCAGCAGCCAGTACGCCGGTCCACCACGCGCGGCTGACCGTCCGGGCCAGCGTCGCGCACACCAGCAGCGCCACCAGCAACTGCGGCAGCAGCCACAGCCGGTAGAGCACCACGATCGGCGACAACCCAGTGATGTCCACTGCCGCCGCCATGTCGGCATTGGCGAACCAGTGGTACTCCAGCGACTCCCCCGAGACCTGCGGCAGCTCCGGCGGTACCGAACGCGTCAACTCGTTGAGCATCGACAGGTGATACAGCAGGTCCTGGTAGTACGACGTACCGTCCGGGGGCGCCGGGTGATACTTCATCGCCCCCAGCACTGTCCCGCCGAGCAGCACCACCGAGGCGATGACCATGCCCCAGGTCCACAGCAGCGGTAGCGGCTTCGGGTCTCGAATGCGCCAGTGCTTCCTCAGCTGAGGCACCGCAGCGAAGGCGACCAGCACCACGGCCGGCCAGATCATCAGCGCCCGCTGCCAGCCGAGCGCGGTGAAGATCGCCCAACCGGCCAGCTGATACGTCATCCCGACCGCTGACCCGAGTCCGAAGTCCTCGGCCCAGTTGCCCGTACTCCGCCACAGCGCGCGCAGGATCAGGATTCCCGGCGCCGCCACCGCCAGCGCGAAGTACAGGGTGTACTTCGCAATCGGGGCGACCGGCACATCGAGAGAGATCAGCGCGAGCACAGTGACGACGTACGGAAGCAACCACGGCAACAGCCGCGGCAGGGAACGCGTCATCTAGCAGGGACCTCGTCAAGGGCTTCGTGCCCGGCATCGTCGAGGCTGTCGTAACCGATCAGGAACTGCGGCCGCCCCTGGCTCGACTGGAACAAGCGGGCGACGTACTCCCCCAGCAAGCCGAGGCAGAGCAACTGGATCGCGCCGATCACGGTGACGGCGAGCACCGTCGACGTCCAGCCGGGGACGCTGTTGCCGGACAGCTTGATCACCAGCGCGCCGACCGCGAACAGCCCGGACAACAAGCCGCCGAGCAGCCCGAACCAGGTCGCGAGCCGCAGCGGCGCCGCCGAGAACGCAGTCACGCTGTCGAACGCCAGCCGGAACATCTTCGACCAGTTGTACTTCGTGACGCCCGCCGCCCGCTCGGCGCGAACGTACGGGACCTCAGCACTCGGGAACCCCAGCCACGGGATCACCAATCGGAACACGCGCCCGTCCTCGGGCAGCGCGTTCACCGCGTCGACGACCCGGCGCGAGACCAGCCGGAAGTCGGCCGCGTCGAACGGGATGTCCTTGCCGACCAGGCGGCTCATCAGCCGGTAGTACATCTGCGCGGTCGTTCGCTTCGGCCAGGAGTCGCTCGAGCGGTCGGAGCGGACGCCGTACACGACGTCGACGTCCTGCTCCCGCGCGGCGGCCAGCAGTTCGGCGATCACCTCGGGCGGATCCTGCAGATCGGCGTCGATGGTGACCAGGAACTTGCCGCGGGCGCGGCGGAAGCCTGCCGACTGCGCGGCCTGGTGCCCGGAGTTGCGGAGCAGCCGGACGACGCGGAGCTCACGCCAGTCGACGGCGGCCTTGAGCAGCATCGGAGCGGTCGCGTCCCGGCTGCCGTCGTCGACGACGACCACCTCGTAGCTGATGCCGAGTCCGTCCAGCAGGGGACGCATCCGCTCGAAGAAGATCGGCAGTACCTCTTCCTCGTCGTACATCGGCACGACGACGGAGAGTTCGGGATCCGGCATGTCCGGTGGTCCTCCACGACTGAACTGGGAGTTGGCAGGTGGTGAAAGTAGCAGGTGTCAGGTGGGAGGTGAGACGGCGACGGCTCCGGTACGTCGTGGGTCGCCTACTGCGAGCAACCCGTCGACCGGGTCCCAGAAGGCCGCGGCGACGCCGCCGAAGTACATCGAGTGCGGTGGCATCGGGCGGGTCGGCAGGTTGCTGGCGAAGCCCGACTCGGCCAGATCGTCCTCGTAGTCGACCACGATGTCCTCACGGACCCGGACGTGCAGCCGCGGGTGCTCGACGGCTTCCTGCAGGGTCAGCCCGCCGTGCGTGTAGAGCGCGTAGACCTGCGCGATCGCGGTCGGGATCCGGTCGGAACCGGGTGAGCTGATCGCCAGCACCGCGCCGTCGCTGTCGCGGCGAGCGACGCTGGGCGCCATGTTGGAGGTGAGCCGGGTGCCGGGCGGGAGGCTGTGCGGGCCACCGTGCAGGAGCTCCTGCTCGCCGAGCGCGTTGTTGAGCCAGATGCCGGTGCCTGGCGTCATCACGCCGGAGCCGTAACCGGACGAGACGGTGATCGCGCAGGCGTCGCCTTCGTCGTCGACCACGGAGACGGTCGCAGTACTGGGTGAGCCGAGCGCGCGCAGATCGCCGGCCGAGGCGAGGTCGAGCAGCTTCTGCCCTTCCAGCTGACGCACGTCCTCTTCGGCCAGCTCGGCCAGCCGACGCCCGAGTACTGCGTGCTGCACGTCGATCAGGCGCTCCAGCTCGGCCGGATTCCAGGCGCCTTGCCCCGGTACGCCGTCGAGCAGCGCGAGCATCGCGGCTGCGGCGACACCACCGACCGCGGGCGGCGGATTGGTCGCCAGACGCCAGCCGTTCTGCCGGACCATCAGCGCCGGCCGGACGATCGCCTCGTACGCCGCGAGGTCTTCCGCCGTCAGGATGCCGTCGTTGGCGGCCATGTCGCGGACGAGCAGCTCGGCCAGCTCGCCGGTGTAAAGCGTCTCGGCACCCTGGTCGGCGATCAGTTCGAGCGCCTCGGCGAGCTCAGGGATCACCACGATCGAGCCCGCCTTGATCACCTGGCCGTCGTCGTCGTGCACGACCCCGTGGCTGGGCTGGTGCCAGCCGAAGATGATCTCGTGGGTGTAGCCGAGGTAGTAGCCCGAGGTCCGGCTGAGCGGGAAGCCCTTGCGCGCAACCTCGATCGCGGGCCGGACCACCTCGCTCCACGGCGCTTTGCCCGACCGCTGATGCGCCAGATCGAGCGCCTTCATCCCGCCCGGCGTCGCCACCGATCCGTGCCCGATGGTGGTGGTCGTGCCACCGCCGTAGTCGGTGGTCACATCCCAGACACCCTTGCCGAACTTGTGCTCAGGCACCCCACGGCCGGGCATCTCCACCCAGCCGTCGATGGTCACTGCCTCGCCACCTTTGACCTGCAAAGTGACGAAGCCGCCCGAGGCCGGCGAGACCACACCGATCTCGTTGACCATCGTGACCAGCGTCGCGGCGATGGCGGCATCGACCGCATTGCCGCCCTCCGCCGCCAACCGAACCCCGGCCTCGGCCGCGGCAGCGTTAGGAGCAGCAACCGCAACCCTCGGACTACTCATCGGTCAGCCGACGCGCTGTACTGCGTCGTAGCGATCGACAGTCACCTGCACTGCTGCCTGCCGAGCAGCACTGACCTCAGTCTCGGTCAGGGTGCGGTCCGCGGCACGGAAGCGAAGCGCGAAGGCGAGCGACTTCTTGCCCTCGCCGATCTGCTCGCCGGTGTACAGGTCGAACAGCCGGATCGACTCCAGCAGCTCCCCCGCTCCTTCGACCAGCGCCGCCTCGACATCGGCAGCCGCGACCTCGGCGCCGACGATCAACGCGACGTCTTCCTTTGCGACCGGGTACGACGAGAAGGTGTGCGCCACGACCGACGACGGACCGGCCGCCATCAGCGCGTCCAGGTCGAGCTCGACCGCACTTGACCGGGCCGGCAGCCCGAACGCCTGGCACACCTTCGGGTGCAGCTCACCGGCATGCCCGATGACCTTGCCGCCGACCGACACCTCGGCGCAGCGGCCGGGGTGCCAAGGGGCCAGCTCGACGTTACGCAGTACCGGCTCGACGCCGACCACTGCGGCAACAGCCCTCGCGACCTGCACTGCATCGGCCCAACCCGCGGGCTGTCCCTTGCCCCACCAACCGGTGGGAGTGCGGGACCCGGTCAGCACGACTCCGAGGTGGAGCGGCTGATCCGGCAGTGCGTCGTACAAAGCTTGGATCTCGTCGTCACTCGGACGCTGCGCGACCGACGGCAGCGGCGCGGGCTTCGAGTCCGCGCGCGGCAGGAACACCAAGCTGGTCTGGAAGATCGCCAGATCAGTGGCGCCACGACCGGCGTTGCGCTCGGCCGTCCGCAGCAGCGTCGGCAGCAGAGTCGTCTGCATCGACGGCTCCTCGTCCGAGAGCGGGTTGGCGAGCTTCACCGTCGTCCGGCGAGCGTCGTCGGCCGGCAACCCCATCGCGTCGAAATCGGCGTCGCCAACGAACGGGTACGAGACGACCTCGGTCAGCCCGGCCCCGACCAGCGCGGTGGCGATCCGGCGTCGCCGCTGCTGGGCAACGGTCAAACCCTTGCCACCCGGCGCCTTCGGCAACACCGACGGCACGTTGTCGAACCCGAAGAGCCGAATGACCTCTTCAGCAAAGTCGTTCGGGTCGCGCAGGTCCGGCCGCCACGAAGGTGCGGTCAGCGTGAGCAGCGCGCCATCCGAGGCGAGTGGATCGACGGTCAGCGGCGCACCGCTCAGGGCCACCGACTCGGCCAGCAGGCTGGTCCCGACGGCCAGCGCCGCCGGTGTCCCTTCGTTGCCTTGGGCAACCTCGCAGCCGACCGACCGGAGGTGCTTGATGGTCTCCTCGACCGAGATCGGCGCACCGGCGACCCGGGCCGCGTGGTCGGCGCGAATGGTCACCCGCTTCGGCAGCAGGTGACCGTCGATGACGGTCTCGTCCGGCAGGATCGTGCCGCCGGCCAGCTCGGCCAGCAGGTCGGCGACGCGCTGCGCGGCGTACCGCGGCAACTGCGGGTCGACCTCGCGCTCGAACCGGCGCGACGCCTCCGAGGACAGCTTGTGCCGGCGCGACGAGCGTGCGATCACGATCGGGTGGAAGTGCGCCGCCTCGATCACGACGTCGGTGGTCGACGCGGAGATCTCCGTCGACGCGCCACCCATCACTCCGGCGATACCGATCGGGCCGGAGTCGTCGGTGATCAGCAGGTCCTCAACGTCCAGCTCACGGGTCTGGTCGTCCAGCGTCATCAGCTTCTCGCCGGCCGTTGCGCGCCGTACGACGATGTCGCCGGTCAACCGGGCCTTGTCGTAGCCGTGGATCGGCTGCCCGAGCTCCAGCATCACGTAGTTGGTGACGTCGACACCGATCGAGATCGGCCGCATCCCCGACATCACCAGCCGCTGTTGCAACCACCGCGGTGACGGCGCCGCCGGGTCGATCCCGGTCACCGTGCGCGTCACGAAGACACTGCACGCCTCGGCGTCGTCGACCCGCACCGGATACCCACCGGTCTCCGCGCCGGTCAGCGTCAATGCCGCCGGATCCTTCAGCTCCACCCCGTACGCCGTGGCCGCCTCGCGGGCGACACCGCGGATCGACAGACAGTAACCCCGGTCCGGCGTCACCGCGATGTCGAGCACGTCGTCGCGCAGCCCGAGCAGCTCGATCGCGTCGGTGCCGACCTCGGCCTCGCCCGGCTCCAGCACGACGATGCCGTGGGTGCCGTCATCGCCCAGCCCGAGCTCAGACGAGGAACAGATCATCCCGCTGGAGACGTGTCCGTAGGTCTTGCGCGCGGAGATCGCGAACCCGCCCGGCAGCACCGCACCCGGCAGCACGACGACCACCAGGTCGCCGACCTCGAAGTTGCTGGCTCCACAGACGACCCACTGCGGCTCGTCGTTGCCGATGTCCAGCGAGCACCAGCGGATGGTCTTGCCGTTCTTCTGCGGCTCCGGCTCGAAGCTGAGCACCTTGCCGACCACGAGCGGGCCGGTCAGACCGCCGCCCGCCTCGTCGACCGTCTCCACCTCGAGGCCCGCGCGGACCAGCTTCTCGCCGACCTCACGACCGGTCACCCCGGCCGGCAGCTCGACGTACTCCCGAAGCCATGACAGTGGGACCCGCATCAGATCTCCATCCCGAACTGGCGGCTGAACCGCACATCACCCTCGACCATGTCCCGCATGTCCTCGACGCCGTTGCGGAACATCAGCGTCCGCTCCAGGCCCATTCCGAACGCGAAGCCGGAGTACCGCTCGGGGTCGATGCCGCAGGCCTGCAGCACGCGCGGGTTGACCACACCGCAGCCGCCCCACTCGATCCAGCCCTCGCTGCCACAGGTGCGGCAGGGGCGATCCGGGTTGCCGACCGACGCGCCGCGGCAGACGAAGCACTTCAGGTCGACCTCGGCGGACGGCTCGGTGAACGGGAAGAAGTTCGGCCGCAGCCGCGCCTCCAGCCCCTCGCCGAACATCGACACGACGAAGTGGTCCAGGGTGCCCTTCAGGTGCGCGAGCGTGATGCCCTCGTCCACCACCAGGCCCTCGACCTGGTAGAAGACCGGCGTGTGGGTCGCGTCCAGCTCGTCGGTGCGGAACACCCGGCCGGGGCAGATCACGTAGATCGGCGGCTTGCGGGTCAGCATCGACCGCGCCTGCACCGGCGACGTGTGCGTCCGCAGTACCGTCCCGGACCCGGGCGGGTCGACGAAGAAGGTGTCCTGCATCTGCCGGGCCGGGTGGTCGGGCTGGAAGTTCAGCGCGTCGAAGTTCAGCCACTCGGCCTCGATCTCGGGGCCCTCGGCGACATCCCAGCCCAGTGCGCTGAAGACATCGGCGACCTGCTCGGAGATCAGCGACAGCGGGTGCCGAGCGCCGAGCTCGGGCGTGTGCCACGGCAGCGTCACGTCGACCCGCTCGGTGGCGAGCATCCGCTCCTCGTGCTCGGCCTCCAGCACCGTCAGCCGGGCCGCGAACGCCTCGTTGATCACCTTGCGGGCGGACCCGATCCGCTGACCGGCCTCCTTGCGCCCCTGCGGCGGCAGCGCACCGATCTCGCGATTGGCCAGCGAGATCGCCGACCGCTCCCCCAGATGCGCGCTCTTGGCCTCCTGCAGCCCGGCCAGGTCGGCCGCCTTCGCGAAGGCATCCAGAGCCTCGTCGCGCGCCCGCTCGACCTCGTCGGCATGCAGAGGAGTGACCTCGACGGGGTCGTAGTTCTTGTTGGGACCGGACATGACTCTCTTCCCGGGGTCGCTGATTTCTGAAACTGCTCCACGCAGTCTAAGAACCCAACGCCCCGGAGCGTGAATCGGTCATCCACAGGGCACCCCGGCACCTGCCGGGCGGCCCTCTGTCCGGGGGCCTTCGCAGCAATGTCAGAAGCTGCAAGTCGTCCCGGGAGCCGGGGCAGGCACTGGTACTTCCCGTGCGCCAAGTTCACAGTGGATCGACGGGAACACCCCGTTGCGGTGAGCTACGGCGGGCATTCGCCGGCGCCACCGACTGCGACTAGTGACTAGGGAGGTGCGATGGACAAGGACGTGATCGAGAACGATCCCCTGGGCGACGTCCGGGAGGACAAGGAATGGGATTGGGGCTGAGCCTCATCCCGGCCGTCACGCCACCGGGCCTGGGAGGCCTGCTGGATCACCACATCGCGGAGGTACTCGGATGAAGGTCACTCTGGTGAACATGCCGTGGGCGTCGATCGACGTACCGTCCCTGGCAGTGGGCATTCTGCACAACCTGGTGGCGGACGTGCCGGGCTGCGCGGTCGACGTGGTCCACGCGAACCTGGAGTTCGTCGACTGGATCACCCAACGGTCGCCCTTCACGCTCGCCGACTACCAGCACCACTCGCTGAAGACGTACTTCTCCGGACACGGTGACTGGGTTTTCTCGTCAGCTCTTTCGACCAACGTCAAGGGGCGGCCGGCCGAGTTCAGCCGGCGTTTCAAGGACTCCGTGACACCGGAGGAGCTGGCCCTCACACTACGGCTCCACGAGCTGGCGCCGGATTTCGTCGACCACGTCGCTCATCTGATCCTGGCCACTGATCCGGATGTCGTCGGCTTTACCTCGACCTTTCAGCAGAACACCGCGGCACTCGCGACCGCGCAACGTGTCAAACAGCTACGCCCCGGAGTGGTCACGGTGTTCGGCGGCGCCAACTGCGACGGCGAGCAGGGCGCTGCGCTGCACAGGAACTTCAGCTGCGTCGATTTCGTGGTCCGCGGTGAGGGCGAGTCCGTTTTTCGTCGTCTCCTGGAAGATCTCCAGTCCGGCAGTACCGATTTCCGCGACCTCGAGGGGACCTGCTGGTGGGACACCACCGGCACATCGGTGGCCAACCCGATGAGCGGTTCGCCGATGCCGCCGAGCAGCATCGTCTCGCCGAACTACGACCGTTATTTCGCCCGCCTCGCGACATCGGTAGCTCACCGGTGGGTAGAACCGAAGCTGGTGGTGGAGAGCGCCCGGGGATGCTGGTGGGGGGAGAAGCACCACTGCACCTTCTGCGGTCTCAACGGTTCGCTGATGAAGTTCCGCAGTAAGGACCCGGAAGCGTTCTACGAGGAGATCATCAGGCTCACACGTCGTCATCGGGTCCTCGACATGTTCGTCGTCGACAACATTCTCGACATGGGGTACCTGAAGTCGCTGATCCCCCGGCTGACGAACTCGGGCTACGACCTGAGACTGATGTACGAGATCAAGTCGAATCTCCGGTTCGACCAACTCCAGTCGCTGGTGCGGGCGGGGGTCACCCATGTGCAACCCGGTATCGAGAGCCTGAACAGCAGCGTGCTGAGTCTGATGGACAAGGGTGTCCGCGGCTGCCAGAACGTCCGGCTGCTGCGTGACGCGGAGTCAACCGGGCTCACCGTGAGCTGGAACTACCTGTACGGCTTTCCTGGTGAACGCGACAGCGACTACCAGGAGGTCATTGCCCAGTTGCCGGCCCTGCACCATCTTCCGCCGGGTGATGCCGGCCGGATCGCCCTCGAACGATTCAGCCCCCACTTCAACCGCCCTGAGCTGGGCTTCGCGGAACGCCGGCCACGACCGCAGTACGCGATGACGTACGACCTGCCACCGTCGGAGCTCGAGGATCTCGCCTATCTTTTCGAGACCCCGCCCCAGGGCATCGGCGACGAACTGGCCGAGAGTCTCGGCCAGGCAGTGACGCGGTGGCGGGACTCCTACCTGGACAGCCGCCTGACCTACGCCGACTTCGGGGACCGAATCGTCCTCGTCAGCCGGCGATCGGACTTTCCCTGGTCGGTCGAGGAGCTGACAACGCCGATGGAGCTCAGCCTCTTCCGGCTCCTTGACCAGCCGCGAACGGCGCGGTTCCTGCACGCGGAGCTGGCGACGATCGAGCCGTCAGCCGACGCCGTGGACGAGCTGATCGCCCAGTGGCGGCAACTCGGTCTGCTCTTCTTCGAGGGCGGACAGCTGATCCAAGTGGCTGTCAAGGAAGCGAATCAGAGAATGCTGCGCATCAAGTACTGGAGCTCACAAAAGCCGAAGAAGGCCGCGCGGGCGGCGGTGAGTCCTGTATGAGGGCCGATCACGCCGCACTGGCAGGTGTCTGGCTCGACCACGACAACGAAGTACGGCAACTCGACGGGATGCGCCTCGCCGAGTCCGTGTACGCCGATGGTGACCTGGTCGGCCACGGAGCACGTCACGTCGCACTGGCGGCGGCTGTCGACTTCGCCGATGCCGGCGCCGCGGTGAAGGCGCTGACGACAGTGCGGGACCTGACCAGCCACGGTTTGGCCATCGACTGGCGCGTCGACCTCGAATCAGCGTGGTTCGACTGGAAGGTACTCAGCCACCTCTATCCACCGACCGAACTGACCGGAGTCGACCGGCCGACCGAGGTACTGGACCTGTGGCGGGCCAAGTACTACCTCTGCAAGTGCATCTACCGAGCCGGTCCCGGCTTTCTGCAGATCCGAGACCGCCGGTGGGAGAACCTGGCCCGGTTCACGGTCCACGACCCCCGGTATCTGGAGGCCATCGATCAACTGCTCAGTGGTGTTCCGGCGAATCGTATTCCGTCGGATGTCACGCAAGCTCTGCTGGCGGAGAACCTGGTGGTAGGCATCGGTGAGTTGCTCTGGTTTGCCCCGTACCGGGTACGACGATGGCCGATCCCCTCGCCTGTCGTCTGAGTCACCCACGCGACCACCGCGCCCGCGAGCGCCCGACTGACCCCGACCCGTCCATCGGACAGAGTTGATCGCCCACCTAACCGCCGCCATCCCGATGATCGGCAGCACCGCGCCGGCCGGGTCGATGGGCGGCGCGGGACCTCGCGACTCCGGCGTGAGCGCCAGCATTCCGATGCGTTGTCGCTCGAGCCGTAGGACCAAGCGCCCATCAGCTCGCCGGTCGCGATCAGGCGGACCAGCCGCGTGGCTTCGTCTGTGTCCATCCGAACCGCACGGTGCGCGGACAGCTGGTACTTGCCGGAGCGGAGTTCGTCGGCGTGTAGCAGATCAGCGCCCATCGACGGGTAGCGCTCGTCGTGTGCAAGCGGCACGTACCGACTGTCGCCGAGACGGCCGACCATGTCGCTGCCAGCGCCAGCTCGGGTGTCGAGCCTGCAGGGCCGGCCACAGCATGCGGAAATCCTTTCGTCGGCAAAGCGTTACGAAAGCCTCGCACGGCTCGGGCACTCAGCGGAGCGAGTTATCCACAGGCGGTAGGTGGATCGGGTTGGTCCAGGCGCGGCCGCCGGTGGCGTCCTCGATGGTGATGCGGCAATGGGTGCCGCGGAAGTACGCCAGTGGCAGCGAGCACTCGGTCAGATCGGTGCCCTGGGCAACTTCTGCACCGGGCGCGCCGCCGGACAGCAGGATTTTCGTCGCGGGTGAGCAGCGCACGACGGCCAGGTCGCGTTCGATCCGGACGTCATACAGGTCGGGGCCGGTGCTGGAGTAGAAATGGCCGGCCTTCAGGGCGGTCAGGAGTGCGTCCGGTTCGAGGGTCTCCGCGCGGACCTGCACTCAGGCCTGGCACGGTGGCGGGTCCTGGGGTTGCAGGTGCGCGTCGTCCGCGGCGTACGTCGTCAGCCGGTGACCGCGGTTCAGCAGGACGTCGGTGAGGTGCCAGCTGTCGCCGCGGTTCTCGCGGTCGGCGAGCGCGTTGTAGACCTCGACCGAGTGGGCCGCGTCCAGGCTCTCGGCATCGATCGCGGTCAGCAGCGAAGCCGATGGATGAGCCATCCCGATGAATGCCCCGGCGGCGCGGGCCCGGCGGGCGAGTTCAGGTCCCGTCTCGGTCCTGCTCGGCGGCTCGAAATCCAGCGGCAGACCAACGGCCACGATGTGCCAGGACTGCCCGAGTTCGGTGCGCGGCGCGTGCAGCTCGGCGCCGATCAGCGTGGTGAATCCCTCCGACCGCAACGGCCGGGTGTCCGTGACCGGAAACCCGTACTCCGGCCGGAAGTGGTCGGTGATCGCCAGGAAGTCGTAGCCGGCCTCCCGATACAGCCGCGCGGTCTCCTGCGGTGACAGGGCTCCGTCGGAGAGGTCCGAGTGAGTGTGCAGATTCCCCCGCCAGAACCGTCCCGGAACCTCGAACGGCAGTCCTGTCATCGCCGTTGCGCGCGGGCCGAGGCGTAGAGACAGACGGCCGCCGCGGTGGCCAGGTTGAGGGACTCGGCGCGGCCGTAGATCGGGACCTTCACCGAGCGGTCGACGATCGCGTCGAAGCCGTCGGGCAGGCCGTGCGCCTCGTTGCCGAACAGCCAGACCGACGGCTTCTGCAGGGTGCCGTCGTCGATGCAGTCGTCGAGGTCGGAGCTGCCGTAGCCGTCGGCGGCGAGGACCTGCAGGCCCTGCTCGCGCCAGGACTTGGCGGCCGTGACGATGTCGGCCTCGACCGTGATCGGCAGGTGGAACAGGCTGCCGACACTGGCCCGGACGGCCTTCGGGTTGTGCGGGTCGACTGATTCGGCCGACAGTACGACGGCGTCGGCGCCGGCCGCGTCCGCAGTACGGATCAGGGTGCCGACGTTGCCGGGGTCGCGGACCTGGACGCCGACGGCGACCAGCCGCGCGGTGCGCAGTACGGCGGCTTCGAGGGGGACGTCGACCAGCTGGCAGACGGCGACGACACCTTGGGAGGTGACCGTCTCACTCAGCGCTTCGATCGCGGCGCGGTTCACGTCGTACCAGGGGACGTCGGCGAGCTGAGCCAGATCGCGCAGATCGCGGTGCCGGGTGGCGACGTCGGGCTCGGCGTAGACCTCGACCACCAGCTCGCGGTGTTCGAGCGCCTCGCGGACCGCCTGCGGGCCCTCGGCCAGGAAGCGGCCGGACTTGCGCCGGAACGCACGAGTGGCGAGCCTCCGGGCCTGCTTGATCCGCACGGACTGTGCGGTCAGCAGACCAGGGCTCGCCACTTCGTCAGCTACCGGGGTGCTAAATCGCTAAGAGAGGTCGTCGCAGCTCAGGCCGCGGCGTCGCTCTTCGCGTTCACGTCGGCCGGCAGGGCCGCCTTCGCCAGCGCCAGCAGCGCCGAGAACGCCGCCGGGTCGTTGACGGCCAGGTCGGCCAGGATCTTGCGGTCGACCTCGACCTCGGCCAGGCGAAGACCCTGGATGAGGCGGTTGTAGGTCAGGCCCTCGGCGCGCGCCGCGGCGTTGATCCGCTGGATCCACAGCTTGCGGAAGTCACCCTTGCGGGCCTTGCGGTCGCGGTAGGCGTAGACGAGCGAGTGGGTGACCTGCTCCTTGGCCTTGCGGTACAGCCTCGAGCGCTGGCCGCGGTAACCGCTGGCCTGCTCGAGAACCACGCGACGCTTCTTGTGGGCGTTGACCGCCCGCTTCACGCGTGCCATGAGGTGTTACTCCTTGTAGATCTGCGCCGGAGAAGGTGATCCACCCGGCGGGGGTGTTCGGGGGTGGGCTGCACTGAGGACTGCGAGGAGCAGACTCAGATACCGAGCAGCTTCTTGGCCTTCTTGACGTGCGAGGACGCGACCTCGACGGTGCCGGACAGGCGACGCTTGCGCTTGGTCGACTTCGCCTCGGCGAGGTGACGCTTGCCCGTCTGCTCGCGACGCAGCTTGCCCGAACCCGTGACACGGACGCGCTTCTTCATCCCCGAGTGGGTCTTCATCTTCGGCATGGCTTATGTGCTCCTGGTTTTCTTGTTGACTCGATCGTGACTGCTCCGGCGGGCCGGACCGCTACCGCGGCCGGAGCGACACGTCACTCCGGATCGAGGTTGTCTGCCGGACCCTTCGGCTTCTTCGTCGCGCCGGCGGCCTGCTCGGCCTCGTACTGCTTCAGCTGAGCGGCACGTTCCTGACGCTCGGCCTCCTGCTCGGCCTCGTGCTCGGCGAGCTTCTTGGCCTTCTCGGCCTCGACGTCGACGCGCGCTTCGGACTTCTTCTTGTGCGGCCCGAGCACCATGATCATGTTCCGGCCGTCCTGACGCGGCGAGGACTCGACGAAGCCGAGCTCGCTGACGTCCTCGGCCAGCCGCTGCAGCAACCGGAACCCGAGCTCGGGCCGGGACTGCTCACGTCCGCGGAACATGATGGTGATCTTGACCTTGTCACCGCCGCGCAGGAACCGGACGACGTGACCCTTTTTGGTCTCGTAGTCGTGCGGGTCGATCTTCGGCCGCAGCTTCATCTCTTTGATGACGGTGTTGGTCTGGTTCCGGCGGGACTCGCGCGCCTTCTGCGCGGTCTCGTACTTGTACTTGCCGAAATCCATCAGCTTGCAGACCGGCGGGCGTGCCGTGGCCGCAACCTCGACCAGGTCGAGATCGGCTTCCTGTGCCAACCGAAGTGCGTCCTCGATCCGGACGATGCCTACCTGCTCACCGTTCGGTCCGACCAGGCGCACCTCAGGTACGCGGATGCGCTCGTTGACGCGCAGTTCAATGGTGATGGGTCCTCCTGGGTTGTTCGTTTACTGGTGCCACCCGGTGTCCACCCCGGGGCCGGAAAAGACAAAGGCCCCCGTGTGATCACACGAAGGCCCAATTCCCAGATCGACGGCTGTGCAACCCCGTCGCCGGGAAGGCACGCCGTACAATTCGCTGCGGTCCGCCGGCCGGAGCCGGGAACTTCAGCGTGACCGGGACCCGCCGACTGTTCATCAGCTGGGTGGGAGGTGGCCCTCCGCTCAAGACCTGAACCGCTGGTGTCCCTCGAGTATTCCGCTCAGGGGTCACCGTCGGACCGGGTCGGTCGCCATGCAAGAGTAACAGCATGACCGACCAAGTCTCCACTCCGCCGGAAACCACCCCCGCACCAGCCGCTGATGCAGCCCCTGAAGCAGTCTCCGAGGAGTCCCGGGTGGACCCGCTGTCGACGATCTCGCGCGACATCGCCGAGGTGCCGAGCGTGGAGATCATCTCGACCGCCGCCCTGCACCTGATGAGCGCCGCCGCGGTCCACCTCGGCCTGGCCGAGGACCTGCCCGAGCACCGCGACCTGGACGAGGCCCGGTCCCTGATCGACGCGCTGGCCGGTCTGCTTGACGCCTCCGCCCCGTCGCTGGGCCACCACCACGCCGCTCCCCTGCGCGACGGCCTGCGCTCGCTGCAGCTCGCCTTCAAGGAAGCCTCGACCATCCCCGACGAGCCCGGCACTGGCCCGGGTGAGAAGTACACCGGTGAGGTCCACCCGACGGCCGCCGCGCGTCCGCAGTACACGAAGCCGCTGCCGGTCGCCGAGTAGTAGCCGACACTCGGGATGAGCAATTTCCTGCTGGTGTGCGGTGGTTCGATCGCGGCGATCCTGGTGCTGCTGGTCGTCACCCTGGCGATCTCCCGTCGGGTGGGCCGGGTGTCGGTGATCGACGTCGCCTGGGCGATCGGGTTCGCCCTGATCGCACTGGTCGGGCTGGCGCTTGGTGACGGCGTCCTGTGGCGACGGGTCCTGCTGGCAGTACTGACGATCACTTGGGCCGGACGGCTGGCGATCCACCTCGCAGTACGGAGTCGTGGTGGCGGCGAGGATCCCCGGTACGAGCGCCTGCTCGAGAACGCGCCGCCCGGCCGGCGCCAGGCCGAGGCCGTACGCCGGGTGTTCGTCCCGCAGGGTCTGGCGATGTTCGTCGTCTCACTGCCGTTGCAGGTCTCCGCGTCGACCGGCGACGGCATCCCCGCGGTAGTCGTCGCCGGAGTGCTCGTCTGGGCCGCAGGCCTGACCTTCGAGGCCGTCGGCGACCAGCAACTCAAGGCCTTCAAAGCCGACGAGAACAACCACGGCAAGATCATGGACCGCGGCCTGTGGGCCTGGACCCGGCATCCGAACTACTTCGGCGACTTCGCCGTCTGGCTGGGCCTGTACCTCGTCGCGGCCTCCGCCTGGCCCGGCGTACTGACCGCGTTCTCCCCGCTCGCGATGGCCTACTTTCTCGTCGTCGTCACCGGCGGCCGACTGCTGGAGAAGCAGATGGCCGACCGCCCCGGCTACGCCGACTACCAGGCCCGCACCAGCTTCTTCTTCCCCCGGCCACCCAAGTAGCCCAGGAGACCGACCAGGAAGACCCAGAGATAGACGGTTTCGGCGGCGACGCGCTCGGCGAGGCCGACCGGGCCGAGTCCGCCAAGGGCAAGGACCAGGCCGACGAGGCCGAGCAGCGACACGATGGCGGTCACCAGTGCCGCCCGTCCGGAGAGTGGCGCCGAGCCGCGGAAGGCTCGCGCGCTGAGGAACAGCACCACGATCGTGCCGAGGAACACCGGGACCGCGAGCAGCGAGTGGAGCGCGAGGTTCACGTCGCCGGGGACGAGACAGGTGGCGATGCCGAAGGCCGCGACGACGGTCCACAGGACGACGATCCCGCGGGCCGCCGACGGACCGGAGTACAGGGGGCGGAGCAGGATGCCACCGGCCGCGAGCAGGATCCAGACCAGGATGCCGCCGAGGTTGAACCAGGCGTGCCGCGGCGAGCACGACGCCAGTTCGCCGCTGGGTCGCTGCTCGATCGTGCAGGTGGTCCAGCCCAGGTCGCTGACGGTGTGGTGCAGGACCTCGTACGGCACCGGCCAGGCGCTGGCGACGAACACCTGCGACCCGAAGTACAGCAGCGGCGCCAGGATCCAGCAGATTCGCGCGGTCAGGAGTTGCCGGTGCCGGTCCATCACTTCAACCTAGCGCCGGAGAAGGCCTGAGCGGCCCAGCAGGAAAGGGGCTGAGCCGCTCAGGGGACTGCTAGGCGAAGACCTTCAGCTCGTAGATGCGGGCTGCGGGGTCGGTGCCTTGGGTCGGGGTGGTGATGTTGAGCCGGATGTAGCGGGCGGTGACGCCGGCGACCGAGTGGGTCGTGACGGCCGCGGTGTTGGCGGTCACCGTAGCGCGGGTGGTCCAGGTCGTGCCATTGGTGGAGGTCTGGACCGTGAACGCGCGGGTGTTGAACGAGGCCGCTTCGCCGCCGGCCGCGGCGTGCGAGAGCTCGACCGATCCGAGCGGCTGCGAGGAGCCGAGGTCGACCTGCAGGTACTTCGTCGTGGCGAGTGAGCAGAACTTGTCGGCGTTGCCACCCGAGACGCTGCCGTTGACTGCCTTGGCCGGGCCCTCGGTGGTCGCGCAGGCAGCCGATCCAGTGGCCGGCTTGTTCAGAGCGAGGTTGACCGGGCCGGTGGAACCGCCTGACATCGCGGACGTCATCTCGCGCGCCCACTGCCACGGTGCCGCAGTACCGCCTGGGTCGGAGTTGAAGTACTCCCAGCCGTCCACGCCACCGAAGGTCGGGTACTTCGCGACCAGCGCCGCCAGCGTGTTCTTCAGGGTCGGCAGGGCGACGTAGCCGCCGCAGTTGGCGGAGTTGGTCACCACACCGGCCACCACTTTGGCGGGAGTGAACAGGCCGCGGTTGATGATGTTGTCGTACCCGGTGGTGTTCGCCATCGAGCCCCAGCCGCAGTAGAACTGCGCGTTGTACCAGTCGATCTTCGCGCCGCGGTCACGCTCGAGCGTCTCGTAGTTGAAGCCGGACAGGTTGCCGCCACCGCTCAACGCGGTCGCGACCGGCGCCAGCGTGATGATGAAGCCGGTGCCGAAGTCGGTGGTCAGCTGGTCGACCAGCCGGTTGATGCCGGCCTGCGACATGTTCTCCTCGACGTCCAGGTCGAGACCGTCCAGCCCGTACGTCGTGACCAGGCTCTTCAGCCGCGGGTAGTACTTCGCGAACTCGGTGTCGAGCCGCTGGAAACTGCCCTGCGCCGCGCCGCCGACGAAGGCCGAGACCTTGACGCCCTTGGCCTGCATCGCGTGCAGGTCGGCCCACATCTGGGTGAACTTGGCGGCTTCGGGCGGATCGTCGTTGAGGTGCACGGTGTCGGTGTTGAGGTGGATCGCGCCGACCAGCACGTTGGTGACGCCGGTGACGTTGTCGGTCATCGCCTTGGGCGAGACGTAGGTCCCGTTGAGGTACTGCGTCTGGTAGTAGACGACGACCCGTTTGCTGTCGGCCGTCGGACCGGCGTGGGCTGCTGGTGCGGTCAGGGTGGCGGCACCGAGGACGGCGGCAGCCACACAGGTGATTGCCTTACGCAACCAAGGGAAGGAAGGAAAGAGCGGGCTGGGGGACATGTCGGACTCCTTGCAATGGGCGGATTGCAATGGGTACTTACCCCTTCACGGCGCCCTCCTCGACGCCCTTGAAGAAGAATCGCTGGCAGACCGCGAACACGATCACGATCGGGATGAAGGCGATCATGGTGCCGGCCGCGATCAGCCGGGGGTTGTTGCTGAAGGTGCCGGACAGGTACTGCAGCCCGACGGTCAGGGTGTACTTGTCCGGGTCGGTCAGCACGATCAGCGGCCAGAGGAAGTCGTCCCAGGCGCCGATGAAGGCGAAGATCGCCACCACGCTGATCGTCCCGCGCACCGACGGCAGCCCGATGTAGAGCAGCCGCTGCCAGACGTTCGCGCCGTCGACCACCGCGGCCTGGTCCACCTCGACCGGCAGCGAGCGGAACGCGTTGTACATCAGCAGCACGTTCAGCGCGCCGATCATGCCCGGCAGCGCGACCCCGAACAGGGTGTTCGCCAGACCCAGCTCCCGCACCGTCACGTACTGCGAAATGATCGTGACCTCGCCAGGCAGCACCAGGGTCGCCAGGAACAGCCCGAGCACGATCTTGCGGAACCGGAACTCCAGCCGGGACAACGCGAAGCCGGCCAGCGTCGAGCCGACGATGTTGCCGCCGACCACCAGTACGGCGACCTGCAGCGAGTTGCGCATGTAGTCCCACACCGGGATGGTGTCGGCCACCTCCCCGTAGTGCGAGAAGGTCGGCTGGGACGGCAGCAACCGCGGGATCCGGGTGTAGATGTCCTCCCCCGAACCCTTCAGTGAGGTGGACAGCTGCCACAGGAACGGGCCGATCGTGATCAGCAGCACGAACGCCAGCAGCAGGTACCGGACCACCTTCTCGGTCGGCGAGACGGAGTTGAAGCCGAGGGTGCTGCGGCGGCGCCGGCGGGGCGGAGTACCGGGGTCGTCGGGTACTGCGACCGGCCGGGCCGGGTCGGTCACGATGCTCATGCGTCCGCCGCCTTCTTGTTCAGCCGGGCCAGCGCCAGCATCGGGACCACGGTGACGAAGAACAGCACGATCGACAGCGCGGAGGCGTAGCCGAGGTTGCCCTCGAAGCCCTGGCTGTACTGCTGGATCAGCATCACCACCGAGTTGTCCCGGCCACCCGGACCGCCCTTCCCACCACTCAGGATGAACAGCTCGGAGAAGACCCGCAGCGCCGACACGGCGATCAGGATCGAGATCAGGATCATCGTCCCGCGCACGCCCGGGATGGTGATGTTGGTGAACCGGCGGAACGCCGAGGCGCCGTCCACCGCGGCCGCTTCGTGCAGCTCGCGGCCGACGTTCCCGAGGGCGGCCAGGTAGATGATCATGTAGTACCCGAGGCCCTTCCAGATCGTCAGGCTGATCGCGCTGAACAGCAGCAGCCACTGGTCACTGAGGAACGGCAGCGGCCCGGAGATCACGCCGAGCTTCTCGGCCAGCCCGTTGACCAGGCCGCGGTCGTCCAGGATCCACTGCCAGATCAGCGCCACCACCACGGCCGAGGCGACCACCGGGGTGTAGAAAGCCGTCCGGAAGAAGGTGATTCCGGGCAGCTTCTTCTCCACCAGCACGGCGAGCAGCAGCGGCAGGATGGTCAGGAACGGCAGACAGACCACCATGTAGATGACGCTGTTCAGCAGCGCCCAGCGCAACTGCTCGTCGTGCAGCAGGGCCTCGAAGTTCTTCAGCCCGACGAAGGTGCCGCCGCCGATCGGTTTGGCGTTGGTGAACGACAGGATGACGGTGTTGATCGACGGCCAGAGGTTGAACACCAGCAACCAGGTGAGGGCCGGGACGACCAGCACCCAGGGCGTGAACCAGCGGTGGTAGCGCATCGATCAGGACGCGAGCAGCTGGTTGGCCTTGGCCACCGCGGCGTCGAGAGCTGCCTTGGACGTCACCTTGCCGGAGATCGCGAGCGAGATCTGCTGGTTGATGAAGTCGTTGGTGGCCCCGCTGATCACGGCCGGCTGCAGCGCCTTGGCCTTGGCCAGCGACTCGAACGCGAGCACCTTGGCGTCGGACTCCGGCGTACCGTCGGACTTGGAGAAGTACGGGTCCTGCGCGGAGGCCTTGGTGGACGGGAAGATGTTGACGATCTTCGCGAACGCGGCCTGGTTCTCGGCGTTGGTGACGAAGCGGGCCAGCGCGATCGCGGCCGCCTGGTTCTTGGTCTTGGCCGAGACCGACAGGCCCTGCACGTACAGCGGCGGAGTGTCGAGCGCCGGCGACGGGACGACCTTGCCCTTCAGCGAGGGGTTGTCCTTCTGCATGTCGACGATCGCGTTGCCGCCGCCGGTGGTCCAGGCGACCTTGTTCTGGGTGAAGAGCTTGGAGTTGCCCAGGTACTCCTGGGTCAGGATGTCGCGCGGCAGGTAGCCGGCCTTGTAGGCGGCGGCGTACTTGTCCAGCAGCGCGACGGCCTCGGGGGTGTTGAAGGTGAACGACTTGCCGTCGTCGGAGAGCACCTTGACGCCGGCGTTGGTGAAGTCGCCGATGCCGGGCAGGCGGCTCATCATGTACTCCTTGCCGCCCGACTTGTCGTGCATCACCTTGGCGGCCGCGAGCAGCTCGTCGAAGGTCTTCGGCGGGTTCTTCGCGTCCAGGCCGACGGCCGCGAACTTGGTCGCGTTCCAGTAGTCGATGTCGGTGTTCAGGTACCACGGGTAGCCGAAGGTGCCGTCCTGCCCCTGGTACTTGTACGCCGCGACGCCGCCCTCGACGTACTCCTCGGCGATCTTCGGGTCGGCCGCGCCGACGTCGAGCAGCATGTTCTGCTTGGCCAGCGGCAGCGCGAAGTCCGGCGGCAGGTTGACCACGTCGGGCAGTTGGCCGGCCGAGGCCTGGCTCAGCACCTTCTTGTCGTAGCCGTCACCGGGCTGGTCCAGCCAGGTCACCTTGGTCCCGGGGTACTTCGCCTCGAAGGCCTTGACCACCCCTTCGACGTACGACGTGAACTTGGGCTTGAGCGCCCAGGTCTGGAAGCTCACCTCGCCCGTCACCTGCGCGTTGGCGTCGACGGTCGGCTTGCTGCCCGACGACGTGTCGTCGGCGGAACCGAGGCCACAACCAGCGAGAGTGAGGGCGGCGACAGCGAGCGCTGCCACCCCGGTCAGACGACGACTACGCATGGAATTCTCCTGAGGTGATAAACCGGTATAGCTCCTGCACTATCCACATCGTAGAATCCGCTGTCAAGGGGACGTACAGGTGAGGGAGGGGCTCCGATGGCACGACCGACGATCGCGGACATCGCCGACAAGGCCGGCGTCAGCAAGGGTGCGGTGTCGTTCGCGCTGAACGGGCGGCCCGGGGTCAGCGACGCGACCAGGGCCAGGATCCTGCAGATCGCCGAGCAGATGAGCTGGCGGCCGCACAGCGCCGCCCGCGCGCTGGGCGCCTCCCGGGTCGACTCCGTCGGGCTGGTGATCGCCCGGCCGGCCCGCACGCTGGGGGTCGAGCCGTTCTTCGCCCATCTGGTCTCCGGGCTGCAGTCCGGGCTGTCCGCGCGCTCGATCTCGCTGCAGTTGCTGATCGTCGAGGACACCGAGGCCGAGATCGAGGTCTACAAGCGCTGGGCGTCCGAGCACCGGGTGGACGGCGTGATCCTGGTCGACCTGACCGTGAAGGACCCGCGGATCGACGCGCTCCGGGCGCTCGAACTGCCCGCCGTCGTGATCGGCGGCCGCGGCGGCAAGGGCGCACTCGCCTCCGTCTGGGCCGACGACCGCGACGCGATGCTCGCGATCGTGGACTACCTCGCCGCGCTCGGCCACCGCCGGATCGCCCACGTCGCCGGTACGCCGAACTTCCAGCACACGCAGCGCCGGATCCGCGCCGTCCGCGACGCCGCACCCCGGCTCGGGCTGATCGACGCCCCCTCACTCACCACCGACTTCAGCGATGCCGAGGGCGCCGCCACCACCCGCAAACTGCTCTCCCAGTCCCACCGCCCGACCGCGATCGTCTACGACTCCGACGTGATGGCAGTGGCCGGCCTGGGCGTCGCGATGGAGATGGGCGTCTCGGTCCCCGGCGACCTGTCCATCGTCGCCTTCGACGACTCGATCCTGACCCAGCTGATGCACCCCGCCCTGACCGCGCTCTCCCGGGACACCTTCGAGTTCGGCCGCCAGGCCGCCGAGGTGCTGCTGGACGTGATCGCCGACCCGGCCACGATGATCAACCTGCGCACCGCCGACCCGGTGCTGACCGTCCGCGAGTCCACCGCTCCCCCGGCGCACTGACCTGACTGGCGGTTTTTGCTAAACCGATTTAGCATCGTCGGCATGCTCTCGGATCCCGCCACGCCCAGGTTCGGCGCGAACTACGTCCCGTCGTCCGGGTGGTTCTACAGCTGGCTCGACTACGACCCGGCGGCGGTCCGCCGCGACCTCGCCGACCTGGCCGGGCTCGGCCTGGACCACGTCCGGGTGTTCCCGATCTGGCCCTGGATCCAGCCGAACCGGGCGATCATCCGCGAGCGCGCGATCGACGACCTGCTGGACCTGATCGACGCCGCCGCCGAGCACGGCCTGACCGTTGCGGTCGACCTGATCCAGGGACACCTGTCCAGCTTCGACTTCCTGCCGTCGTGGACGTTGACCTGGCACCGCAGCAGCCTGTTCGAGAGCGAGACGGTCCGCGACGGCCTGACCACGTACGTCGACGCGGTGGCCCGCGCGGTCGCCACCAAGCCGAACGTCTTCGCGATCACCCTGGGCAACGAGGTCAACAACCTCTGGCCGGACAGCTCGACCACCCCGGAAGCCTCCACCCGCTGGGCCCAAGACCTGCTGCTCACCGTGAAGAAGGCCGCGCCGGAGGTCCTCGCGCTGCACTCGCTGTTCGACGACGCCTGGTACAAGTCCGACCACCCGTTCCTCCCGGCCGATGTCGTCGACCTGGGTGAGCTGAGCACCGTCCACTCGTGGGTGTTCAACGGCGTTTCCCGGGTGGACGGCCCGCTCGGCCCGGCGACGCTGACCCACGCGGACTACCTGGTCGAGCTGGCGGCCGCGACTTCACTGGACAGTTCACGACCTGTCTGGCTGCAGGAGATCGGCGTACCGGGTCCGGACATCCCGGTGGAGCTCCAAGCGGAGTTCACCCGGCGTACGGTCGAGTTGGTGGTCTACAACCCAGCGCTGTGGGGCATCACCTGGTGGTCGTCGCACGACATCGATCGCCGGCTGCTCGACTTCCCGGACCGCGAGTACGACCTGGGTCTCTTCACCGTCGACCACCAGCGCAAGCCTGCCGCGCAGGCGCTTGCCGACGTGATCGCCGAGGTCCGCGCCAACGGCGTGGAGCCCCGACCAGCCAGCAGCCTCGAGGCAGCCATCACCCCCCGTACGCAACCAGATCGCCGCGCGGAGCTGGCTCCAGGCAGCCCCTTCCACCTCGCCTGGACCCAGGCACGGGCCGCCGGGCCCGTCCGGATCATCCTGCCCGGCTGAGCTACTCCTGCCGGTCGATCAACACCTGGATGCCGTCCAGGATGCGATCCAAGCCGAAGTCGAAGTCGTCGTCGAGGGTGTCCTCGTACTCCTGGTTCGTGTACATCGCGAAGATCCGGTCATAACCGGCCGCCTGCAACCGCGGTACCAGGAACTCGCCGACGGCGGCCGACTCGACCGGAGCCGAGTCGCTGGCTCCCAACTGGCGAGCGAGGCTCGCGTAGCTGCGCGCATAGCCGTCGAAGAGCAACGCGCACCCCAGTGCGTCGTGCTGGCTCAAGCCGGTATCGGCCATCACCTCCAGCAGGGTCTCCAGCCAGTGCAGCAAGTTGGGCGTGGCCGGCGCCCCTCGGATGGGCACCTCCAGCAACCACGGGCGGTCGGCGTACCGGTCGACCTGGGCCTTCACCCACGCCCTGCCGCCGGACCGCCAGTCAGGCGCAGCCGAGATGTGCGCCGGTGCGCGACCCCAGGCCTTCTCGGCGACGAGCACGATCAGCTCGTCCTTGGAGCTGACGTAGCGGTAGAGCGCGTTGGTGCTGACCCCGAGTCGCGCCGCGATCTTCTGCAGCGAGATCGCCTCGAAGCCCTGGCTGTCGCCGAACTCGATCCCGGTGGCCACGATCTGGTCGACCGTGAAGGCCGGCTTCGGTCCCCGCCGCTGCACCGGCAGCACACCCCAGGCCAACGCGAGGCCGGGCGGGAGCTGCACCGGCGGGTCAGTCATGCCCCCATCCTTCCGTACCGGGCGCCTCGTTCGCAGTAGGCCTAGATCTACCCTCGAAACGGGTTCCAGGACCATCCAGCCATAACTGTTCAATCCCTACGCTTTTTCTCATGAACACACTCCAGGCAACCCTCGGCCCGCTGCTATCCCCCGACGAGCAGGAACTCAGCCCAGCCGACCGACAGTCGGCCCACACCAAGATCGACAGCGCGGCCCGCCAGGGCGTGCTGTCCGCCCCGCAGGCCGCCGACCGGCACCTGATGCTCGATGACGCGCACCGACGCGGCCAGCTCCGGGAGGTGCTGGCCGGGCTGCACGACGCAGTACCGCCGAACCCGCTGACGCTCGCCTTGCGGGTCGCCACGGTCGGCTGGTTGGCAGTCTGCGCGATCCAGTTCGTGATCTGGCTGGCGCTTGCGGTCTTCGGGCACCTCGACTGGCCCTGGTGGCTGTGGTCCGACGTCGGTCTCGGCCTCGGCGTCGCGATCCTCTGGTGGGCCAACGAGTCCTACCACCGCAAGTCCCAGCTCGACCCGCAGGTCCTGCGATGACCGCCCCCGTCCAGCTGACCGACGTACGGAAGGTCTACGGAGCCGGGCCCGGCGCGGTCACCGCGCTGGGCGGGGTCAGCCACACGTTTGCCGAAGGCACCTTCACCGCGGTGATGGGCCCGTCCGGCTCCGGCAAGAGCACGCTGCTGCACTGCGCCGCCGGCCTGGACGAGCCGTCATCGGGCGAGGTCCACCTCGCCGGTACTCCGTTGCGCGGCCTCGACGAGACCGCCCTGACCGAGCTTCGCCGCGAGCACGTCGCCTTCGTCTTCCAGGCGTTCAACCTGATGCCCGCGCTGACCGTGCGGCAGAACATCGTCCTGCCGCTGACGCTGGCCGGCCGCGCACCGGACGAGACCTGGGTCGCCGACGTGATCCAGCGGGTCGGCCTGACCGAGCGAGTCGGGCACCGCCCGAGCGAACTGTCCGGCGGTCAGCAGCAACGGGTCGCGATCGCTCGTGCGCTGGCCGGCTCGGCGGCGGTCCTGTTCGCGGACGAGCCGACCGGCGCGCTGGACTCCCAGACGGCGACGGAGGTGCTGGCGCTGCTCCGCGACCAGTCCCGCGCCGCGGGCCAGACCATCGTGATGGTCACCCACGATCCGGTCGCCGCCTCGTACGCCGACAACCTGCTCTTTCTGGTCGACGGCCGGATCGTCTCCACCTCCCCGGCCCGCACCCCCGAATCGATCGCCACCGAACTCACCGACCTCGCCCGCCTCACCACCACGGGGAGACCACGATGATCCGGCTAGCCCTCTCCAGCCTGCGGTTCCGCACCGCGGCCTTCCTCGCGATCTTCGTCGCGGTGGTGCTCGGCAGTTCGCTGATCTCCGCCGCCGGCGGCCTCCTCGAGACCGGTCTGCGCTTGAACGCCTCGCCCCAACGCCTGGCAGCCGCTCCGATCGTCGTCACCGGCCGTCCCGCCTACCACCCGACGAACGGCTCCGGCTCCGTCGCGTACCCCGAGCGCCACGGCGTCGACCCCACTCTGGTCGCCAAGCTCGCCACCACTCCAGGCGTCGCCAAAGCCGTCCCCGACGTCTCCTTCCCCGCAGTGCTTGCTCCCGGCAAGGACACGCTCATCGGCCACGCCTGGACCTCGGCCGCACTCACGCCGTACAAGCTCACCACCGGTACTGCGCCCGCCACCGGCCAGGTCGTCCTAGACCAACGCCTCGCCGGCAGCGCCAAACCAGGCGACCAGCTCAACGTCATCGTCAGCGGAACCAGCCGCGAGTTCGTCCTCGCCGGACTCGCCGCACCCCAGCGCGACGTCGACGTCCCCTCCATCTTCTTCGCCCCAGCCGACTCCCCCGCCCGCGTCGACGCGATCGGCGTCTTCCCGACCCCTGGTACGGCGCCCGCCGACCTCGCCAAGCGACTCGACCTCCCCGCGGGCGTCTCCGCCCTGACCGGCGACGATCGCGGCGCGGCCGAGTTCGCCGGGATCGCGACGAGCCTCCCGCTGATCATCCTGTCCGGCGTCTTCGGCGGCATGGTCGCGGTGGTGCTGGCCCTGGTGGTCTCCGCGACCATCGGCCTGTCGGTCCGGCAACGCCGCCGCGAACTGGCTCTGCTGCGAGCCAGCGGCGCGACCCCTGACCAGGTCCACAAGATGGTCGTGGCCGAGACGATGCTGGTGGCGGTCGTCGCGCTGACCGCCGGCCTGCTCCTGGGCGGCCCGATGGGGCGCTGGATCTTCGGCCTGCTGAACAGCAACGGCGTGGTCCCGGCGGCGCTGCGCTTCGACCAAGGTCCGCTGCCGTACGCCGGTGCCGCGGTGCTGACGCTGGTCATTCTGCGGCTGACAGTCGGTTTCGCCGCCGGCCGCGCGGCCCGGATCCGCCCGATCCAGGCGCTGACGGAGGCTGCCGTACCGCCGGTCGCGATCAGCCGGGTCCGGCTGATCATCGGTGCGGTGTTCGCCGCGGCCACGGTCGGAGTCGGCCTCTCGACGATCTTCATGAGCCCCACCAACGCCGCCGCGATCGGCGGACCGGCTGTGCTCACCGGGTCGATCGCGGTCGCTGTCCTCGGCCCGTTGGTGATCCGCACGATGCTCACCGGCCGGGTCACCGCCTTCCTCGAACGCCGGGCCGGAACCACCGGCGTGCTCGCCGCGATCAACCTCCGGGTCCGGGCCGTGCAGTTCGCGGCGATCCTGGTCCCGATCACGCTGGCGACAGCGATTGCTCTGGGCAACATCTACTCGCAGACCACGCAGCAGAAGGCGGCCGTCGAGGCGTACACGGACAACCTCGCCGCCAGCACGGTCATCACCAGCGACACCGGCGGCATCCCGGCCGGACTGTTCGACCAGGTCCGCAGTACGCCGGGAGTCACGGCGGCCTCGGAGCTGGTCCGGAGCAAGGGCTGGATCGAGGAGCCGTACGACACCACTCACACCAGCGACCCCTGGCCGTTGCTCGGACTGAACGGCCCTGTCTACAAGGGGAGAGCCCGATCAGGATCGCTGGAGCAACTGACCGGAGACACGGTCGCGCTGCCTCCTGGCGCGGCCAAGCACCTCAAGGTCGGAGTCGGCGACCAACTCGGCATCCGGCTGGGCGACGACACGCTGGTCAAGGTGAAGATCGTCGCGCTGGTCGACGGCACCTCGGGGTACGAGTCGATCTTGTTGCCCTCGGCACTGCTGGCCGCGCACACCACGGCCGGGTTGCCGAGCCAGATCGTGCTGACCACGAAGGAGCCCAGGGCAATCGACCTGCAGAAGTGGCCCGGGACAACCATCGGCGACCGCGACCTGCTGTCGGCCGAGTACGACGCCGGGCTCGGGATCGACGCGTGGATCAGCTATCTGCTCGCCGCGATCGCGATCGCCTACACCGCGATCGCCTCGATCAACACGATCGCCGTCGCGGTGCTGGACCGGCGACGGGAGTTCGGGCTGCAGCGGCTGACCGGCTCGACCCGCCGGCAGGTCAGCAAGATGCTCTACCTGGAGAATCTGGTGATCGCGGCCTTCGGACTCGTCCTGGGGCTGGTCGCGGCCGCGTTCAGCATCTTCCCGATCGCGATCGCGACCCGCGGCTGGCCGATCCCGTCCGGACCGATCTGGCTACTGCTCGGCTGGATCGTGCTCGTCCTGCTCCTGGTCCTGCCGGTCACCGGGATCGCCGGCCGTCTGGCGATGCGTCCCAAGCCGATGGACGCGGTCAACTCTCCGGCTGGCTGATCCACCCGTAGCCGCCGTCCTCCAGCTTGATCACCTGGAGGCCGGCGGCAAGACGGCGTACATCATCCGTCTCCAGTACTGCGGGCGCAGGCCCCGCCACGTCGAGCACGATCGCGGCCGCGCCTTCCTGGATCGCGGCGGTCGCGACCAGTTGCGACTGCGCCGGCATCGGGCGTGCCTCCGGGCTCCAGAGCGCGAGGCTCTCGGTGCTCGTGAAGGCGAGCAACGCGTTCCGCCCGTCCTGGCCCCGCAGCAGCGCGACGGCCATGTCCGAGGTCTTGTCGTGCGCCAGCCCGCGTTCGTCGTACTCGACCTCGCCGAGCATCGCGACCACCGGCACCAGCAGCCGGGCCTTGGTCAGCGCCGCCAGGATCGCGCCCTGGTCCCGCGCGGTCAGCGCCTGGCTGAGCGCGACGTCGGCCGAGCCGTCGTCGTCGTCGAATCCGGTGAAAGCGAGACGCCGTTCTGGTTGCACGGGCCCATTCTCCGCTCAGCCGTCCCGGGGTCCGGTTTCAGGGTGGGGTCAGGGCCTTTCCCCTCTTGGTTCCCGGCGCAGGTGTGCGAGCCTGGACAGGTGCCTGACTTCAACGATCTGACGCTGCTGCCGTTCTGTGTCGGCCTCACCCTGCTCGGCCTGATCGGGTCCTGGGCCGCCTGGCGGCGCCGCGGACTCGCTTCCGGGGTCCGTGGCGTGGCTTGGTCGCTGCTTCCCGTCTCGCTGTACCTGACCGGGCTGCTCGAGCTGATCTGGGACGTGGTGAAGTCCGTCAGCAGCTGGGTCACGCACCTGATCTTCTCCCCGACCGTATGGGCCGGCGTGGCGCTGTTCGGCGTCTCGGTGGTGCTCTACGTCGTCTCCGGTGTGGCCAAGGGCCGCGGCGGGAACAGGGAGAAGGCCAGTCAGCCCCAAACGGCCACCCGGCCGGCCTCTGACGCGATCGGCGAACTGACCGCCGGCGGCCCCCCGCCGGCCAGTGCCGGTCGCCCCGCGAAGACCCCGAAGCCTGCCAAGGCCCCCAAGGCAGCGAAGGGTCAGGATTCGTCGGAGTTCGACGAGATCGAGGACATCCTGAAGCGCCATGGAATCAACTAATCGCCTGACCAGCGAGACCCCTCAGACCACTGCACCCCTGACGATCGACAGCCTGCTCGAGCACGTCCAGGCAGCGCCTGCCCGGCTCGGCAGAACCCGGCTGATCAGCATCGACGGCCCGGCGGGATCCGGGAAGAGCACCCTGGCCGACCGCATCGCCGCGCGTGCGGAGGCGCGCGGCCTGCACACCCGGGTACTGCACATGGACGACCTGTACGACGGCTGGGACGGCGCCGTACGAGGCTTCGCCCTGCTCCGCGACCACGTGCTGACCCGGCTCGCCGACGGCCGCGAGGGCCGGTACCGCCGCTACGACTGGAACGCGAACGCGTACGCCGAACTGCACCTGGTGCCGGCCACCATCGAGTTGCTGATCGTCGAGGGCGTCACCTCGGCCGACCGTGACGCCGACGCGTGGCAGTCGCTCAAGATCTGGATCGAGACCAGCAACGAGGTCCGGCTCGACCGTGGGATCGAGCGCGACGGCGAGGCGCTGCGCGACCACTGGCTGGACTGGATGCGCTGGGAGCGCGACCACTTCGCCGCCGAGAACACCCGCGCCCGCGCGAATCTCGTGGTCGACGGCAATCCCGCAGTACCGCATGATCCTGAGCTGGAGCTGATCGCCAGCTCGGTCAACTGGGCGAACGACTCGGCGGCGTCGTGACCAACCCGTCCCAGGACCACCGCGGGATGCTCAGCCCAGCCGGTACGTCGTCCGCCGACCCGTGGTACCGGCTCAGCGTCTCGTTGGTCGACCAGGCGAAGTAGTCGTGCAGCACGCCGCGCAGCCGATCGTCCGCGGCCAGCCCGGTGTCGACCAGCGCCTGATCGAAGCAAGCGATCGCCAGCCGATCCATCTCCTCGTGCGGCCCGTTGCCGCTGTGCATCCGGACCACAGCGGTCTCGGTGCCGCCGAGCTGCGTGAACGCCGGCGGCCCGCCGAGCGCCTCGGACCAGTACGCCGCCAGCCGGGTGGTGTGCTCCGGATGGAATCCGTGGCTGAACGCATGGCTCACCACCTCGTCGGCCAGCACCCGCTCGTGCCACGCGTGCGCCAGTCGTTGCATCCCGTCGGCCCCGCCCGCGGCCTCGTACACCGTCTCCATGCGCCCCAGGCTGTCAGCCGACCCGCGAACCTGCCAAGACCCTGCTCCGGGCGTGAGCAAGGATGGGCTCATGAGCGTTCTTCCGTCAGGTGAGCAATGGACCATTCAGGCCGGGGAGTACTCCGGGACCGTGGTGAGCGTGGGAGGTGGCCTCCGCGGTCTCTCGTACGCCGGGCGCGACGTGCTGATCGGGTACCCCGAGGACCAACCCGCCAGAGCCGGGATCGGGCAGCACCTGTTCCCGTGGCCGAACCGGATCACCGACGGCAAGTACACCTTCCAAGGCGTCGACCAGCAGCTCTACCTGACCGAGCCCGCCCGCAGCAACGCGATCCACGGCCTGACCCGCTGGGCCAACTGGGCGCGACTGGACGACGGCAGCGACGCGGCGTACGTCGAGGTCGGCTACCGGCTGCACGGGCAACCGGGGTACCCGCACCAGCTGGCCCTGACCCTCGCCTACCAGCTCGACCCGACCAACGGTTTAAGCGTCACGGCCCGCGCGATCAACGTGGGGACCGGCGATGCGCCGTACGGGTACGGCACGCATCCCTATCTGACCGTCGGGCGGCAGATCGACGAGTGCGAGCTGGAGTTCACGGCCGACAGCTGGCTCGAGGTGACGCCGGATCGGCTGAGCCCGGTCGGTCTGCGGACGGTCGCCGATTCGCCGTACGACTTCGGGCAGGCGCGCAAGCTGCAGGACCTCGACATCGACAACGCGTTCACGCACCTGCCGGCGACCTGGGAGGTCAGGCTGACCGACCCGGCGACGGGCAACTCGGCGCGGCTGATCAGCGACACCCGCTGGATGCAGCTCTACACCGCGAACGCGCTGGACCGGGTCGGGTTGGCGGTGGAGCCGATGACGTGTCCGCCGGACGCCTTCGTGAGCGGCGACGACCTGGTGGTCCTGAAGCCTGGTGACGAGCACGTCACCAGCTTCCGGGTCAGTATCTAGTCTGCTTGACCCGCGCCGTGGGAGCGGGCGACGGCGGCCAGTTCCTTGGCCGCCTTGCCCGCTCGCGCGCCTTCCGACGCCTGCACCGCGAGCACGCCGAGACGGTTGCCCTCGGCATCGAACAGCTGCAGCCACGGGTCACCCGAGCGGAACCGCAGGCCCTTCACGTCGTTCCAGTCGTACTTGTACGTGCGGAACACGTTCCGTACCTTCAGCGAGTCCTCGTACGCCGTGACGCGCACCGTCGCCATCCGGTACAGCAGATAGAGCACGGTCCCGAAGAACGCCAGCAGGGTGACTCGCTGGAACAAGGTGAAGGTGCCCCGCGCGTCGTCCGACAGCTGGAACCAGATCACCCCGAAGACGGCGACGATCGACACCGCCATCGCGCCGGCCATCATCGCGATCGCCCACGGGTGGAACGTCCACAACGTCTTCGGGGCCATCGCGTCAGATCCGGCAGGCGTGGATGTCCGTAGTGAGGATGGCACGCGCCCCGACCTCCCAGAGTTGGTCCATGATCCGCTGTGCGTCGGCTCGCAGCACCATCACCCGGACGGCGACCCAGCCTTCGCGATGCAGCGGCGAGACGGTCGGCGACTCGAGTCCCGGCGCGACCGCGTTCGCGGCCTCCACCGCCTCGGCGCGGATGTCGTAGTCCATCATCACGTAGTTGCGCGCGACCAGGACGCCTTCCAGCCGGCGGACCAACTGCTCCAGCCCGGCCGGCTGCTCGACGCCGTGCCGGCGGATCAGCACGGCCTCGGACTTGAGGATCACGTCGCCGAACACCTCCAGGCCGGCCTGGCGCAGCGTCGTACCGGTCTCGACCACGTCGGCGATCACGTCGGCCACACCGAGCTGGACCGCCGACTCGACCGCGCCGTCCAGCTTGACCACGGAGGCGTCCACGTCGTTCTCGGCCAGGTGGTCCTTGAGGATGCCCGCGAAGGAGGTGGCGATCCGCTTGCCCTGCAGGTCCTTGACCGACTGCGCGACGCCCGGCCGGCCGGCGAACCGGAAGGTCGAGCCGCCGAAGCCGAGCTCCAGGATGGTGTCGGCGTCGGCGTGCGAGTCGAGCACCAGGTCGCGGCCGGAGATGCCGACGTCGAGGGTGCCCTCGCCGACGTACACGGCGATGTCGCGCGGGCGCAGGTAGTAGAACTCGACCCCGTTGTCCGGGTCGGTCAGCGACAGGTCCTTGGTGGTCCGGCGCTGCCGGTAGCCGGCCTCGGCCAGGATGGAGGTGGCGGCCTCGCTCAGCGAGCCCTTGTTGGGTACTGCGACGCGCAGCATGGGAAGGCCAATCTGTGAGATGTGAACCGGGTCTGCAGTGCGCTCCTACAGATGTCGGTACACGTCGTCGAGGCTCAGGCCCAGCGCGTGCATCATCACCTGCGCGTGGTAGAGGAGCTGGCTCAGCTCCTCCGCGGCCCGGTCCTTGCCCTCGTGCTCGGCGGCCATCCAGGACTCGGCGGCCTCCTCGACCAGCTTCTTGCCGATCGTGTGCACGCCGGCATCCAGCGCTGCCACCGTGCCGGAGCCTTCCGGTCGGGTCAGTGCCTTCTCGCCCAGCTCGGCGAAGAGTTCGTCAAAGGTCTTCATCGCGGCCCCAGCCTAGAGGGCGGCCTGTGCGAGGTTGCGTTCAGGTCTCGTTCCCCGGACTTCCGGGTCAGGAATACAGCGCCGTGACGGTCCCGGCCAGGCGCTTCAGCTCTGCTCGCAGCTCGGGCGGCTCGATGACCTCCAGCAGGTCGCCGAAGCGGATCAGCTGGGTCGCGGCGTTGCCGATCGACTCGATCGGTACGGCAACCGTGATGCTGCCGTCCTCGGCCGGCTCCGCGCCGGTGTCGCTGACCGCCTTCAACAGCAAGGTCGCGGACAGATCGGCCAACCGCGCGACCAACTGAGGCGCGATCCGCACCACCGCCTCGCCGGTGAACCGCTGCTCCTCGAAGCGATCCAGATGCTGCTGCCAGAACTTGGCCAGATCGAACCCGTCGGGCCGGCTGAACGCCTCCTCGGTCGGCGCGAGCTGCAGGATGTTGGAGACCCGGTACGTCCGCACTCCCCCGGGCGTCGCGGCGACGACGTACCAACTGCCGTTCTTCAGCACCAGCCCGTACGGCTCGAGCGTCCGCTCCACCTCGCGCGGCGCCTCCCAGCGCCGGTAGATCACCTTGATCCGGCGATCCTCGAGCACCGCCGACGCGACCGACGACAGGTACGGCGAATCCTCCGCGTCCCGGTACCACGCGGGCATGTCGAGGTGGAACCGGTTCTTCAGCCTGCCTGCGCGATCACGTTGGTCCGGCGCCAACGCGGCGAGCAGCTTCAGCTCGGCCGCACTCGTCTGCTCGGTCAGCCCCAGCGCGGCCGCCGGTCCAGGCATTCCGACCAGGAAGAGCGCGGCCGCCTCGCCTTCGTTCAGCCCGGTGAGCTTGGTCCGGTACCCGTCGACCAGGCGATACCCGCCGGCCCGCCCTTGGTCGGCGTACACCGGGACTCCGGCGGCAGCGAGCGCCTCGACGTCGCGGTAGATGGTCCGCAGCGAGACCTCGAGCTCCTCGGCCAGCTCCCGCGCGGTCAGTTGGCGGCGCGTCTGGAGCAGCAACAGGATCTGCAGCAGCCGGCTCGAACGCATGTTCCGAGGTTAGCGCCGAACACTGCCACTCGCTGTCAGGTTTAGGCGGCAGGCTCGTTCCATGAGCACATTCACCAAGGAAACCGCCGACTTCGACTTCCTCAACGGGCACTTCGACGTCCGGCACCGGACGCTGAACAAGGTCTTCGTCGGCAGTGACGACTGGCAGGAGTACGCCGGGACCTGCAGCGCGCAGACCTTCTTCGACGGCGCGATCAGCATCGACGAGATGCAGTTCCCGGCCAAGGCGTCGTACGGGCTGTCGCTGCGGTTGTTTGACCCTTCCACCAAGGAATGGACCATCTACTGGGTCAGCAGCACGACGATGGAGCTGCAGCCGCCGGTGCGCGGCCGCTGGTCCGAGGACGGCACGTCGTGCTGGCTGACCGGCGAGGAGGAGCTGGACGGCAAGCCGATCCTGGTCAGCTACGCCTGGTCCGACGTCACCGAGACGACGGCGCACTGGGAGCAGTCCTTCTCCGACGACGGCGGCGAGACGTGGGAGGTCAACTGGCAGATGGACTTCACCCGTCGCGACACCGCGCCGCCGCGGGTCGACACTCCCAAGCTGACCAGCGACTTCGACTTCCTGGTCGGCGAATGGGACATGCTGAACGAGCGTCGCCGGCCGGCGCTGGGCGAGCCGGCCGAGTGGTACGAGGTGCCGTCGAAGATGAAGGTGACCACGTACTTCGACGGCGCGATCAGCTTCGACGAGGGCTGGTTCCCGACCGAGGGCTTCCGGGGTGCGACGTTCCGGCTGTTCAACCCCAAGTCCAAGACCTGGTCGATCCACTGGATCAACAGCCTGCGCGGCCAGCTGGAGTCACCGGTGATCGGTTCCTTCGCCGACGACGGTCAAGGCATCTTCGAGGGCCCGGACGTCTGGGAGGGGCAGCCCATCGACGTCCGCTTCGTCTGGACGCCCGGCGCTCAGCAGGCCTCCTGGGAGCAACTCTTCTCCACCGACAACGGCCGGTCCTGGCACAGCAACTGGAAGATGCGCCACACCAGGACCAGCAACGGCTAAAGAGCGCGGGTCGCGACCAATGTGGCAAGGGCTGCTTGGGTGGACTCGTAGCCCTTGTCCTCGCGACTGTCCGGCAGCCCGGCCCGGTCCAATGCCTGCGGATCGTTGTCGCAGGTGAGCAGACCGAACCCAACCGGTACGCCGGTGTCGACCGACACCCGCATCAGCCCGTCGGTCGCCGCCTGGCACACGTACTCGAAGTGCGGAGTGTCGCCACGAATAACGACGCCCAGGGCAACAACCGCGTCGTACCCGCCCTTGGCCGCGTGCAACGCCGCGACCGGCAACTCGAACGAGCCGGGAACGCGAATCACCTTGTAGTCGGTGACACCGGAGTCGGCCAGCGCCCGCTCGGCGCCGGCGACCAGCGAATCGGTCACCTTCGGGTGCCACTGCGCCGCGATGACCGCGACCCGGACTCCCTCAGCCTGCGGGATTTCGATGGTGGGTGCTCCGCTCCCCGACATCAGAGGGCTCCGTTCTCGTCAGTGCCGGTCGGCAGGTGCTCGTCCTGACCGTCCGGCAGGTGGTGACCCATCCGGTCACGCTTGGTCCGTAGGTACCGCAGGTTGTGCTCGGTCGGGTCGATCGAGATCCCGCGCCGCTCGACCACGTCGATGCCGTAGCGCTGAACGCCCGACATCTTGGCCGGGTTGTTCGTCAGCAGCTTCACCGAGGTGATCCCCAGGTCGGCCAGGATCTGCGCGCCGGTGCCGTAGTCGCGGGCGTCCGCGGGCAGCCCGAGATCCAGGTTCGCGTCGACCGTGTCGCGGCCGGCGTCCTGCAACTCGTACGCCTGCAGCTTGTGCAGCAGCCCGATCCCCCGGCCCTCGTGCCCACGCAGGTAGACGACGACGCCACCCTCGGCCGCGACCTGACGCATCGCCTCGTCGAGCTGCGGGCCACAGTCACATCGCAGCGAGCCGAAGACGTCGCCCGTCAGGCATTCCGAGTGCAGCCGGACGAGCGTCGGCCCGTCGCCGAGCTCACCGCGCACCAGCGCCAGTTGCTCGGTCCCGTCGATCGTGTTCCGGTAGCCGTGCGCGATGAAGTCGCCGTACTGCGTCGGCAGCGTCGTGGTCGCGACCCGCTTGATCTGGGTCTCGGTCCGCCGCCGGTACTGGATCAGGTCTTCGATCGAGACGAGAACCAGGCCGTGTTCATCGGCGAAGGTGCGCAGATCCTCGCCCTGCTTCATGGTCCCGTCGTCGTTCACCAGTTCGGCGATCACCGCGGACGGCCGCAGCCCCGCGAGCCGGGCCAGGTCGAGTGACGCCTCGGTGTGCCCGGGCCGTACGAGCACGCCGCCTTCCCTGGCACGCAGCGGGAAGATGTGCCCCGGCTGCACCAGGTCGTACGACTCCGACGCGGAGTCGGCCAGCACCCGGATCGTCCGGGCCCGGTCGGCCGCCGAGATGCCGGTCGTCACGTTGTCGCGGGCATCGACCGAGATCGTGTACGCCGTCCGCAGCCGCTCCCGGTTGTGCGGCGTCATCAACGGAATGCCGAGCCGGTCCAGCTCGGCCGCCTCCATCGGGACGCAGACCACCCCGGAGCTGTAGCGGATCAGGAACGCCAGCAGCTCCGGCGTCGCCTTGGAGGCCGCGAAGACCAGGTCGCCCTCGTTCTCGCGGTCCTCGTCGTCCACCACGATCACCGGCCGCCCCGCCCGGATCTCGTCGATCGCATGCTCGATCGTGTCGAGCTTCAGTACCTCGCCCATCGGTCAGCCCACCGTTACTGGCTCAGGAGTGGCCGCAGCCGTCTCGCGATTCTGGATCCGCCACCACGACGCGAATCCGAGGACACAGAAGAGCCCGTAGACGACGTACATCGCCGCGGACGGGTAGAACTTCGCCTGCACCAGCAGCGGTACGCCGACCACGTCCACGGCGATCCAGATCAGCCAGAACTCGACGAACCCGCGCGCCATCCCGTACGTCGCCAGGATGGAACCGGTCAGGATCCACGCGTCCCACTGCGGTCCCCACGATCCGAGCGCCTTCAGCACCGGGTACGCGATCGCGTACAGGACGACGGCCGCACCGAGCAGCTCGAGCCGCTGCCGGGTGGTCGCCCAGCGAGGCTGTACTCCGGTCGCCGCGCCCGCGTGGCGGGTCTGGTACCAGCGGTACCAGCCGTAGAGGCTGACCAGCGCGAAGAAGACCTGGCGTCCGGCCTGGCCCCACAGATCCTTGTCCTGCGGGGTGTCGAACAACCCGCCGACGAAGACCGTGAACAGCAGGACGTTGCCGATGATGCCGACCGGCCAGGCCGCCACCAGCCGGCGCATGCCGAACAGCGCGCTGCCCAGCCCGAAGACGTTGCCGACGATCTCGCGGACCAGCACCGGCGAGCTGCCGATCGTGACCTGCGAGTGCAGCAACCAGTCGAAGACGTTCATTCGGTGCCTCCATTCTGGAGCAGACGCTCGACGTACTTGGCGATCACGTCGACCTCGAGGTTGACGGTGTCGCCGACCTTGTTGCCGCCGAGCACGGTCAGCTCGAGCGTGGTCGGGATCAGGCTGATCCCGAAGGTTCCGGTGGAGTCGTCCACATCGGTGACCGTGAGCGAGACCCCGTCGACGGCGATCGAACCCTTCTCCGCGACGTACTTGAGGATCTCCGGCGCAGTGGCGATCCGGACGAGCTCCCAGTGCTCGGCGGGCTCGCGGCTCGCGATCGTGCCGACACCGTCGACATGCCCCTGGACGATGTGACCGCCGAGCCGGGCGTGCGCGGTGACCGCGCGCTCCAGGTTGACCTTCGACCCCTTCTCGGCGCCGCCGAGGCTGGTCCGCAGCAGGGTCTCGCGCATCACGTCCGCGGTGAAGGTGCCGTCGCCGTGCTCGATCACCGTGAGGCAACAGCCGTTCACCGAGATCGAGTCGCCGTGACCGGCGTCCTCGGTCACCTTCGGGCCGCGAATGGTGAGCCGGGCGGCGTCGCCGTCCAGCAGGTCCAGGGACTCGACCGTGCCGAGCTCCTCGATGATTCCGGTGAACATCTACTTGCCTCCCAGCGGAGTAAGGGTGAGCCGGACGTCGTCGCCGAGGCGGGTGACGTCCGCAAGGTTGAAGCGTCGGAGGTGGTCGATAGATTCCGCGCCCAGGTCGCCGATCGCGGCGAAGCCCGAACCGAGGAACGCCGGCGCGACGTACGCGATGATCTGGTCGACCAGTCCGGCACGCAGGAACGCGGCGGCCAGCGTCGGGCCGCCCTCGAGCCAGAGGTGCCGTTTCTGGTGGTCGTCCAGCTGGCGCAGTACCTCGGCGGGGTCGTGCGTCGGGAGCAGCAGCGTCTCGGCGCGGTCGTTGCGCACCTTGGCCGTCTTCGGGATCTCGCGATCGCCGACGACGACCCGCAGCGGCTGCCTGGCAGCGGGCTTGTCCTGCTCGTCCCGAACGGTCAACTCGGGGTCGTCGGTGAGCACGGTCTGGGTGCCGACCGCGATCGCGTCGCACTCGGCCCGCAGCCGGTGCACGTCAGCGCGGGCGAGCGGCCCGGTGATCCACTTGCTCGACCGGTCCTTCGCCGCCGAGCGGCCGTCGAGAGTGGTGGCGAACTTCCAGGTGACGAACGGCCGGCCCTGGCGCACGCTGTGCAGCCAGACGTGATTCACGGCTTTGGCTTCGTCCTGAAGAATCCCTTGCTCAACCCGGATGTCCTTGGCGGCAAGCTTCTCGGCGCCACCCGCCGCCTGCTTGTTCGGATCCGGTACGGCGTACACGACCCGCGCGACGCCGGCCGCGATCAGGGCATCCGCACACGGCCCGGTCCGGCCGGTGTGGTTGCACGGCTCCAGCGTCACGTACGCCGTACCGCCGCGAGCCCGGTCGCCCGCCATCCGCAGCGCCTCGACCTCAGCGTGCGGACCACCCGGGTAGGCGTGGAATCCCTCACCGACCGGATGACCGTCGCGCCCGGTGATGACACAGCCGACGACCGGATTCGGATGGGTGCTGCCGACACCCCGCGCGGCGAGCTCGACGGCACGACGCATCCAGGCGATGTCGATCGGCGAAGCGTTCTTCACTGACAGGTCCCTCGTTGTCACGGACGCACCACCGGGGCCATGACAACCGGCGCACGCGCGGACCCGTCGCTCGGAAAACGGCTCGCTTCAGCCGCGTCCGGACGTCGGAGCGCAAACGCCGATCGCGTGCGCCTCCCATCCGGACTTTCACCGTCGGTCCTGGAATTCCACCAGGTCAACCGGCCGAGATGTTGCTTCGACCGGGTCGCGGACTGTAACCGCCGGCTCGGAATTACACCGACCCCGGAGCACGCGAGTGGGTTTCACTCGTACTTGAAGTGTGCCACGGCGGAGAAATCACGCTAGGGGGTGGGTCACATCGTGGTACGGGGTGTTGGCTCACTCGTGCTCGGTGTTGCGGCTTGGGTGTTGTGCCGGCCCGGACCGGTCGCGGGGTGCGCGGGTTGGTAGCTGATCCGCTGTTCCCCGGGCTGGTGCGTCGCCCCACCCGTGCTCAGGTCTCGGCTTGAGCGTTGTGCCCACCCGAACCACTCGCGGGGTGCGCGGGTTGGTAGCTGATCCGCTGTTCCCCGGGCTGGTGCGTCGCCCCACCCGTACTCAGGTCTCGGCTTGAGCGTTGTGCCCACCCGAACCACACGCGGGGTACGCGGGTTGCTAGCTGATCCGCCATTCCCCGAGCCGGTGCCTCGCCCCACCCGTACTCAGGTCTCGGCTTGAGCGTTGTGCCCACCCGAACCACACGCGGGGTACGCGAGTTGGCAGCTGATCCGCTGTTCCCCGGGCTGGTGCCTCGCCCCATCCGAACCACTCGTGGGGTACGCGAGTTGCTAGCTGATCCGCTATCCCCGGGCCGGTGCCTAGCCCACCCGAACTCACATCCCGGGTGGAGCGTTGCGCCCACCCGAACCGCTTGCGAGGTACGCGGGTTGCTAGCTGATCCGCCATTCCCCGGGCTAGTGCCTCGGCCCACCCGTACACGCGTCTCGGGCTGGAGCGTTGTGCCCACTCGGACCACAGAGGTGTCGGCCACGCTGCGTGCCGGAGCCGGATTGCTACGTCGGTCGCCGCGGTGCAGGCGACGCGATGCAGGCGCGCTGGGCTGGGCAATGCGGGGTGGGTGGGTTGGGTCGACGCGGCGTCGAGGGGGCGAGGGGGCGAGGGAGCGAGGGAGCGAGGGAGCGAGGGGGCAGTGTGAAGATCCCACCTGCACGCTGCTTTTCGTGGACAGCAGTCGCAGTCACCGGCGGCGGTGGTGCTCGATGGATCGCTGCGGGGCTCGGTCGAAGATGCGTACGTTGCGGTCAGCGCAGTAGGAGGTAGAGCGCGCTTGCGAGGAGTGCTGCCGCACCGCCGAAGCTGGCAACTGCAAGCCAGAACAGACCGCCTCGTCGAGGCTGACCTACTCGCTGGGCCCGCGCAGGCTCGGCGACGAACGTAGGTCCGGCGGGTGCCGCGCTGGAGCCGGGTGCAGCGGATGCCGGACTGAGGCCGGGTACAACGGAGGCTGCGCGGGAGCCGGGTGCGACGGAGGCTGCGCGGGAGCCGGGTGCGACGGAGGCTGCACTTGAGCCCGGTGTAACGGAGGCTGCACTCGAGCCCGGTGCGGCGGAGGTGATCGATGCGGATGCGGCGAGACCCACAGGCGACGCAGCGGCGGCGCCAGAGCCAGTCAAAGTACGCGCGGCAGAGCCGGTCGAGGGTGGAACTGCAGAACCGGCAGCCGTGGATGCCGCAGGGGTGGACGACGTGGATGCGGCAGGTGTGGACGCCGTAGGTCCGACCGGGCCAGTTGAGGTACTCGCAGCCGGGGCGGACGCTGTCGGTCCGGCCGACCCGGTCGAAGTACTCGCAGCCGGGGCGGACGCCGTGGGTCCGGCCGGGCCAGTCGAGGGGCGCACAGCAGGACCATTGGGCTCCCAGCCAGCCGGGAGCGGCGGGAGTTGGTCGAAGACTTCGGGTGGGTCTGACTGATCGGTCCATGGAGTCACGCCAGGACGCGGAATCAGGTCGGTCTTGGCGAGCAGCCGGCCAGCAGCGGCCGCGGACTCGGGGCGGGCCGCCGGGTCCTTCTCGGTGAGTAGGCGGATCAAATCCCAGAGGGCGTCGTCAGACTCGCCTGCGGGGAGGCTGCCGTAGATACTCGGGCGGTCGCCGGTGAGGAGCTCGGCGGCTACGGCGCCGACCGTGTAGAGGTCTTGCCGGGGATCGGGATCGGCTCCTGCCAACTGCTCCGGCGCGATGTAGCCGGGAGTACCGAGGACTGTGCTGTGGCGGGTCATGCGGGGCTCGTCGAGGAGGCCGGCGATACCGAAGTCGGACAGGCGCAGCCGCGGGGTCGCCGTACCGGTTGCGTCGAGCAAGAGATTGGCCGGCTTCAGATCTCGGTGCACGATCCCGGCGGCGTGGACCGCGGACAGGCCGTGCAGCAACTGATCGACCAGCACCGCGACGTACGACGCCGGCAATGGGCCGTGATCACCGAGCAAGGTGGCGACCGATCCGCCTCGGACCAGGTCCATGGCGAAGACGACCTTGTCGTCATCTGCGGCCCAGCCATGCGGTGCGACCACGTGTGGATGGTCAATGCGCAGCGACTGCTCTCGCACGAATCTCAGCAGCGTCGCCGCGTCGTGCTGGCCGAGCACCTTCGCCGCGACGTACCCGTGGCGCCGGAGATCCCACGCTCGCCAGACCGACCCCATCCCGCCGGTCCCGACGAGATCGATCAGCCTGTACCGCCCCGCGAACGCCTCCACCCGCAAGAAGGTACCGGAGGAAGCGTCCGGCTGCGGGTGGCGCAGCCGGACGCAACTGGCGGGAATCAGTCGAGGGAGTCAGCGGGTGGGATCAGTGACCCGAGGGAGGTTGCGGGCCGTCGGGGTTGCTTGGCCAGCTGTTCTGCGGCGGGTAGTGGTTCTGCTGGTTGTGCGGGTACTGCGAGTGTGGTTGCTGCGCGTGAGCAGCCGCGGGGGTCGGCTGGTTGCGGAGCCGGAAGGCGGCCCAGGCTCCGACGAGCACCAGGAGCAGTGCGCCGCCGCCGAGGCCGGCGATCAGACCGACGGGGGTGTCGCTGTCGTTGGACGAGCTGCCGTTGTCCTTCACCGGTCCCCCGGCCTCGGTCTTCTCATCGGACGGCTCGCCCGACGGAGTGGAGCTCGGGGTCGAGGTCGGCGTCGGAGTCGGGGTCGCCGTCTCGCCGATCACGGGAGTGGCGCCGTCCACGTACTCCGGTTTGCCGGTGCCTGCCGTGCCCTGCGTGGCCACGGTGAGCGTCATCGGTACTGCGAACGCCTTGTCGTTGTCCTTCCGGTTCAGCGAGACCGCCACGTAGTACTCGCCGGGTGTCGCCGTCCCCTTGTCCTGGTTGTTGGCGCCGTCGCGGTTGAGATAGCGGATCTCCTTCGTCGTGATGCCCTGGACCAGACCGCTCTTGGTCAGCACAGCGCGCTTGCCGCTACCGGGCGCCTCCTTGGCGAAGACCGAGTAGACGTCCTCACCGATGGGCGAGATCAGAGCGAGGTCGAGGTAATGGAAGTCCTTGGTGGCCTCGGCGAGCGCACCGACCATCTGGGGCACGGTGACCTGCGCCTGGAGCCGCTGTCCCCAGTCCGCCTTCACCCGGTACAGCTGGAGCTCGCCGGGCATCAGCGTGGTCTTGTAACTGCCGGCTTCCAGCAGCGGCGCGTCCGCGAAGCTCGATCCGGGAGTGACCTCGCGCGGCGTCGTACCGGGCATGGAGACCCATTGTGGGTCGCCTGCCTGGGCCGGCAGGTTCGTGGTCGACGCGACCGGTGGCTCCTCGTTGATCCGCAGCTCGTACGGAGCGCCCTTGAGAGGGCCGGAGTCCTTGCCTGGCGAGACAGTGAGCACCATCTGCGGGGACTCCGAGCAAGGCTTCTGCCAGTCAGACCAGCTCGACGCCGTACCGGTCGCCAGCCCCTGGTCGCCCTCGAATGCGCTCGGATAGCTCCAGCCGCAGTTCTTGCCTTCGGTGGTGTTCAGCTTGACCTCTGCCTGGACGATCAGGCCGCCACTGACCGGGCGACGGAAGCTGACGCCTGCACGCAGCGTCGAGCCGGGGATGGTCCGCTTGATCACGTAGTACTTGGCCGTCGGCGCTCCGGTGAACGAGTCCGAGTAGTGGCCGGGGGCAAGGACGGGCGCGCCTTCCTGCTGTGCCGCGCCGACCACCGGCGTACCGGAGATGCGGAAGGGGCGGAAAGCTCTGGTGGAGAGGCGATCCAGGCCGGCTTCGAGGTCGATGGTGGAGTCGGCGTCGTAGTAGTCGCCGCGGCCCACCCGGGCGACGCATTGCAGTTGACTGCGCGCCGCCGCACTGACGCGGAAGCCGACCACGTCGATCTTGAGGTCGATGCCCTGCTTGGCGATCTGCTGGGCAACCACGCACGGATCCGGGGCACAGGTCGCCTCCCCGTCGGAGACGAGCACGATCGTGCGCGGGCCGCTCGGGCCGAGATCCTTCGCGGCCTCTTGCAGTGAGTAGCCAATCGGGGTCTCGCCGAACGGCTTGTACTTCGAGATCGCGCCGAGCAGCTGCGGCCGGTTGCCGGTGCCGATCGGCACGGTCAGCTGGGTGTCGGTGCAGGCCCCGGGTTGGCCCTTCTTGAAGACGGTCGCGCCGTAGACCCGCAGACCGACCTGCGCGTTCTCAGGGAGCTTGCCGACCACCTGGGTCAGCGCCGTCCGGGCCGCGACGATCTTCGTCTTGCCGTCGCCGGCCGGCTCCTTCATCGAGCCCGACGAGTCGAGCACCAGGACGAGCTTGCCGTTGTCGCCCGGCTCGGGGTCCGCCTGCGCCGCACCGGCCGGAAGGCAGGTGAGCAGCACGGCGGCGAGCAGCGCGAGGGCCGCGGGGCGGCGGAGTCCCTGCGATCGCATCATTGTTTCCTCCAGGTGGATTCGCTATCGCAACCTTTGCAGTTTGCTATCGCGAATGTCAAGCCTGAGCCGACTGGATTTCCATCTTCGCAGCTGCGAAGATGAGGAGGTGGAGCAGACCGAGAACAACCTACGGCAGCAGACGGAGCTGTACGGCGAACCCCTGGGCACCCTGATGCGCCGGATCGGCGGCACGCTCGGCCTGACCCAGGCCCGGCTGGCGGAGACGATCGGACTGTCCGCGCCGATGCTGTCCCAGCTGATGAGCGGCCAACGGGTGAAGATCGGCAATCCTGCCGTGGTCTCGCGCCTGCAGCGACTCGACCTGCTCGTGGCGCGCATCAACGAGCAAGGGCTCGAGCAGGCGCAGATCGCGCTCGAGCTGACCGAGATCAGCGGCAGCACCGGCGCCTTCACCAGGCCGACCAGCATCACGCCGGCCGGCGCTGACCTCACCTCGACGCCACCACCCACCACACAACGCCCGAGCCCGCGCGACGTAGTACGAGAGATCCAGAACCTGCTCCGCGGCGTGGCCTCGGCCGACGAGATACTGCAGGCCTCAAAGCTGATCGCCGATCAATCCCCCGCGCTCGCCGAACTGCTGCTCACGTACGGCGCGGGCCGAACCGACGACGCGCTCGCCCACTACGAACGTCACCGCTGATTCCTCGACGGCGCGACGGGGTTCAAGGATCGTGGCAGTCCGAGCAGGCTGGACGGTGTAGAACCGGAGTATGGAAGACGCACCAAAGGTTCACAACCGACCGCTGACCTGGCCGTTCATTGTCTCTGTCGTGCAGAACAGGCTCGGAATGTGGGTCGGGCGACCGACATACGAGCGCGCGATCGCGCTGGTGATCGGATTCGACATGGCCCAGGCAGAGAGCATCGATCAGCGGATGCAATCTCGAGTGTCGGAGCGCTGCAACGCAGGATCGCTCGGTTGGCCGTGGGCACTCCTCGCCGAAGCAATCGGCCACGATGCCCGCACACCTCGCGACCTCGGTCCGCTCTCGCCAGAGCAAGATGCACTCGCGATCGACCTGCTCGTCAGGGAGTTGCGAGCCGTGCTGGGCGACGAGACGTAATGCCGGATCAGCGCGATCGGACACACCGCGCATCCTCTGCCGACTCGCGATGAGTTCTATCTCTATCTCTCAGCCCACTCGGCTGATCAGGTGTTAGTTGTCGTTGGCCCCCATTTTTGCTGACATCTCATCACGGTGCGGGGCGGAGCGGTGACGCCGCGGCAGACTACGAGCGTCGTCGGTGAAGCGCCTTATATACCACGCGTCGAGTAGACATTCCGGGGCCGTCTCATCCGGTGTCACGGCGGAATGCGTCGCTGGCCGGCGGCGTTAGCGTCGTGCGGTGGGCCATCCCCACTGTTCCCGAATCGCTTTTTTCAAAGGAGATACCCGTGCGCGCCTTCAGCGCCTTCCGCCGTCTTGCCGCTCTTGGTACGGCCGTCACCCTGGCCGTCGCGCTGGCAGCCTGCGGCAGTGATGACAAGACCGATGCCTCCGGCCCCGATCTGGGGCTGATCCAGTCGGGCACGTTGCGGATCGGCACCCTCACCGACGCGCCGCCGAACGTGTACCTCAAGGACGGCAAGTTCACCGGGTTCGACAACGACCTGATCACCGCGGTCGCGGCGAAGCTGAACCTGAAGCCCGAGTTCGTCGGCACCGACTTCTCCGCGCTGCTGTCGCAGGTCAACGGCGGCCAGTTCGACCTCGGCAGCTCGTCGATCACGATCACCGAGGCCCGCAAGAAGACGGTTGCCTTTAGCAATGGATATGACTTCGGCTACCTCGGGCTGAACACCACCAAGACGTCGGGGATCAGCAAGTTCGACCAGCTCGGCGGCAAGCGCGTGGTCGTGGTCCAGGGCACCGTCCAGGACGACTACGCCACCCAGAAGAGCCTCGACCCGGTCCGGGTGCCGAACTACAACGCCGCTGTCGGCCAACTCAAGGCCGGTACTGCGGACGCCTGGATCTCGCCTGCCGAGATCGGCGAGAAGATGGCCAAGGAGCAGGGTGGCGGAGTGGTCATCCTGGCCGCCAAGGAGCTCAGCTCCGCGCCGACCGCGTTCGCCGTGGCCAAGAGCAACGATAAGCTGCGCGAGGCCGTCAACAAGGCTCTCGACGAGGTCATTGCCGACGGCACCTGGACGAAGCTGGTCGAGCAGTACTACCCGGGTCGTCCGGTGCCGGAGACCTTCAAGCCGGGTAGTGGCAGCGTGAAGTTCACCGCGCCGAAGGCCAGCAGCAGCGCCCCTGCCGCCGGCTGATGGACATCTGGTCCACCCTGAACGACACCTTCCTCGACTGGGAGTCGATGAAGGCAGTCCTGCCGGAGATGCTGAAGGTGGGGCTGGTCAACACCCTCATCTTCGCCGCCGCCTCGGTCGTGCTGGGCACTGTGCTCGGCATGGTCGTGGCGGTGATGGGGCTGTCCCGCAGATGGTGGCTGCGGTGGCCCGCGAAGATCTACACCGACATCTTCCGCGGCCTGCCCGCGATCCTGACCATCCTGCTGATCGGCCAGGGACTGTCGCCGATCACCCGGCAGTGGTGGGGGCCGAATCCCTACCCGCTCGGGATCCTTGCCCTGTCGCTGATCGCGGCGGCGTACATCGGCGAGATCTTCCGCTCCGGCATCCAGAGCGTCGAGAAGGGGCAACTGGAGGCGTCGCGGGCGCTCGGCTTCAGCTACACCTCCGGGATGTGGCTGGTCGTCATCCCGCAGGGCGTACGCCGGGTGCTGCCGGCCCTGGTCAACCAGTTCATTGCCCTGATCAAGGAGTCGAGCCTGGTCTACTTCCTGGGCTTGCTCGCCAGTCAGCGGGAGCTGTTCCGGATCGGGCAGGACGCCGCGGCGACCAACGGCAATTTGTCGCCGCTGCTGCTCGCGGGCATCTTCTACCTGATCATCACGGTGCCACTGACGCACCTGGTCAACTACTTCGACAAGCGGCTGCGCGAGGGCCGTCCTGCCGAACTCGAGGTCGAGGAGCTCACTCATGCCGACCATCGTTGAGGCCGCGGCCAGCCTGGAACTGACCGGTATCGAGCTTGCCTTTGGCAACAACAAGGTGCTGCGCGGGGTCGACCTCGCAGTACCGGCCGGCAAGACAGCTTGTGTGATCGGGCCGTCCGGGTCCGGCAAGTCGACGTTGCTGCGGGCCACCAACCGGCTGCTCGAACCGTCGGCGGGCGACATCAAACTCGGCGGCGAATCGGTGCTGCGGACCAACCCGGACGTGCTGCGCCGGCGGATCGGGATGGTGTTCCAGCACTTCAACCTGTTCCCGCACATGACGGTGCTGGAGAACATCACCCTGCCGCTGCGCAAGATCAAGAAGCTGACCACCGACGGCGCGGTCGAGGCGGCACGGGTGCAGCTCGAGCTGGTCGGCCTGAAGGAGAAGGAGTCGGCGCGACCCGGCAACCTTTCCGGTGGCCAGCAGCAACGGGTTGCGATCGCCCGGGCGCTGGCGATGAAGCCCGAGGTGATGCTGTTCGACGAGGCGACCTCGGCGCTCGACCCCGAACTGGTGAAGGGCGTCCTCGGGCTGATGGCCGACCTCGCCTCGGCGGGCATGACGATGATCGTCGTCACCCATGAGATGGGGTTTGCCCGGCAGGTGGCCGACCAGGTCGCGTTCATGGATCGCGGCGTGGTGGTGGAGGCCGGCGTACCGGAGAAGCTGTTCACCGCGGCGGAGTCACCGCGGTTGCAGCAGTTCCTCTCCCAGGTGCTGTGACGACCGTGCGTTGAAACCGGTGCGCTGACGCGGGTGCGCTAGGACAGCGCGGCGATCAGTGGGACGACGTCGGCGATGGACTCGACGATGCGGGTGGGGCGGTAGGGGAACCGCTCGACCTCGTGTTCGCCGGTGGAGCCGGACAGCACCAGGATGCTGCGCAGGCCGGCTTCGAGGCCGCTGATGATGTCGGTGTCCATCCGGTCGCCGATCATCACCGAGGTCTCGGAGTGGGCCTCGATCCGGTTCAGGGCGCTGCGCATCATCAGCGGGTTCGGTTTGCCGACGAAGTACGGCGCGACGCCGGTGGCGCGGGTGATCAGCGCGGCGACCGATCCGGTGGCCGGCAGCGGGCCCTCGGTGGACGGGCCGGTCGGGTCGGGGTTGGTGGCAATGAAACGCGCGCCGTCGGCAATCAACCTGATCGCGCGGGTGATCGCCTCGAACGAGTAGGTGCGGGTCTCCCCCAGTACGACGTAGTCCGGCGCGCGCTCGGTCAGCACGTAGCCGACCTCGTGCAGCGCGGTGGTCAGACCGGCCTCGCCGATCACGTACGCCGTACCGCCGGGTCGCTGGTCGTCCAGGAACTGCGCGGTCGCCAGCGCCGAGGTCCAGATCGCCTGCTCCGGCACATCGATGCCCCCGGCAAGCAACCGGGCGCGCAGGTCGCGCGGGGTGAAGATCGAGTTGTTGGTCAGCACCAGGAACTTCTTGCCCGAGGCCTGCAACGACCCGATGAACTCGCTCGCGCCCGGGATCGCGCGCTCCTCGTGCACCAGCACGCCGTCCATATCGGTCAGCCAGCTCTCGACCGGCTTGTGCTCACTCATCAAGGCGCTCCTCGGCTCGGCTACTTTCGCATCGTAGACGAGCAGTCATGCCGGTAGGAGCCGCACCACCCCAACCCAGGGATCCACGTCTCCAGCGATCTGAACAGCACTCACCCGCCACCGGCCCGCCTCCACGTCGACCGGCGCCTGTTCAGGTATCCCTCTACCGTCCGGGTACGGCACTCCGAGGTCCGAGCCGGCCTCTGCCGAGTCCATCAGCACCGCAGGGCCGTCCGTCTCCCAGACTCCGCAGTCGTCCCATGCTGTGTTCTCGTCGGCGAGCAGCCTCTCGGTTGCCTCGAACAACTGCTCCGCGGAGTCGGCCCCGTCCCATCGAACGAACACCTTGTGCTCAGCGAGATAGCAACTGGGCGAGGAAATGTCCCCCAGGAGCAGCCCCTGCTGGTCTCCGATGTCGATGACGCCGGCCAGCTCAACGAGCTCGCACGCCCGATCGTAGTCATCGACGATCAGGCCTTCGCCGGCGATCATGCCCTGCAAGGTGCAGCCGTTCCAGTTGCCGAGCGCGGAGACCGGGACGACGATCAGCGGGCCGCCCATGGACTCGACCCAGCGTGGAGGTCGCCGGCCGGACGAGACCATCGGGTCAGTGGGTGCTCGCGGCGGTGGCCAGCGAGCGAAGCTTCTCGACCATCGCGTTGGGGTCGTCGGCGTTGTAGACGGCTGAGCCGGCTACGAAGACGTCAGCGCCGGCTTCGGCGCACTGTTCGATCGTGTCGGCGGAGATGCCGCCGTCGATCTCGATCCACAGGTCGAGGCCGTGTTTGGCGATCAGGTCGCGGGTGCGGCGGATCTTGGGGACGCAGACGTCGAGGAACTTCTGGCCGCCGAAGCCGGGCTCGACGGTCATGATCAGGATCATGTCGAACTCGGACAGGATGTCCTCATACGGCTCGATCGGGGTGGCCGGCTTGAGGGCGAGCGAGGCGCGGCCGCCCTTGGCGCGTATCTCGCGGGCGGTCCGGATCGGGGCGCGGCAGGCCTCGGCGTGGAAGGTCACGCTGGACGCGCCCGCCTCGACGTACCCGGGGGCCCAGCGGTCCGGGTCCTCGATCATCAGGTGGCAGTCGAGCGGTTGCGCGGCGGCCTTGGCCAGCGACTCGACGATGGGCATGCCCAGGGTGAGGTTCGGGACGAAGTGGTTGTCCATCACGTCGACGTGCAGCCAGTCGGCGTTCGACACCGCCACCGCCTCGTCGGCCAGCTTGGCGAAATCGGCGGACAGGATGCTGGGTGCGATCTGGATTCCCATGGCCGACAATCTACCGGCGGGCGTCGGGTGGGCTGATCACCCGGTTGGCTGGGCGGGTGCTTGCTTGTTGAGCCAGGCCTGTACTTCGTCTGTCGTGTGCGCCACGGCGACGGCGGGCGGGAGTGGTGGTCGCTCGATCAGGATGACGGGGATGCCTAGCTCGCGGGCTGCTGTCAGCTTGGCGGAGGTCATGGTGCCGCCGCTGTTCTTGGTGACCAGTACGTCGATCTGGTGGGTTTGGAGGAGGGCTCGTTCCGCGGGGAGGTCGTAGGGGCCTCGGTCGAGGAGTAGCTCGCACCAGGTGGGGATGGGGTCGGGTGGGTCGACGCAGCGGGCGAGGGTCCACAGGCCGGTGGTGGCGAAGGCGGAGAGGCCTTGGCGGCCGATGGTGAGGAAGACGCGGCCGGGGGGCGACGGGGTGCCGGGCGGAGGCGGGGTGCCGGGCGGAGGCGGGGTGCCGGGCGGAGGCGGGGCGCCGGGAGAGGGCCGGGTGCTGGGCGGGCGTGCGGTGGCGGGCGCGATCAGAGCGGGTAGCAGAGCTGCGGCTGCTGGAGCATCGGATGCCCAGTGCCAATCGTCGCCGGGTTGCTGCTGCCAGCCAGGGCGGCGCAGTACTAGCAAGGGCAGGTCGAGAGCAGTGCAGGCGGCGACAGCATGGGCTGTCATCGTTGCGGCGAACGGGTGGGTGGCGTCGACCACGGCTTGGATCTGATGTTGTTCGAGCCATGAAGTAAGACCTGGTACACCGCCGAAACCGCCCTGCCGCGACTCGCCTGCGGGGAGCACGGCGTCGGTGGTCCGGCCAGCTAGTGACGAGACGACGTCGTGATCGGGCAGCAGGTTGTCGGCCAGCCGCCGCGCCTCCCCCGTGCCGCCGAGGAGCAGGATTCTCATCGGACTTCAGGCACGGTCTCGGGTGGTGGAGTAGAGGTGGCTGTCTCGGAAGGCCGTTGCCGAGAGCACCTTGCCGACCAGGATGACGGCGGTACGGCGGATACCTGCGGCGCTGACCTGGTCGGCGATGTCGGCGAGGGTGCCGCGCAGGATCAGCTCGTCGTCGCGGGAGGCGCGGGCCACCACGGCGACCGGGCAGTCGGCGCCGTAGTTGGGGATCAGCTCCTCGACGACGCGGTCGATCTGCTGGACGGCGAGGTGCAGGACGAGGGTCGAGCGGCTGGCGCCGAGGGTGGCGAGGTCTTCGCCGGGCGGCATGGCGCTGGCGCGGCCGCCGATTCGGGTCAGGATCACTGTCTGGCCGACCTCGGGGACGGTCAGTTCGCGACTGAGTGACGCGGCTGCTGCGGCGTACGCCGGTACGCCGGGGGTTACGTCGTACGGGATGTTCAGGGCGTCGAGTCGGCGCATCTGCTCGGCCATGGCGCTGAAGACGGAGGGGTCGCCGGAGTGGAGTCTGGCTACGTCGGCGCCTGACTCGTGGGCGGCGGTGAGTTCGGCGAGGATCTGGTCGAGGTTGAGTTCGGCGGTGTCGATCTTGCGGGCGCCGACCGGGCAGTGGTCGAGCAACTCGACGGGTACCAGCGCACCGGCGTACAGGCAGACGGGTGAGGTGGCGATCAGGTCGCGGCCGCGGACGGTGATCAGGTCGGCGGCGCCGGGGCCGGCGCCGATGAAGTGGACGGTCACTTGGTCACGCTCCAGATCGTCACCGGCATCGCCGGGCGCCAGCCGGTCATCCCGCCGACCGCGGAGGCTCGCTGGATCGCGAGGCGGACAAGGTCGCCGCCCAGTTCGGCGTACCAGCGGGCGATCAGGGTCTCGGTCTCCAGCGTCACACCGTTGACGACGAGCCGACCACCGGGCTGCAGCGCCTCCCAGCAGGTCTCGATCACGCCGGGCACCGTCGCGCCGCCGCCGACGAAGATCGCGTCGGGGGTCTCCAGCCCGGCAAGCGCAGCGGGAGCCGCGCCGACCACCGTGCGCACCGAAACTCCGAGCGTCGCAGCGTTGCGATCCAGGCGCTTGGCGCGATCGGGGTCCTTCTCGATCGCCACCGCCCGGCAGCTCGGGTGGTGCCGCAGCCACTCGATCGCGATGCTTCCCGCGCCCCCGCCCACATCCCACAGCAACTGACCGGGCACCGGCGCGAGCCGCGACAGCGTCACCGCGCGGACCTCGCGCTTGGTCAACTGCCCATCATTCTCGTACGCCGAATCAGGCAAGCCCGGGCTGGTCGACAGCAACGGCGCCCCGGAGTCCGGCACGCAGTGGACTCCGATCACGTTGAGCGCGTCGACCTCGTGATCCCAAGCATCAGCCCTGGTACGACGTACGCGCTCCTCCCCCGACCCCAACTGCTCCAGCACGGTGAACTCACTCCCGCCATACCCGCGCGCAACCAGCAGCGCGGCCACCTCCGCAGGTGTGTGCGCACCCCAGCTCAGTACGACGAGCCGCCGCCCCGGCTGGACATGTGGCTGGACCAGCTCCAGCGGATGCCCCACCAAGCTGACCACCTGAACCTGCTCCTGCGCCCACCCCAACCGCGCACAAGCCAGCGAGACACTCGACGGATGCGGGATCACCCGCACCGCCTCCGCCCCCAGCAGCCGGGTCAGCGTCGTACCGATCCCGTGGAACGTCGGATCCCCACTGGCCAGCACACAGATCCGTCGCTCCCGGTGGGTCGCCAGGAGCCCCGGCAGCGACTCGGAGAGAGGAGACGGCCAGGCAACCCGCTCAGCCTGCCCATCCGGCACCAAGGCCAGTTGCCGCGTGCTGCCCATCAGTACTTCGGCGTTCGCGATCAGGTGTTGCGCCTGCGGAGACAGCCCCTGCCAGCCGTCGGCACCCAGGCCGATGACCGTGAGCGGATCAGGCATTGCCGAGCACCCTGGTGACGGTGATCTCCACCACCACGCGCTGGGGATTCACCCGCGGCTCGCGGTAGCGCTCGGCGTACCGGCGTACTGCGTCGGCGACGCGCTCGGGGTCGTCGCTGACCACCGCACGCCCCTCCAGCGTCGACCATCGGCGACCGTCGACCTGGCTCACCGCCACAGCCGCACCGCCGATGCCTGCGGCGCGGATCAAGCGGGCCTTCTGCGAAGTGCCGGAGCAGATCACCCGCGCGATGCCTGTCTTCAGGTCGACCGTCACGCCCACCGGCGTCGCATGCACGGTCCCGTCCGGCCGCACTGTGCTGAGCACGCACAGGTGCCGCTCGGTCCAGAAATCCGCAAACGACTCAGACCGCTCACTCAGGCGCAGTTCCACCTAGTGATCGTAGACACCGCGCCCCCAGCCTCCAGCCGGGTGGTGCCGGCCCCATCGGACCGGCACCGTTGCTCAGCCGATGTCGCGGCGGCGGAAGGAGGTTGCGCCGACTGCCAGCAGGATCGCGGCGATGGCGGCCAGGACGATCACCGGGGTGGCGGAGAAGTCGCCGCCGGGGAGGCGGGGGGTGTGGGCGTAGGGCGAGACATCCATCAGGCCTTGAGGTAGGTCGAAGAGTGGGCCGAACTGGCCGAGCAGCAGGAAGGCGCCGAAGAGCACCCAGGCCGCGGTGGTCAGTTTGGGGAGCAGGCCGAAGAGGAGGACGGCTAGCGCGGTGACGATCCAGATCGCGGGGAGCTGGACAGCTGCGGCGGCCAGCATGCGCGGTAACTGGCGGCCCATGTTGCCGAGCGACGCGCCGCTCGAGATTCCTGAGCCGAGGCCGGCGAGCAGGATCAGTACGCCGGTACCGAGCAGCGCCATCAGCACGTGACTTGCCAGCCAGCTGTACCGCGTGACGCCGGCTGCCAGCAGGGGTTCGGCGCGCAGGGCGGTTTCTTCGGAGCGGAGCCGGAGTGCTGCCTGGATCCCAAAGGCGGAGGCGAGCAGGCCGAGGACGCCGATCTCGGTGGAGAGGAAGGCGTCGGTGATGCCGTTGACTCCGCCAAGCTTCTGCACCATCTCCTTCGCGCCCTCGCTGGCGACGAAACCGTCGACGTTCGACGCGATGTTGCCCACCACGAAGCCGAGCAGCAGGAAGCCGAATCCCCACGCGTAAAGGGAACCGCGGTGCAGCCGCCAGGCGAGTGCGAGCGGGGATCGCAGCGAAGGCGCGCCTACCGGCGGGCCCGGTCGCGGCCGGACGAGACCGGCGCCGACATCGCGGCGACGGAGCAGGGCGAAGGCTGCCACGACCAGCAGTACCAGGAACGCGATCGGGGCCAAGGCGACCAGCCAGCGGTCACCGGCGTACGGGCGGATCTGTTGGGCCCAGCCGATCGGGGAGAACCACGAGACCCAGCGCGTGCCACCGTCGGCGGCCGAATCACCTATGGCGCGAAATATGTAGCTGACGCCCAGCACGACCGCGGTGATGCCGTTGGCCGGTCGAGCGCCTTCCGTCACCTGGGCGGCCAGCGCGCCTACGCCTGCGAAGGCGAGGCCGGCGACGATCCAGGTGAGGCCGAACGCGAACGAGCCGCCCGCGGGCAGGCCGCTCCCGATCAGGCTGAGCGCAGTCAGGAGACCCAGGACGACGACCGTGCCGATCGACACGATCAGCCCGGCCGTGAGTGCGGCGTACCGGCCGAGTACGCCGGCGCTGAGCAGCTCCAATCGGCCGGTCTCCTCCTCGGCGCGGGTGTGCCGGACGACCAGCATCGCGGCCAGCAGGCCGACCAGGAGTGCACCGAAGGAGGTCAGCTTGAACAGCGACAGTTCGCCGAGTGAGGTGGGGTCGAAAATCCTTCCGTACAAGGAGACCAGGGCCGCTGACGAGTTCGTGGTGTTCGCGGCCGAGACGCGCGACGCGACGTCCGGGTAGAGGTCGATCGACGCCTTGGCGGAGCCCGCGGCCATCGCGACGAAGACCAGGATCCAGACCGGCAGGATCACCCGGTCCCGCCGGAGCGCGAGCCGCAGCAGGGTCGTAGTACCGGCGAAGTTGGTCATCGGGTCGCCGCCACCGGTTCGGTCGGGGCCACGGTGTCGTCCTCGTAGTGCCGCAGGAAGAGCTCCTCCAGCGTCGGCGGCTGGGCGACCAGGCTCTTGATCCCGCTCGCCGCGAGCTGCTTCATCAGGCCGTCGAGCTGGGCGGTGTCGACCTCGCAGCGAACTCTGTTGCCCTCGACATCGAGTCCGTGAACGCCGGGCAGGTCGGCCAGCCCGTTGGGCGACGAGGACAGCTCGGCCTGGATCGACGTCCGGGTGAGGTGCCGCAGGTCGGCCAGGGTGCCGGACTCGACCACCTGGCCGCGCCGGATGATGCTGATCCGGTCGCAGAGCGCCTCGACCTCGGACAGGATGTGGCTGGACAGCAACACCGTGCGATCGCGGTGCCGCTCCTCCTCGATGCACTGCCGGAAGACCTCCTCCATCAGCGGATCCAGACCGGAGGTGGGCTCGTCCAGGATCAGCAGCTCGACGTCGGAGGCGAGCGCGGCGACCAGCGCCACCTTCTGCCGGTTGCCCTTGGAGTAGGTCCGGCCCTTCTTCGTCGGGTCCAGATCGAAGCGCTGAAGGAGATCCTGACGCTTCTTCGGGTCCAGCCCGCCGCGGAGCCGGCCGAGCAGATCGATCACCTCGCCGCCGGTCAGGTTCGGCCACAGGTTCACGTCACCGGGGACGTAGGCGAGCCGGCGGTGCAGCGCCGCGGCGTCGTGCCACGGGTCGCCGCCGAGCAGCGAGACGTCGCCGCCGTCGCCCTTCAGCAGACCGAGCAGGACCCTGATGGTGGTGGACTTCCCGGCGCCGTTCGGGCCGAGGAAGCCGTGCACCTCACCGGTCGCGACCTCGAGGTCGAGTCCGTCGAGGGCGTGCGTACTCCCGTACGACTTGTGCAGTCCGGAGACCACGATCGCTGATGTCATGTTTCATAACGTACACTTCATTCAGAAGATTGTGAATCTTTGGAAGGCGAGGGGATGATGGCGTGGTGAGCGCAACCGGACGACGAGACGACGAGGCCGTCCAGCGGTACGCCGAGCAGTTCGCCAACGTGCTCGTCGACTCGGGCTGGATGCGGATGCCGGCGCGCGCCTTCGCCACCATCCTGGGCAGCGAGACCGGCCGGATGACGGCGGCCGAGTTGTCCGAGCAGCTGCAGGCCAGCCCGGCGGCGATCTCGGGCGCGGTGCGGTATCTGCTGCAGCTGCGGCTGGCCAGCCGGGAGCGGGAGCCTGGCAGCCGGCGCGACATCTACGTGGTCCAGGACGACTTCTGGTACGAGAGCATGATGCGGCGCGACCACCAGCTGGTGCGGTGGGAGGAGATCATCGTGCAGATGATGGAGAACGCGGGGAAGGGCAGCGAGTCGCAGCGGCGGCTGCGCGCCACCCTCGGGTTCCTGGAGTTCATCCAGGAAGAGGTCGAGGGGATCAGCGAGCGCTGGATCAAGCGCAAGGCCGAGATCGACGCGGAAGGCAACGGATAACTCTGCGCGGCTTTCCCCGAACCGAGGAGGTCCGGGGAAAGCCGCCCGGTACTACGCCGCGCGCCAGACCGCGGTGAGCGCGACGGCTCCCCGCGGAGTGGTGTGCAGTACTGCGGCGCCGTTCTTGTAGAGGTACGGCTTCCAGCTGCTCGGCTGTTTGCCGGCGGCGTACCAGCCGGTCTTGCTGGTGTCCTTCGGGTTCTGGTAGCGGGTCTTGTCGTCGTAGGAACGCTTCGCCGTCCAGCCCGCGAAGGTGTAACCGGAGCGGCTGAAGGTGTTCTTCCGCAGCGCCGTCGACCGGCCGTGGAGCACCACCGTGGGCGACATCGACCCGGTACCGCCCGCGGCGGCGTAGGTCACCGTGAACTGGAAGTTGTCCAGCCGGTAGAGCCGGCCCGCGCCGATGTTGAAGCCCAGGTAGTAGGTACCGCGCTGGTGGGTGAGGTGTTCGCTCTCGGAGCCGGAGGCGTGCTCGTAGGTGCGCACCAGCTTGAAGGACCAGTCGTAGACGAAGATGCGGTTGGTCTTCTGCGCGCCTTTGGGGCTGGTGATCACGTAGACGTAGCTCTGGTCGCAATCGATGCCCTGGCCGAGGCCGGTCATCGTCAGCTTCGCCGACTTGCCGGTCTCCTTGAACCCGCTGTCGTAGGCGTAGTACTGGTTCAGCGTGCCGCCGGCGTACCGGTTGTTGACCGCGTCGTAGCACAGCCCGGTCGTCGTGTGTGGCAGCCGCACGGTCTTCTCGATCGCGAGCGTGCCAGGGTTGATGATCCGGACCGCCCGCCCCTGGGTGGCGCCCTGGACCGAGTCGTCGTTGGTCCAGGCGGGGATCAGCAGCCGCTTGGTGTCGGCGTTGTAGGCGATGTCGTTGCCGTGCCCGAGCAGGTTCGTGTGGTGACCGGAGCGGATCCGGAAAGTCGCGATCTTGGTCGGCTTGCCGGCGTACAGCTTGGTCTTGATCAGCTGGGTCGAGTCGTAGACCTTGGAGCCGGATTTGGCGTGCTCCGACACGACGGCGTACCAGTACGTGCCGTCGGTGACGCCGCCGTTGAGCGCCGTGTACTTGGCGGAGGTCGGCTTGGCGGTCCCTGCCAGCGTCGGGCCGGTGACCTTCGGCAGAGCGGCACTCGCGCTCACCGTGCTGCCGATGGTGAGCGCGGTGGCGGCGCCGAGCGCGACCACCGTCCGCGCCAGCCGGCCGATTCCATCCCCAGTAACCATGAAGTCCCTTTCACCGAGCGCCTTGCTTCCCTGCGAAGCCGCACTGGTTCGCAAGATAGGGGCAAGGGCGGGTCAAGGACTCCAGGGCCGACGTACCGCGGGTGGCCGGCAGTGCGCCGGCCACCCGCGTTTCGTCACCAGTACTTCGTACTACCGCAGCGAGCTGGCCGCTACCTGGTCCAGCACCTGCTGAAGCAGCGGGTTCACCTTGGTGGCGCCGGCCTTCGAGTTCGGCAGGTGCACGGCCTTGCCGTCCACCGGGCCCTTGACCGGGTAGACCGACAGCTCGGCCGGCAGCGGCGTCGTACCGCAGACCTGGTCCTTGCCGGGCAGTTCGCCGGTGAAGACGAACTTGTCTCCGATCGCCTCGGCGCACGACGACGCCGAGCCGATGTACTGGCCGTGCTGACCCTCGTCGTCGATCGCTACGAACCGAGTAGCGGCCTTGGTGTCGTTGTGGGTCCGCAGCGATCCCTCGTACGCCGTCGCCGGGTCGAGCTCACCCTGCACGATCAGCATCCGCGGCGACCCCGGGAGGTCGAGCTTGCGGTCCTGCGGCGCGTACTTCCAGAACGCGCACATCGGGACGCCGTTCATGTAGCCGAAGAAGTCGTACTTCTTCGCCATCTTGTCGGCTTCCTTGGTGTAGAACTTCGGGTCCTTGTTCCAGGCCGTGTCGTTGCAGCGCACGGTGGTCCCGATCGCGCCGAGGTTGACCGGCTCGTCCCCGGAGGTCGCCTTGGCGGCCACCTCGCGGGCGTCGGCGATGACGTCCTTCAGCGAGTCGACCTGGGTCGCGGCTTCGGCGTCCGCGGACGGCGGCGCCGCTGCGGGCGGCGTCACGCCGTACCGGGTGCGGAGCGCGGCCAGGGTGTCGAACGCCTGCAGGTTCGGCGCGAGCCGGGCCCAGGCGCGGTCGACGTGACCGAGGTCGATCGTGCCGGAGGCCGACGGCGCCTTGGTGAACTCGTCGTGCACCAGCACGTCGAGCGTCGCCCGGATGAAGCGCGTGTTGCCGTAGATCGCGCTGTAGATCAAGCCGTCCAGGTTGTCGCCGCGGACCTCGCTCTCACCGGCCTTGACCAGCGTGGTCAGCGAGGCCCGGACCCCGTTGTACTTCGCCGTGACCTGGGCCGGCGTGCTGCCGAGTCCGGTGATCTGGTCGGCATGCCGGGCGATCCACGGGAACAGCTGGGTGTCGCGGCGGCGCTGACCCGAGAACGGGTCGAAGTTCACGTTCTGCCACTGGGTGTGGGTCCAGTCCATGTTCGAGTCGAGCACGAACCGGCCGACCTTCGACGGGTAGGTGTCGGCGTACCAGCCGCCCAGCCAGGTGCCGTACGAGTAACCGATGAAGTTCAGCTGCCGGGCCTTGAACAGGGCCCGGATGAAGTCCATGTCGTAGACGGTCTGCTGGCTGCTGACGAACTGCCCGAACTCGGTGGACGCACAGGCTTCGGCCTGCAGCTTCGCCTCAGCCTCCTCGACCTTGTGGGTGAGCTTGGTGCGCTCCTTGTAGTCCGGCGTCACCGGCAGCGCGTTCAGCTTCTCGGCGGTGGTGATGCACTGCAACGGCGTGCTCGCACCGAATCCGCGCGGGTCGAAGCCGACCAGGTCGAAGTCACTGAAGAGCTGGGTCTTGCGGGTCGCCAGCGAGGCCGACAGCGACAGACCGGCGCCACCCGGGCCACCCGGGTTGGTGCTCATCAGGCCCTTCGACGTGCCGATGGCCTTGCTGTACGCGATCGCGACCTGGATGTCCGGGTGCGCGTCGGGGTGGGCCCAGTCCATCGGGACGTTGACCTTGGCGCAGTTGGTGGTCGGTGCCTGCGGGTAAAGCCGCTTCACCGCGGCATCGAACGAGCATACCGACCAGGTGATCGGCTGGTCGAGGTAGCGCTGCGGAATGGACGGCACCGCGGGGTCCTTGGGACCGGCGGCACTGGCCGCCGGAGCGGTCACGGCAGTCAGGAACGGGACTACCAGCGCCACGGCGGCAGCCGCGGCGATCTTGCGAGGGCTGAACACGCTAAAGGCTCCCTGCTTCAGGCGGACAGGAAAGCAGCAACGTAAGCGGCCGAAGGCCCCGAGCAACAGGCATTGAGGCCACCTTGGACACACGTCAAGGGCAAACCCGCAGGCAGGCCGGGCCCTAGAGTTCGTGCACCGTGAAGATCGTGCAGTAGACGGGTGGTGACTCCAGCCCCGGATAGTAGAGCCGGCCGGCTTCGTCTGTGACCTTGAAATAAGCCGTGGAGGCACCGACCTGCAGCGGCGCCTGCAACGTCATCCGGACCGTCACGATCTCCCCCGGTACGGCGTCCGGCAGCCGGGCGCGCGACGGCGACCGGAGCCAGCCCGGCGTACCGGCTGCGCCTTGTCTGGTCAGCCAGCGGTCACGCCAGGAACTGTTGCCGCTGTTGCGGATCTGCCAGGTCTTCTCGAACTCCTCGTCGCGGACGACCTGGGTGCCGTCGGGCACGGTCTCACCGACCAGTTCTGCCCGGTCCTCCGGGTGATGGTCGGCCGGCACCGAACCGCCCAGCAGCGTCGGATGCGGCATCGAGTCGCGCCGCCGGGTGTCCCGCATCGAGGTGTCCTTGCCGGCCCGGACGGCGGCATCGAGCTCCACCAACTGGGTCACCAGCGCGCTGCCGGCGCCGAAGGATTCGTCGTACCACTCGATCAGCTCGCGGCTCGGTTTGGTGTGCCCGCGCTCCACCCGGGACAGGTGCCCCTTGTCCCAGCCGGACAGCGTCGCGGCCCTGGTCAGGGGTACCCCCGCGGCCTCCCGCAGTTCGCGCATCCGGCTGCCGATCACGAAGCGAGCCTGAGCTGGTCGCACGACGCCACTCCCCGCCCTCACGGTCAGTAATCTCCACGCATTATCCATCTGGCGGTTACTCAGTGACCAGTTGCCCACTGCGACAACCCGGTCACGCCTTGATTCCCTGAGGGTAAGCATTTCTCCCAGAAGGGACCACCCCCATGCGGACCGCCCTCCTCCGTACCGTCTCCCGAATCACCGTCACCGCGCTACTGGGCGGCGTCGCCGTCGTCGGCGGCGCCACCCTCCCCGCGCACGCCGCGACCGGAACCGTCGTCACCGACTCCGGCCTCGGCGTGACCATCCGCTCCGGCAACGCCACCAGCTTCGGCGCGGTCGGCACCCAGCCGAACGGGGCGGTCCAGATCGACTGCCAGCTGTACGGCGAAGCGGTCACCGGCAAGTTCGGCCGGAGCCTGGTCTGGGACCACGTCCCCGGCAAGGGCTTCATCTCCGACGCCTACGTCAACACCGGCAGCACCGGCCTGGTCGCTCCACTGTGCGCGACCAACCCACGCGCCGACAAAGCCATCGCCTGGTACGTCGCGCGCAACGGCTCGACCGCCTTCCAGGGGTACTGCGAACTGGCCGCCGAGAACTCCTACGGCAAGTCAGGCATCTGGGCCTCGGCCAAGGCCGACTGGAACGACGCCATCGCGCGCGGCGTCGCGCATCGCGGTGATCTCAACCCACCCAAGGGCGCACTGGTCTTCTGGGATCTCGCCGCCCCCTACGGCCACGTCGGGGTCGCCCGCGGCGACGGCTACTTCTGGGCCACCAGCGTGAACGGCAAGATCGGCCTGGCCAAACTCCCCTACTTCAGCAAGTACCTCGGCTGGGCCTGGCCGAACTTCTGACCTCGCCCCCTCAGGCCCCTGGATGTGCGCCGCCCCGCGCGCATCCAGGGGCCTTCGCACTAACCAGGCGGCCGTTCACCTGAGCCTCGCTGGATCAGTTCGCACGGCAGCACTATGCGCTGAGGTGGGCGGGTCTCGGTCTTGGCGGCCCGGTTCAACAACAGCCGGGCCGCTGTCCGCCCCAGTTCGGCGATGTCGGAGGCAACGACCGTGACGGGGGTCGGCAGCATGTCGGCGAGACGGAAATCGTCGAAGCCGACCACTGCCGGCTCTGCGTCCACCTCCCGCAGCGCACGCAGTACGCCCTCGGTGAGGAAGTTGGTGGAGGCAAACAACGCGGTGGGCGGGTCCGGCCGATGCATGAGCTCGCGGGTCGCCTTCTCCGCGGCCTCGGCAGTACCTTCGGGCAGCTGGACGACCAGGCTCTCGTCGACCTCGACTCCGGCCGCTCGGCAGGCCCGCCGGTACCCTCGCAGCCGCCGACCGGTCGTGTAGTACGACGGCGCCAGCAGAATCGCGATCCGCCGATGGCCCTGCTGCAGCAGGTGATCCGTGGCCAGCTTGCCGCCGCCTTCGTTGTCGACCATCACGATGTCGGCGTCGATCCCGTGCGCCGGCCGGTCCACGAACACCACCGGCACGCCGGCACTGCGCAGGAACGAGTGATCACCCTGGTCGGGCACGATCATCAACCCCGCGACCTGGCGCCCGATCAACTCCTGGATCGCCCGCCGCTCCCCCTCGGGATCCTCGTCGACCGAACCGAGCACCACCGCGAAGCCGTCCTGCCCGGCCACCTCGAGGGACGCCTTGGCGATGGTCGCGTAGAACGGGTTGGTCAGGTCGCCCAGCACCAGCGCCAGGCTCGACGACTTCTTGCCGGGCCGCAGCGCGCGGGCCACCTCGTTGCGCTGGAAGCCCAGCTCGTCGATCGCGGTCCGCACCCGCAGAGCGGTCTCGTCGCGGACCCCGGCGCCACCGTTCACCACCCGGGAGACCGTGCCCAACCCCACGCCGGCCCGCTTGGCCACGTCGATCATCGTCGGCCGAGCTGACTCGACATCCTTTGGAAACGTTTCGGACACGGGGTTGACTTCCCTTTCACCGCGCGGCATCGTCACCTCACAGTAAACTTTGGAAACGTTACCGTCCAGGAGGCAGGATGAAACGTGCCGGACCAAAAAGAGCCGGCGGCCTGAGCCGTCACGCCGGGTCGGACACCAAGGCCGGCTATCTGTTCATCTCGCCGGCGATCATCGGCTTCACCGTGTTCGTGGTCTACCCGCTGATTCGCTCCTTCTACCTCGCCCTGACGAAGTACAACGGGCTGACCGATCCGGTCTTCGTCGGGCTGGCGAACTTCCGCCGGCTGTTCACCGTCGACCCGTCGTTCTGGCCCTCGCTGCGCGCGACGGGGTACCTGGTGGTCCTCTACGTGCCGCTGTCCCTGGCGCTCGGGCTGGCGCTGGCGATGTTCTGCAACCAGCGCTTCGCCGGGGTCCGGATCGTCCGGACGCTGGCCTATCTGCCGGTGGTGCTGCCGGCGGTCGCCACCATCACGCTGTGGAAGTTCATCCTCAATCCCCAGGTGGGCTTGCTGAACACGGTGCTGGACAAGCTGCACCTGCCGACCAGCACCTGGCTGCAGAGCCCCACGATGTCGATGCCGTCGATCGTGATCGTGATGCTGTGGGGGGTCGGCGGCACGATGATCATCTTCCTGGCCGCGCTGCAGGCGGTGCCGACCGAGCTGTACGAGGCGGCCCGCGTCGACGGCGCCGGACCGTACGCCGTGTTCTTCCGGATCACCCTGCCGATGATCAGCCCGATCATGCTGCTGCAGGTGATCCTGCAGACCACCGCCGCGCTGCAGACCTTCAACCAGCCCAAGATCCTCACCGGCGGTGGTCCCGGCTTCAGCACCAACGTGCTGATGCTGTCGATCTACAACAACGGATTCTCCAACCTGGGCAGGATTCCGCAGCTCGGCTACGCCTCGGCCCAGGTGTGGGTGCTGTTCGTCCTGATCATCGCCGTGATCGCCCTGACCGCGAAGTTCTCCTCGCTCTGGACGTACAGTGACAACACTCCCGACTGACCCCGCCGAGACCGTCGCGCCCGCGGTGACTGCTGCCGTCGACACGCCCGGCAAGGAGCAACAGCGCAGTACCGGCAAGCGGCCGGTGCGCACCACCGCGTGGTACGCGACGGCGTTGTTCATCTGCGCGGTGATGATCGTGCCGCTGCTGTGGATGATCACGATCGGGCTGAAGAGCCGCAACGCCGTCTTCGAGGTGCCGCCGAGGTTGCTGCCGCACGAGTTCAACTGGCGCAACTTCATCGACGGGCCGGAGGCGATCCACTTCCCGCGACTGCTGTTCAACTCGACGATCATCACTCTGCTGAGCGTGCTCGGCGGCGTGATGACAGCGATGATGGCCGGTTACGCGCTGGCCCGGCTGCGCTTCCCGGGCCGCAAGCTGTGGTTCTACCTGTTCGTCGGCAGCATGTTGCTGCCCGGCGTGGTCGGGCTGATCCCGCTGTTCCAGCTGTACAAGTCGATCGGCTGGTACGACACCTGGCTGCCACTGATCGTGCCGGCCTTCTTCGGCGGCAATCCGCTGTTCATCTTCCTGGCCAGGCAGTACTTCTTGGCCATCCCGTACTCGATCGACGAGGCGGCCAAGATCGACGGCGCCGGGCACCTGCGGATCTTCGTCTCGGTGATGCTGCCGCTGACCCGCCCGGCCTGGATCACGATGGCGATCCTCGCCTTCCAGGCGTCCTGGAACGACTTCCTCAATCCCCTGGTCTACCTGTACTCCGCCGACAAGTGGCCGTTGTCGGTCGGGATGGCGCAGTTCGTCTCGCCGTTCGCCGGGCAGACGCCGAACTGGAGCTACTACATGGCCACCAACCTGCTCTACATGCTGCCGCCGCTGATCCTCTTCTTCGCCGCGCAGCGCTACTTCATCCAGGGCCTCGGCTCGCTGGGCAGCACGACGCAGAAGTGACTCACCCCCTGAGGAGCACAACAGTGAACAGGATCATCGCTACCTCCCTCGCCTGTGCGGGGTTGCTGACGGCAACAGCTGCCTGCGGCGGATCGGACTCCGGCGGCAAGGCCGACGGCCCGGTCACCGTGACCGTGATGACGTGGGAGTCGCCCGAGACGAACACCGCCATCAAGAAGGCGCTGGAGGGGTTCAAGGACGACAACATCAAGGTCGAACTGGTCGACACCCCGAGCGGCGGGTACGGCGACAAACTCGCGTCGCTGACCCAGGCGAAGAAGCTGCCGGACCTGTTCTGGTGCGGCAACGACACCGAGCAGCAGTACACCTCCCAGGGCCTGCTGGTCGACTGGTCGAAGAAGCTCGACGGCGGCGACGGCGACTTCAAGGCGGACAAGTTCGTCGGCTCGGCGATGGAGAACTGGAAGACGGGGGACGGCCAGATGGGCGGGCTGCCGTCGCTGATGAACACCTACGGCGTCTGGTACAACGCCGATGCCTTCAAGGCGGCCGGGATCGCGGAGCCGAAAGCCGGCTGGACCTGGGACGAGATGTACTCCGCGGCAAGCAAACTCGCCGGGAAGAACGGCGCGAAGTACGGGCTGGTCGCGGATCAGCTCACCTCGGCGGACGCGCCGTTCACGATGTCGATGTACTCGGTGTCAGCTGGTGGCGCACCGTTCACCGACAACGTGAACCGGCCGACCAAGGCGGAGATCGACGGCAAGTACACCGAGGGCGTGGAGAAGCTGGTGGCGGCGATCAAGTCCGGCGCGGTGGCGCCGCCCGGGTACGACGCGTCGAACGTGCCGGCGCTGTTCTCCGGCGGCAAGGTGCCGATGATGTTCGGCGGGCAGTGGCTGGCGGCCGGGTTCCAGACCGACAAGCCGAAGATCAAGTACGGGTTCGCGCCGTTCCCGCAGGTCACCACGGCGGCGACGCTCTACGACTCGGTCGGGATCTGCACCCCGCAGTACACGGCGAACGAGGACGCGACGTACAAGGTGCTCGAGTTCATCAACACCAAGGTGTGGGACGCCGTGCTGCCGGCCTCGCCGGTCGCTCCCCCGGCGTACACGCCGGCCCAGGAGAGTTACTTCGGTGCTCTGACCAAGGCTGGGCAGAACACGGTGGTCGACACGGTCAAGGCGGATCTGGCCACCGAGAAGACGGTCGGCGTGCGGTTCACGACGCAGTGGGCGTCGCAGGTCGGTGACCTGACGACGGCGATGTACCAGCCGATCCTGAGCGGCAAGAAGCCGGTCTCCGACCTGCAGGCATATGTCGGCAAGATCAACGAACTGATCAAGTCGCAGGGCTAGGCACCGAGCGGAGGCCCGGCGGGAAGGTGCAACTTCTCGCCGGGCCTTCTAGTTTTCTCAGACGGCTTGCCACAGGGACAGGGCGAAGCGGGACTCGGAGTCGGTCCACCAGGCGCCGTTGGTGAAACCGCCCTTGTCGAGCTCGGCCTCGACCCCGTCACGGTGGAACTTGGCCGACACCTCGGTGCTCAGCTCCTCCCCCTCGGCGAAGTCGACCTCGAGGCCGATCTCCGGGATCAGCACCCGCATCGCGCGGTCGGCGCGCAGGTGCATCTCGATCCACTCGTTCTCCGGGTCCCAGACCGCCCGGTGGCTGAACGCCTCCACGTCGAAGTCCGCGCCCAGTTGCCGGTTCAGCACTCGCAGCACGTTGCGGTTGAACTCGGCGGTGACGCCCGCACTGTCGTCGTACGCCGCGACGAGGGTGGCCGGGTCCTTCACCAGATCCGTGCCGAGCAGCAGCCACTCGCCTGGCTCCAGTACGTCGCGGACGGACTGGTAGAAGTCGGCGCGCTCGTCGGGCAGCAGGTTGCCGATCGTGCCGCCGAGGAACGCGACCACGCGGGGTGCCTCGCCGGGAAGCTTGTCGAGGTGCTCGGTGAAGTCGCCGACGACGCCGTGCACGGTGAGGTCCGGGTAGTCGCTGTTGATCGCGGCGGCGGCTTCGCGCAGCGCGGACTCCGACACGTCGAGCGGGACGAAGGTCGTGAGCGTGCCGTGGTCACGCAGGCCGTCGAGCAGCAGCCGGGTCTTCTCCGACGACCCCGAACCGAGCTCGACCAGCGTGTGCGCGCCGGTGAGCTGGGCGATCTCGGCCTTGCGCGCCTCGAGGATCTCGCGTTCGGCGCGGGTCGGGTAGTACTCCGGCAGCCGGGTGATCTGCTCGAACAGGTCGCTGCCGCGGGCGTCATAGAACCATTTCGGCGCGAGCCACTTCGGCTCGGCCGTCAGGCCGGCCCGGGCGTCCTCCCGCAGGGCACGGGAGGCGTAGTCCGGGGTCAGGTGAATGTCGATCGAGGTCACAGTCGTCCTTCCATCAGTGAGGTGACGGCCAGCGTGTCTTTCGTTGCTATGAGCAAGGAATGGTCGGGGACCTGTTCCCAGCCGGTTGTGGTCCACGGCTCTGAGCTGACGGCGATGGCGTCGGTGGTGCGGCGGGTCCAGAGCGAGTGGGTCCAGGTGGTCGCGACGAGTTGCTCGCCGTCGGTGAGGAGGAGGTTGAGTCTGGAGTCGGGGGCGGCTGCTGCGATGTCGCGCACCACGGAGGCGACTGCCTCGGGTGCGCCCAGGTGCAGGCGGTGTTGGACGAGGGCCCAGATGAGTGCGGAGTCCATCGGGGCGTCAAGGGTGAGCAGCTCGGTGGTCGGTAGAGCTTCGGCGAGCTTGGAGACCGAACTGGGCCAGTTGCTGATCAGGCCGTTGTGGCTGAACAACCATTGGTTCTTGGTGAAGGGCGCCACGGCGGTCTCGGTGAGTGGTGCGCCGACAGTTCCGTTCCGTACTGCGGCGAGCACCGCGCCCGAGGTGATGGATGCTGCCAGTTCTGGCAACGACTCATCGGCCCAGATGGGCACGCTCCGCCGATACCTGACCACGGAGTCGTCGGAGTACCAGCCCAGGCCGAAGCCATCGGCGTTGACCGAGCCGCCGCCGCGCATGTCCGCCGGGGCCCAGCTCTGGCGGTACAGCGAGTGCGGCGGATCGAGGACGAGGGACGCGAGGGTGACCGGCGGACCGAGGTACGCCAGGTGTCGGCACATCAGCGGCCTCCTGGCCGGCTCCCCGTCACTGCGCCAGCTCCTCCGGACGGGGGTCTCGGGCACAGCGGAAGCCGGCGAAGATCTGGCGGCGGATCGGGTAGTCCCAGTTGCGGAACGTACTGCGGGCAACCACCTCGTCGGTGCCGAAGGAACCGCCGCGCAGCATCTTGTAGTCGCTGCTGAAGAAGACCAGCGAGTACTCGTCGTACGGGAAGGCGCGGAAGCCCGGGTACGGCGTGAAGTCGCTGCTGGTCCACTCCCAGACGTCGCCGATCAGCTGCTCGACGCCGAGCGGCGACGCACCGGCCGGGTACGCCCCGACGGGTGCCGGCCGTATGTGCCGTTGCCCGAGGTTCGCGTGGTGCGCGGCCGGGCTCTCGTCTCCCCAGGGGAAGCGTCGGGTGCGCCCGGTCGCCGGGTCGAATCGCGCCGCGAACTCCCACTCCTCCTCGGTCGGCAGTCGCTTGCCGGCCCACTTCGCGTACGCCTCGGCCTCGTAGAAGCAGACGTGCATCACCGGCTCGTCCAGCGGCAACAGCTCCCGGTGGCCGAATCTCGTGCGCAGCCAGTTGCCGTCCTCGGTGCCCCAGAAGCGCGGCGCGACCAGCGATGCCTTCTGCACATGTGCCCAACCGGCCTCCGACCACCACTGCGGGTCCTGATAGCCGCCGCCTGTGACGAACTTCAGGTAGTCGCCGTTGGTGACCAGCCCGGTGTCGATCACGTACGGCGCGACGCGCACCGGGTGGGCGGGCCGCTCGTTGTCGAGCGCCCACGGCTCGATCGAGGTGCCCATCTCGAACACGCCGCCCGGCACGAACACCTCAGGCGTCGCCAGCCGGCGGCCGGGCGGCGGGGCAGGCGCGTCGAGCACCGGGGCACCGGTGCGAAGCTGGTGGGTGGCGAGCATCGTCTCGTCGTGCTGTTGCTCGTGCTGCACGATCATGCCGAAGGCGAAGGCGTTCTCGACCAGTTCGCGGTCGCCGCCGAACTTCACGTGATCGAGCACGTCGAGCACCTTGTTCCGGACCTCGACGACGTACTGCTTGGTCTCGGTCGGGCTGAGCAACGGCAACGAAGGACGGTCGGCGCGAGCGTGCATGAAGGCGTCGTACAGCTCGTCGATGTCCTGCCGGACCGGTTCGCGGCCGCCGACGTCACGGACCAGCCAGAGCTCTTCCTGGTTGCCGATGTGGGCGTAGTCCCAGACCAGCGGCGACATCAGCTTGGAGTGCTGCCGGACCAGGTCGTCGGTGTCCACCGCGTCGGTCAGCTGGACGGTCCGGTCGCGGGACCGGGTCAGCTGCTCGGCGACGAACGAGCGCAGCTCCTCGGCGGTCAGGTCGGACAACTGGTGGGTCATGATGCTCGCCTTCTCTGGGTGTCGTCGACGATGCAGTGCAGTCGGTCGCCGACCGTGGAGATCAGGTCCTGATCCACTCCGGTGCGGCTCAAGTGCGTGGTGGCGAGCTCGACCAGCTCGCGCGCGGCCTGCAGGGTGAGCTTGTCGTCCAGCCCGTCCCGCGCGGCCGGGATCCAGCGCCCGGCGGCCGGTGCCGCAGCAGCCAACGCCTGATCGGTGATGGCCGGGTCGGACAGCAAGGTCGCCAGCACCAGGGTTGGCGCGATCCAGCCGTCGCCCTGCTGAGTGTCGAGGTACCGGACCTCCAGATACCCGCGTGGTCGCACTGGTGGGAACAGGGTCGAGAGGTGATACTCCAGATCTCCGTACGTCGGTCTGTCAGCTCCCAATGCGCCGTCGGCCCAGGCCCCGAAGGTGAGCCCGGGAGGCGCGTCCCAGTTGTCGCCTCGACGGAGACAGAGGACGGGCGCCTCCATCGCAGTACGGGCCCAGAGCTCGGCTGGATCACCGTCGAGGGGTGGCGGCTCGGTGAACGGGGCGTAGGTGCCGAAGGTCGCCTCCGTCCGGGCCGAGGCCCAACCGGTGTCGGCGCCTTCGCGGTGGCGCGAGTTGGCGAACAGGGCGATCAGCGCCGGCCCGAGGTCGTGCAGGGCTCGCCAGCGCAGGGCGGTCTGGTCTGCTTCGCCTGCGTCGAGGCAGACCTGCAGGCCGGCCGTGCTGCACATCATCCGCGGGCCGTGTGGGCCGACCTTCGTCAGGGCGCAGTGCATGGTCACGTAGCGCGGGACGGTCAGGATGCGGTGCGGCGGGCGAAAGGCGTCGAGGCCGTGGTCACCCGGCCTGAGGTTTTCGGCGGCCAGCAGAGCGGTCAGCTCCGCGGCATCGGCGGTGGTGTCCTCGATCAGCCTGGGAATCGAGGCGGAGGCGGCGCCGGAGATCTCCACCTGGCCACCGGGCTCCACAGTGACCAGAGAACCCCGGCCGAGAGGCAGCTGTGGGCTGTCCTGGACCAGGGTCGCGGGCGCGTGCGCGCCCAGGGCTTTGCTGAGATGGGAGGCATCGAGCGGGCGGTGCGGGTCATCCGCATGGTGCACCGTCCACTCCAGCTCGACGCCGTGCAGCAGCGGCGGACCGTGCTTGAAACAGACCATCGCGACGTACCCCTCGGCTTCCACGCGGGAGCCGATCGGGGTGGTCGACGGGAACTCGCCGGACGTGGTCACGTCAGCGAACCTAACCGTGGCCCTGGGTGCGGACAACCGATTGTGGGTTACCCCTCGATGACGTGACGGCTGGGGATGGGGCCGTCGAACACTGTGTCGAAGTCATGATCGACACAGTGCCCGAGGCCACCGACAATATTCCGCGCACAACCTCAGATCCCTTTTGTAGCGCTTCAAACGGCCTTTCCGGTACTGCGAACTGCTGACGGTGGTCGTTGCGCTTTGAGCGAACCGATGGCGCCCTGGGCGGAATGCGGACGGTAGGAAGGCTCCATGGAGACCTATGACGTCGTGGTGGTCGGAGCCGGGGCGATGGGCTCGGCCGCTGCCCGTGCGCTGGCGGTCGCCGGCCGTGAGGTGCTGGTGCTGGAGCAGTACGAGCTGGGCCACTCCAAAGGTGGCTCGCACGGAGGTACCAGGCTGTTCCGGTTGTCGATCGACGACGAGGCCGAGCTGCTGCGGGCAGCACGCGCGAAGGTGCTGTGGTCGGAGCTGGAGGACGAGACCGGCGTACAGATGCTGGATGTGGTCGGCGGTGTCGACCACGGGCTGGCTGAGCCGCAGGTAGCCGAGTCTGCGGCGCTACTGGAGCGGCATGGCGTGCAGTACGAGGTACTGGAGCCGGCGGCAGCTATGGAGCGGTGGCCGGGGATGCGGTTCGACTCCCAGGTGCTGTACCAACCGGGGTCGGCGCGGGCGCTGGCTGAGCAGGCGCTGACGGCTATCCGGGCGTCGGCGCGGGGGTTGGGGGTTGAGTTCCGTACAGGGTGTGCGGCGACTGCTGTGCGGGTTGTCGGGGATGGCGTCGAGGTGGAGACGGCAGCGGGCGTAGTACGGGCTGGGCAGGTGGTGGTGACGGCTGGGCCTTGGACTGCTGAGCTGCTGGCGGGTGCGCTGGAGGTGCCGGCGATCTCGGCGTCCCAGGAGCAGCCGCGGTTCTTCGCGCCGGTGGACGAGTCGACGCCGTGGCCGGTGTTCGTGGACCGGCGGGAGGGCACCCCGGCGTACGGGGTGTTCGAGGAGGGGCGCGGGGTCAAGATCGGGCTGCACGCGACCGGGCCGCGGATCTCGCTCGAGGAGCGCGACTTCCTGGTCGAGCCCACCCGTGACGCGGCGCTGATCGCGTACGCCGAGGAGTGGTTCCCGGGGCTGGACGTGACCCGCTCGGAGGCGATCAGCTGCGTCTACGACAACACCGTGCGGGGTGATTTCGTGGTCGACCGGCGCGGGCCGATCAGCGTGGCGACCGGGTTCCACGGGGAGGGCTTCAAGTTCGTGCCGCTGATCGCCCGCTACCTGACGGACCTGGTGACCGGTGCCGGGTCGACGCCTGAGTCCTTCAGGCTTTGATGCGGGGGCAGCCGCCGCAGGGCTTGACGTTGGGCAGCGCGTAGAAGAAGCAACAAGAGGTGCGGACCTGCTGGTCCAGGTCGATCCGGAACGCCTCGGCGGCCTCGGCGGCCTGCAGTGCCTCTTCCGGAAGCCGGAGAGCGCCACGGAGCTCGTCGTCGACGGCACCACGCTTCTGGCGCGAACTGATCTTCACCCCAGGCCGGTAGCTGTCGGTGAACGCCCTGGTGTGCTCGTCGACCTGCTGGGCAGCCGTAGCCATCGGCACCAGGCTGTCGGACAGCAGCGCGACCTCTGTCGGGTAGTGCGCCGTCGGATGCCTGCGGAAGGCCAGCGACTCGGGAGACACATCCGGCGAGACACCTGTAAGCGCAGTGGCGAGCCCGGCGACCATGGCGGGCACCGAGACGTACCACATGAGCACGAACATCGCGGCGACCTGCAACGGCGGATCAATCGCGTACTCCCGGCCGTAGTCGTCCAGCAGTGCCTTGCGCCACCCGTACGTCGGATCACCACCCGCCTGCTGGTCCCCGAGCAACTCGGCACAGGAGATCCAGTCAGGCCCGGGCACCGCGGACGCAGTACGCACGGACAGCCAGGACACCTCACCATCCAGCATGTCCGCGAGCCGTCCCGCGGTGTAGTTCATACCGCCAGCCTACGGTCCGCCACTGCCACGCTCGGTAGGGTCGGGGGTATGGCTGCGTTGGAGCGGTGGCATGTGGGGCCTTGGACGACGCATGGGTCGTTGCCGGGTGAGCCGTTCGAGCCGGGGCGGAAGCGGACGCCGGATGAGCTGAACTTCGATGTGGTCGGGCTGGCGCGGATTCTTGGGCGGCGGTTGTCGGGGCGGGAGGAGTTGCAGGTTCGGCTGTGGCAGAACGAGCTTCGGCCGACGCATACGCGGATGTGTGGGGTGCACACGCTGAAGGACTCCGAGAACTCTGCGTTGCTGGCGGAGACTGCGCGGGAGGCTCTGGGGTGGTTGGAGGAGCGGGCTCCGGAGGGGTATGAGTTCGTGTTCAGTGATGCTGTTTATTTGCGGCCGTTGACTGAGCTGAGCGCGGAGGTGGTGACGGTTGATGCCGTGTTGCAGTTGACGGCGGAGCGCGGTGACGCGTTTCCGGCTGACCGGCTGGCGGCTTCTCACGTGAAGCAGTCGGCTGCAGGTGAGTGGTTTGCCGGGGACGCGGTCTGCAACTGGTCGGGGCCTTATCCGACGGCAGAGGAAGCGGCTGATGCGATCAAGGCTGCTCGGGTCGAGCTGACCAACCAGCTGGCCGAGGCTGGGCACACGGATCTCGCGGCCAGTGCGAGCCGCTGGCCCGAAGTACAGGTTGTTGCGGTTTAGGGCGTCCAGCTGGCGACGAAGTAGCCGACGCCGTACGGCGCAGCGTGGTAGCTGAGGTGGCCGCGGAGGGCTGCTGTTGTGGTTGCGCCGGCCAGTACTTGCCAGGGGGCTCGGCCTGCCGCGTGGAGTTCGGTGGCCAGGTCTGGGTCCAGGGCGGCGAGGGTGGTGTGGTCTGCCAGGTCGAGAGCGGCCGCGACCGTGGTGTCGAAGAGTTCGGCGCGGGGGTGCAGGTGGACCGGTGAGTGCTCGCTGCGGCGCGGGGAGCCGTCGCCCATCACCAGTAGGGCGATGCGGTCGGGGCCGTGGGCCAGGTCGCGGCCTAGGTCCAGGCAGGCTGCGGGGAGCTCGTCGACGGCGACAGTGATCGACGTACGGGGTAGGTCGGCGGCTTTGCTCTGGTTGACGAGCCAGGCGCCTACTGCGAGAGACAGGGGCAGTACTGCGTCCCCGGAGCCGACGTGGACCGAGTGGGCGCCGTACGGGCCGAAGCTGCCGGCTGCGGAGGCGTCGTACCGGGTGCCGGTGGCTGGTCCCGTTCCGACGATCACCAGGGAGTCGGCGGCAGCCAGTGGGTCGATGGCGGCCAGGCAAGCTGCTCGGAGGTCGTCCAGCTCGGCAGCGGCGCCACCGGCCACCTCGGGGACCAGCAGCGGCGGGTGGGGGCAGACGGCTGCGCTGACGACTGGCATCAGGCGGCCCGGAGGTAGCGCATGAGGAGGGTGCCGTCGTCGGCGAGCAGAGCGGATCGCAGTACGAGCTTGCGGGCGGCTGTCGAGTCCGGACCGGCAGTGATGCGCCCGGAGCCGGGACCGGCCAGCAACGGGACCAGCGAGAAGCACATCTCGTCCACCAAGTCGGCCGCGGTCAGCGCGCCGAGCAGATGCGGCCCGCCCTCGCACAGGATCTGCGGCAACCCGCGCTCCGCCAGCGTCGCGATCACCGCAGCGAGGTCGACCTCCGACTCACCGCAGTCCAGTACGTCGGCAACCTCGCTCAGCGCCTCCCGGCGGTCAGGCGCGGCGGCGGCATGAGTGAGCACGATCGGCCGGATCGGCGCCTCCGCGAGGACCGGGTCGACCGGGTCGAGATCCAGCCGCGCCGAGACGACTGCGAGGGTCGGGTTCTCCGGGAGCCCGTGCGCCTGTCGCCACTTCCTGCGCTCGGCCCCCAGCCTCAGCGGCTTGTAGCCCTCGGCACGCACCGTGCCCGCGCCGACCAGTACGACGTCGGACAGCATCCGCAGCTTGCCGAACACTTCCTGGTCCGCCTTGGTCGACAGCGATTTCGACTGGCCGTCGATCTCGACCGCCCCGTCGACCGTGGAGACGAAGTTGCTGCGCAGGTGCGGCTTCGAGCGATCGTCGACCTGGTACGTCGCGATCACCTCGTCGTCGGTGAGGTCGGACAGTTGTCGGATCACGCCAGGCTCCTCCGGGTTCCAGCGGGCAGGGCTGCGCCGCGTAGTACGGCGATCAGGTCGAGCGCCTGCCGGGCGGCGGGCACGTCGTGCACCCGGAAGACGCGGGCGCCCAGCCAGGCCGAGACGCTCAGTGCGGCGATCGTCCCGTTGCCGCGCTGGCCGGGTGGCAGGTCGAGGGTCTCGCCGATGAAGTCTTTGTTGGAGACGGCAACGAGTACGGGCCAGCCGGTGGCGACCAGTTCGTCCAGCCGGCGGGTGAGCTCGAGGGACTGCAGGGTGTTCTTGCCGAAGTCGTGGGTCGGGTCGATGACGAGCGCGTCGCGGCTGACGCCTTCGGCCACCGCGCGCTCGGCGAGGCGGGTGGTCGTCGCGATCACGTCGGCCACGACGTCGGCGTACGCCATCCGGTGCGGGTCGGTGCGTGGAGTGAGACCGCCGACGTGGCTGCAGACCAGTCCGGCACCGACCTCGGCTGCCGCGGCGGGCATGTCAGGGTCCGAGCCGGCCCAGGTGTCGTTGATCAGGTTCGCCCCGGCGGCGCCGACCCTTCGGGCCACCGCGCTGCGGTAGGTGTCGACGCTGATCACGAGCTCGGGGTGCCGCTCGCGGATACCGGCCACGAAGTCGACCGTACGGCGGAGCTCCTCCTCCTCGCTGACGGGCTCGCCGTACCCCGCTTTGACGCCACCGATGTCGACCAGATCCGCGCCGTCGGCCACCGCCCGGTCGATCGCCTCGTACGCCGCTTCGGTGGCGAAGGTGGCGCCGCGGTCGAAGAACGAGTCAGGCGTCCGGTTCACGATCGCCATCAGCGCGAACTCCCCGGGCGCGAAGCTGCGCCCACCCAACCGCAGAACCCCGTCGTCAGCCACGTCCCGACTCTATCCACCGGGTCTCCGGGCAAATCGGAAAGCCCGTACCCAGCGACTCACATATCCTATAGGATCTACGAGACAGATCGGATCACTGCCCAGAACGGATCCCCGCATGCCGCGTTTCACCGAGGTCGAGACGTACGACGTCCGCTTCCCCACATCGCTGGACCTGGACGGCTCGGACGCGATGAACGCCGACCCGGACTACTCCGCGGCGTACCTGATCCTGCGGACCGACGCCGGCGACGAACTGGAGGGGCACGGGTTCGCCTTCACCATCGGTCGCGGCAACGACGTCCAGACGGCGGCGATCGAGGCGCTGCGCGATCACGTGGTCGGGCTGGACGTCGAGGCGACACTGAACGACCTCGGGGCTTTCTGGAAGTCCTTGGTTCACGACTCGCAGTTACGGTGGCTGGGGCCGGAGAAGGGCGTCATGCACATGGCGATCGGCGCGGTCGTCAACGCCGTCTGGGACCTGGCCGCCAAGCGCGCCGGCGTACCGCTGTGGAAGCTGCTGTCGGACCTCTCCCCCGAGCAGATCGTCGACCTGGTCGACTTCCGCTACCTCACCGACGCGCTCACCCGCGACGAGGCCATGGAGATCCTGTACGCCGCCCAGCCCGGCCGCGCCGAGCGCGAGAAGCTGCTCCGCGAGCGCGGCTACCCGGCGTACACGACCACTCCCGGCTGGCTCGGGTACGACGACGCGAAGCTGGTCCGGCTCTGCCACGAGGCGGTCGCCGAGGGTTTCACCCAGATCAAGCTCAAGGTCGGTGCGAACCTCGACGACGACGTCCGCCGGATGCGGCTGGCCCGCGAGGCGGTCGGCCCGGGGATCCGGATCGCGATCGACGCCAACCAGCGCTGGGACGTCGCCGAGGCGATCAGCTGGATCGAGGCGCTGGCGCCGTACGACGTGTGGTGGGTCGAGGAGCCGACCAGCCCGGACGACATCCTCGGGCACGCGGCGATCGCGCGGGCGGTCGCGCCGGTGCGGCTGGCGACCGGTGAGCACGTGCAGAATCGGGTGGTCTTCAAGCAGTTGCTGCAGGCCGGGTCGCTGTCGTTCCTGCAGATCGACTCGGCCCGGGTGGCCGGGGTGAACGAGAACATCGCGATCCTGCTGCTGGCGGCGAAGTTCGGCGTACCGGTGTGCCCTCATGCTGGTGGGGTAGGGCTGTGTGAGCTGGTGCAGCACCTGTCGATGTTCGACCTGATCGCGGTCAGTGGCAGCACCGAAGACCGGGTGATCGAGTTCGTCGACCACCTGCACGAGCACTTCCTGGAACCGGTCGTGATCAAGGACGGAAACTATGTCGTACCGCTGAGGCCCGGCTTCAGCGCGGAGATGGACGCGAAGACGCTGGCCGACTACCGGTACCCGGCCGGCCGGATCTGGACCGAGCTGACTAAGGAGAGCGATCAGTGACGGATTTCGCCGGCCTCAAGGCCGTGGTGACCGGAGGAGCGCAGGGAATCGGCCTGGCGACGGCTTCCCTGCTCGCGGCGCGCGGCGCCCAGGTGGTGGTCTTCGACCTGAAGCCGGACGTCCCCGCTCCGCTGATCGGGATCGCCGCTGACGTCAGCGACGACAGCTCGGTGCGGGACGCGGTGTCGGCGGCGGCGCTGCAGCTCGGCGGCATCGACATCCTGGTGAACAACGCGGGCATCGGCGCCCAGGGCACGGTCGCGGGCAACGACGACGAGGAATGGCATCGCGTACTCGATGTCAACGTCGTCGGCGTCGCCCGGGTCACCCGCGCCACGCTGCCGTACCTGCGTCGGTCCGCGGCGGCCGCGATCGTCAACACCTGCTCGATCGCCGCGACGGCCGGGCTGCCGAATCGCGCGTTGTACAGCGCGAGCAAGGGCGCGGTACTGGCGTTGACGATGGCGATGGCGGCCGATCACGTGCGCGAAGGCATCCGGGTCAACTGCGTCAACCCCGGTACTGCGGACACGCCGTGGGTCGGACGACTCCTCGATGTCGCGACCGATCCGGCCGCCGAGCGCGCCGCGTTGGAAGCCCGGCAGCCGATGGGCCGACTGGTCTCGGCCGACGAGGTCGCCGCGGCAATCGCCTATCTGGCGAGCCCACTGGCCGGCTCGACAACCGGTACTGCGCTGGCCGTCGACGGCGGCATGCAGAACCTGCGACTCCCGGCGGCCCGCTCATGAAACTCTTTGCCGACGACAACCGCATCGGCCTCGGCGGCGCTCCTCTGGCCGGGCTCTTCTCCCCCGTCCCGGACGCCGAGGCGGTCGCCACCGTCCAGGCTGCCTGGGACGAGGGCTGGCGGTACTTCGACACTGCGCCGCATTACGGTCTCGGTCTTGCCGAGGAGCGGCTCGGGGCGGGGCTGGCCGGGAAGCCGCGGTCGTCTTATGTGCTGTCGTCGAAGGTCGGGCGGATCATCTACGAGGCCGACACCGCTGTGGCTGATGACCAAGGCTTCGCGGTCGTGTCGAAACGGCGCCGACGCTGGGACTTCAGCCGGGACGGGGTTCTGCAGAGCATCGAGGACTCGCTGCGACGACTCGACACGGATCGGCTCGACGTGGTGTTCGTCCACGACCCGGACGACCACTACGACGAGGCGGTGGCGACGGCGTTTCCTGCCTTGATCGAACTCAGGGATCAAGGTGTGATTCAAGCGATCGGCTCAGGCATGAACCAAGCCGCGATGCTGACCCGCTTCGTCCGCGAGGTCGACCTCGACGTGATCATGCTGGCCGGCCGCTACACCGTCCTGGACCCCGACGGTCTCGACGACGTGCTGCCGGCCTGCACGGAGAACGACGTCCAGGTGGTTGCCGTCGGCGTCTTCAACTCCGGTCTGCTGTCCCAGGCACGACCGCCGGCCGACGCGACCTTCAACTATGCGCCGGCGCCGGCCGCCCTGATCGAGAAGGCGAACAAACTGGCCGATGTCTGCGACGCCCATGGCGTGACGCTGCCTGCGGTCGCGCTGAAGTTTCCACTGTTCCACCCTGCTGTGGCGGGGATCGCGGTCGGGTGCCGCACCGCGGCCGAGGTTCACGCCAACGCTGAGCTGGCGCGTACCGCAGTACCGGACGGGGTTTGGTCAGACCTCAAATCAGCCGGACTGCTGCGCGAAGACGCGCCGACCCCGGGTTAGTCGAGGGCGGCGGTGGCTTCGATTTCGACCAGGTGATCGGGGATGTCCAGGGCCGCGACGCCGATCAGGCTGGCGGGCGGGGCAGGGGTGATGCCCAGCTTCTTGGCGGCTGCCGCTGCGCCTTCGAGGAAGACGGCGAGCTTGTCAGGGGTGTAGTCGACGACGTACACGGTGAGTTTGGCGACGTTGTCGAAGGTCGCGCCGATGCCGTCCAGGGCCTTGGCGATGTTGAGGTAGCACTGCTCGACCTGGGCGGCGAGGTCGCCGGCGCCGACGGTCTTCTGGTCTGCGTCCCAGGAGACCTGGCCGGCGATGAAGGCCAGCCGGGAGCCGCTCGCGACGGCCACCTGGTGATAGATGTCGAACTGCGGCAGGCCGGGCGGGTTGACGAAGGTGATCGGCATGGCTGGTCTGGCTCCTCTGTCGTGGTCACTTGCGGTTACTCAGAAACCATAGGAGAGTGTGAGGCAGACCGGAAGAACGCACTTTTTCGTGACTGGGGCACCAAATGGGAACCAAGCAGGTCGGCGACGAGCTCGACCAGGCCGATTTCACCCGCGCGGACACGCTGGCGCGGGAGATCTTCTCCGACATCGCCAACAAGTGGGCGTTCCTGATCATCGACATCCTCGGTGAGGGCACCCAGCGGTTCAGCGAACTCCGCGACCGGGTCGACGGCATCAGCCACAAGATGCTCACCCAGAACCTCCGGATGCTCGAACGCAACGGCCTGGCCGTGCGCACCGTCTACCCGACCGTGCCGCCGCGGGTCGAGTACACCCTGACCGAGCCCGGCCACGCGCTCCGCGCCACGGTCCACCAGATGTGCGACTGGACCCACCAGTACTTCACCCAGATCGAAACCTCCCGCCAGGCCTTCGACGCCTGACTGGTTGGATGGCCCGATGGCGGACCTCGAACTCGACACCTGGCCGATCGGCGAGCTGACGACCGAGCGGCTCGTACTGCGGGAGTCGCGCCCAGAGGATCGTGACGGGCTGATCGCGATGCTCACCTCGCCGGACGTCTACCGGTATCTGGGCGGCGCGATGTCCCGCGGCGAGGCGGAGATCGCCGTGCAACCGCCGTACGGGACCCGGCCGGCGTCGTTCGTGATCCGCGAGCGGGCGACCGGCGAGTTCGTCGGCGGCGTGAGTGTGAAGCGGAACGACCGGACGGAACCCTTGGTCAGGCCGGTCGACCTGGGCTATCTGCTGCTGCCGGAGTATTGGGGCAGGGGGTATGCGCAGGAGGCGATCACCGCAGTACTGCGCTGGCTCGCGAGCGTCGTACCGGATGAGCAGGTGGTCGCCGTGACGCAGACAACCAACGAGTCCTCCCTGCGCCTGTTGAAGAAACTCGGCTTCGTGGAGATCGACCGCTTCGAGGAGTACGGCGCCGACCAGTCGATGCTCGCCGCCGCCCTCCCCCGCGACAACTGATGACCACCCGACTCCGCTCCTGCATCGCAGCCGCCCTGGCCCTGCTGCTCCTGACCGGCTGCTGCACGGACCTGGTCTCGACACCGGCGCCTTCCCCCTCGGCGTCGACTCCCGCCGCTGCGACCTCACCCTCGGCGACTCCGCCGACGCTGTACGACATCAAGTTCCCGAACACTCACCGGCAACTGCTGGCCGCGCTACCGACGAAGTACGGGAAACACCAGCTGAACCTGTACTCCGAACTCGCCGGCGGGGACGGCTCCCCGCGCGAGGACCCGCTCGCGGGGCACCAGGTCGAGCCTGAAGCGTGCCGGCTGGCGGTGTGGGCGGGCGGCCAACTGGGGAACACCTACGCCAAGTGGCCGTATCTGCCGACCGCCCTTGCTCACCCGGCCGACACCGATGTCTCCTTGTCCGTCAACCTGGTTTCACTGCCGCTTGCCTGGGGTGAGAAGTACATAGCTCTGCATCCGCTGGCCGCACCCCAGTGCACCAGGATTCGGATCGACGGCACCGAATCTGCTTTCATCGTCGAGCGTCCGATCCCCGGCCTCGGCGTGCGCTCGCGGTACGTCCTGCGGACCTACTCCCTCCGGGGCGTGGTGCATCGCGAGGCCTATGTCTCCTTCGCGACCGCGACGTACGCCGTGAAGATCGGCAGCAGCTCCCCCACTTTCAACGAGCCGGACCTGATCGCGTTCGCGCGGCAGGTCCAAGTGCTTGCCGATAGCAAGCTTCGTTAGAGCGGGTCGATCTCGGTCAATTGGTTGTGGTCGAGGTGGAGCCAGCGGGTGATGCCGATCTCGCGGAGGAAAGGGAGGTCGTGGCTGGCGATCACCAGGGCTCCGTTGTACGACGCGAGGGCGTCCTGGAGTTGGGCGACGCTGGCCAGGTCGAGGTTGTTGGTGGGTTCGTCGAGCATCAGGAGTTGGGGTGGGGGCTCGGCGAGGAGGAGGGCGGCGAGGGTGGCGCGGAAGCGTTCGCCGCCGGACAGGGTGCTGACCGGCTGGTCCGCCGCGCGGCCGCGGAAGAGGAAGCGGGCCAGGCGGGCTCGGCGGTCCTGGTTCTCGACGCTGGGGGCGAGGAGGGCCAGGTTTTCCACTACGGACAAGGAATCCTGGAGTAGGTCGAGGCGCTGGGGTAGCAGGCGCCATGGGACCAGGGGTAGTTCGTCGGCGGTGAGGGCGTGGAGGAGAGTGCTCTTGCCAGCACCATTGGGGCCGGTCAGGGCGATGCGCTCGGGGCCTCTGATTTCGAGGTCGGCGTGCAGGCCGGTACGTAGTACGTAGTCCTCTAGGCGCAGGACGATCCGGCCTGCTGGGACCGTGGTCTTCGGCAGGTCCACGCGGATCTTGTCGTCGTCGTGGACCTTCTCCTCCGCGTCGGCGAGCGCGTCCTGGGCGGCATCGAGGCGATCGCTGTGCATGCCGAGGTGTTTGCCGGCCGACACCTGCGCCGAACGCTTCAGCCCACCGGCGATGATCTTCGGGATACCGCCTTGCTCGAAGGCACGCTGGCCCGCCGCTCGGCGGCGATCCATCTTCATGCGCGCCTCGACCAGTTCGCGTTTCTGCTTCTTGAGGTCGGACTCGGCCGATCGGACCATCCGCTCGGCCGCCTCCTGCTCCAGCGCGACCGCTTCCTCGTACGCCGTGAGGTTGCCGCCGTACCAGGTCACCTCGCCCTTGCGCAGGTCACCGATCTGGTCGACCCGGTCGAGCAACTCGCGATCGTGGCTGACGATCACCAGCGCGCCGCGGAACGCGTCGACCGCGTCGTACAGGTGTTTGCGGGCGCGCAGGTCGAGGTTGTTGGTGGGTTCGTCGAGCAGCAGCACGTCGGGGCGCTTGAGGAGTTCGGCGGCCAGGCCGAGCAGGATCGTCTCGCCACCGGACAGTTCGCCGACGCTGCGGTCGAGAGTGATCGCGCCGAGCCCGAGCTTGCCGAGCGTCGCCTCGGCCCGCTCCTCCACGTCCCAGCCGTCGCCGACGACCGCGAAGTTCGCCTCGGAGGCGTCGCCCTGCTCGATCGCGGTGATCGCGGCGCGGATCTCCGCGATGCCGAGCGCCTGGTCGACGCGCAACGCGGTGTCGAGCGTGAGGTCCTGCGGCAGGTAGCCGAGCTCACCACTGACCCGAATCGCCCCGCGTTGCGGCGTGAGGCGCCCGGCGATCAGCCGCAGCAGCGTGGACTTGCCGGCGCCGTTGCGCCCGACCAGCCCGGACCGCACCGGCCCCGCGACGAAGGTCAGCCCGTCGAACAGCACGTCGCCGTCCGGCCAGGCGAAAAAGAGGTCAGTACACGTCAGGGAATAAGACATCAGGTTGTACTCCGAGATCTCGAACGAGACCACACACCGACCGGTGGCGATCAACCGCTACTGAAGAGAGATCTCAGTTCGACAACCCAGGCTCCTGACGCAGGAAATGTGACGCCAACCAGAGTAGAAGGTGGCCCGACGTTCGTTCAACCCATTTCCCGACGGTCGCACCGTAGGCCTAGACTCGATGACCTCGTCGATGGGGAGCTTGATGAGCACATAGCTGCTGAGGGGCACGCTCGTATAGGCGTGGCGTCGATGAGCGAGGTGCTACCGATCTCGTCCTCGTTGACGTAGGTGCAGAGGACCGGATGGAAGGCGCAGTCCTCGGAGATGTCCCCCGGCCCGATCTCACCGAGGCTGGTCGTCGGTCATCTGTCCAATCATCTGCAACTACCCGACAGCTGGTTTTCATTGCCCGCTTCGCAGTCGAGCGGCACACGCTCGCCGAGGGCTTACACCTGGTGCGGGATTGGAATATCAGCTAGCCACTGCGGGCCACCTCCGGCTGCCGCAGCAACCCGGCGCCGACGGGGGCACTGTCTGTTGCTCTTGTCTGTTGCTCTTGCTTGTTCAGCGGGCTTTGCGGAGCCAGTTCTCAACGCCGGCGATATGCGCTGTCATCCACGCCCGCGCAGCATCCGTGTCGCCGATCTCGATGGCATCGAGGATCGCCGTGTGCTCCGCCAGCGTGCGTTCGACAGCCCCAGCCTGCGTCACCCCGCGCCAGATACGCGCCCGCTGCGTCGCACCTGAGATCCCGTCGAGCAGCGAGCAGACCACCGCATTCCCGCTGGCCTCAGCGATGCCTCGGTGGAAGCGGAGATCATTAGCCACCAACTCATCCACCCCAGCCTCAGCAGTCAGATCGCTGGTCAGCAACCGCAAATCGGCAAGCTGCTCGCGGCTGATCCGGACGGCCGCCAGCGCGGCGACGCCAGGCTCGAGCAACCGACGTACCTCGAAGAACTGCAGGACCGAGTCGTCCTGGTGCAGATCGACCATGAAGCTCAGCGCGTCGAGCAGGTGCGCCGAGTCGAGCGACGTCACGTAGGTGCCGTCGCCGTGCCGGACGTCGAGCACGTTGACCAGGGTGAGCGCTTTCACGGCTTCGCGCAGCGAGTTCCGCGACAGCCCCAGCCGGGCGGCGAGGTCCGCCTCCTTGGGCAACCGGTCGCCCGGGCCCAGCTCCCCCGAGGTGATCATGTCCTTGATCTTGACGATCGCCTCATCCGTCAACGCCATTCGGTCAGTATGCCGCCCGGCCCGGTCGCCGGCGGCCACATCCGGCGCTTGGCACCGCGCCGCCGAGCGTCGATGATCGGCCATATGACAACGGGGTACTCCGGGAAGCCGCTTGCCGGAAAGCTCGGGATCAAACCCGGCCTCACCGTGCTGCTCGACAACGCGCCGCCCGGGTTCGTGATCGAGGGGCTGCCGGACGACGCCAGGACGGTCACCAGGGCCGGCCGCGGAGCGCAGTACGAGGTGGTGCTCGCGTTCTGCCCCGATCGGGCCCGGCTGGCCGCCAGACTGCCGCCGTTGCTGGCGAAAACCGCGCCGGCGGGGATGATCTGGGTCGCCTGGCCGAAGCGCGCGTCCGGCGTACCGACCGATCTGGACGAGAACGGCGTCCGCGAGCTGGCCCTGCCGCTCGGGGTGGTGGACGTGAAGGTGTGTGCGATCGATGCCACCTGGTCCGGGCTCAAACTGGTCCGTCGCCTGGCCAATCGGTGAGAACTGGACTGATCCCCAGAGTGACGTTGGCCACACCCCGCTCAACAGTCGACCATCACCGCCCGCAAGACCTCGACTGCATACAGTGGCCAGACAGGCGTGCGCCGGAATCAGGAATACCCCTGGACGCCGCCTGGAAACCCACACCTGCAACGTCTCCGGCGGTTCCCCGCGCGTCAGTCCAGTTGCCGACGACGACCCGCGATCAGCCGATTGCTGGAACACCTGCCACCACAGTGTTCCAGCCCTCGATCGATCAACTTCCGCGACACCAACCACTCGATCGACTGGTCCGGTGATCCCGGGCTGCGGATCTGTTGCGGCAGCTATTAACCTTGCCTCGGGAAGTCCCTCATAACTTCTGCAGACATCCCGTGGTATCTGACCCGATCGGAAGAGGCGAACTGCCAAGTGGCCACCGAGCCATCAGAATCTGACTCCCTTGCAGCCTTCGGTGCGAACGAATGGCTGGTCGACGAGATGTACGAGAGCTACCTCAAGGATCCCAAGTCGGTGGATCCGGCCTGGAGCGCCTACTTCGAGGGCGACAGCTTCAAGCAGAACAGCCCGGGTGATGCGAAGCCGGTGACGTCCAGCCCGGCCGACGCTCCCCGACCCGACGCGGTGTCGGACAACAAGACGCCGGAGGCGCCGAGCCGCGGTACTGCGCCCGCGGCGCCGTCCTCGAGCCAGCCGGCCGCAGCGGCCGCGGCAGCTGCCCCTTCTCCGGCAGCGCCGGCCCCCGCCGCAGCGGCGAGCCCTGCTCAGCCTGCCGCGGGTCAGCCGACCGCCGCGGCACAGCAAGCCCAGCAGCCCCAGACAGCAGCTTCGACACAGAAGGCAGCGCCCGCCGCCGGCGGCGCCCCGACCGGAGGCACGGTGAACCAGCCGCCCAGCGCGCAGACCAAGCCCGCACCCGCGACCAGCACGGACGCGGCGCGGAAGATCCTGCGCGGAGCCCCAGCCCGGACCGCGCAGAACATGGAGCTCAGCCTCCAGGTGCCGACCGCGACCAGCGTGCGGCAGGTGCCGGTCAAGCTGCTGATCGACAACCGGATCGTCATCAACAACCACCTGCGCCGGGCTCGCGGTGGCAAGATCTCCTTCACCCACCTGGTCGGCTGGGCCCTGGTGAAGGCGCTCAAGACGCTGCCCGAGATGAACGCGTCGTACGACGAGACCGAGGGCAAGCCGACCCTGGTCCAGCCCGAGCACATCAACCTCGGCCTGGCCATCGACATGTCGAAGCCGGACGGCACCCGGCAGCTGCTGGTGCCGTCGATCAAGGCGACCGAGTCGATGACGTTCGCCGAGTTCTGGATGGCCTACGAGGACGTCGTCCGGCGGGCCCGCGACAACAAGCTGGCCCTGCCCGACTTCCAGGGCACCACGATCAGCCTGACCAACCCCGGCACGATCGGCACCCAGCACTCGGTACCGCGGCTGATGACCGGCCAGGGCTGCATCATCGGCGTCGGTGCGATGGACTACCCGACGGAGTACCAGGGCGCGGCCGAGGAGACGATGGCCAAGCTGGCCGTCTCCAAGGTGATGACGCTGACCTCGACGTACGACCACCGGATCATCCAGGGCGCCCAGTCGGGTGAGTTCCTGCGCCGGCTGCACCGCCTGCTGCTCGGCGACGAGGGCTTCTACGACGAGATCTTCCAGTCGCTGCGGATCCCCTACGAGCCGATCCGCTGGGCCGCCGACCTCCCGCACAGCCACGAGGAGGACATCAGCAAGCAGGCCCGGATCCTCGAGCTGATCCACGCGTACCGGGTGCGCGGCCACATCATGGCCGACACCGACCCGCTGGAGTACAAGCAGCGCAGCCACCCCGACCTGGACGTGGCCACCCACGGCCTGACCCTGTGGGACCTGGACCGCGAGTTCGCCACCGGCTCCTTCGGGGCGCAGAGCGACCGCCGGTTCCTCAAGCTGCGCGACATCCTCGGCATCCTGCGCGACTCGTACTGCCGCACCACCGGCATCGAGTACATGCACATCCAGGACCCCGAGCAGCGCAAGTGGATCCAGGAGCGGGTCGAGCGGCCGCACACCAAGCCGCCGCGCGAGGAGCAGCTCCGGATCCTGGCCAAGCTGAACGAGGCCGAGGCGTTCGAGACCTTCCTGCAGACCAAGTACGTCGGCCAGAAGCGCTTCTCGCTGGAGGGCGGCGAGACCACCATCCCGCTGCTCGACGAACTGTGCGAGGAAGCCGCCGGGGCCGGCCTCGACGAGGTCACCATCGGGATGGCGCACCGCGGCCGGCTGAACGTGCTGGCGAACATCGTCGGCAAGTCGTACGGGCAGATCTTCCGCGAGTTCGACGGCAACATCGACCCGCGCACGGTCCAGGGCTCCGGTGACGTCAAGTACCACTTGGGCGCCGAGGGCGAGTTCGTCTCCGAGTTCGGCGACAAGATCAAGGTGTCGGTGGCGGCGAACCCGTCCCACCTGGAGACCGTCGACCCGGTGCTCGAGGGCATCGTCCGGGCCAAGCAGGACATCCTCGACCAGGGCGCGGCCTTCCCGGTGCTGCCGGTCCTCGTCCACGGTGACGCGGCCTTCGCCGGCCAGGGCGTCGTGGCCGAGACGCTGAACCTGTCCCAGCTGCGCGGCTACCGCACCGGCGGCACGATCCACGTGATCGTCAACAACCAGGTCGGCTTCACCACCTCGCCGGCCTCGTCGCGCTCGTCGATGTACTGCACCGACGTCGCGCGGATGGTCCAGGCGCCGATCTTCCACGTCAACGGCGACGACCCCGAGGCCTGCATCCGGGTCGCGGACCTGGCCTTCGAGTACCGCCAGGCGTTCAACAAGGACGTCGTCATCGACCTGGTCTGCTACCGCCGCCGCGGTCACAACGAGGGCGACGACCCGAGCTTCACCCAGCCGCTGATGTACGACCTGATCGAGCAGAAGCGCTCGGTCCGCAAGCTCTACACCGAGGCCCTGATCGGCCGTGGCGACATCACGGTCGAAGAGGCCGAGCAGGCGATGCGCGACTTCCAGCAGCGGCTGGAGCGGGTCTTCGTCGAGGTCCGCGAGGCGAAGAGCCAGCCGGACACCCCGGCGCCGTACGTCACCGTCCCGGTCTACCCCGACAAGCCGGAGGGCCCGGACGCGACCGCGACCACGCCGGAGGTGCTGAAGAAGATCGCCGACGCGTACACCACGCTGCCGGAGGGCTTCACCGCGCACCCGAAGGTGATGCCGCAGCTGCAGCGCCGGGCCGGCGCGATCACGCAGGGCCCGGTCGACTGGGCCAGCGCGGAGATCACCGCCTTCGGTTCGCTGCTGCTGGCCGGGCGTCCGGTCCGGCTCGCGGGCCAGGACAGCCGGCGGGGCACGTTCGTCCAGCGGTTCGCAGCGGTGATCGACCGGGTGAACGGCCAGGACTACGTCCCGCTGCAGAACCTGGACGAGAACCAGGCGAACTTCTACGTCTACGACTCGCTGCTCAGCGAGTACGCCGCGCTCGGCTTCGAGTACGGGTACTCCGTGGCGCGGCCGGACGCGCTGGTGCTCTGGGAGGCGCAGTTCGGCGACTTCGTGAACGGCGCCCAGTCGATCATCGACGAGTACATCTCGGCCGGTGAGGCGAAGTGGGGCCAGAAGTCCGGGGTCGTGCTGCTGCTGCCGCACGGCTACGAAGGTCAGGGCCCGGACCACTCGTCCGCCCGGATCGAGCGCTTCATGGCGCTGTGCGCGGAGAACGCGATGACGGTGGCGCAGCCGTCGACGCCCGCGTCGTACTTCCACCTGCTGCGGCGGCACACGCTGCAGGAGGAGCACAACCCGCTGATCGTCTTCACGCCGAAGCAGCTGCTCCGGTTGAAGGCAGCGGTGTCGCAGCCGGAGGAGCTGACCAGCGGTACCTTCCGCCCGGTGATCGGCGACACGGAGGCCGAGCAGAACCCGGCCACCGTCGAGCGGGTGATCCTGTCCTCGGGCCGGATCATCTACGACCTGCTGGCCGAGCGGAAGAAGGCCGAGCCGGACAAGCTCAGCACCGCCGTACTGCGGATCGAGCAGCTCTACCCGCTGCCGGCCGAGGAGATCAAGGCCGAGCTGGCGAAGTACCCGAACCTGCAGGAGATCCGCTGGGTGCAGGACGAGCCGGCCAACCAGGGTCCGTGGCCGTTCATGGCGCTCAACCTGACCGAGCACCTGGCCGGCAAGCCGTTCTACCGGGTCTCCCGGCCGGCCATGTCGGCCACCTCGGTCGGCTCGCACAGCGTGCACGTCGCCGAGAACGCGACGCTGATGAAGCAGGCCTTCAGCTGACGTGTACTTCACCGACAGAGGGATTGAGGAGCTCGAGGGCCGGCGGGGCGAGGAAGAAGTCCCGTTGGCCTGGGTCGCCGAGCGGCTGCGCGAGTTCGTCGACCTGAACCCCGAGTTCGAGACCCCGATCGAGCGCTTCGCCACCTGGCTGGCGCGCCTGGACGATGACGACGACTAACCCCGCCGTCCTCTAGTTTGAGCAGATGCCCTTCGCCGTTCACCCCGTACGCCGGGTTGCCGCGGCGGAGGGCATCAGCGTTTCGGACGCTTGGCCGCACACCATCCCGGCGGTGCGGCAGCTGCTGACCGACGGGCTGGACCTCGGCCCGGGCGTCACCTTCCTGGTCGGCGAGAACGGCGCGGGCAAGTCGACCCTGGTCGAGGCGATCGCGGTCGCGTTCGGGATGTCCCCCGAGGGCGGCTCGACCGGCGCACGCCTGACCACGCGGGCGACGGAGTCCCCGCTGTCGAGCGAGATCCGGCTGACTCGGGGGGCCGGGTCCCCTCGGTGGGGATTCTTCCTCCGCGCGGAGACCATGCACGGGTACTACACGTATCTGGAGCAGAACCCCGGTGGACGCGATCCCAACTTCCACGAGTTGAGCCATGGCGAGGGCTTCCTCGAAGTACTGCGCAGCCGATTCGACAGCCCCGGGCTCTACTGCCTGGACGAGCCCGAGTCGGCGTTGTCCTTCTCCTCCAGCCTCGCCCTCGTCGGCGTCCTCAACGAACTGGCCGGCGGTGGTGCGCAGGTCCTCTGCGCGACCCACTCCCCCGTGGTCTGCTCACTCCCCGGTGCCAGGATCCTCGAGGTGGGCGCCTGGGGTATCCGCGAGTCCACCTGGACCGACCTCGAACTCGTCCAGAACTGGCGCGCCTACCTGGATGCACCCGAGAGGTACCTGCGGCACATCCTCTAGTCCGTTGTGGTCTAGCTTGAGTAGATGCCCTTCGCCGTTCACCCAGTACGCCGGGTTGCCGCGGCGGAGGGCATCAGCGTTTCTGACGCTTGGCCGCACACCATCCCCGCGGTCCGGCAACTGCTGACGACGGGCTGGACCTCGACCCGGGCGTCACCTTCCTGGTCGGCGAGAACGGCGCGGGCAAGTCGACCCTGGTCGAGGCGATCGCCGTCGCCTATGGGATGTCGCCGGAAGGCGGCTCGACCGGCGCCCGGTTGACCACGCGGGTGACCGAGTCGCCGCTGTACGAGGAGATCCACCTGACGCGCGGCACCGGTGCAGCCAGGGCCGGGTACTTCCTCCGCGCGGAGACCATGCACGGCTTCTACACGTATCTGGAGGACAACCCACGGACGAGCGGTCCGCAGGACCTGCCGTTCCACCGGATGAGTCACGGCGAGAGCTTCCTCAGCCTGATCGGCGACCGCTTCACCCGTCGCGGCTTCTACTGCCTCGACGAGCCCGAGTCCGCGCTGTCCTTCTCGTCCAGCCTGGCCGTGGTCGGTGTGCTCGAGCAGCTGGCCGACTCCGGGTCGCAGGTGCTCTGCGCGACCCACTCCCCCGTCATCTCGGCGTTGCCTGGCGCGACGATTCTTGAGGTCGGCGAGTGGGGCATCCGTGAGTCGACGTGGGACGACCTGCAGCTCGTGCAGAACTGGCGTGCCTACCTGGAGACGCCGGAGCGCTACCTGCGGCACATCACGAGCAGCGAGTGATACGCAGTACGGGCTAGTCGGTGTGCGGCGGGCGACGGCGCAGCGGTGGGTCCGGGGCCAGCGAGCCGTCGGGGGCGATGTGCTCGAAGATCTGGTCGACCATGTTGAGCACGTGCGGGTCGTCGACGGTGTAGATGTGCCGGCGGCCTTCGCGGCGGGCGGTGATGATGCCGGCCAGCCGCAGCTTGCCGAGATGCTGGCTGGCGGTCGCGATGCTGACCCCGACCCGCTCGGCCAGCGTGCCCACGTCGTACTCGCCCTGCGCGGCCAGCGAGACCAGGTGCAGCCGGACGGGCGCCGAGAGCATCGCGAAGGTGCTGGCGGCGGCGTCGAGCTGCGCTCGCGTCGGTTCCGGAGGTGTCGTCATTGCGCAGTCATTGTGACCGCTGCGGAGCCTGCAGGGAACGCGGCACCCCGTGGGTGAGGACGGTCTCATACTTGCGCAATTGCGAAAGTATCGAAACGGTGGGATTATTGACCATGTGATCAGAGCCCTGCGCCCCGTCCTCCTGCTGCTTCTCGCAGCGGTTCCGGCCGTTGCTCTGCGGCTGAGCGGCGCGCATCCGTCGGCCCTGGTGTCGATCGTTGTCTTCGGGCTCGGCGTGGTCGCGGCGTCGTTCGTGCTGGCCTGGGCGGCCGAGGCCGCGGAGGTCGACATCTCGGGCGGCCTGGCGATCGCGCTGCTCGCGGTGATCGCGGTGCTGCCGGAGTACGCGGTGGATCTGTACTTCGCCCACACGGCCGGCAGCCAACCGGAGTACGTCGCGTACGCCGCCGCCAACATGACCGGCTCCAACCGGCTGCTGCTCGGCCTCGGCTGGTCCAGCGTCGTCCTGATCAGCCTGTACGTCGCCAGCAAGCGCAGCGGCCGCACGATCAAGGCCCTGGTGCTCGACTCGGGCTACCGGCGCGAGCTCGGCTTCCTGGCGGTCGCCAGCATCGTCGCCTTCGTCATCCCGATCACCGGTCAGATCCACCTGCTGCTGGGGATCGCATTGCTGGCCTTCTTCGCCTACTACCTCTGGCGCGCCGCTGCCTCGGAGCACGACGAGGAGCCTGACCTGGTCGGGCCGGCCGCGCGGATCGGCGGGCTGGACAAGGTTCAGCGGCGGATCACGGTCGTCTCGATGTTCCTGGTCGCGGCCGCGATCATCCTGCTGTCGGCCGAGCCGTTCGCGGACTCGCTGGTCGAGGGTGGGCACGCGCTGGGCATCGACCAGTTCCTGCTGGTGCAGTGGCTGGCTCCACTGGCCTCCGAGGCGCCCGAGTTCATCGTGGCGATCCTGTTCGCCTGGCGCGGCAAGGGCGGCGCCGCTCTCGGCCTGCTGATCTCCGCGAAGGTGAACCAGTGGACCCTGCTGATCGGCAGCCTCCCGATCGCCTACGGCATCGGCGGCGGCCCTGCCGCGCTGCCGCTGGACGGGCGCCAGGTCGAGGAGTTCCTGCTGACCGCTACCCAGACCCTGCTGGGCCTGGCGGTGCTGCTGAGCCTGCGCTTCCCGCGCTGGGCCGCCTGGACGCTGCTGGGGCTGTTCGCCGTGCAGTTCGTAGTACCGGGGCAGACGGGGCGGTACATCCTGTCTGGCATCTACCTGGTGCTGGCGATCGCAGCGGTGATCCACAACCGCCAGTACGTCGTTGCCACCCTGACGTCACCGTTCCGCCGCACCCCGAAGGTTGCAGCGGAACAGGAGCGAGAGTTGGTCGGGGTCTGAGCCGCAGCTAGCTGGCTTGCTGCTGCTCTTCGACCATCGGGGTCGGGCGGCGCCGCTCCTGCGGACCGGGGCGGCCGCGGCGACGGCCGGAGAGGAACTTCTCCCCCGCGGCGGTGCCGGTGAACTTGGTCCGGCGGGCCCACTCACGGCATTCGTCGATCACCGGGCACGAGGTCAGGCAGATCGCCTGCGCCTTGCGCTGCTCCCAGGCACTCGCGGTCTCGTCGTACGACGGCGCCTGGCCGATGCACGCGGCACGCATCATCCAGCGGTCGGCGGGGTCGGCGATCACCGTCAAGGTCGGCCTCATGGGCACTCCTGCTCACGTCATCGATCGGGCGGATCGAACCCGAGGGGGTTTCCCGCGGTACGACCAGCGTGCGCCAGCCTCGTTGCCCCGGTGCGACGGCAATGTTTCAGCCATGAAACGTCACAGCGGGCTTGTGTCACATCGGTGCCGCTGTCAGCGCCTCTCGGGGCGCCGCGGTGAGGAGCGTCCGCACGGTCTCGGCGGCGCAGGCCTTGTTGGCGCCGATGCCGCCTTGCGCTCCGCGTTTGATCCAGCCGGTGACGTAGTGGCCGGGGCGGTCGAGTACTGCGCCGCGGTCGTTCGGCACGATGCCTCGCAGGTCGTCGAACGGCAGGCCGGGGACTGGTTGCCCGACGAAGCCGATCGCGGTGAAGAGATTGCCGGCTGAGATCGTCTGACCGTCGACAGAGAGTCCGACTGCCGGATCCCACGCTGTAGGCGAGGTGTTGAAGCGGAAGACGATCCGTCGTCCAGGGCGAGGCGGGGAGCTGAGTTCTTCGGCATCGAACACGACTTCGACATTTTCCAGGGTGTGGAGATCGCGGAGGGCGGAGGCGGAGTACGCCGCTGCATCGCGGCCGCGGCGGGCGATGATTACCACCTCGGTGATTCCGCTGGTCGCCAACGTGTCGCGGACCGCGGGCGGGAGGTCGAGGGTGGCCAGGCGTTGGGTGTCGCTGACGAGCAGCCGGGCCAGGTCGAGGGCGACGTTGCCGTTGCCGACGATCACCGCGCGGGGGCCGACGAGCTGGACCGGGAGCTGGGTCGCGCCGGGGCGACCGTTGTACCAGGCAACTATGTCGGCGGCTGTGCAGCTGCGGTCGGAGTCCTCGCCGGGGATGCCGAGGCGGCGGGAGCGGAAGGAGCCGACGGCGTGCACGACCGCGTCGTACCGGGTTTCGAGGTCTGCTGTGATCGCCTCGGTGCCGGGTCGCCAGTTCACGCGGGGATGCGAGAGCACTCGCTCGAAGGTGGCGACGATCTGCTTGGTCAGCGGGTGATCGGGCGCGACGCCGAAGCGGGCGAGGCCGCCGACGACCGGCAGGCGGTCGTAGACCGTCACCTCGGCCGTACTGCGCAGCAACAACTCCCGAGCCGCATACATCCCCGCCGGTCCGGCGCCGACGACTGCGACGCGGCGAGGGCCGCCCGTCCAGGGCGAGAAAGTCGGCGGCACCCAACTGCCCAGATCAAGAGCATCGAGTGCAGGAGCCGACGCATAGTGCGCCCGATTCAACTCCACCTCGACCGGCGTCGCCTGATCGGCAGGCTTGGCAGCGCCCACCGGGCAGATATCAGCGCACGCGCCACAGTCGATACAAGTGCGCGGATCGATGAACAACCCATCCGTCGTACCGAACCCCGGCTCCCCCGGCGATGGATGGATGCTGTTCATCGGGCAGACCGCCACGCAACTCGCGTCGGAGCAGCAGTCCCCCGCGATCACATACGTCATCAGCGCAGTCCGGTCCGCCGATAGACCCGCGTCGCAGCGGGCGTCAGCAGCCCGACCTCGCCGAGGAAGTCCATCAGGTTGGCGCAGCTCGACCGAAGCAGCGCGCGGTGATGCTCGTTGTGCCGTGCCTCCCGCACCGCCCGGTCGGCGTCGAGCCCGGCATTCGCGTAGACCGCCCGGGTCACCATGCTGCTCACGATCATGTCGGCGGCCAGCGCGATCACCAGTGCACTCACCCAGCGCCGCGGACCACTCGCGCCGATCAGCCGCTGCCGGGTCTCCTCGCGGGCGAACACCATGTGCCGCGACTCCTCGACGACGTGGATGTGGTTCACCGTCCGGACCAGCGGCTCGACCCGGCGGTCGCGCATCCAGTCCCGCTGCATCACGTCGAGCACCTCCTCGGCGACCAGGATCGCGGCGTACGCCGATTCGCCGGTGGCCACGGTCTTGAACGCCCGGCCCAGTTCGCGGGCGAGCGGCCGCGGCCGGTACTCCACGTCGACCAGCCGGCCGGTCGCCCGGGCGAACATGATCGAGTGCCGGCACTCGTCGGCGATCTCGGTCAGCGACCACTGGAACTCCGCGCCGGCCGGATTCAAGGCATAGACATCGCGGAGGATCAACTGCTGAAGGATGAGCTCGAACCAGATCCCGGTGGAGGCGACCGAGGCGGCCTCGTGCCTGGTCAGCTCCCGGCGCTGGACTTCGGTCAGCTCTTCCCAGTAAGCCGTGCCGTAGAGGGTGCTCCATTCGGGGCTCAGTCCGTAGCCGTCACCGAGCGGGGCGTCCCAGTCGATCTCCGTCTCCGGATCCCGGGACAACCGGGCCGAGGAGTCGAGCAGCCGTTGTGCGGTCTCGTCCGTGCCGTGCATGGAGAACCTCCCGCTCAGATACAACAGTCTCTATGTAACATAGATCGTGTATCAAAGCAGGGCAACCCCTGTCCGGCTACCGGGCGGCTACCCCACCGCTTCCTGGGCCGGCCGCACCATCCTGATCTCCGGTACGCCGAAGAACGGCTCGTCGATCGGGGCGCCGTCCTCGACGAAGCCGTACCGGCGGTAGAAGGCCTTCGCCCGCTCGTTCCCGGCCAGCACCCACAGGCTGGCCGCCTCCTTGCCGATGGCAACATCCATCAACCGGTGCGCCAGGCCGCTGCCCCACCACTTCGCCCGGACGTAGATCGCGTAGAGCTCCAGCGGCGTCGGCGCGTCCTCGTCCCGGGTCGGCCCGGGTGAGGCGAACCCGATCACCTGATCCTGGACCGGCGCCGCGGGATCCGGGTTGATCGCGACCCAGCGCAGTACGCCCTCTTCGAGCCGGCTCGTCCAGCGCTCGATCCGGAGGTCGAGGTCAGCGGTTCGCTCGGCCAGCCGGTCAGGATCCAGCAGTTCGGCGTACGCCTCCTGCCAGCACTTCAGTTGGCACCAGGCACCGGCCTCGGCGTCCGCGACCTCGGCCCGGCGAATCTCGATCTCCATTCAGACAGTCAAGACGATCTTCCCGAACACGTCACCCGAGTTCAGCTTCGCGAACGCGTCCCGCGCGTCGGCGAGCGCGAAGGTGCTGTCGAGGTGCGGCTTGATGCCGGCGTTCGCCATGAACCGGACCAGCTGGGCAAGCTCCGCGCGGGTGCCCATCGTCGAGCCTTGCACCCGCAGTTGCAGGAAGAAGATCCGGTTCAGCTCCGCGGACTTCGGCGCCTGGCCGCTGGTCGCGCCGGAGATCACCACGGTGCCGCCCTGCTTGAGCGACTTCAGCGAGTGCGACCAGGTCGCCTGCCCGACGGTCTCCATCACGGCATCCACCCGCTCCGGCAGCCGCGCGCCAGACTCAAATGCTTCGTGCGCGCCGATCTCCACGGCCTTGGCCCGCTTGCCCTCATCGCGACTCGTCGCCCAAACGCGCAACCCGGCCGCACGAGCGAGCGTGATCAGCGAAGTTGCAACCCCACCACCCGCGCCCTGCACGAGCACGGTGTCGCCAGGCTTGAGCTCCGACTGCGTGAACAACATCCGGTACGCCGTCAGCCACGCGGTCGGCAGACACGCAGCCTCCTCGAAGCTCAACCCAGCAGGCATCGGTACGACGTTCTGCGCCGGTACCGCGATCTTCTCGGCCAGCGTCCCCTGATACCGCTCACTCAGCAGCGACCGCTTGGGGTCGAGCGTCTCGTCACCCTTCCACCCAGGATCCGAGATGACCGCGTGCACGACCACCTCGTTGCCGTCCGGGTCGAGCCCGGCCGCGTCGCAGCCGAGGATCATCGGCAGGTTCTGCTCCGGCAGCCCGACCCCCTTCAACGACCACAGGTCGTGATGGTTCAGCGCGGTCGCCTTGACGTCGACGGTCACCCACCCGTCCGGCGCCACCGGCTCAGGCCGCTCCCCCACCTCCAACGCGGAGACCGGATCGTCCGGAGCAAACCTGGCGGCGTACGCAGCAAGCATGGTCATCACCCTAGAACTAGTTGGCCACTCAGTCGCGGGCTACGCCGTCGGCCCGTGCCGCCGCGGCGACTGCGGCGGCGACTGCCGGCGCGACTCGGGCATCGAACGGTGACGGGATGATGTAGTCCGGGCGCAGGTCCTCGGCCGGGATCAGTGCGGCGAGCGCTTCGGCGGCGGCCAGCTTCATGCCCTCGGTGATCCGGCTGGCGTTCACGTCGAACGCGCCGCGGAAGATACCCGGGAACGCGAGCACGTTGTTGAGCTGGTTCGGGAAGTCGGAGCGGCCGGTGGCGACCACGGCGGCGTGCCGGTGGGCGATGTCGGGGTGGACCTCGGGGTTCGGGTTGGCGAGGGCGAAGATCATCGCGCCCGGCGCCATCCGCGCGACGACCTCCTCCGGCACCGTGCCGCCGGAGACACCGAGGAAGACGTCGGCGCCGTCCAGCGCATCGACCAGCCGGCCGGAGAGGCCGCCGCTGTTGGTGTCCTTGGCCAGCGACAGCTTGACCGGGTTCAGGTCCGCGCGGTCCTCGTGAAGCACGCCCTTGCTGTCCACCACCGCCAGGTCGCCGACGCCCGCCTGCAACAGGATCCGGGCGCAAGCGACACCGGCGGCACCAGCGCCGGAGATCACGACGCGAATGTCCTCGATCGACTTGCCCGTCACGCGCAACGCGTTGCGCAACGCGGCCAGCACGACGACCGCCGTACCGTGCTGGTCGTCGTGGAAGACCGGGATGTCCAGGCGTTCCTTCAGCCGGCGCTCGATCTCGAAGCAGCGCGGCGCGGAGATGTCCTCCAGGTTGATGCCGCCGAAGCTCGGCGCCATCCGGACCACGGTCTCGACGAACTCGTCCACGTCGGTGCAGTCCAGCGCGATCGGCACCGAGTCGACGCCGCCGAACTCCTTGAACAGCAGGGCTTTGCCCTCCATCACCGGCAGCGACGCGGCCGGCCCGATGTCACCGAGCCCCAGTACTGCGGTGCCGTCGGTGACGACCGCGACCACGTTGGACCGCCAGGTGTACTTGCGGGCCAGCGACGGGTCCTCGGCGATCGCAGTACAGACGCGGGCGACACCAGGGGTGTAGGCCAGCGAGAGCTCGTCGGCGGTGCTCACCTGGACCGTCGACGTCACCTCGATCTTGCCGCCGAGGTGCAGCTCGAAGACCGGGTCACCGGCGTACGGATCGGCGGACTGATCGGCACCGTGACCGGCAGTGGACGGAACGACTTCGGCAACCATGAAAAGGGACCCTTTACGTCGGAGTGCAGGCAGAGTTACGGAGAGTGGGCGTTCGGTGGGGGTGCGTCGAACGGCGCCGTTGCCAGGGGGTCACCCGTGGCTACGAGTAAACCACGGCCCGCACTGGTCTGGTCTGTGAGGGCCGCCACTCCGGCACCGCCCGGTGACGATCGAGTCTCGTCCGGGGTTACCAGCCGCCAGCCGCCTCCCTGCTGTGTCAGGATGCCAAGAATCCGGCCCGGGCACCGCCTGGACCGGCGTTCCGGATCCACTGTCGAGGAGTCATAGCGATGAACATCGTCCCCACCCTCCGCAAGAGTCGCCGCACGATCGCCGTAGCCTCGGTCGCCGTGCTCGCACTCGCGTTGTCAGCTTGTGGCAGCGACGATTCGGGCAGCGGCGGAGGAGGCGAGGACAAGGCCAAGGCGGCCGGCATCACGCTGGTCAAGCCGGGTCAGCTGACCGTCTGCACGCACCTGTCGTACAAGCCGTTCGAGTACAAGGACGGCACCAAGGTGATCGGCTTCGACGTCGACTTGCTGGACCTGCTGGCCAACGACCTCGGCCTGAAGCAGGAAGTGGTCAGCATCGAGTGGGCCCAGGTCACCTCCGGTGCGGCGTACCAGGCGAAGAAGTGCGACATGGGCATGGGCGCGATGACGATCAACCCGGCCCGCAAGGCCGCGATCGGGATCACCGACCCGTACATGGACGCCACCCAGGTGCTGCTGGTCAAGAAGGGCGCCCCCTACAAGACGCTCGAGGACCTGAAGGGCAAGAAGGTCGGCGTCCAGGCCGACACCACCGGCAAGGACTACGCCACCGAGGCCTCCAAGAAGATCGGCTTCGAGGTGGTCGTCTTCAACGACCTCGCGCTGCAGACCAACAACGTCAAGTCCGGCCGGGTCGATGCCGCGGTCAACGACAACGGCGCGCTGTTCTCCTTCGTCAAGGACAACCCCGACACCGAGGTGACCGCCGAGTTCGACACCGGCGAGCAGTACGGTTTCGCGGCCAAGAAGGACGACGAGTCGGCCACCAAGCTGATCACCCGGTTCAACGAACTGCTGGCCGAGGCGAAGACCAGCGGCAAGTACAACGAGATCTTCAAGAAGTGGTTCGGGGTTGAGCCGAAGAAGTGACCTCCACCGAGACTGTCCCTGAGCCGCGGCGGGGCCTGAGTCCGCGGCAGCGGGCCAGGCGGTCCCGCGGCATCCAGTACGCCGTCCTGATCGTGATCGTCCTGGTGGCCGCCTTCACGGCCGACTGGGGCCAGATCATCGACGTCTTCTTCAGCCCGAAGTTCATCAAGGAGTCGTTCGTCTCCGGACTGCCCGGCGCCTTCCTGAAGACGCTGGAGTACACCGCCGGCGCGTTCGTGATCGGCCTGATCGGCGGCACCGTGCTGGCCCTGATGCGGCTCAGCCAGGTGGCGCCGTACCGCTGGCTGGCCACGGCGTACATCGAGTTCTTCCGTGGCCTGCCGGCCATCGTGGTGTTCGTCGCGTTCAGCCTGCTGCCGCTGGCGTTCGAGGACCTGGTCATCCCGTTCGACCCGTACGGCACGGTCTGGCTGGCGCTCGGGATCGTCGCCGCGGCCTACATGGCCGAGGTGATCCGGGCCGGCATTCAGGCGGTACCGCGAGGCCAGATCGAGGCTGCCCGTTCACTCGGGATGCCGGTCGGCCTGGCGACCCGGAAGATCGTGCTGCCACAGGCGTTCCGGATCGTGCTGCCGCCGCTGGCCAACGACCTGATCCTGCTGGTCAAGGACTCGTCGCTGGTCTTCATCATCGGCACCACGGCGGCGGCGTACGAGCTGACCGGCTTCGGCCGCGACCTGGCCAACACGGCGTCGAACCTGACGCCGCTGGTCACCGCCGGGTTCTGCTATCTGATCATCACCCTGCCACTGGGCCTGCTGGTCCGCTGGCTGGAAGCCAAGGCTGCGAGGGCGAACTGATGGCGGCACTGGTAGAGATCAAGAACCTGCACAAGTCGTTCGGCAGCAACCACGTCCTGCGCGGCATCGACTTCACCGTCGAGCAGGGCGAGGTGGTCTGCGTGATCGGGCCGTCCGGCTCGGGCAAGTCGACGCTGCTGCGGTGCGTGAACCTGCTCGAAGTACCGGAGCAGGGTCAGGTGCTGGTCAGCGGCGAGGACATCACCGACCCGGACTGCCACCTGGACGCCGCCCGGGCCCGGATCGGCATGGTGTTTCAGCAGTTCAACCTGTTCCCGCACCTGTCCGTACTGGCGAACTGCACCGTGGCGCAGCAGACCGTACTGCGTCGCAGCGCGGCCGAGTCGGCCAAGGTCGCACTGGGCAACCTGGACCGGGTCGGCCTGACCGAGAAGGTGAACGCCTACCCGATGCAGTTGTCCGGTGGGCAGCAGCAGCGGGTGGCGATCGCCCGGGCGCTGTCGATGGACCCGGCGCTGATGCTCTTCGACGAGCCCACGTCGGCCCTCGACCCGGAGTTGGTCGGCGACGTCCTGACGGTGATGCGCAAGCTCGCCCTGGACGGGATGACGATGCTCGTGGTCACCCACGAGATGGCCTTCGCCCGGGAGGTGGCCGACCGGGTCGTCTTCATGGACGGCGGCGTGATCGTCGAGCAGGGCCCGCCGGCCGAGGTGATCGGCAACCCGCAGCAGGAGCGCACCCGCACCTTCCTGCGCCGGGTGCTCGATCCGACCCACGTCGAGGACGCCTGAGTCCGATCCGCAGCAGGTCCGGAGGCCGGTTCCGCAGTTCGGGGCCGGCCTCCTGGCTGTCTTCGCGCACGGATCGTGCATAGAACGGCCACAGCGTGGAAGATGTACCCCGGTGGGCCGTGCGCCCAGGAGTTCCGGCCCCGCCTGGGAGGCAAACACTGTGAGCAGCACCGAACGACCCGTTGAGGTCCGCCTCAGCATTCCCGCGGACAGCGCCTACATCGCCGTACCGCGGTCCGTGGTCGGCAACCTCGCCGCCCGCAACAACTTCACCGTGGACGCGATCGACGATCTGCGGATCGCGGTGGACGAGGCCTGCTCGCTGCTGCTCCCGCAGGCCTCCGACGGCGTGCTGGACCTGGTCTTCGCGATCGCTCCGCCGCAGCTGACGGTCAGCACCACGGCCACCGTGCCGAACGGCTGGAAGCCGGACACCTCCTCGTTCGGCTGGACCGTGCTGACCGCGCTGGTGGAGTCCGCCGCCGCTGAGACCGTCGACGGGCGGCTCACCATCACGGTGTCGTCCTCCGCGATCACCCCGGAGTAGGCGTGACCGACGACCGCCCCGTAGGCAACGAGCCGCAGGAACCCGACCTGCGCACCAAGACCGCCACCTTCTTCGCCGCGATGGGGGCGTCGAGCCCGGGCGAGCCCGCGCACACCGCGGCCCGCGACGGCCTGGTCTCGCTGCACATGCCGCTGGTGGAGCACCTGGCCCGGCGCTTCCGCAACCGCGGCGAACCGTACGACGACCTGGTCCAGGTGGCCACCATCGGCCTGATCAAGGCGGTCGACCGGTTCGACTCCGAGCGCGGGGTCGAGTTCTCGACGTACGCGACGCCGACGATCCTGGGCGAGATCAAGCGGTACTTCCGGGACAAGGGCTGGGCGATCCGGGTGCCCCGGCGGCTGCAGGAGCTGCGGCTGTCGCTGACCGCGGCGACCGCCGAGCTGACCCAGGAGCAGGGCCGCGCCCCGACCGTCGGCGAGCTGTCCGAGCGGCTGGGCCTGTCCGCGGACCTGATCATCGAGGGCCTGGAGTCGGCGAACGCCTACAACACGTTGTCGCTGGACGCCCCAGACCAGAACGAGGCGGACGCCACCACGGTCCTGGACGGCCTGGGAGGCGAGGACGAGGCGCTGGAGAGCGTCGAGTACCGGGAGTCGCTCAAGCCGCTCCTGGCGCAACTGGACCACCGCGAGAAGCGGATCCTGACGCTGCGGTTCTTCCGCGGCATGACGCAGTCCCAGATCGCCGAGGAGATCGGCATCTCGCAGATGCACGTCTCCCGGCTGCTGGCCCGCACGCTCACCGAGCTCCGCGCGGGCCTGCTGAAGGAGTGAGCTAGAGCACCGGGTGGTCCTTGGTCGGATCGTCGGCCAAGGCCTCCATCGACTCTTTCCGGAACAGCGCCACCAGCACGGTGACAGCGGCGACCGCGAGGATCACCGACACGAACTTGGTGGAGCCACCCCAGAAGCTGTAGGCCATGAAGAGCTGGATCAGTTGGGCGAACACCGCCGGCCCTCGACTCCACGTCGACAACCGGTAGAGCCCCCGGGCCGCGAAGAGCAAACCGGCGCCGTACAGGAACAGGAAGCCCGCTGTGGTCACGCCGAGCAGCAGGCGGTCACTGTGGATGGTTATTGCTTCGGCAATTCCCAGAACAGCGAGCACCAGCCCTTCCCCAGCGACCACCGCCGCGGCTAGCTTGAGCGGGCGAGGAGCACTGGGCGGCGTCGTTTCGGTCGGCACGTGCTCCAGCGTAGTGCTGGGCTCGGCGCGGGAGTGAGCCCAGTCGCCGAGCTTCGGGGACGACGACCCTCCTCCCCCGGGTGCTCGCGGGCCGGAGAAGCTCAGCCCCACAGGGATTGAAGATTCTGCGTAACCCCAGGGCTGTTGGATCGGTTACTTGCAGTGAACGGGTGATCGCACCAAGGTTCAACTGTCCGGTTTCCGGACGGGGTAAACCGTTGTGCACCGGTTCGTAGTGTTAAGGAAGTGTTGTGATCGGATCGACAAGTCCATAACCCTTGTTTCGTTCACCCGAGATTGGGAACATGGAGTCGTTCGTGAAAACGTTCACAACGCTTCGCACCACCCCCGTGCGAGTACGAGCGCGCTGACTGGGCACAGACCTAGCCGTCAGCGCGAAAACTACTGAGAGAGATGGGATCCGCCATGGATTGGCGCCACCGGGCCATTTGCCTCGATGAGGACCCGGAACTATTTTTCCCCATCGGCAACACCGGGCCCGCGATCATGCAGATCGAGGAGGCCAAGCAGGTGTGCCGTCGCTGCGACGTACGTGAGCAGTGCCTGGCCTGGGCACTGGAAGCCGGCCAGGACCACGGTGTCTGGGGCGGTCTGAGTGAGGACGAGCGACGCGCTCTGAAGCGCCGCAACGCCCGCGCTCGCATCCGTACTGCCTGAGACGATTTTCGATGCAGGCCCCGCGGGATCCGCGGGGCCTTTCGATTTCCCCTTGTACTGCGGCAAAAACTCGCGTTGTTCCTGAAGAACTGTGGACAAGGACCCACGGCTGTTCAGAAATAACGAGAGTTACTCCTTGACCGGAAAATCAAGAACGACCGTCGTACCGGGCCCATCCGGCCTTGGGTGAAATTCCAGTACTCCGTCGAGTTCGCCGATCACCAGCGTGCGGACGATCGACAACCCCAGGTTGCCGGACGTCTCGGAGTCGAAGCTGTCCGGCAGCCCCTTGCCGTCGTCGGTCACCACCACCCGCAGCCGGCCCACCGATCGCTGGGCGGCCAGCTCGATGGTGCCGTGCGCGTCCTCGTCCGACCTGCTGCTGAAGGCGTGTTCGACCGAGTTCTGCATCAGCTCGGTCAGCACCATCGCCAGCGGGGTGGCGATCTCGGAGTCCAGTACGCCGAAACTGCCGCTGCGGCTGATCGCCACCTGGGTCGAGACCGTGGACACGTCGGCGACCATCGCGGCCACCCGGTCGGCGACGTCGTCGAAGTCCACGTGCTCGTCGAAGGACTCCGACAGCGTCTCGTGCACGATCGCGATCGATCCCACTCTGCGGACGGCCTCGGCCAGCGCAGCCTGGGCTTCGGGCACTGTGATGCGCCGGGCCTGCATCCGGAGTAACGCGGCGACGGTCTGCAAGTTGTTCTTGACGCGATGATGAATCTCCCGGATGGTCGCCTCCTTGGTGACCAGCTCCCGTTCCCTGCTCCGCAGCTCCGTCACGTCCCGGAGCAGGATCAGCGCGCCCACGTGCTCGCTGTCGGCGCGCAGCGGGATCGCCCGCAGGAACAAGGTGGCGTCGGAGTTCTCGATCTCGATCTCCTGGGCGGCCCGGCCGGTGAGCACCGACGCGAGCACGTCGTCCACCTTCTGCCCGCTGTGGATCAGCTCCCCGGTGACCTCCTTCAGCCGGCTGCCGACCAGGTCGGTGACGAGACCCATCCGGCGGTAGGCGGACAACGCGTTCGGGCTGGCGAACGTCACCATGCCGTGACGATCCACCCGGATACAGCCGTCTCCGACCCGAGGCGTGGTCGAGAGCAGCCGCTCCCCGCCGTACGGGAAGATGCCGTCGGTGATCATCCGGGCCAGATCGGTGGCGCTCTGCAGGTAGGCGATCTCCAGCCGGCTCGGCGTCCGGACGCCGAGCAGGTTGGTGTTGCGCGCGATCACGGCGATCACCCGGCTGCCCCGGCGTACCGGGATGGTCTCGACCCGCACCGGCACGTCGTCGCGCCACTCCGGGTCGCCCTCGCGGCAGATCCGGCCGCCGTCGTACGCCTGGTCGAGCAGCGGGCGGCGATCGCGCGGGATGAAGCTGCCGACGATGTCGTCCAGGTACGCCGTCGGGCCGGTGGTCGGGCGCATCTGCGCTCCGGCCCAGAAGCCGAGCCCCTCGGTGTCCGGCAGCCAGAGCACCAGGTCGGCGAAGGACAGGTCGGCAAGCATCTGCCAGTCGGACACCAGCAGCTGCAGCCGGTCCAGGTCCGCCTGGTCCAGCGTCGTGTGGTTCCGCGCGACATCGGTCAGGGACGGCACGGAGCTGAGCCTAGGGCATGTGGTGGCTGGGTCTGGACTGGCTGGGTACGAGGTGGTTGCCGTGGTCCTGCCTGGGCAGGCTCGACAGGCGGGGGTGGATGGGTGTTGATTGAGCAGGTCCAAGTGAAAGGATGCATCGGTGGAGTCGACGTACTGGCAGGACGTGATGGCCGCGGACTACGCGGTACCGCACGACCGTGCGCTGCCCGACCTCACCGAGGAGCTCGTCCGCGGTCTCGCCAGCACCAACCCGCAGGTGCGGGACGCGCTGGCCTACCCGACCCTGGCCACCTGGCTGGAGCGTGGGGTCTACGACGATCTGCTGCCTGGCTTCGGTGACGGTCTCTGCGCTGGTCTGGCCTACGGTCTCGGGGAGGACGGCACCGACACGGTGTTCCGGCGCTCCTTCACCGCGCTGACCCTGGCGGAGGTGATCCACCGCGACAACGCCGAGTTCCTGGTCCACGACGAGGTGGTGATGCGCTGGGGCGACCGGCTGGCCACCTGGCTGCTGCGCGAACGCGACCTGCGCGGGTACGTCGCCGACTGCGGCTGGGCGCATGCCGTTGCCCATGGCGCCGATGCGATCGGCGCGCTGGCCCGCTCGCGCCACTGCGACGCCGGCGTACTGCGGGCGCTGCTCGACGTGCTGGCCGACCGGATCGTCAAGGAGACGCAGTACCGGTGGGTGCACGAGGAGCACGACCGGGTCGCGCATGCGGTGATGACGATCCTGCACCGGAACATGCTGACCAGCGATGAGCTGGAGCGGTGGCTGAAGCCGGTCGCGGCGACCGCGGCGCAGCAGCCGTTGATGCACGAGACGCTGCCGGAGTGGCCTACTCCGAACGTGTTCAATGCCCGGAGCGTGCTGCACGTGTTGCTGAGTCAGCTGGCGATCGGGGTGAAGGGCTTCCCGATTCCTGGGGACGACGAGCTCTTCGGGCGGCCGATCGAGGCACGGGCCGACATGCTGCTGATGCTGACCGAGGCTGTTCGTGGGTCTCAGCCCTACATCTACCGCCCGGGTAAGTAGCTTCTCCTCCCGAACCCCTAGCCCCCAAGGACTAGGGGTTTCCCCAATGCCACCCCCTCGCCAAATTCCTACTGTTGACCTCACACCAGCCGGACAAATCCTCCGGCCACCAGGTCAACAACGTGAGGGGATTCCCGCAGATGCGGACAACGACGAGGATGATCAGGGCGCTGCTGGCAGCGGTCTTCGTGATGGCGGCGTTCTCGGTGGCGATGACGACCACCGCGAGCGCCAAGCCGGCGATCTGCCGGCCGGATGACGGCGGCGGCTGCTTGTACGGCGAGCTGATCGTCATCAACACCGGCGGGCTCGGTCCGGTCGGCAGCATCGGCAGCTCGATCAAGCCGGATCCGATGCGGCCGGCCGGCACCTTCACCTTCTACGACCGGATGGACGACGGCGGCTACATCTTCTTCGCCCAGGGCAACAAGACGCCGAACATGACGATCCCGGGCCACAGCGGCTGCAAGGTGACCTGGAACCCGCCGCCGCACGTGGCCGGCTGGATCGCCCTGTGCCCGGCGCCTGCTCCGTGGGTCTACAGCCGCCACGACGGCCGGACCGACGAGGACGTCTACACCGTGGCCAACCGGCCGACGCTGGCCGAGCCCACCAAGAACAGCGCCGGTGTGCCCTACACGCACTGCAAAGTGGACTACCGGGAGATGCACTGCGGCACCTATGAGGCAGTGCCGGTGACGGCCCCGAGCTGCACCACCCCGAACACCAACCACATCCTCAAGGGTGTCTCCAACTGGTGGCTCGAGGACGTTCGCTGCAAGGTCGCCAACGGCACCGGAGCGCAGGTCGTGGCAACGGTCCAGTACGGCCGGGGTACGGCGAGCATCAGTGCGGACGGCTGGATCTCGGTCACTCCGCTGGACAAGAACTACGTCGGCACGCTGGTGGTCGAGGTCTGGGTGAAGGACCGCTTCGGCTCCCGGGTCAACCCGAGCGACCCGGCCTGGACCGCCCTGGTCCCGGTCCAGATCGTCCCGCCGGCCACGGCCGTCGACGACTCCTACACGGTGATGTCCGGCACCACCCTGACCGTCGACGCGGAGAACGGCGTCAGCGCGAACGATGTCTTCCCGTCCGCCGATCTCAAGGGCTACAACTGGATCCAGCAGGGCTACGCCCCGCCGAACGGCACGCTGGAAATGGACTTCGGCACCGGCGCGCTGACCTACACGCCGAACCCGGGCTTCCACGGCACGGACACCTTCCGGTACCGCTACGACACCGGTAAGAGCGCCGAGAGCACCACCAACATCGCGACCGTGACGATCCACGTCGACTGACCGGTCACCGCGTGACAGCCCCCGGACCTGGTTCGGGGGCTGTTGTGCGTGCCATCAACTCCCGGCGGCCGCTCACGCCGAGCTTGCGGTACGAGTTGGTCAGGTGCACCTCGACCGTCTTGGCGGTCACGAACAACGCCTGGGCGATGTCCCGGTTCGACCGCCCGGCCGTGGCCAGCTCGACCACTCGTGCCTCGCTCGGCGTCAACGCTCCGACCCCGGCGACCGCAGTACGGCGTGCTTTGACCCCCGTACTCCGAAGCTCCTGCCGCCCGCGGCGAGCCAGCGGAGCAGCCCCGCAGACCTCGGCCAGGTCGATCCCGCTGCTCAGCAACGGCCGGCAGGCAACTCGCTGTCCCGCTCGGCGCAGCGCAGCGCCGAGGTCGACCAGCGAGGTCGCATACTCCAACCGGGCGGGCGAATCCGCCAGCACAGCAACGGATTCCTGCAGCAACTCGAGGTCCCCGTCGATCAGCCCGGCCACCCGCAACGACCGGCCCAGCGTCCGCGGAGCTCCCCACACCCGGGCCAGCCGAACCTCCTCCTGAGCAATCTCCCGCGCCTCCTCCACCTGACCGGCAGCATGCAACGCGGTCGCCAGATGCGATCGCCACTGCACCCGCGACGGGTTGACTCCCCCACTGCCCGCATAGCGCTCGCCGCAAAGCCTGGCCAGCTCGGCTGCCTTCGCGTTGTCGCCTCGCGCCAGTGCCAGCCCGGCATGGCTCTCGATCAAGGTGTAGAGGAAGCCCGCCTGCGCCTCAGCCGGGTCGTACCCGGACCGGTCCAGCGCCGCAGCAGCCTCTTCCAAGTGGCCTTGGGCAACCAGAGCGTTCGCCAGACAGCCCGCCGCCGCAGCCCGTACGTCGGTACCGTTCGCCTCGCCGATCTCCAGTGCCTCCAACGCATCGGCGGCCGCCTCGGCCAGCGCTCCCCGCCAGAACCAGCCGATCCCGCGAGCGGCCTTGGCGTAGGACATGAACACCGTCGAGCCGTGGTCGTAGGCCTGCGTGACCCAACGGTCGAGCACCGTCATCCCCTCGTCCGCATCCGCCATGAACAAGGCGATGCAGCCGGACAGGTAGATCTCCAGACCGGTCGCGGCGGTCCGGATGTCGAGGTCGAGCAAGGACCGGGAGGCCCGCTCGACCACGGTCGCCCGGGGCCGGTTGTCGAACGCGTCGGCGACCGCGATGACGCCGTCGACGAGCCGGCTCCCGACCGTGGCATCGGGAGCGATCGCCCGCGCGGAGTCCAGCTCGGCCGCACGGTTCGCGATCGACATGTCGGAGATCGCCAGCACCAGCAGCTGGGCGTCGAGTCGCCGCTCGTAGTCATGACTCACCCCGGGCAGCTCCCGCGCAGTACGGCAGACCTCGACGGCCTCGGTGTTGCGGCCGGTGAAGTGCAGAGCGCGTGCGTACATGTCGGCGATCCGCAGCCGGTCCTCTGCTGCGACCGCCAGGTTCGCCGCCTGCTGGAGATAGCCGGCCGAGGCGCTCATGTCCGACTGCTGGGTGATCGTGCCCAGCTCGACCAGCAACGCAAGCCGGACGTCGTCCGCGAGTGGCTCGGCCAGACAACGATCCAGGTACGCCGTGGCGCTGGCCGGCGAGCCGCGGCGCAGCGCGTCAGCCGCGGCGCGACGCAGTACCTGGCCGGCGGCTGGGTCGTTGCGGGTCGGGATCAGCAGCAGGTGCCCGGCGACCTTCTCCGGCTCGCTGCCGTGCGCGGTCAGTACCTCGGCAGCCCTGGCGTGGCCGGCGATCCGGTCTCCGGCCGTCAGCGACTCGTACACGACGGCCCGCATCAACGGGTGCGCAAAGGCGACAGAGCCCTGGGTGAGCGGGCCTTCCGAGCCAGGGCGCAGGATGTCGGCCTGCTCCAGCTCGGTCATCGCGGCCGTGGCCGACGGCAGCGTCAGGCCGGCCACCTCGATCACTACTGCCAGGTCGGAGCGGTCCTCGAGCAGCGACATCGCCCTGGCGAAGACGACTGCCTCCGGTGACAAATGGGTCAGCCGCTGCGAGGCCAGCTTGACCAGTGCCGCACCACCGACCGCCTCGACGCGACCAGCGTTGGCGCCGACCGGCTCCAGCCCAGCATTAAGCAGTGCGCGGCCCAGTTCGCCGATGAGGAAGGGGTTGCCGCCGGTTGCCGTCTGGCAGGCCCGCACGAACTCTGGCTCCGGAGTACCGAGTTCTGCCGGCAGTAGGCCGCCCACTGCGGTCTCACCGAGCGCTGCCGGCTGGAGCTGCACACAGCGGGGGTCTGCGACGAGTTGCCGAATCAGCCGCAGGTCAGCGTTCGGCTCTTCCGGCCGGGAGGCGATGACGACCAGGAGAGGCAGGTCGCGGACTCGGGACAGCAGGTGGGCCACGAACCGGAGGGAGGCGGCGTCGGACCACTGGAGATCGTCCAGGCACAGCAGCAGGGGCCCTTGCTGACAGAGGTTCGCAGTGAGCCAGTACAGGCCGTGCAGGATCGCGAAGTCACCGCGCTCTGGTACGTCGGGCACACCCAGTACTGCGCCGGCCTGCCCGGCCGCCCCGTCCAATAGGTCTGTCCCCCGGACCACTGACTCGAAGAGCTGGCGGGCCAGGCCGAAGGAGAACTCACGCTCGAACTGCGAGCCCTGCGCGGACAGGGCGACGAAACCGGCTTGCTCAGCCTCTGCCCGAACCGAGGCGAGCAGTGTCGTCTTGCCCATCCCTGCGGGCGCCACCACCGCGGCGATCCCGCCGGCACCGGCAGCGGCCGCCGAGACGAGGCCGGACAGGACAGCGAGTTCCCGCTCGCGTTCCAGGATCAAGGCGCCCCCCAGGTAGCTCGATCCTCGAATCTACTGCTTCGGTACGGCGACCGTCGCGATCACGGCGCGGTGGTCGGACCCCTCCACCTCGTACGTCTTGAACTTGCCCGGGACCAGTCCGTCGGTGACGACCACATGGTCGATCTGGGTGCGGAACAGGGCCGGCCGATCCGCCGGCCAGGTGCCCTGGAGCCCGGCGCCGACCGTCGGCGCGATGCTCTTGCAGTTGCGGCCCAGCGCGTCCCGGAAGTCGGCGTGATCCGTGGTCGCGTTGAAATCGCCCGCCAGGATCGTCTGCGGGCCGGCCGAGCACCAGTCCTTCAGCACCCCGAGGTCCTGCTTCCAGATCGTCACGTCCCGCGGCAGCGGCGGGTAACCGTGGTACGCGATCACCCGGAGCTTGCCGAGGCCGCCACCGGTGATGATGACGTGGCCGAACTGCGTGGTGGTCTGCTGGACCGGGCCGATCGTTTCGGCGCCCGGGTCGCCGGCGCCGGGTTTCGGCGTACTGGGTTGCTCGGCACTGACCTGGCCGGTGTTGAGCTTCTCCGAGCTGAACTGGACGTTACCGAGGTCCGCGGAGACCAGCACGCTGGTGGCGCTCTCGACGGCCGCGTTGGCCTGCTGGGTGTAGCCGTTGTACTTCGGGCCCTGCAGGTGCGCCTGGATCTCCTGCCGGACGTCGACCTGGGCTTCGGGCAACGAGACGATGTCGGGCTTGTGGGTGCTGATCAGCTTGGCCACCTCGCCCGCGTCGGCGCCGCCGCCCAGCACGTTGGCGACCATCACCGTCAGCACCTTCGTACTGGCCGGTGGCGGGTTGGGTTTGGACAGGTGGCGCGGGGAGACCAGGGCGCCGCCGGTGAGGGCCAGCAGGATCACCAGGCCGGCCGCGATCCGCCAGTTCCAGCGCAGCAGCATCACCAGGCCGAGGACCAGGACGAGCACCAGCAACTGCGGCCGGAAGGACACCAGCTGGGTGAACGGGGTGACCTCGTCCAGCCCGAACAGCTCGGGATACAGCGGCAGGGCAACGACCAGCAGGAACACCACGGACAGCAGGACTCGCCGGAGGTTCCACGCCGCATCGGTATCCATAACCCGCCCTGTAGGTCTAGTCGCTGTGCGTGGGCGAGCTGTAACGTTCACCCGCGCGCCTGTGTCCTGAGGAGGTTGCTGTGTCCAAACTTGCCGCGGTCAGACCCGGCTACTGGATCGCCGGCATACTGCTGGCGGTCTCCGTGGTCGTCCCGCTTCTAGTCTCCACCTATGCCCGGGACGAACCCCGGTTATGGGGTTTTCCGTTCTTCTACTGGTACCAGCTGCTGTGGGTCTTCATCTCCGCGATCACGGTGAGCATCTCGTACCAGCTGGTGATGCGGGAGGAGCGTAAGCGACGGGCCGAGTCCGGGCTCGACGCCGGGTCCAGCAGGAAAGAGGGCAACCGGTGAACACCAAGGTCGACTGGATCCAGCTGATCATCGTCATCGTGATCTTCGTCGCGGTCACGGTGATGGGCTTCATGGCGGCCCGCTGGCGGCGGACCGGTGAACTGGACAGCCTGGACGAGTGGGGTCTGGGCGGCCGGGGCTTCGGCACCTTCATCACCTGGTTCCTGCTCGGCGGCGACCTCTACACGGCGTACACGTTCGTCGCCGTACCGGCCGCGATGTACGCCACCGGCGCGATCAGCGGCTTCTTCGCGGTGCCGTACACGATCGTGGTCTACCCGATCATCTTCGTCTTCATGTCCCGGCTCTGGTCGGTCGCGCACCGCAACGGCTACGTGACCCCGGCGGACTTCGTCGGCGGCCGCTACGGCAGCCGGGGCCTGTCGCTGGCGGTGGCCGTCACCGGCATCCTGGCGACGATGCCCTACATCGCGCTGCAGCTGGTCGGCATGCAGGCGGTCTTCGAGACGATGGGCCTGGGCGGCAGCAACCTGCTGGCCAAGGACCTGCCGCTGCTGATCGCGTTCGCGGTGCTCGCGGCGTACACGTACTCGTCGGGGCTGCGCGCGCCGGCCATGATCGCGTTCGTCAAGGACGGCCTGATCTACCTGGTGATCGCGGTCGCGATCATCTACCTGCCGCACGCGCTCGGCGGCTGGGACGCGATCTTCGGCGCGGCCCAGGAGAAGTTCGCCAAGCCGAACCCGGCCACCGGCAAGCCGACCGGCGCCCTGATCCCGGGCGAGACCGGGTACTCGGCGTACATGACGCTCGCGCTCGGTTCGGCGATGGCGCTGTTCATGTACCCGCACTCGGTCACCGCGGTGCTGTCCACCAAGAACCGCAACGTCGTACGGCGTAACGCGGCGATCCTGCCGGCCTACTCGCTGTTGCTCGGACTGCTCGCGCTGCTCGGCTTCATGGCGATCAAGGCCAACGTGAACATCACCGGCCTGGACGGCAAGCCGAACCCGCAGCTGGCGATCCCGCGGCTGTTCGACCAGGAGTTCCCGGCCTGGTTCGCCGGCATCGCCTTCGCGGCGATCGCGGTCGGCGCGCTGGTTCCGGCCGCGATCATGTCGATCGCGGCGGCGAACCTGTTCACCCGCAACATCTACCGCGACTTCCTCAAGAAGGACGCCACCCCGGCGCAGGAGGCCAAGGTCTCCAAGCTGGCCTCGCTGCTGGTGAAGTTCGGCGCGCTGATCTTCGTGCTGGGGATGGACAAGACGATCTCGCTCAACCTGCAGTTGCTGGGCGGGATCTGGATCCTGCAGACCTTCCCGGCGATCGTGGTCGGCCTGTTCACCCGGTGGTTCCACCGCTGGGCGCTGCTGGCCGGCTGGGCGGTCGCGATGGTGTTCGGCACCATCTCGGCGTACAACGTGGTGAACCCGGCGACCAAGAAGCACTTCGGCGGTTCGCTGGCGAACATCCCGTTCACGCAGACGCAGGCCTACATCGGGCTGACCGCGATCGCGATCAACCTGGTCATCACCGTCGCCCTGACGCTGCTCTTCCGGGCGCTCAAGGTGCCGGACGGCGTGGACACCACCCACCCGACGGACTACCTCGCGGATGCGGGCGACCCGGGTGTGAAGGACCTGCCGGAGCTGCTGGACGAAGGCGACGCGAAGCCCGCCAGGGCGTAGTACGGAAAGTAGCTGATCCGACACGCTCAGGAGTCGGGTTTGCTGATTTGACGGTTCATGACGGGCAGAATCACCAGGATGCTGTTGGTTCTGCTCGTCATGTTCCTCGCCGCGGTGGCGGCACTGCTCACCGGCGGGCATCTGACGGACCTGGCGGACAACACCCTGGCCGGGCTGCACTGGCTGGCCGCAGCGGCCACAGGGCAGGTCCTGGGCTCTCTCACCGGCGGAATCGCCTACCCGGTGGGCCTGATCGGCTCCGCCCTCTGCATCGGCGTCTTCCTGCGTCTCAACCTGAGGCGGCCCGGGGTTGCCCTGCTGGCCCTCGGATTCGCCTGCAACGCCTTGGTGGTGGCTCTAAACGGCGCCATGCCGGTCTCGCTGGCCACGCTCGCTCGCGCCGGTATCACCGGCTTCGCCGAGGACCCAAGGCATGAGCTCGCCGACGCCACGACGCGACTCCCCTGGCTCGGTGACGTCGTACCGGTTGCGCTGCCCGGCCTAGGTCAGGCCGTCAGCCCTGGCGACGTACTGATCGCCGCCGGCGCCGGCCTCCTCCTGTACGCCGGAATGGGCGGCGCCGGCCACATCCCGGTCCAGCCACCGCCCAGCTGGGAAGACCTAGAAGCGGAACCCGCGGCCGATCACCCGGCGCAGTGACTCCACCACGACCGGGTCGTACTCCGCGCCGATCCCCAGCCCGATGTTCTCCATCGCCTTGCCCGGCGTCTGCCCGGTCCCCTCACCCACGAGCTGCTCGTAGGCCAGCGCCACGTTGACGATCCCACTCTCGACCGGGATATCGGGATTGTTGGCCCGCCCCTGCCGGTACGGGTCGTTGGAGTGCCGCACGATCTCCGCCACGTGGTCCAGCACCCCGGACCGCTCGATGATCGAAGCCCCGATCTCCGCCGCCTGCTGCCGCTCCTCCCGACTCCGCAGCAACGACGCCCCACCCGGACTCGGATCCGCCAACGCCAACTGCCCGACCCCCGACAGCAACGCGGCGTACTCCAGCGCCTCCATCCGCGGCGGGGTCAACCCGAGATCATTGCCGATCGCCACCGCAAGGCTCGCTGTCCGCGCGTTCTGCCCCGGACTGCTGAACCCCGCGATCTCCGTACTCCGAGCCATCGATCGCACCGTGGTCCGATAGGTCCGCTGCGCCGAAGCGAACCGCCGGAACGCGAACTGGGTCAGCAAGAGCGGCACGATCACCAGGGGTGGTGCCCACAACCCGATCAACGAGGTCCCAGCGGCGAGCAGCATCCCGCTGATTCCCATGGCCATGCCAATCCGGCCCATCACACTGAGCTCGTCGCGCAGGGCAGCGGGGAACGGTCGATTCAGCCGCTCGGTCGCCTGCCCCGCCCCCACCAGAGCGTCCATCAGACCGGCGGACAGCACAGCCAGCAGCATGGTGCCCGCCAGCGGCAACGCATGGGTCCATGAACCGTTCCAGAAGAACTTGTGCGGGGTGAGGACAGCGAAGACCACAGCCGCACAGCCCACCGAGAGCACCCGCCGACTGGAGATCACCAGGTCCCAGCCGAGTCCGGCCACGGCCCTGGGCACGATTCCGGCCAAAGTGGCCACCCCCGTCACCGCGATGATCTGGGCAACGTCAGGGGGAACATGGAGGGCCGGCCCCCGCAACATCACGTAGGCCAGAGCGGCGCTGGTGGCGATGGGGGCACGGTTACGACTGCGATCCACCCGGAACTGCACCATCTCGCCGATCGCGATCAAGAGAGCGAAGGTGAGCGCGAACGGCCACTCGGTCAGCCCCCGACGAGAGGTCATGACCAGGGCGACGGCGCCGAGGCAGCCACCTGCTGCAACGATCACCACCCCGCTGCTCAGTCGACGGGACTCCGAGGAATCCGCTTCGCCCAGAAGGATCACGCGGGCCCCGCAGCCGACCCTGACGCCCCGCCGCCCGTACCAAGACTCAGATCGTCGTGGTCGATGCTGACCTGGATCTTGTCATCGGGCGCCGGCTGGTCGGCGGCGGCCGTCCAGCCGGAGGTCTCGATCACATCGACGAAGGCGTCCACCAGTTCGGGGTCGAAGTGTGTGCGCCGATCCTGGATCAGGATGGCCAGCGTCTCCTCGACGCTCCGCGCAGGCCGGTAGGACCTGGTCGAGGTGAGGCAGTCGAACGCGTCGACGATGCCGATGATCCGGGCGAAGTACGGGATGTTGGTGCCGCTGAGCCCTGCCGGGTAGCCCGAGCCGTCGTACTTCTCGTGATGGTGCAGTACCGCGGACTTGACCTCTTCGAGAAAGGGGATGTTGCCGATCAACTCGACGCCACGCGCCGGGTGCAGCCTGATCGCGTCCATCTCGGAGTCGTCCAGCTTGCCCGGCTTGCGGATGATGCTGGTCGGTACTCCCACCTTGCCGACATCATGCAACAGCCCCGCATGCTCGAGCGCGTTCTGGCGATCCTCGGACAACTGAAGGTGCTTGCCCAGCATCCCGACTCCGATACTGACCCGCTCGGAGTGACCCCGGGTGTACAGATCCTTCGTCTCGATCACCTGGATGAAGGCCCGCATCGTGGCGGCCTGTGCGGCCCGCTCGGCCTGGTACTGCGACAACGCCCAGCGAACGACGAGCAGAGGGACCAGGACCAGCAAGCACGCGACAATGCCGAGACCACCGATCCACATCACTGCCAGCAGGACGCCCAGTGCGCTGTACCCGAGCATCGGCAGGAAGGTCGGGGCGATCACGGACCGGAGGAAGTCCACGACCCGAACCTGGCCCTCGATCCACAGAATCAAACTGACCAGCAGAGCGTTGGCTAGTTGATGGCCGGCCGTCGCCGCCAAGGCCGCCGCGAAGGTCAACGGGACCTGATCGAGAATCTCGGTCCCGACCGGCGCGCCGACCGCCGTATAGGCCAAACCACCGCCGGCTGCGGCCAGAACGCGGTACGAAGGGTTGAAGATCCGCTTCACCATGGGGGACGGCTGTCTGAGTTGTGGCAGATAGCCGAAGACAGAGACAGCCACCGCATACCAGGGCCCGGCGATCACGAAGACTGCGACGAGCGCGATGGAATCGAGTACCGCCGGGTGATTCGGCAACACACGAAACCGCAGCGCTCCACCGAGAAGCATCAACAGACACAGTGTCAGGACGGTCGGGCCGTAAGTGATCCGCGTCAGCGAAACGACCAGAATGGTCAACGCTGAAGCGGCGATGGCAGCCACCGCGGCTCGTAGCAGTGATGCTCTCACTGGGGCGTCACCTCAAGCCTCCCGCTGCGCCAAAGCTCACCAATCCCAGCTGTCGCCAAGCATCATAGTCACCTCCGACCAGCGGCGTAGTCTCGAATCCCGCGTGGGCGGGAGCAGGGGGGCATCGACAGCGCATCGCTGACTCTTGAGTTTATTTTCGCTCGTCCGTGTCGCGCCGAAACACTGTAAGCCAGACCGTGACCCGCCGCACTGTAGCGAGCACACCATCGTGGTATGAGAGACTGTGACTCTTTGCAGTTGTTACAAGGAGGCTTTCAGATGGGCAAGACCGGCCGCAAGCGTCGCGCACGTAAGAAGAAGGCCGCTAACCACGGCAAGCGTCCCAACGCCTGAGTCAGGCAACTACGTACAGCGAGGACCCCGGTGAAAACCGGGGTCTTTGCAGTTTGGTCACATGTCACAACAAGACCTTTGACCACACTGGTTTCGTATACTCAGTGTTCCACTCCGGATACTCCCCGCTATTCGACATGAATACTTTGTTACGTACCCTGCACCGATTGTTATGAACCGCTATAGCTGATCGGCCCGGCCGATTGACGATCCGACCTGGAACGTCTCGACTGTGGATAACCGAAGGCGCACTGTCGGCGATCTTCCCTACAGTTAGCGAGCGGACGCATCGCGTGCGTTCGCTCGGTTCGGTGACGGGGAGGTGGTTCGGGTGACGGTTGCCTTCGGCGATCTGCTGCGCCGGCACCGGCTCGCTGCCGAGTTGACCCAGACCGGGCTGGCCGAGCTCGCGGGTCTCAGCGAGCAGGCGATCAGCCTGCTGGAGCGTGGCACCAGACGGCGCCCGCGCGCGGAGACCCTGCAGGCACTCAGCGCGGCTCTGAAGCTGACACCTGACGCGGAAGAGGAATTCTTCGCCGCGGTCAAAACACCGATCGAGTCGGCGCGCCCGCCGATCGCGCATTCTCAGCCGCGTCCGTGGGAACTGCCCCAGACGGTGGCCGATTTCACCGCCCGGGAGGGTGAGCTGAAAAGGGTGCTGGAGGCACTCGAAAGCGCCGGATCCGTCGGTGTCCGGCTGGTGATCACCGGGATGGGCGGGGTCGGTAAGACCGCATTGGCCGTGCACGCCGGGCACCTCACCGCGGACCGCTTCCCGGATGGGCAGCTCTATGTCGCATTACGCGGCTACGACCCCGGCAACGCGCTGACCAGCGCCGAGGCGCTCGGGCAACTCCTGCGGTCTCTCGGCGTACGGCATGACGCGATCCCCGACGGGACCGACGAGATGGCCAGGCTGTACCGCTCCCGGATGGCCGGGCGACGGATGCTCGTCCTGCTCGACGACGCGAGCTCGGTCGAACAGGTGACTCCACTGCTGCCCGGTGACAACGGATCGGCGGCGATCATCACCAGCCGCCGCTTCCTGGCCACCTTGCCAGGCAGCCGGATCGTTCGGCTGTCGACCTTCACCGCCGCCGAATCCCTGCGCCTGCTGGCGAGCGTCGCCGGCGACGACCGGGTGCGCTCCGACGAAGCCTCCGCCCAGGAGCTGTCGGAGCTGACGGGCGGTCTTCCGCTGGCGCTCCGGCTGATCGGCGCCCGGATGAACGCCCGTCCTGGCTGGCGGCTGCGGCACTTCGTGGAACAGCTCCAGGACGAGCGCCGGCGGCTGAACGAGCTCGGCGTCGACCAGTCCGGCGTCCGGGCCACCTTCGCCGCCTCGTTGAACGAGCTTCTCGACAGTCCCGACACCGCGGACCACGAGGCCGCCGCCGCCTTCGATCTGCTGAGCCTCGCGGACGGACCCGAGATCTCGGTGTCCTTGGTCGCCCGGCTGCTGGATAAGGACGTGGAGACGACGGAGAGGTTGCTCGAACGCCTCGTCGACCTAAACCTGCTCGACTCGATCGGCCCGCTGCGGTACCACCTGCACGACCTGCTCCGGACCTACGCCGACGAACGCCTCTCGAGCGACGAGCGTGCAGCCGAGCGCACGGCGGCCATCGAGCGGGGCCTGCAGTACTACACAGCTGCCGCGTGGCAGGCACAACGAGTCACTCATCCGTGGAGTCCACGGCAACCAACCGAAGAGCTCGTTCTCACCGGGGTCCCGGTCTTCACCGACCTGATCGAGACGCCGGCCTGGTTCGATGCGGAGTACGACTCGATCCTCGACCTCTACAAAAAGGCAGCGGCCCAGCCGGCGATGGCGAGCCGGTTCGGCCCGTCGCTGGCACTCGGTCTGTTCGGCTATCTGGAGATGCGCGCGTACTGGCCACGCATGAGGGCCATTCTTGACCTGGCGCTGTCATCGGGACCATCAGCAGCCGATCACGTCACCTGGGGTTGGCTTGAGCACGACCGCGCGGTCCCGGATATCGAACTGGGACACATGGCGCAAGGCCGCCTTCGGCTGCTGCGGTCGCTGGACCATTTCGAGGCCGTACAGGACAACGCCGGACTGGCCCGATGCTGCTCCTCGCTGAGCCACGTCTGCGAGCGTCTGGATCGTCTGGATGAGGCGATCGAGTGGGGCGAGCGCGGCTTGAAGCTGGCTGAGCAGTCAGCCGAGCTGAACGCGCTCGGAACCAGTCAGCTGGCACTCGGAGTGCTTTACAACCGGGTCGGGCGAAGCACGGATGCGGCAGCGGCTTTCCGGTTCAGCCTCGAACTGGCCGAGTCGGCCGGCAACGTCCGCATGATCGCGCGACGTCATCGGGTCGCGGCCTCCAGCTATCTCGACAAGGGAGCTTACGGCCCCGGAATCGGACATTTGACTGCCGCGCTCGACCTCTACACCAAGATCCACGACTTGGTCGGTTTGGCCGAGAGCCGTCAGCATTTCGCCCAAGTTGAACTAGCCCGCGGCAGTTACAGCGAGGCGGAGCGGCATACCCGCGAGGGCCTCCGACTCACAGATCTGCACAGCGACAACCATCGCAAGGCGTTGCTGCTCGCCGTGTTGGCTACCGTCCAGGACGCCACCGCGAAGCCATCCGCCGCCCGCCACACCCGCCTTGAGGCGATCACGATCCTCGAAGCGGAAGGTGCCACCTCAGAGGCCGCCGAGCTGCGTAGACAGCAGCTTGCCCAGCCGACGGTCGGCGGTGACAGCTGATCGTGGAGACGCTGGCCGAGTTGCTTCGGAAGTACCGGGTCGAGGCCGGGCTGACCCAGGCCGGGCTGGCGGAGAAGTCTGGGTTGAGTGAGCAGGCGATCAGCTTGCTCGAGCGTGGGACGCGGCGGCGGCCTCGGGCCGAGACGATCGAGGCGCTGGCGGGGGCGTTGGAGCTTGATGGCAAGGCGGTCGGCGAGTTTTTGCTGGCTGCCAAGGCGCCTCGGCGTCCAGTGGCTGAGCCGGTGGCGGCACCGGTGGAGCAGGCTCGGGTGCTGCCGCGTCAGCTCCCGCCGACCTTGTCTGACTTCACCGGGCGGGCCGCCGAGGTTGGTGACCTTGTGGAGGTCTTCCGGCCCACGGGCGAGCCGCCGGAGCGGGTTCAATTGGCTGCGGTGACCGGCATGGGCGGGGTCGGCAAGACCGCGTTGGCCGTGCATGTCGCCCACTTGGTCGGCGACAGCTTTCCCGACGGCCAGCTGTACGTCGACCTGCGCGGTTACGGCCCCGGTACTCCGCTCACGCCGGTCGAGGCGCTCAGTCAGCTGATCCGATCGCTCGGCCTCGATGACGACCGGACGGTCCCCTCGGGCATCAACGAACTGGCCGGCGTGTATCGATCCCGGCTGGCCGGGCAGCGAGTCCTCATCCTGCTCGACAATGCGAACAGCGCGGCCCAGGTGTTGCCGTTGTTGCCGGGAGCACCTGGATCGGCCGTGATCGCGACCAGCCGGCGGGCCCTGACCACCTTGCCGGGCTTCCGGCAGATCGCTCTGACGCCGTTGTCGGAGGCCGACTCGGTCGAGTTGCTGGCCACCATTGCCGGCCACGATCGGGTGGGCAGCGAGAGCGCCGCGGCTCGGTCGATCGCCAAGTTGACCGGCCGGCTGCCGCTCGCGGTCCGGCTGATCGGCGCCCGGCTGGCCGCGCGGCCGAGCTGGCCGATCGAGCACATGGTCAGCCAGTTGCGTGACGAGCACCGGCGGCTGGACGAGTTCGGGACCGGCGAGTCCGGCGTACGGGCCAATATCGCCGGCACCGCTGAATTCCTTGCCAGCAGCAACCAAAAGCTCGACCGGCAGGCCGCGGACGCGCTGGCGCTGCTCGGTCTGCCGGACGGCGCTGACCTGGGCGCGGTGACTGCTGCCCAGCTGCTCGACGTCTCCGAGGACACCGCCGAGCGGATCCTCGAGCGACTCGTCGATCTCAATCTGCTGTCCTCCGCGCTGCCGGGGCGGTACAGGATGCACGACCTGATCCGCACCTTCGCCCGCGAGCGCGCTGGGCAGACCTTGTCCGAAGGAGCCCGGACCGACGCCCTGGCGCGCGTCCTGCAGTACTACCTCGGCGTGGCCTGGCGAAGCCAGCAACTCACCCATCCAGACAGTCGCCGGCTCGGGCTCGCGACACCGCCCGCACGCGCGCTGCCCGAGTTGCCTGACGCGCCCACCGCGCTGACCCTCCTCGACCATGAGCGAGGCAACATTCTCGGGCTCGTCGCACAGGTCAGCGGGACGCCCGGGCTGCGCGAGTTCGTCCCCGAGCTCGCGCTGGCGCTCTTCGGGTACGTCGAGGTCAGATCGCGCTGGATCGAGATGCGCACGATCGACCGGACCGGGCGGCAGATCGCCATCGAGCTCGGCTACGACCGGCTGGCCGCGTGGCTCGAGCACGACCTGGCCATCCCCGATGCCGAGCGCGGCGACCTGGTCACCTCGCTCGCGCACCTGCGCGCGAGCCTGACGCTGTTCCGGGCCACTTCCGACCTGGCAGGGCAAGCTCGCTGCTGTACGTCGCTGAGCTACGTCCTGGAGCTGCTGGGTGAGCTGGACGAAGCGCTGGTGTGCGCCGAGGAGGCGTTGGCGCTGAGCCAGCGGATCGGCGACCAGAGCGTGGTCGGGATCAGCTATCTGGCGATGGGCCGGCTGCACAGCAGGCGTGGCGAGCTGGAGCTGGCCCGGGAGTCGTTCGACCTCAGCCTCGTACTGGCGGAGCAGTCCGGCAATCCACGGTCACTGGCGAAGCGTCAGCAGATCGTCGGGCAGGCCTATCTGGAGGCCGGCAGCACCGCGGAGGCAGGTCTGATGCTGAGCCGAAGCATCGACGGCTTCGGGCTGCTCAAGGACGGCGTCGCCCAGGCCGAGAGTCTGCAGCAACTGGCGATCACCTACTTGGCGGTCGGCGACCACTCCGCTGCGGCTGAGCAGGCGGAGGCCGGGCTGCGGCTGGCGCGTGCCTACGGCAATCACCAGCGGGAAGGGCTGTTGCTGATCGTGCTGGGCAAGATCTGTGCCGCCACCGGAGACCTGGCCGCGGCCACCAGCGCTTGGCGGCAGGCCTCAGCCGTGCTGCAGAGCGGCTTCCCGAACGACGAGGCCGCCGCCTCGCAGTTGCTCGCCGAGCACCAGACCGAGGCCTGAAAGCGAGCGAGACTCGCCGGACAGCTGTCCGGCGAGCCTCGATGCTTGGAGCTGTGGTCAGTCGGTGGAGACGATGGTGGTGGTTGTCGTCTCGATCCGGATCTGGGTCAGCCGGAGCAGGATCCGCTGCCGCAGCGCGTCCGGGGCCTGCTCGTCGCCGCAGGAGCGGTGCACCAGCTTCTTCACGCAGCGCTCGATGTCGTACTGGTCGAGACAGGGTGCGCACTCTTCGAGGTGCTGGCGGATCTCGTCGGTGGTGGCGTCCTCGAGCTCGTTGTCGATGAAGACGTACACACGTTCCAGGATCTCGCTGCAGTCCACGTCGTGGTCCTCGCCGCAGCTCACGACTTCTCCTCCTCGGCAGCCGCCGCGGATCCGTCCGCCGGCGCATCGTCTAGCGCGGGGATCAGGCCCCGCTCCCGGGCGTAGTCGGCCAGCAGCTCACGCAACTGGCGCCGGCCACGGTGCAGCCGTGACATCACGGTGCCGACCGGCGTCCCCATGATGTCGGCGATCTCCTTGTAGGCAAACCCCTCGACATCGGCCAGGTACACGGCCAGCCGGAAGTCCTCCGGGATCGACTGCAGCGCCGACTTCACGTCGGAGTCGGGCAGGTGCTCCAGCGCGACCGCCTCGGCCGACTTCAGCCCGCCGGGAGTGTGCGACTCGGCGGCGGTGAGCTGCCAGTCCTCGATCTCCTCGGTCGGCGACTGCGTGGGCTGACGCTGCCGCTTGCGGTACCCGTTGATGAAGGTGTTGGTCAGGATCCGGTACAGCCACGCCTTCAGGTTGGTGCCCGGCGTGAACTGGTGGAAGGAGCTGTACGCCTTCGCGAAGGTGTCCTGGACGAGGTCCTCGGCGTCGGCCGGGTTCCGCGTCATCCGCATCGCCGCGGCGTACATCTGGTCGAGGAAAGGCAGCGCCTCGCGCTCGAAGCGCTCGGTCCGCTGCTCGGGTGTCTCGGTGGTCGTGGGAGTCGGCATCGTGATCGAGAATACCGGGGTCTTCGCAGTCTTTCGCGCAGGAGCCAGACTCGTCGCCATCATGCTCATCACAACACGCCCGGCCGCGTGGTAATTCCCGCCGCCCGGCCGGGGTGGTTCAGCCCGAGATCTCCCGGGTGACCCACTCGAACACAGCTTCGACCAGCAGGTCGAAACTCTCGTCCTGGGTCAGCTCGGCCCGCTTCGGCACCTTGAACGAGTGGTCGCCGTCCGGCACCACTGCCATCTCGGTCAGCGGCGGAAACTCCTCCGGCGTACCGAACGGATCCCGCTCCCCCTGTACGACGAACGTCGGCAGCCGCGAGGTCTGCAGCTCGTCCACCCGCGACTTCTCCGGCCGGCCCGGCGGATGCAACGGAAACGACAACGCCAGTACGCCGGAAGCGCCCAGCCCCGCCGCGGTCCGGCAGGCCACCCGGGCCCCCGCGCTCCGCCCGCCCAGCACCAGCGGCGTCCTGATCCGCAACTGCCCGATGATCGCGATCCACGCCTCGTCGAGCACCTTCGGCGCCGGCGCCAGCTTCTTCCCGGCCCGCCGCCACGGCTGCTCGATCAGGAACACGTTCATGTCCTGCTTCGGCAACCGGGCCGCCAGCGCGGCCAGATCCCCGGCCTCGATCCCGCCACCGGCCCCATGACCGAGCGCCAGCGTCGCCACCGGCCGCCGCGCCCGATAAGCCACGATCCGAGCCTCACCGTGCGGCGTCGCCACAATCCGTTCGTCGGTCACGGCCCCATCCTGTCATTCCCGGCCGCCCCACCGCGCCACCTCGGGTTTCTCTCAGAACAGCGTGATCTCCTCCGGCTCCTCCGGCTTGTCGATCGGGTCGGTGCCGTCCGGGGGGAGCGGGTCGACCAGGTGGGGGCCGTTGTTCTTGACCGAGCTGACGGCCTTGGAGACCGCGTAGGCCTCCAGGCGGCCGGGCGCGGCGGGGACCAGGAGGTCGAGCAGCTCGTCGGGGTCGGAGGAGAGCGGGTCGAGCCAGGCGTTGTAGCGGTCGGGCTCGACCAGCAGTGGCATCCGGTCGTGGATCCGGCCGAGGTCGTCGGTGGACGTGGTGGTGAGGACGGTGCAGGTCCACAGCCAGGCGTCGTCGCGGTCGGCGTCGGCGACGGCCTTGTTGCGCCAGATCTCGTAGAGGCCGGCCATCGCGAGCACGCCGCCGTCGGCCGGGCGGATGAAGTACGGCTGCTTGACCGGCTTGCCGTTGACCTTCTCCTCGGCCGTGTACCACTCGTAGTACCCGTCGGCCGGCAGGATGCAGCGGCGGACGGCGAACGCCTTCTTGAAGGCCGGCTTCTCCGCGACGGTCTCCATCCGGGCGTTGATCAGCCGGCTGCCGATCGAGGTGTCCTTGGCCCAGGACGGCACCAGCCCCCACTTGACGGTGGTCAGCTTGCGGATCGTCTCGTCCGGGGCGTCCCGGTTCTTGCGCTCGACGACGGCGATCACCTCGTCGGTCGGCGCGACGTTGTAGTTGTCCGGCAGCTCCTGCACGGACTCCTTCACGTTGCCCGCGTCGATCTCGAACTCGACGACCAGATCAGCAGGATCCCGGCTCGATGCGTATCTCCCACACATAGCTGCAGCCTAGCCACCACGACGGACACTTTTCAGGACAGCGACGACGGATCGCCTACCCCGTGACAGGCGATCCGCCGTCGGCTCGATGCGTCCGGTCGTCCCCCTGTCGGCGGCCGGACGCAGGTCCTATGCGGGTCTTGCCAGTTCGTCCAGTACGCGGCCGCCCCACTGCTCGGCCGCGGGCAGTCCTTCGATCCACACCCGGGCCAGTTGCGGCTCGTCGGTGTCCAGCCGCCACTGGGTGATCAGCGCTCGGACCGTCTCGACCTGGTCCGGCAGGTTCGGGTCGCGATCGACGAGCGCCGCCGCGCGGCGTGCGCCGAGGCGGCCCAGTACGTCGCCGCCCGCGAACACGATCCGGAGGCACTCCGCGACGTCGATGAGCCGGAGCTCGCGTTCAAGGGGCGTGATGCCTGCCGGGTAGAGCGGCTCGACCACCACCAGTGCGTGCGTCGCCGGTACGGATGTTCCACGGAGATCGGCCTCCCGGTAGATCTCGCCGAGCCGGGACCGCAGGTGCGCCAGGCTGGACAGCCCGGTCAGCGGGTCCTCGCACGACAGCGAGTGCAGATAGATGAGTGATGCCTCGGCCCAGCTGGAACTGAGTGCGCGTACCGCGTCGAAGGCCGGCTCGCCCCCGGCGATCGAGCGGTACAGCGCACCCAGCCCATCCAGTGCCTCGAGCAGCGAGACTCCGTCTTCGGCCAATCGGCGTCCGACCTCGTCGCTCGCGGGCACCACATCGGCACCGTCTTGCAGAGCTTCGGCGATTGCCAGGTAAGCGCTGCGGTCGATGCCAGCAGTGCCGTGCGGCTCCCTCCTTCCGCACGGTTGCTCAGCAGACGACGCCTCCGGCCGGTCCCGGGCGAGCGACCCCGCCAGGTTCAGGGACCGGCTGGGACGTAGGTCGAGCCGTCGGCGGATGTCCGCGAACAGCGACATGTCCCCTCCTCGGGTGGTCCCTTCGTCTCCCGACCGGGTGGCCGGAAGCGTCGTTCTGGAGGTGAGACACCCGGCCGGCCGGTTCATGACGCGGATTTCGGAATCTTTTTTCGCGTAACCTCACAGCTGCCGCCGTCGTCATGTTTAGGTGCGCCGATCCGTCCCTCATGGGAACCTTGATCCCGGCAACGACGTGACAGCCGGTGACGATGTAGTGACAAACCCAGGGGGAAGTCGAGTGGAGACGCCGGAAGGACCCAGTGACGCGGAGCTGATCGCGCGCGTCCGCAACGGCGACCTCGAGGCGTACGGCGAGCTGTTCGGCCGCCACCACCAGGCCGCCGAGCGGATGGCCCGCCAGCTGGTGCCGGCCAACGACGCCGACGACCTGGCCAGCGACGCCTTCGCGAAGGTGCTCGATGCCCTCCGCAACGGCGGCGGCCCGGACATCTCCTTCCGCGCGTACCTGCTGACCACCGTCCGCCGGGTGCACGTCGACCGGATCAGGTCCGGCCGCAAGGTGCAGACCACCGACGACATCGCGGCGTACGAGCGGGAGCCGCAGGGGTTCGACGACCCGAGCGTGACCGGCTTCGAGAGCGGCGCGGCGGCCAAGGCCTTCGCCTCGCTGCCCGAGCGCTGGCAGGCCGTCCTGTGGCACACCGAGGTGGAGGGCGAGAAGCCCGCCGCCATCGCTCCCCTGCTCGGCCTGACCGCCAACGGCGTCTCCGCCCTTGCCTACCGCGCCCGCGAGGGACTGCGGCAGGCATACCTGCAGCAGCACCTGGCCGACGTCGCCGGTGACCGCTGCCGCTGGACCACCGAGCGCCTGGGCGCCTACGTGCGCGGCGGCCTCACCAAGCGGGAGAACAAGAACGTCCGCGAGCACCTGGACGACTGCGCCAAGTGCACCGCGGTCTACCTGGAGCTCGTCGAGGTCAACAGCGCGCTGCCTGCCCTGCTGGCTCCGGCACTGCTCGGTACTGCGGGCCTCGGCTACCTGGCCGCCGCCTCCGGGGTCAAGGTCGGCATCGCCGGCTTCCTGGTCACCGGCTGGCAGAAGGTCACCGAGAACAGCACCCGGGTCGCTGTCGGCGGAGGCGCTGTCGTGGTCGCCGTCGTAGCAGTGATCGCCGCAATGGCTCTCACCGGCAACGAGACTCCCCCGGCAGCGATCGACAAGCCCCCGACGCAGCAGCCGACACAGCCACCGGTCAATCCGCCGGTGAAGCCTCCCGTGAAGCCGCCGGTAGTCAAACCGCCGCCGGTGAAGCCCCCGGTGGTCCCGCCGACCACTGCGCCGGACCCGACGACCGCGCCGACTGAGCCGACCAGCGAGCCGACCCGGCCGACGCCGACCGTCCCCACCCCGACGCCGCCGGAGCCGACCACCCCGATCCTCGACGAGGGGCTGCTGACGATCAGCGCCCCGACCGGTGGCGGAGCGCCGGGCGGGCGCGCGCCGTACGGGCCTGCCACCCGCGCCGAGGCAGTCGAGGAGGCCGCGGCGAACCCGACGTGGCTGATCAAGATCAAGGTGCCGGCCGGTAACGCGAAGCCGGTGACGATCGGCATCAAGTACGGCTCGTCCCTGAAGTGGCCGTTGAGCGGCAGCCCGGCCGGCTGGAGCTGCTCTCAAGCGAGCGGCAGCTGCACGGCTACCGACCCGGCGGCACCCTCTACCCTGCCGGTGTCCTTCGCCGACCCGAGCGGCGGCACGGCGGCCCAACGCACGTTCACCGTCTCGGCCAAGAGCGGCCGCCTGTACGACGACGACTCCGAGACCCTGGCCGCGCCGGTCCCCCCGCCGCAGCCGCGCCTCGACGAAAACCTGCTCAAGCTGAGCACCACCAAGACCTCCCCGGACACGTACCTGCGCACCATCACCGTTGCCCCCGGCACCCGGACCAGCGTCACGGTGAAGCTCCAGTACGGCGCAGCGCTCTCCTGGCCGCTCACGGGCAACCCCACTGGCTGGAAGTGCACCCCCGCCAGCCGCACCTGCACCGCGACCAACCCGGCCCGGCCTGCTCCGCTGTACGCCGAGTTCGCAGTACCGGATCGTGCTGCTGCGTACTCCGTAGCGGCGACCGCGGGCCTGCTGTACGACACTGACTCCGAGACGCTGCCCGGCCCGCAGTCGGACGAGTCGCTGCTGACGATCGTCACCCCTGACCCGCACCACGACCCGAACCCGTTCGTCTACAACCGCTTCCTCACCATCGGCGGCACCACCGGCCGGGTCACCCTGGAGATCTCCTGGGGCCGCAACCTGTCCCTGGTCTCCTACTTCAACAAGGGCTGGACCTGCTCCCGCTCCACCGACGTCCGCCGCGCGACCTGTACGACGAACAACTACACCCGGCCGCTCAACTCCGAGTGGGCGGCGTGGCCGGGGTCAGGCGCGTCGAACACGATCACGGTGACGGCGAGCACGGTCGGGCGGCATGACACCGACACTGCTGGGATTCCGCCGGGGAAGACCAAGCGGTAATCGGTTTGGCCCGGCCCCGGGCAGCGCACTACCCTGAACACGTTCGTGGTGACGGAACCAAGTAACAACCATCACCCCCACGCAGGAGAGAGTCGCCGGTAGCTGGGAAGGCGATGCGCGGGGCGGTCGCGAAGACACTCCTGAGCGAATGCACGGCAAGAGGCCGGAGCACCTCCCGAAGGTGCGCCGGTGAAGGTGTGGTGGCACCGCGAGATTCCCCTTCGCCCACACCTCCGGGGTTCGAGATAACCAACGGAGGTGAACAACAGCGATGCGCATTCTCAACCACGAGATCCCCTCAGCAGTAGGCCAGACCGTCACGGTGGCCGGCTGGATCCATCGAAGACGACGGCTGGCGGCCGTCAGTTTCCTGGTACTACGGGACCGCTCCGGCCTGAGCCAGATCGTCGTCAAGACGCCGGAAACCCAAGCCCAGCTGGACGAACTGGGCGAGGAGACTGTCGTCCAGGTGACCGGCACGGTCGCCGCCAACCCACAGGCGCCGGGTGGGGCCGAGATCGTCGACCCCGTCATCGAGCCGCTGACCGAGCCGGCCGAGACGCCACCGATCGAGCTGTGGCGTCCATCGGTCAGCGCCGGGCTGCCCGTAGTACTGGACAACGCTCCGGTCGCCCTGCGCCACCCGGCGATCCGCGCCAACTGGGAGGTCGCGGCGGCCGCTCTGCACGGCTACCGCAGCTCGCTCGACAAGCAGGGCTTCACCGAGATCCAGACCCCGAAGATCGTCGGTACTGCGACCGAGTCGGGCGCCAACGTCTTCGCTCTGGACTACTTCGGTGGCCCGGCGTACCTGGCCCAGTCGCCGCAGTTCTACAAGCAGACGATGGTCGGCGTCTTCGAGCGTGTCTACGAGGTCGGTCCGGTGTTCCGGGCCGAGCCGCATGACACGGTCCGGCACCTGGCCGAGTACGTCTCGCTCGACGCGGAGCTCGGCTTCATCTCCGACCACCGCGACGTCCTGGCCGTACTGCGTAACGTCCTCGCCGACATGCTCCGGTCAGTCGGCGACCGAGCCGGTACCGCGCTGGAGCGGCTCGGCGTCACCTTGCCGGAGATCCCCACCGAGGTTCCCGTCCTGCACTTCAGCGAGGCGCTGAAGCTGGCCGGCGCCAACCCCGACGAGCCCGACCTCGCCCCCGCCGACGAACGCGCGATCGGCGAGTGGGCGCTGCGCGAGCACGGCAGCGAGTTCGTCGCGGTGGAGGGGTATCCGATGGTCAAGCGGCCGTTCTACACCAATCCGCAGCCGTCGGACCCGCGCTGGTCCAACTCGTTCGACCTTCTGTTCAAGGGAGTCGAGCTGGTCACCGGCGGCCAGCGGCTGCACCGCTACAGCGACTACGTGGCGGCGCTCGCGGCGCGCGGTGAGTCGGCCGACGCACCGGAGTACCGGTCGTACTTGCAGACGTTCAAGCACGGGATGCCGCCGCACGGCGGGTTCGCGATCGGTCTGGAACGCTTCGTCGCGCGGCTGACCGGGGCCGAGAACGTTCGCGAGGTCACCTTGTTCCCGCGCGACCTGCACCGGCTCACGCCCTGAGGTTGTGACGGATCGCTCGCCTCACTCGGCAGCCGGCTGATGGATGATGTCGGCATGCTGAGTGAGGTCGAGCGGGACGTGCTGGCAGCCGTGGACGACGCGCGGATCGTGGCGGATCTCCGGGAGCTGGTGCAGATCCCGAGCGTCGACGGGACCCCGACCGAGAACGAGATCCAGGGCTGGGTCGCCGGACGCCTCCGCGAGGCCGGCCTGGAGGTCGACCACTGGCAGTTCGACCTGCCCGCGATCACCGGCGACCTGGACTTCCCCGGCTGGGAGGTCGAACGGGCCGACGCGTGGGGCTGTGTCGGGGTGACACCAGGCGGCGGTACGCCGGGACTGATCCTCAACGGCCACGTCGACGTCGTACCGGTCGGCGACCTGGCAGCGTGGCCGGACGGCGATCCGTTCTCCGCGCGAGTGAGCGACGGCATCATGTACGGCCGCGGCACCTGCGACATGAAGGGCGGGGTGGCGGCCGTCATCGGCGCCGTCGCCGCGATCACTGCCGCCGGCGTGACCCTGCGGAAGCCCGTTGCCGTCCATACCGTCGTAGGCGAGGAGGACGGCGGGTTGGGCGCGTTCGGCACGCTCAAGCGCGGCCACAGCGGCGAGGCCTGCCTGATCGCCGAACCGACCGCCCGCGGCGTCATCCCGGCCAACGCCGGCTCACTCACCTTCCGGCTGGAGGTCCCCGGCCTCGCCACCCACGGCTCAACTCGCACCCGGGGCGTCAGCGCGATCGACAAGTTCGCCGTGATCCAGCAGGCGCTGGTAGCGCTGGAGATCGCGCGCAACCGCGACCCGCACCCACTGCTCAAGCACCTGGACCTCGCCAACCCCCTGTCGGTCGGCACCGTCCAGGCGGGCGACTGGGCGAGCACTGTCCCTGACCTGCTCATCGCAGAGGGCCGGTACGGCGTACGCCTGGGCGAGGCGGTCGATGAGGCCCGGCAAGCCTTCGAGCAGGCAGTAGCCGAGGCCTGTGCCGCCGACGAGTGGCTGCGGGAGCACCCGGCGAAGATCACCTGGCCGGGTGGGGTGTTCGCGTCCGGACTGCTACCGGAGGGCGATCCGCTGCTGGACGACACCTTGCAGGCGGCAACGGCTGCGGGGGCTCCTGGAGTACCGGAGGTGATTGGTGGGCCGTATGGGTCCGACCTGCGCCAGTACGCCGCTGCCGGAATCCCCACGCTCCAGTACGGTCCCGGCGACGTCCGCTACGCCCACGCTGCCGACGAGCACGTTTCGCTGGCAGAGGTTCTCCACTGCGCCCGCGCCTACGCTCTGCTTGCTGTCCGCCGTTGTAGCTAGCGCTGGGTGGTAGAAATTGCTTCATGGAACCGCTGCGGGGACGCTCAGCCGAGCTGGGCCAACTGCTGGCGACCATGCGCGCGGCGGAGGGCGGCACTGCCTCCCTGACCGTAGTGACCGGCGAACCAGGCATCGGCAAGTCAGCCCTGATCCGAGCCCTAGTGGAGCAGGCGGAGCGGCACGGCCTGCTAGTAGCCCAAGCAGCCGCCCACCAGACGGATGAGCTCAGCCCACTCGCCTCACTCGCCCCTGCCCTCCGGAGCGGTCCCGAGCCGCTCATCAGCACCGAACACTTCCTGGAGCTCGCAGCCCTCAACGGCCAGCCCCTGTGGCTGGGTGAGCGGCTGGCTGACCTCATCGGCAAGCGCTTGGACGGCGTACCGGCGCTGATCGTGCTCGACGACGCGCAGTGGGCCGACCCACTGACCAACTTCGTACTGCGCGTCGTCATCGCGCGGCTGAGTCTGGCGAAGGTGATGTGGGTCCTCGCGACTCGCCCCGCGCCCGGCGCGATGCCCGACCAGGTCGTCGACGCGATCCGGGACCAGTTGCCGATCCACGCGATCCAGCTGGCTCCGCTGAGCACCGAAGCCGTACTGGAGTTGGCAGCAGACCGGCTGGGTGCTCCGATCGATCCGGCGCTGTCGGTTCGCTTGAGCGGAGTACAGGGGGTTCCGTTCCTGGCAGAGCAGCTGGTGGCCGGGCTCTACGTCACTGACCTGCCTGACGGCCTGGTGGAGGGCGTACGCCGACGGGTGAGCAGTACTTCGGAGCTCTGTCAGGCGTTGCTGCGCACGGCTGCGGTGTTCGGCAGTGAGTTCCAGCTGGAAGATGTCGCCGCGCTGATGGGTGAGTCGATCGCGAAGCTGGCCGGGCCACTGGACGAGGCGATTCGCTCGGGGCTGCTGGCCGATGGGAGCTCGACCCTGAGTTTCAGGCATGAACTGCTGCGGGCCGCAGTACTGGCTGAGGTGCCGCCGTCGGCTCAGCGTGCGCTGCATCGGGCGATCGCGGATCAACTGCTCGCGAGCGGCCGAGGGCCGTCGGCAGCGGCGCCGCACATCCTGGCCACTGCTGCGGTTGGGGACGTCGCGGCCATCAACACGCTCAGGGCCGCCGCCAAGGATCTGCTCGCGACGATGTCGATCACCGCGCTCAACGTGATCCAGCAGACCTTTGAACTAACCCTTGTAGACGACGAGTTCCGCGGTGAGGTCGGTGAGGATGTCATCGCCATCCTGCTCGTCGCCAGGCAGTTCAAGCAGGCCGAAGCCTTCGCGGCCGACCTGCTCGGCGGTACTGCGCTCTATCGCGGGCCGGTGTCGCCTGACCTGCGAGCGTCGATCGTGCTCCGACTACTGCCGCACCTGTGGGCGACTGGCCGGCTGGACTCGAGCGAACTGGACATCCCCGGGACCTCTGCACCACTCACCGAACGGCTCCAGGCGTATCGGGTCCTAGCTCAGCGCGAGGACCCCTTCGAGAGCAGCGACCCAGTCGCCGCGGGCATCCAGCACCTAGCAGCAGCCGAGCGGGCACAGCAGGCCGGCCGGTACGCCGAGGCGCGCGACCTGTACCGCGAGGCACGGTCGGCCGCCGGCGAGCAGGTCGGCAGCCACCCGGCCATCCACATCGAGCTCGCCGAGCTGTTCTGCCAGGCGCAGGCCGACGATCTCGCCGGCGCACTCGACCGGCTGAAAGAACTCCTCGGCACCAGCGACTCCTGGCTCGCACCCCAACTCTCCGTCCTCCGTGCCCGGCTGGAACTTGCCACCGGCAACCTTTCCGCGGCAGCCGAAGCCGCCAACGCCTGCATCCGCTGGAGCACCGAGGTCTTCGACTCCTCCGCAGAACCCACCGCTCGCCAGATCCTGGCCCTGATCGCTCTCCTCAAGGGCCGCCTCACCGAGGCACGTGAGCAAGCCCCCGACGACCAGATCCGGGCCCTGCTGGCGGTGGCCGACGGCGACTCCACCGCAGCCGCCCGCCTCCTCGACACCCCGCTCGACTACCCCGAACGCCACGACCTGCTGATCATGGCCGCCACCAGCACCACCAACCTGAAGACGGCAGACCACGCCGCGCAGCTGCTCACCGAACAAGCCAACGCCACTCCAACCGTCACCTTCCAAGCCGCCGCACAACTCGTCGCAGCCCACAATCAGTTGCACCAGGCAACAGCTAACCAAGAGACAGCAGCCGGTGCGGCTCGGGCCAAGCTGGCCGCCGTGGTCGACCTGCTCGGCGACTCACCCCGCAAACTGCTGGTCGCGCGCGCCCACGAACTGTTCGGCCGAGCCGAGCTCGAGACCGGCGACCGAGCCACCGGCGTCGCCGCCCTGGAGCGAGCACTCGACAAACTCACCCAACTCGGCGCTACCGCCCCCGCCGCCCGGGTACAGGCGACTCTCCAGGCCGCCGGCGTACGCCGACGCAAGTGGGCCGCCGTACAGCATCGTCCAGAGTCCGGCTGGGAAGCACTGACTCCGATGGAACGCCGAGTCGCCCTCCTGGTCGCCGAGGGCCACACCAACCGATCGGCAGCCGACGAGCTGGTGCTGTCGGCGAGCACCGTCGGCACCCACCTGAGGGCCGCGTTCGGCAAGCTCGGGGTGAATTCGCGGGTCCAGCTGACCCGCCTGGTGCTGGAACGCTTCGCCTCTCCCCCAAACGCATGAGATTCGGGTGCACCAGGTGACCTGACCGCCTGGGAGCACCCACTGGAGTTCCGCTGTTCGGTCGATTCGGCGGCTCATCCTTCCGAGGTTCTATTGCGGTGCTGGAAAACCCCACCGGAAGAGAACGAGGAACCAAAATGAGCGAGCAGACCCCCACCGTCGTCCTGGTCCACGGCGCCTTCGCCGACGCGTCGAGCTGGAACGAGGTCGTCGCCGACCTGACCGCCCGCGGCATCTCCGCACTGGCACCGGCCAACGAGTTGAGCGGCGCCGCCCGCGACGGCAGCCGGCTCGCCGCTCAGGTCCGCGAGATCGACGGCCCGGTCGTCCTGGTCGGCCACTCGTACGGCGGCGCGGTCATCACCGCCGCGGCCAACGAGGCCGACAACGTCACCGGCCTGGTCTACATCGCGGCCTTCGCCCCCGACGAGGGCGAGACCCTCGGCGGCCTGAACGAGAGCTTCCCGGCCACCGACTTCGGCGCCGGCCTCGCCCCGCACACCCTGCCGACCGCGGACGGCGGCGAAGAGGTCTGGCTGAGCATCGCCACCGACAAGTTCCACGCACTGTTCGCCGCCGACGTGCCCGACGCCCAGGCCGACGTGATGGGCCGCTCGCAGCGCCCGGTCGCCGCCGCCGCGTTCGGCGAGCCGGCCGGTGCAGCGAGCTGGAAGCGGCTGCCGACCCACTTCCTGATCGCCACCGGCGACCAGGCCATCCACCCCGACGGCGAGCGCCTGATGGCCAAGCGGGCCGGCGGCACCACGCTCGAGATCGACGCCTCGCACGCCGTCTCGGTCTCCCAGCCGAAGGCCGTCGCCGACTTCATCGCCTCCGCGCTCTGACCGTCCCCCCACCTAAAACCAAGCCTTAAACAATCAGGAGACAGCACTATGAACCCCGTTCGCCGCGCCCTCGTCATCGCCGCCAGCGTCGCCCTGCTGGCCACCGGCGCCACCGCCGCCACCGCGACCACCGACCAGCACCCGACCCCCAAGCCGACCATCGTCCTGGTCCACGGCGCGTTCGCCGACGGCTCCAGCTGGAACGAGGTCACCAAGAAGCTCCAGCGCGACGGCTATCAGGTCGTCGTCCCGGCCAACCCGCTGCGCGGCGTCGCCAGCGACAGCGCCTACCTAACCGGCGTACTGGCCGGCATCTCCGGCCCGAAGGTCCTGGTCGGCCACTCGTACGGCGGAGCGATCATCACCCAGCTCGCCTCCACCCCGGACATCAAGGCCCTCGTGTACGTCGGAGCCTTCGTCCCGCAGGCCGGCGAGACCCTCGGCGACCTCAACGCGAAGTACCCGGGCAGCGAGATCGGCCCCGACACCACCAACCTGATCACGTACGCCGGTGGCGCCGATCTGGTGATGCGGCCCGAGTCGTTCCGGACCGTCTTCGCCGACGACCTGCCGCGCCGCGAGCAGTCACTCCTCGGCGCCTCCCAGCGCCCGGTCGCCGCGGCGGTCTTCACCGAGAAGATCCTCAAGTCCGCCCCGGCCGCGCTGCCGAAGTACGCGATCGTCCCGACCAAGGATCGCGCCATCGCTCCGGCCGCCGAACTGTGGATGGCCCAGCGCGCCGGCGCCAAGATCGTCAAGGTCCAGGGCGCCTCGCACCTGGTGATGATCTCCGAGCCCACCCCGGTCACCAAGCTGATCGAGCAGGCCGCCACCACCCGCTGACCACCTTCCAGCCCAAGAGCGCGCACCCTCCGGGGCTGCGCGCTCTTGGGGAATACACCCCTTGAGCCGGCAGTTGTTGATCGTCATGCGCATCGATATCTGGTCCGACGTCGTCTGCCCGTTCTGCTACATCGGCAAGCGGAACCTGGAAGCGGCGCTGACCGCGACCGGCGAGCAGCCCGAGATCGTCTGGCACAGCTTCCAGCTCGACCCGTCGTCCACCAACGACGACCCGCGTGACCTGGCCCTCCGGCTCGGCGAGAAGTACGGCCGCGGCCGCGAGTGGGGCGAGCAGGCCAACGCGCAGGTGACCCGGACCGCCGCAGCGGCCGGGCTCGACTTCCACCTCGAGAACGCCAAGGCCGCGAACACCCTGGACGCCCACCGCGTCCTGCACCTCGCGCTCGAGCTCGCCGAGGCCGGCGGCGTACCGGCCGACACCCAGGACCGGCTCAAGGAGCGTTTCCTCAAGGCCTATTTCATCGACGGACTCCCGGTCGGTGACCATGCGACGCTGACCGAGCTCGCGGTCGAGACCGGGCTGCCGGAGGACCAGGTCGCCGAGGTGCTCGCCGGTACGGCGTACGCGGACGACGTGGCCGCCGACCAGGCCCAGGCTCTCGCGTACGGCGCGAACGGGGTGCCGTTCTTCGTGATCGACCAGAAGTACGGCGTCAGCGGCGCCCAGCCGGTCGAGGTGTTCCAGGAGGCGATCCGGCGGGCCAACGCCGAGCGCTCCCCGGTGACCCTGATCACAGCCTCTGGGACCACCGACGACGCCGCCTGCGGACCCGACGGCTGCGCGATTTGAGGCTGGGTACAAGACGCGCGGGGCACCTGCTGCCCCACCGGCATTGCCGGACCAGGTAAGAAGGAGACATGACTGTCGTGCGTGCACTGGCCAGGCCCTTGCTGTCCGCCATCTTCGTCGTTCAGGGTGCGCAGGCGCTCCGGAACCCAGAGCCGCATGTCGCGAAGGCGCAGCCGGTCGCGGACCGGTTCGTTCCGCTGATCCAGAAGGTGGCCCCGCCGCAGGTCGGCGACCGGATCCCGGAGAGCACCGTGAACCTGGTCCGCCTCAACGGCGCCGCCCAGGTGCTCGGCGGCCTCGCGCTCGCCTCCGGCAAGGGCCGCCGCCTCGGCGCGGTCCTGCTGGCCGGCTCGCTGGTCCCGACCACGCTGGCCGGGCACTCGTTCTGGCAGGAGACCGACAAGGCGGCCAAGTCGGCCCAGAAGATCCAGTTCCTGAAGAACCTCGGCATCATGGGCGGCCTGCTGCTCGCGGCCGTCGACACCGAGGGCAAGCCGGGCGTCGCCTGGCGGACCACCCACGGCGCGAAGGCCGTCAAGCGCGAGACCAAGCGTGGCGCCAAGCTCGCCAAGCGGGAGACGAAGCAGTTCGCCCGGACCGCGAAGCGCGAGGCCAAGCTGGCAGCCCGCGTCGCCAAGGCCGAGCTCCCCTTCAGCTGACCGCTCCCCCGCACGCTCCGAGGGCCGGATCCGAATTCACTGGATCTGGCCCTCAGCCGCATGCCCTAGGCTCGTGGTCGGCAGAACACGCAGATCTGGGAGCAAAATGGCAGGGAGCGAGATGGCAGGGCAGCAAGGCTGGCCGGCACCGTCGGCCACGGGCGCGGTCAGTGGACGGGTGACCGTTCCAGGGTCGAAGTCGATCAGCAACCGAGCCCTCGTGCTCGCCGCGATCGCCGACGGTCCCTCCACCCTGTCCGGGTTGCTGGCAGCCCGGGACACCACCTTGATGCGCTCCGCCCTCGTCTCCCTCGGCGTCGGAATCAGCGAGCAGGACGGCCTGGTCACCGTGACGCCCGGCTCCCTCAAAGGCCCGGCGAGTGTCGACTGCGGCCTGGCCGGCACCGTGATGCGCTTCGTCCCGCCGGTGGCCGCGCTGGCCGACGGCGAGATCGCCTTCGACGGCGACCTCTACGCCCGCGAGCGCCCGATGCACATCATCCTCGGCGCGCTGCGCACCCTCGGCGTCCAGATCGACGACCAGGGCACCGGCCGGATGCCGTACTCCGTGAGTGGCACCGGCTCGGTGCGCGGCGGCAAGGTCACCCTGGACGCCTCCGGGTCGAGCCAGTTCGTCTCCGCGCTGCTGCTGGCCGGCGCCCGGTACGACGAAGGCGTCGACATCCTGCACGACGGCAAGCCGGTCCCGTCCCAGCCGCATCTCGACATGTCCGTCGCGATGCTGCGCGAGCGTGGCGTCCAGGTCGACGACTCCGAGCCGAACCGCTGGACCGTTGCCCCCGGCCCGATCCGTGCGCTGGACACCGCGATCGAGCCCGACCTGTCCAACGCGGCGCCGTTCCTGGCCGCCGCGATCGTCACCGGCGGCGAGGTGACCGTGACCGGCTGGCCGGCCGAGACCACCCAGCCCGGTGGCCAACTGCCCGACATCTTCACCCGCTTCGGTGCCGACGTGACCCTGGACGGCGACAGCCTGACTGTTCGCGGCGGCGGCCGGATCAACGGCGTCGACCTCGACCTGAGCCAGGTCGGCGAGCTCACCCCGGTGCTCGCCGCGATCGCGACGCTCGCCGACGGACCGTCGTACCTGCGCGGGATCGCGCATCTGCGCAACCACGAGACCGACCGGCTGGCCGCGCTGGAGACCGAGTTCAACGCGCTCGGCGGCGATGTGAACCAGACCGCCGACGGCCTGGAGATCCGCCCGAAACCCTTGCAGACAGGGCTTTTCGGCACGTATCACGATCACCGGATGGCGCACGCGGCCGCAGTACTCGGCCTGGTGCTGCCCGGTCTGGAGATCGAGAACATCGCGACGACGGCGAAGACCTTGCCGGAGTTCCCCGAGCTGTGGTCGGCGCTGGTGAGCTGATGTCGAAGTACGACGAGGAATCCAAGTACGACCGGCCGAAGCGTCACACCCGGCCGCGGACCAAGGACCGTCCGACCTACGACGACGCGGTGATCGGGTTCGTGATCACCCGCGACCGCGGCCGCTACACCTGTTGGGTGGGCGAATCCGACCGCGTGGTCACGGCGATGAAGGCGCGCCAGCTGGGCCGCAAGGGCGTCATCGTCGGCGACCTGGTCAAGCTCGACGGCGACGCCACCGGTGACAAGGACACGCTGGCCCGGATCGTCGAGGTGCTCCCCCGCAAGACGCTGCTGCGCCGGTCCGCCGATGACGACGACCCGGTCGAGCGCCCGTTGGTCGCCAACGCCGACCAGCTCGTCATCGTCGTCTCGGTGGCCAACCCCGAGCCGCGCACCCGGCTGATCGACCGGTTCCTGGTCGCGGCGTACGACGCGGGCATGCGGCCGCTGCTCTGCCTGACCAAGACCGACCTGGCCGACCCGGATCACCTGCTCTCGATCTACCGGCCGCTCGGCGTCGAGTCCGTCGCCACCCAGCACAACGGCGATCTGAGCGAACTGTCCGAGCAGCTCCGCGACCGGACCAGCATGATGGTCGGCCACTCCGGCGTCGGTAAGTCGACGCTGGTCAACGCGTTGGTGCCCGGCACGAACCGCGCGATCGGCGTGGTCAACGACAACACCGGCCGCGGCCGGCACACGTCGACCAGCGCGCTGCTGCTCCGGCTGCCCGACGGCGGCTGGATCGTGGACACGCCGGGCATCCGGTCGTTCGGGTTGGCGCACGTCCAGCCCGATCAGCTGATCCACGCGTTCGGCGACCTGGCCGACGAGACACGCGACTGCCCGCGTGGCTGCACGCACTCCGAGGTCGAGCCGAACTGCGCGCTGGACGAGGCGGTCGAGGCCGGCCGGGTCGACCCCGAACGGGTTGCGTCGTTCCGCCGCCTGCTGGCCAGCCGCGAGGGCCGCGACCTGGAGACTTCCTAGAACTTATTTCGGCGGGAGCTGGCCGTCCCAGACAGCCTTCGCGCCGGCGTCACCGGTGCGGATGGTCTGGACGATCACCAGTACTCCGACCACTACGATCGCCGCACTCACGACCAGCTCCAGCGGCCGGCTCTTGGTTGCCTTGGCACCCTTTCCGCTGGCCAGCGCGGACGGCCCGCCGAGCAGCAGGAACGCCGCGATCGCCACCACGGCGAAGACCAGCACGAACAGGAACAGCAGATCGCCGCGGTCCTGGTGGACCTTCACCAGCGGCTGCAGTTGCGGAATGGCGGCGACGAACGCCTCACCACTCTCCTTCGCCACGAACGCGCAGACAACCGCCCCGAGCCCGAGCAGCAGCGTCGGCCAGCGCAGCAGCCAGCGCCACTTGGGCACCAGGGCGAAGACGATCGCGGTGAGCGCGGCGACCGGTAGCAGCAACACGGTCAGGTGGATCACCAGGACGTGCAGCGGAAGATCCCCGACGCGCTCGAACATTGACGCCTCCAGCAAGGTCGATGTGTTCTGACACTAGCTGCACGTTCAACCACCTCAAATGGTTCAACGGAGCCGAGACCGACCCGCAACCTTGGCCCGGCGCAGGCTAGCCTTCGGCTCATGCCCTCGCACACCGACGACTTGCGGCTCGCCCACATCCTGGCCGACGACGCCGACTCGACCACGATGGACCGCTACAAGGCGCTCGACCTGCATGTGGCGACCAAGCCGGACCTCACCCCGGTGAGCGAGTCCGACCGCAAGGTCGAGGACGTGATGCGCAAGACGCTCAGCCGGGCCCGGCCGCGGGACGCGTTCGTCGGCGAGGAGGAGGGCACCACCGGCTGGGGCATCCGGCGCTGGGTGGTCGACCCGATCGACGGCACCAAGAACTACATCCGCGGCGTCCCGGTCTGGGCCACCCTGATCAGCCTGATGATCGAGGACCAGGTCGTGGTCGGGGTCGTATCCGCGCCCGCGCTCGGCCGCCGCTGGTGGGCGTCGTACGGCGACGGCGCCTGGACCGGCCGCGCGCTGATGTCCGCGCAGCCCTGCCGGGTCAGCGATGTCGCCACCATCGAGGACGCATCGATGTCGTACTCGTCGCTGAAGGGCTGGGACAAACTCGGCCGCAAGGACCAGTTCGCCGGGTTGATGGACTCGGCCTGGCGGACCCGCGCGTACGGCGACTTCTGGTCGTACATGCTGGTCGCGGAAGGCGCTGTCGACATCGCGGCCGAGCCCGAGCTCAACCTCTACGACATGGCCGCGCTGTCGATCATCGTCGACGAGGCGGGCGGCAAGTTCACCGCGGTGGACGGCACGCCCGGCCCGAACGGGCCGAACGCCGTGGCCACCAACGGCCGCCTGCACGCCGAGGTGCTCGAACGGCTCAAGGGCTGATCGCCTAAAGTAGCCTCTGTCGGACCAGCCGTATCGGAAGGACAGATCGTCATGGGTGAAGGCCTGGTGATCCCCGGCGTCGACACGACCAAGCCGAGTATCGCGCGGACCTACGACTACCTGCTCGGCGGCAAGGACAACTTCGCCGTCGACCGGGCGCTCGGGGACAAGTTCATCACCGGCCTGCCCGGGTCGCAGGCGATCGCCTTCGACAACCGTGGCGCCCTGATCCGCGCGGTCCGGGAGATCGTCCGGACCACCAAGGTGCGGCAGTTCATCGATCTGGGCAGCGGTCTGCCGACGGCCGACAACGTGCACCAGGTCGCGCAGCGGTACGCGCCCGAGACCAAGGTCGTGTACGTCGACAACGACCCGGTGGTGCTCGCGCACGGCCGCGCGCTGCTCGCCGAGAACGAGAACACCGCCGTCTTCCAGGCCGACCTGCGGGAGCCGAAGAAGATCTTCGACAGCCCCGAGACCAACGCCCTGATCGACTTCGGCAAACCGGTCGCGGTGATCATGAGCGCGGTGCTGCACCACCTGAACGACGACGAGGACCCGGCCGCGATCGTCCGGTTCTGGTACGACCGGGTGCCGTCCGGCAGTTACTTCTTCATCAGCCACTTCCGCAGTGAGAACGACCCGCGCAGCGCCGAGATGCAAGAGGTGCTGCAGGGCTCGCTCGGCCGCGGCCGCTGGCGCACCGACGACGAGATCCTGGCCCTGTTCGGCGACGGCCTGACCGTGGTCGAGCCGGGCATCGTGCCGTCGATCGAGTGGCGCCCGGAGCAGCCGGTCGACGACCTCAGCGACTGGTCCCGGCTGATCGCGACCGCCCTGGCCGTCAAGCCCTAGGCGGGTTCCGCGGTGTCGTGGCGCTGCAGCCGCCACACCGAGGGGACCAGGAGTACGGCGATCACCACCACGAAGTGCAGGGCGGCGCCGTACAGTTCGACGGCCTTCGCGCTCGTCACCGCGGCCAGATAGCCGACCGACAGCTGCCCGACCGGTCCTGCGATGTACGACCCGATCATGTCGTACGACGAGACCCGCGACAGCTTGTCGAGCGGGATGTGCTGACCGAGCGCGGTCTCCCAGCCGATCCCGAACAGCTCGAAGCCGAGCCCGCAGACGAACGCCGCCCCGGCCACCGCGGCCGTGTACGGCGCCAGCGCCAGCACCAGGTACATCGGCACGATCGCCAGCATCCCGAACATCCCGATCCGGACCGGGAACCGCGGCTTGAGCCGGATCATCACGATGCCCCCGGCAATCAATCCGGCCCCGAAGAACGCGCTCACCACACCCCAGCCGACCCGGCCGAAGGTGTCGTCGGCGATCACCGGTCCGAGGGTCTGGTTGCAGGCGGTGAAGACCATGTTCAGCACCAGGAAGCCCGCCACGACGGTCCAGACCCACTGCCGGGACACGAACTCGGTCCAGCCGACCCGCAGGTCGTGCAGCATCGAAGTGTCCGACCTCTCGATCCGCGGGATCCTCAGCAGCGACAGCAGGTACGCCGCCAGGCCGAACGCCAGCGCGTCGACGGCCAGCCCGACGCCGGGCGAGGTCACGCCGACGATCACACCCGCCACCGCGCCACCGCCGATCAGCGCGATCGACCGGGCGAACCCGGAGACCGCGTTCGCCTGCGGCAGCTCGGACCGGTCCAGGATCGACGGCAGGATCCCCACCGTGGCCGGCAGCACGAAGGCGGAGGCGATGCCGTTCACCGCCTCGATCGCGGCCAGCTGCCAGATCGTCGCGTGCCCGGACAGCACCAGGATCGCCGCCAGCGCCTGGGTCAGCGCGCTGACCGAGTTGGCCACGATCAGCACCAGTTTGCGCGGCAGCCGGTCGGAGATGACGCCGCCGACCAGCAGGAACACCACGTTCGGGATGCTCCGGGCAGCCAGCACGATGCCGACCGCGCTGGCGGCGTCGGAGACGTCCAGCACGGCGAAGACGAGCGCGATCGGGGCGATCGACGACCCGAGCATCGAGACGAAACGGGCACTGATGAAGATGCGGACATCTCGATGGCGCAGTACGGCCAGATCCTCGCGCCAGGTCACTGTCTGTATTGTGCCAGACCTGCCGTTCACTGGTTTCATTCGCTACCTTTGGGTATTGGGCTCCGAACCATCACCAGGAGGCTCCGTGAAGATCAACGACGTACTGCGCGGCAAAGGCAACCAGGTCGTCACCATCTCCCCAGAAGCCACCGTCACCGAACTCCTCGCGCTCCTGGCCGAGCACAACGTGGGCGCGGTAGTGGTCAGCGGCGACGGGAGCGCGGTGAACGGCATCGTCTCCGAGCGGGACGTGGTCCGGCTGCTGCACGGCACGCCGGAGGCCGGCGACGTCCGGGTCAGCGCGATCATGACCGAGCAGGTGCACACCTGCGGACCGGACGACCTCGTCGACCACTTGATGCGGCTGATGACGGACCGCAGGATCCGGCACGTCCCGGTGGTCGTCGACGGCGCCCTGACCGGCATCGTCAGCATCGGCGACGTGGTCAAGACCCGGATCGGCGAGCTCGAGTTCGAACGCGAACAACTCTCCAACTACATCTCCGGCTGAGCCAGGCCGCTGCTCCCTGGCCGGTCTAGATTCCGTCCATGGAGCCGACACCACCCCACCAGCAGCCACAAAAACCCCCGGCGGGCACCAACCCGCCGGGGTACGGCGCGCCCCCGGCCTATCCGGCCTACCCGCAGTACCCGGGGACGAACGAGCTGCCCCACCACACCGGCTCCGGCGGGACCAGCAACCTCGCCGTCTTCGGCTTCGTCGTCAGCCTGGTCGGCGGTTTCGTGATCGGCGCCGTGATGTGCATCGTCGCGCTCAACAAGATCCCGCTGAACAACCAGCGCGGCAAGGGGTTCGCGATCGCCGGTCTGGTGATCGGCACGCTCTGTATCGCCGCCATCGGCGCCGCGGTGGTCTTCGGTGACGACGAGCCCGACCGCGACGCCTCCGGACAGGTCACCGCCACCCAGATCACCCGGCCCGACAAGCTCCGGGTCGGCGACTGCGTGACGGAGCTCAAGGAGGGTGAGGTCAAGGGCATCACGGTCAAGCCCTGTGACGGTCCCAACGGCGGCAAGGTGTTCGCCGTCTTCGATCTCCCGGCCGGCGACTGGCCCGGGCTCGCCTCGGTCCAGGCCGATGCCGAGAAGGGCTGCACCACCCGGTTCACCGCCTCGAAGCAGCCGGCCGCGACCCCGTCGGACGTCTTCTTCCTGCATCCGAGCGAGGCCGGCTGGGCGCTCGGCGACCACGGCGCCACCTGCCTGTTGACTCCGCAGTAACGAAAACGGGCCCGGCACTTGGAGGTGCCGGGCCCATCACTCGATCAACTCAGTAGCGAGTCACTGCCGCGTAGGCATCGATGATGCCGTGGCCGTAGAACCCGTTGAACGTCCGCGGCCCCTCACAGAGCGCGTCGAACTCCGCCGGGCGTCCCTCGTTCACGTAGGTCTGCAGGCGCGGCGTCGGGCAGGCACGCTTCTGCGCGCTGTCCAGCAGGATCTGCCGCACCTTGTCCGGCGCCAGGCCGAACGAGTTGTGCGATCCCTTCTTGCCGTACTCGCTGACGATCAGCGCGGCCACACCGGCCGTGTGCGGCGACGCCATCGACGTGCCCTGCAGCCAGTTGTAGTAACCGCACTTGGTGTAGTCCGTGACACCGGCCGCACACTGCTTCTGTACGCCGCCCGCCACGCCGGCCTCGGTGATCGCGCCGGCCGCGTCGACCAGCCCGAGCACCTGCAGCTTGTTCACCGGGTAGGTGGACAGGATCAGGTTCTCGTTGACCCGGTGGTCCGGAGTACCGAAGTAGTCGCGGAACCAGCCACCCGGCGCCGCCACGTCGATCTGCTCGGTGCCGTAGTTGGAGTAGTCCGACTTCTTGCCCGACGGGCCGAGCGCCGAGACGCCGATCACGTGCGGGCCCTCGACCGGCAGGTCGACACAGGTCGCGTTGTCGATCGGCCGCGGGTACGCCGGAACGTCGCCGAAGTCGGGGCTGGAGATGTCGGTCCGCGGCTTGCCCAGGTCCTCGTGGTTGTTGCCGAGCGACCCGACCAGCGTGACGCCCTTCTTGTGCGCGTAGTTCAGGGCCCGGTTGACGGCCGCGATGGTGGCGCGCTGCTCGGCCTGCGCCTCCGGGCTGTCGGCCGGGTTGGCGACGCAGTTGTACAGCCACGGGTCGATGTAGAAGGACATGTTGACCACGTCCAGGCCGACGTCACCGGCGTAGGTGAGCGCGTCCAGCACCGGGCCGAGGAAGACGAAGCCGCTGTCCTGGCCGCCGCGGATCTCGACCAGCGACACGTTCGGCGCGACCCCGGAGACCCCGAAGCCGTTCAGCGCGGCGCCGATCGTGCCGGCCACGTGGGTGCCGTGGCCGGAGTCGTCCCAGCCGACCGGGTCGACACAGCCGCGGAACTCGCACGGCCCGTCGATCTCGGGCAGGTCGGCCGCGAAGTTGCGGGACAGGTTCCAGTCGAAGTTCGGCGCGATGTCGGGGTTGCGGGCGTCGATGCCGGAGTCCAGCACGCCGACCTTGACCACCTTCTTGCCCGGGTGCTTGGCGTGCGCCAGGTCGGCCCGGATCATCCGCAGGCCCCACAGCTGCGCGTCCAGCGGGTCGGCGGTCTTGTTCTTGGCCGCCTTCTTCGCGGCACTCTTGCCCTTGGCAACGGCACCGAGGTGCTCCTGCTCGACCTTGTTCGGCGATGCCTGCGGCAACTGACCGATCGGCCGGGCCCGGGCGGTGCCGTCGACGGCGGGTGACTTGGACATCCGGGTGACGAACCCGGAGTCGGCGGCCCGGACGGTGATGGTGCCCAGGTTCGTGTTCTCCTTGACCACCGATCCCCCGGCGGCCTGGACCGCGGCCAGTGCCTGGGCGTGGTCGGCCCCCGCCTTCACCAGCACCAGGTACTCCGTGGTGCCCCCGGCAACCGCCGTCGTACCGGCGCCGGCGGTGACCGGAACGGCCAGCGCGCCGGCCAGTAGCGCGATCGCGCCAGTGGCCGCGCACAACGATCTACGGACGTCTCTCACGAGTGGATCCCCTCCCTGAAGTGAGTCTGACCCGGCCACGCTAAGCGTGCCCGGGCCTGACCACCAGAGGTCGAGGAGAGACCGACGTTGTCAGAAGTGACAAGCAAACGAATGACCGGATCGGTCCGGTCAGCTGCTGGTGGCGACCAGCGCGAAGAAAAAGATGGCGCCGACGGCCAGAATCCCCAGCACCATCAGCACGGTGCCGATGATGCCCATGATCTGGCCCGCCACCGCCATCCCCCGGTTGCTGTACACACCGGGTTGCGCGTCGATCTCAGCGAGTGCCTGGTTGCCCTTCCACCAGGCGATCGGCGACAGCACGACGAACATGGTCGCCAGTCCGAGCAGCCCCAGCACCATCGCGAGTGTCGCGCTGCTGTTGTCTCGCCGCACGCCGTACGCCGGCTGCGGATACCCGTAGCCGGGCTGCAACTGGTACTGCGTGGGCGCGGGGCCCTGTTGCCCGTACTGCGCCGGGAGGTCCTGCGGCGTACTGTCCCGCGGTGGGATGTCCTGGGGCCGCTCGTCGAACGACATACCTACTGCTCCTCTGTGGTCAGCTCAGCTCGGTGAGGTCGCCGAGCCCGAGCTCGGTGAGCTGGGAGCGAACGTCCTTCGCCTCACCTACGACGACCACCAGCAGCCCGTTGGTTCCGACGTACCGGCGATAGGCCTCGGTGGCCGACTCGGCGGTGGTCGCGGCGATCTGGGCCAGGTAGGTGTCGGCGAAGTCGAGCGGTACGCCGACGGCGATGTTGCTGCCGACCTGCTGCGCGATCGAATCGGCCTGCTCGTAGCGCAGCGGGGCCGTCCGGATCAGGCTGTCCTGCGCCTCCTGCACCTCGCGCGCGGTCAGACCGTCGCGGGCCTCGCGGAGGATCTTCAGCGCGTCGGCGATCGCGGCACCGGTCACCTCGGTGCGGACCGCGCCGCCCAGGCTGAAGGTGCCGCCCTTGCGAGGCGCGTTGAAGCTGGTGCGGGTGCCGTAGGTGTAGCCCTTCTCCTCGCGCAGGACGGTGTCGACCCGGGAGGTGATGGTGCCGCCGACAACGTGGTTGGCGACCGCGGCCGCGCCCCAGATGTCTTCGCGGCGATCCGGTCCGGGGCAGCCGATCAGCAGCTGGCTCTGGACCGAGCCGGGCCGGTCCACGAGCACCAGCTTGTCGCCTGCGATGTAGAGCGGCTCGGGGGTCTCGATCGCTGCGCCGGCGTCCGAGGCCCAGTCACCGAACGCCTCGTCGACGATCGCGGCCACGTCGACACCAGTGGCGTCACCCGCGAACAGGATCTGCGCCCGGGCCGGTCCGATGTTCGCCCGATAGAACTCGGCGACCTGGACATTGGTCAGCGGCCGGATCGTGTCCGGCGTACCGGCGGTGGGGCGGGACCGGCGCGACGACGGATCGAACAGGTTCGCCGCGAAGGCCTCGCGGGCGCGGTACCCCGCGTTCGCGCGCTCCTGGTTGATCTCGCCGAGCCGGATCGTCACGTGCCGGCCGACATCGGCTGAGTTGAAGGCCGGCCGGGTGATCGCCTCGGCGAGCAGCTTGACCGCCGGAGCGAGCTGCGAGGTCGGGACCGAGATCTCCACGTGCAACGCGTCGGAGCTGACATCCACCCCGTACGCCGCGCCGTGCCGCTCGAGCGCCGCGGCGAACTCGTTGGCCGACTTCAGCTCGGTGCCCTCGTCGAGCGTGCGGGACATGATCGTCGCGACACCCTCGAGCTCCCGCGGCTCGACGGCCAGCGGCATGGCGACGGTGACGCGCACGGTGGCGACGTACTGCCCCGGGCGGTCGAACACGTGCACCGGAGTACCGGTTCGGGTGGTCGTGGTGGTCGCGACCGGGAACTGCCACGGCCGCGGCGGCGCAACGGCGGGCGGTGTGGTCAAGGCCTGGCTGCTCATTCCTGCTCCCCTGCTGCTTCTGTCTGACGGCGGTACGTGACCTGCACCCGAGCTTCGGCGCGGATCCACTTGGCAGCCGCTGCCTGTACTTCGTCCGCCGTCACCGCGCGGATCTCGTCGATCCTGGTGTTGATCCTGTTCGGGTCACCGAACAACAGCGCGTGATGCGAGATCTCATCGGCCCGCCCACCACAAGTGGCGAGCTGCTCCAGCCAGTCCCGCTCGGCCTGTGCCTTGACAGTCTCCAGCTCATCGGCCGTGACTCCGTCAGCAGCGAGCTTCTCGACCTCCTCGGCCAGCGCGTCCTCGACCTGCTGCAGCTCGACTCCGTCCGACGCGATCCCGGTCAGCGTCCCGAACGAGACCCCACCGATCAACGGCAGCGCGCCACCCGACACCGACTGCGCGATCTGCTCGTCGCGCACCAGCCGGCGGTTGAGCCGCCCACTCTGCCCACCAGCCAGCACGTCGAGCGCGAGCGCCGCGGCGTCCAGCTCCGGCGTCCCGTCGACGGGCAGCCGGAACATCATCGTGATCAGGTCGGACGGGACGTCCGCGACGACGTCGTCGCGGAACACCCCCTCCAGCGGCCCGAGCGTGCCGTCCGGTGCGGGCGGCGGCGTCGGGATCGCCGGCAGATGCCCGAAGTACCGCTTGGCGGCGTCGAAGGCGTCCTCTTCGGCGACGTCACCGACGATCGTCAGGACGGCGTTGTTCGGGCCGTAGTACTTGCGGAAGAACGCGTGCACGTCCTCGACGGCGGCCGCGTCGAGATCGGCCATCGAGCCGATCGTCATGTGCGCGTACGGGTGGCCTTCGGGGAACAGCAGCCGGACCAGCCGCTCGTACGAGTCGCCGTACGGGCGGTTGTCGTAGCTCTGCCGCTTCTCCTCCTTCACCACGTCGCGCTGGTTGTCGAGGTTCTCCAGGTTGACCGCGTCGAGCAGGTAGCCCATCCGGTCCGCCTCGAGCCAGAGCGCCAGCTCCAGGCCGCCGCTGGGCAGCGACTCGAAGTAGTTCGTCCGGTCGAAGAAGGTGCTCGCGTTCAGGCTGGCCCCGACCGCCTCCAGCAGCGAGAAGTGCTGCCCCGACTCGACGTTGCGCGATCCCTGGAACATCAGGTGCTCGAACAGGTGCGCGAACCCGGTCAGACCGGGCGGCTCGTGCCGCGACCCCACGTCGTACCAGAGGTTCACCGACACGATCGGGACGTTCCGGTCGGAACTGACGATGACCCGCAGACCGTTGTCCAACGTCTGCTCAGCAAGCGGATAGTTCAGCGGCATGGAACCACCCTACGTGCCATGCTGAACCGATGCGGCTCCTGTTCGTCGGCAACAGCTTCACGGCGCGCAACAACCTGCCCGGCCTGCTGGCCACTCTCGCCGCCGAGCGCGGCATCACCGTCGAGCACCGGCTGATCTCGGCCGGCGGCGCCTCCCTGCGCCAGCACCTGAACGCCGGCAAAGCCCTCACCGAGCTTGCCACTGGCAACTACGACACCGTTGTGCTGCAGGAACAGAGCACTCTCCCGGGGAAGAACCCGGCCCGCTTCCACGAGAACGTCCGCGACTTCCACACCGCGATCACCGAGACCGGCGCCAGCACCGCGCTCTACATGACCTGGTCACGCAAGAACCAGCCGCAGGCCCCGCTCACCACCGCCTACGCCACCATCGCCGCCGAGCTGGGCGCGACCCTGATCCCCGCCGGCCTGATCTGGCAGCACTTTCAAACGACCCACTCAGCGCCGGCTCTGCACGACGCCGACAACTCCCACCCCGCCCTGGCAGGCACCTACCTGACTGCCTGCGTCTTCCTCATCACCCTGCTGCACGTCGACCCGAGCGACCTCGCGGTACCGATCAAAGGCCTCAGCAACGAAAACGCAGACCTCCTCCGCCACGCGGCGTGGGAGATCTGCGAATCGTTGGCTGGGAACTAACCCTTGATCGCGCCACCCAGCGCGAACGCGCCGCCGAGCTTCCGGCTCAGCAGCAGGTAGAGCAGCAGCACCGGCATCGTGTAGATCAGCGAGTACGCCGCCAGCTGGCCGTAGTTCGGTTCGCCGTACTGGCCGAAGAAGGTGAAGATGCTCACCGAGGCGGGCAGCCGCTCAGGCGAGAGCAGCAGCATGAAGGGGACGAAGAAGTTCCCCCACATCCCGATGAAGGTGAAGATCAGCACCACCGCGATCCCCGGCCACATCAGCGGCAGCACGATCCGGTAGAGCGCCTGCATGTTGCTGGCGCCGTCCACCCAGGCCGCCTCCTCCAGCGAGATCGGCACCCCGTCCATGAACGTCTTGGTCAGCCAGATCGCGAACGGCAGCGACGAGGTCGCCATGAACATGATCGTGCCGCCGAGGGTGTCCACCAGGTTGAGCTGGACGAACAACCCGTAGACCGGCACCATCACCGCGGTGATCGGCAAGCCGGTGCAGAACAACACGGTCAGCAGGAACGGCCGGTTGAACTTCGTCTTGAACCGGGACAGGGGATACGCCGCCAGCACGGCGCAGATCATCGTCAGGATCGCCGACCCGCCGCACAGCACGATCCCGTTCAGGACCGGCCGGTACGTCGTGTCGGTGTTCAGCACCGCCTTGAAGTTGGCGAAGGTCGGGCTGGTCGGCAGCTCGACCCGCAGCCCCGCCGTCCGGTTGACCGAGGCGAACAGCACCCACAGCAACGGGAGGACGAACAGGATGCCGAGGGCCAGCAGGATGAGGTTCGCGGTCAGCTTGCTGACCCGGTCCCGGGCGATCATGCGGCCTCCGAGTTCAGTCCACGTAGGTAGATCAGTGAGAACACCGCGCCGATGGCGAGCATCACCAGCGCGATCGCGGTGCCGTAGCCGATCTGGGAGAAGCTGAACGCCTGCTCGTACATGTACAGCGGCAGCGTCTGGCTCTTGGTCCCGGGCCCACCGCGGGTCATCGCGAAGATCAGCCCGAACACGCTCAGCGTCTGCAGCGTGATCAGCATCAGGTTGGTCATGATCGCGCGGCTGATCATCGGCAGCGTCACGTAGACGAGCCGGCGGACACCGGCGGCGCCGTCCATCTCGGCCGACTCCTCGATCTCCTTCGGCACCTCGCTCAACGCCGCCGAGTAGACCAGCATCGAGAACGCCGTACCGCGCCAGATGTTGGCCAGCGACACCGCGATGATCGGTGCCGCGTACAACCAGTCCTGCCCGGGCAGCCCGACCTTGTGCAGGATCACGTTCAGGGTGCCCTCTTCGTTGAAGAACGCACTGAGCAGGTACGCCGCCACCACCTCGGGCAGCACCCAGGCGCCGATCACCGCGGTACCGACGAAGTTCCGCACGTACTTCGTGGAGCGGCGCATCAGCAGCGCCAGGCCGAGGCCGAGCGAGTTCTGGCCGATGATCGCCGAGATCAGCGTGAAGACCAGGGTGAGCCAGATCGAGTTGGTGAAGGCGCTGCTGCCGAACGCCTTGCGGAAGTTGTCCAGCCCGATGAACTCGACGTTGGCCGCACCGGTCCCGGTCAGCGCCATGTTGGTGAACGCGGCGTAGACGCAGTACAGGATCGGGCCGGCCAGGAAGACCAGCATCAGCCCGATGGCCGGTGCCAACGGCAACATCTTCACGGCTTTGGCGCCGCGCGGTGGCCCGCTCCGGCCGGCAGGCTTGCTGCCGGTCGGAACGGGCACGGCGGGAGCAGTAGTCGTCACAGGGGAATCCCTTCGATCGCTCCGCTTACTGACCGGCGGTCGTCTTGTCCTTGCCGACGATGCCCTCGACCGCCTCGTCGTAGTTCTTGGCGGCCTCCTCGGGCGACGACTGACCGGTCATCACGGCTTCCATCGCGGTGATGATCTCGTTGGAGACCTTCGGGTACTCCGGCAGCGCCGGGCGGTACACCGTCACCGAGACGAGGTCGGTGAAGAACTGGGTGCTCTTCGACGACGACTTGTACCCGGCGTCCTGCGCGACGTCCTTGCGGACGGCGATCTGCGCGCCGTCGGTCGCGTACTTGGTCGCGTTCTTCTGCGTCTGCAGCGACTGGATGAACTTCCAGGCCGCGTCCGGAGCCTTCGACTTGGCCGGGATCGCCCAGGTCCAGCCACCGGACAGGCTGACCTTGCCCTTGCCGCTGCCGTCCTGCGACGGCATCGCGGCCTGGCCGAGCACCTCGGACCACTGCGGCCACGGCTTCGCGCCGGTCTTCAGCCAGTTGCTGTAGACCCACGAGCCGTCCAGCGCGATCGCCAGCTTGTTGTTCGGCAGCAGTTCGGTGCCGACCTTGCTGCCCATGTTCGGGTCCAGCGCCTGCTTCGGCGTGGGGGCCAGGCCCTCGGTGTAGATGGTCTTGATGAAGTTCAGCGAGTCCTTGAAGCCCTGGCTGCCGACGACCCACTTCTTCTGGTCGAAGTTGTACAGCGGGTCCTTGGTGCCGTAGAGCAGCATCTCGAAGCCCTGCATGGCCGAGGCCTCGCCCATCGGCTTACCGGAGTACACGTTCAGCGGTACCACGCCGGGCAGCTTCGACTTGAGCGTCCGCGCGGTGGTCAGCACGTCGTCCCAGGTCTTCGGCTGCCAGTCCTCCGGCAGCCCGGCCTGCTTGAAGAGCTGCTTGTTGTACCAGAGCGCACGCGTGTCGGTGCCGTCCGGAATGCCGTAGGTCTTGCCGTCCTGGCCCTTCGCGGCGCCCTTGGCGGTGTCCTCGAACTGGTTCCAGTCACCCCAGTCCTTGATGTAGTCGTCGAGCGGCTTCAGGTACCCCGCGGTGATGTCGGAGTTGATCAGGAAGGTGTCCTCGTAGACGATGTCCGGCGCGGTGTTCGGCGAGCGCATCATCAGCTGGAGCTTGGTGTAGTAGTCGTTCTCACTCGCCACGATCGGCAGGATCTCGACCTTCGAGCCGGGGTTCGCGGCCTCGTACTCGGTCTTGGCGCCGGTGAGGAAGGTCTTCATCACCGTGCCGGGCCCCCATTGCTGGTAGGCGATCTTGATGTTCGCCGGGCCGGCGCTCTGCCCGCCGCCCGCGTCCGGCGTCTTGGTCGTCGATCCCTGGCTGCAGGCCGAGACCCCCAGCAGGAGCGCGCCGACGGCTAGTGCACCCGCTCGCTTGAAACCGTTTTTCATGGCCATCACGTCCACCTTCGGGCAATCGTTGTCATCCCGGTACCACCGCTCAAACCCCCTGGGCTTTCCGTGACCGTAGGAGGCCCAGACCAATGAAGTCAATGGTTGAGAGACAACGTTGTCGCCGCCGTGACGCCGTTGCGCGGAGACCGGCCCGTAACGATCCGGTCACCGCGCCGTCATGTGTCAGACGGTAACGGCCGACGCCTCCCGACGAGCCTGTACGACGCGCGCGCCGCGGCTGCGGGTCGCGCCGATTCCACAGAGCACGAGACCGAAGGCGAGCCAGCAAGCAAGCACCAGGAACGACTGGGCCGAACCGGCGCCGTCGAAGAAGCTCACCGAGCGGAGCGCAGTACCGGCGGCTCCTGGTGGCAGCAGTTGGCCGAGTGTTCCCCAGCCGCTGGGCAGCATCTCGGGAGCGCTCATCATACCGGAGAGCGGGTTGCCGAGCAGCATCATCGTCGCCGCGCCCAGGCCGAGCCCGACCGCGCCGAACAGCCACTCCAACCCGAGCAGGGTGAGCGAGATCGCGCCGATCGACATCGCGATCACGCCGGCGTTGGCGAGGTAGTTGCCCTCGAGCGAGCCGAGCCAGAACTGCAGGACCGCGGCCAGCGCGAGCGCTCCGGTGACCGCGAACGTGATCGCCCCGGCCATCCGCCGGCCGCCACCCTGCACCAGCTGGGTCAGCATCGCGGCGGCAGCGATCCCTCCGAGGACCAGCGGCAACGCGCCGCCGGCAAGCCCTGCACCCCGCGGATCATCCGCGGGCAGCGGTACTACGTCGGTCACCTTCAACTGCGGGCTCTCGGCTGCGAGCTTGCTCGATAGCTGCGTCAGGATCTGCGCGATGGCCGGGCCGCCCGCCGAGGCCGTGAGGACCTCCGGAGCCGTCTGATCGAGCACGATCGCGCCGTACACATCACGGTTCTCGATCGCGTCGACCGCCGCCGCCCGATCGTTCACCGCGGTGATCTCGAAGGCGCCGGGCATCGCCTGCTCGAGAGCGCCCTGCACCTGCGCGACCGCCTGGGCCGGACCAGCGACGGCCAGCGGAACATCCCGCGGCGCCGAGCGCGCGGACGGCCAGGCGAACGCGATCAGCAGTACGGTCAGCACCGCGGTCAGCAGCACGACGACCGCCGGCACCGGCGGACGACGGCGTTCCTCGACGACGGCTTGGTCCGGGTCCGTGGACATCTCTGGTCAGCTCCTTCTCAAAAACCGAATGATCGTTCTTTATCGATTCCGAGCGTGACGGGTGCTGCCGAAGTTGTCAAGAACGGACATTCGTTTTATGTTCTCGGTATGCCCAAGGTCACCGACGAACACCGCGCGAACCGCCGCCTCGAGATCCTGGCGGCGGCACGCACCTGCGTCGGGCGGCAGGGCTTCCACAAGACGACGATGGCCGACGTGATCAGCCAGTCCGGACTGTCGGCCGGCGCGGTCTACGGCTACTTCAAGAGCAAGGACGACATCGTCGCGGCGATCGCCGACGAGGTGCTGAGCTCGGTCGACGAGCTCTTCCAGGGCATCCTGGCGAGCGAGGCGCCGCTCTCCCCCGCCGCCGCGCTGCGGGCGACCCTGGACCACATCCTCGAGATCGCCGCGCGGCCGGGCGGCGACATGACGAGAGTCGCCATCCAGGCCTGGGCCGAGGCGCTGCACAACGACGCGATCATGGCGACCGCTTCCTCGAAGTACCGGATGTTGCGCGGGCACTTCGCCGCCGTCGCCAGACGAGGCCAGGCCGACGGCACGATCGACCGCGAAGCAGACCCAGAGCAGGTGGCCCAGGTCCTCTTCGGCATGATCCCCGGCTTCCTGCTCCAGCGCCTGCTGCTGGGCGACGTCACTCCCGCCAGCTACTCAGCCGGCCTTGCCGCGCTGCTCTCAGCACCGAACGCCCGCAGCTAGCCGGGGAACGATCGCCACCCTCTCCACGTCCTTCGAGTGGAGGTGAGCCCGATCGACGACATCTGGATCCTGCTGCTCAGCCTGGCCGTGGTGGCCGGCTTCCTCTGGCTGCTCTGGCGCGCCGCGGCCCGCGCACGACGGCGTGGCATCGGCGTCTCGATGATGGGCCCGTTCGACCAGATGTTCCGCCCGACCGCCGCCGAGTCGCACCTCGAGATCCAGGTCCAGCAGGAGCACAAGAAGCCGATCGGATCACCCGAGGATCTCTGACCCGGCGAAAACTGAAGGCTTCTACCACTTCGCGACTGTCCGCGATCGAGTTGTGACGGAGGGCTTGAGACTCGGGACTTACCCGGTTAGGTTGTGCCGAGCCGCTTATTTCAGACCTTGAACTAAGCGACATTTCAGGTAGCGCACGGTCAGATCAGGCAGCACGCAACGGCGCTGGGGAGTCGGAGGTGCGATGCGTACGAGCGTCGGGACAGCTCCGCCCGGAGCGGACTTCCGCTGGTACTGGGGTAGTCAGACGGCGAGCTTCGTCGGCGACCGGTTGACCGGTTTCGCCGTACCGAGCATCGCCATCCTGACCCTGAACGCGTCCAGCGCCGAGGTCGGCGTGCTGTCCGCGATCGGCTGGCTGGCCTACCCGACCCTCGGCCTGGTCGCCGGCGCCGCGCTCACCCACATCCCCCGCCGCAAGGTGATGATCACCGGCGAGCTGATGCGCTTCGCCGTCTTCGCCACCGTCCCGCTGGCCGCGCTCGCGGGCTGGGTCACCATCCCCCAGCTCCTGATCGTCGTAGCAGTCGCCGGCATCGCGACGGTCTTCGTGGACATCGCCGGTCAGTCCTACCTGCCGGTCGTGGTCCCACCGGGCGGTCTGGTCGGCGCCAACGCCAACCTCCAGTCCTCCGACAGCCTGTCCAAACTGATCGGCCCCGCCCTGGCCGGCCTGGCCCTCAAAACCACCGGCCCGTACGTCGGTCTGCTCCTCAGCGCGCTCCCCTTCCTGGCCTCAGCCCTCGCCCGCACCAGAATTCGGACCACCGAGCCCAGCGCCATCCCACCCCGCGAGCGAAGCGCAGCGGAACCCGGCGCATCCCCATCCCGTGCTGCACCATCGCCGCAGGCGATGGTGCAGCGGATAGTCGTCGGCTTTCGGTTCGTGATGGACCACCAGGTACTGAAACCCCTGGTACTCGGCGCCGCCGCGCGCAGCTTCGGCACCGGCATGGTCGACGCGGTGCTGCTGCTCTTCGCGTACCGCGTACTCGGCCTGTCCAGTCTGCAAGGCGGACTGCTGATCGCCGCCGGCTCGATCGGCGGTCTGCTCGGCGCGTTCGCCGCCAACCGCCTGGTCGCCCGGATCGGCGCCAGGCGCACCCTGCTGCTGACCGGCCTGGAAGGCGTGTTCTGGCTGGCGATCCCGCTCTGCCTGCTCTTCGCCCCCGCTGTCGTCCTGGTGGTGATCCGGGTCTGCGCCTCGATCTGGTCGCCGGTCTGGAACGTCCTCACCACCAGCATCCGCCAGGACCTGACCCCACTCGCGTTGCAGAGCAGTGTGCACGCGACCGCTCGCACCCTGACCTCGTCCACCGTCCCGCTCGGCGCCATCACCGGCGGCCTGGCGGGCGGCGTACTGGGCGATCACCTGGGCACGTCCACCGGACTCGTCCTCGTCCTCGCGACGGGAGGTGTGATCGCCGGAGCCAGCGTGCTGTCGATCGGGAGAACCAGCCACATCTGAGGGAGATCGTATGCGCCCCACTACGACGCGAACCTTGAACAGCAAAGAGTTCGCGGACATCAAACACACCGTGTCCATCCGCTCGAAGGCCCGCAAGAACCTGCTGCTGGACCCCAGCTACGCGGCGCCGCTGCCACAGGAGGTCAGCCTGCAGCTGACCTATCGCTGCAACCTGCGCTGCACGCACTGCTACCAGTGGAACGAGCAGGGCTTCTTCCGCGACTTCAGCGCCCAGAAGCAGAAGACTGAGCTCGACCTGGAGGTGATCGAGGACGTACTGCGCACGACCGCGCCGGTCCGCTCGAAGCTGTTCCTCTGGGGCGGCGAACCGCTGATGCACACCAAGTTCGACCAGGTCGCGGACCTGCTGGTGAAGTATCCGCGGACCGTCAACATGTGCACCAACGGCCTGCTGTTCAAGCGCAAGCTCGACGACCTGCTGAAGATCGGCGAGAACCTCAACCTGCTGGTCAGCCTGGACGGTCTGGGCGAGGACCACGAGGCGCTGCGCGGCCGCGGCACCTTCAAGCGCACGATGGAGAACATCCAGCTGATGCTGGACCTCAAGCGCAAGGGCGAGTGGGACGGCGAGCTGTCGCTGTCCTGCATGGTCAGCCACGTCACCGTGCACAAGATGTACGAGTTCATGGAGTGGGCCGAGGAGCTCGGCGTCAACACCGTCTACTTCCAGTTCCCCTGGTACATCAGCCCTGAGGTCGCCGAGTCGATGGACCGGCTGTACGACCAGTCGTTCGCCTGGCTGAAGCCGAGCACCGACACCAAGAAGCCGACCTGGCACAGCTACACCTACCAGCTGCCCGCCGACCAACTGCCGGCGCTGCGCGACTCGATGACCCGGCTGGCGTCGCGGGCCTGGAACGTGCGGCTGCGCTACCAGCCGCAGCTCGAGGACGACGAGGTCACCGACTTCATCCTCGGTACGTCGCGGCCGGCCCAGCACCGCAGCAAGTGCCTCGCGGTCTCGAACCGGATGGAGGTGCACGCCGACGGCGCGGTCAGTTCCTGCAAGTTCTTCCCGGAGTTCGTGGTCGGCAACCTGTACGACCAGTCGGTGGACGAGTTGTGGCAGAGCCACTCGTTCAAGGAGGTCCGCCGGATCATGTCCGAGAACGGCATGATGCCGGTCTGCTCGAAGTGCATTCTCCTTTATCTGAACGGAGTCTGAGGTGGAGATCGAAGAACGCGTCAAGGTCGTGCTGGCCAGGGTGCTGGACAACGGCGTCACCGCCGAGGAGATCGGGTCGGAGGCCGACCTGGTCGAGCAGTACGGGCTGGACTCGCTGCAGACCATCACCTTCCTGCTGGCGATCGAGGACGAGTTCAACCTCGAACTCGACTACCCCAACCTGCAGCTCGACGACCTCCGCTCCGTCCGCCAGTTCAGCAGCTTCGTCGCCCGGCTGGCCGCACCGGTGCAATGACGGCCGGATCAGCACCAGCACGGGTAGTGCGGCTGGGAACGTTCGACGCCGAGTCCTGGTGGCGTCCGGCCGACCTGGCCGCACTCCCGGCGATCAGCGGCGGAAGCAGCGACCCCGCCGTCGACGCGATGGACGAACTGCTGGCCGGCTTCTGCGACCCGGGCGACCTGCTGATCACCCGACGACCGATGGCGGCGGCGGTCCGCGAAGGGCTCGCCGCCGCCTTCGGCACGCAGTTCGACCACCTGGCGCTGGGCGACCCCGGACCAGGACCGGTCGAGCGGCACGTGCTGGCCGATCAGCGGGTGATGAACGCGATCCGCGGCGCCCGGATCGCGCCGTACGCCGTACTGCCGGAGACCTGGACGCTGGCGGAACAACAGCTGCCAACTCCGGAAGTAGTTGCCCAGGTCAACTCCAAGTCCTGGTCCAACGAGCTGGTCCGGCGGCTCGGCCTGCCCGGCGCCGGCCGGCTCGTGCACACCGTCGACGACCTGGTCGATGCCGTCGTCACGACTGATTTCAAGGCTCTGATCAAAGACCCGTACGGCGTCTCCGGCCGCTCGCTGCTCGAGGTTCCCACCCCCGGCATCCTCAAGGCGATCGAGCGAGTACTCCGTCGCCAGGTCGATGCCGGTCAGCGGGTCGAGCTCGTCGTCCAGGAGAAGTTCGCCAAGCAGCACGACTTCTCCGGCCACTTCCACCTCGACCGAGGCGGAGACTGGGAGTTCCTCGGCATCCAGCAGATGACGAACCGCGGCTTCCGGCACTTCGGCTCCAGCCCTGCCACCCCGGCGCTGATCGACGAAGGCTGGTACGCCGAAACCCTCGCCGAGGTGATGCCGGCCCTCACCGACGCGGGCTACTGGGGTCCGGTCGGCATCGACTCGATGCTGCTCGACGACGGTACCGTCGTCCCGGTCCTGGAGATCAACGCCCGCCAATCACTCGGCCTGCTCGCCATCCGCCTCGATCGCCAGGCCCAGCGCCACGGCCTGACCGGCCACCTCTGGCAGCTGGAGCTCAACCTCGATCCCGGCCGGACCGTCCACGACCTACTCGATGCCTTCAGCAACATCCGGTACGACGGCAACGCCCGCCCCGGCGTCACGGTGCTCAACGGGAGCACCCTGGCGGCACCCGGCGGCCGCGTCCACGTCGCCATTTTCTGCGCTGCCGGTGAGATCCACCGGTGGCGGCAACGCCTGCTGACCGAAGTGATCTCGGCCGGCCTGACACCACGAGGGATGACCGATGCCGCTTGAGATCGGCTTGATCGGAGCCACCGGGATCGCCGAACGCACCCTGCTCGACCAGGGGGCCGGCGTGCACGCAGTCGCCGCGAGCGATCCCGTCCGCGCCAAGGAGTACGCCACCAAGCACGACATTCCGGTCGTGCACGAGACCTATTCGGCCCTGCTGGCCGATCCGGAGATCGACGCCGTCTACATCTCCCTGCACAACTCCGCCCACCACCGCTGGGCGGTCCGCGCCGCGGTCGCCGGCAAGCACGTGATCGTCGAGAAACCGCTGTGCCTGACCGCCGACGAGGCGGCCGAACTCTCCTTCGCCGCAACGGATGTGAAGGTGTTCGAGGCAGTCGCGACGATCGGCCATCCGTGGCAGCAGACCGTCCACGACTTCATCCACGAGGAGCCGTACGGCCCGTTGCTCACGGCCACCACCCGGGTGACCTTCGCGGTCCCCGCACCGGGCGGGTACCGCGACCAGCCGGAGCTCGGCGGCGGCATCTTCTTCGATGCGGCGAGTTACTGGCTGCAGGCCGTCCAGGCAACCATCGGCCTGGACCCGGTCACCGCCGAGGGCCACTCGGAGTTCGACGGCCCCAATGGAGTGGACCGCTCGTTCGAGGCGAAGTTGCGCTGGGCCACCGGCGTCGAGGCGACCCTGACCGCCGAGGTCGGCCCGCAGCATGTCTCGGACCACGTCTTCACCTTCGAGCGCGCGACGGTCAAGCTGAGGAACTTCCTCCGCCCGGTCGCCGGCGCGGTCCCGCTCAACCTGATCGTCACCCCCACCGAGGGCGACCGGCAGGTGATCGGCTTCCCGGCGGTCGCGTACTACGAACGCCAGCTGGCCCGGATCCTCGACAGCACCACCGACGACCTGGCGGCCGCCGTCCCGCGGATCATCCTGATGGACGAGATCTACGCCGACGCCCGACGCCGCAAGGAGAACGGATGAGCAGCAAGCGCCGGCTCGATGACCACGCCGTGATCGAACTCCTGAAAGAGGCCGGCATCGACGCCGGCAGCGGCCTGGAGATCACCGAACTCACCGAGGGCACCTTCAACACCGTCTACCGGATCGGCGCCGACCTCGTCCTCAAGGTCTCCCCCGACCCCACGGCACCGGTTCTGACCTACGAACAGGACTTGATTCACACCGAGTCCCTCTTCTACCAAGCAGCCCGCGGCAAGGCCCCGGTCCCCGAGGTCGTGCACACCGGCGCCGACCATCTCCTGATGACGGCGCTGCCCGGCACGACGATGCAAGGCGTGTCCGGCCCCGAACGAGCCACCCTGCGGCGCGAGCTCGGCGGCATCGTCGCGACCCTGCACGAGGTGACCGGTGCAGGATTCGGCTATCCCCAGAAGGGATTGGTCCCGACCTGGAGCGCCGCCTTCCTGTCGATGATCGACGACGTCCTCGCCGACGCCAGCAGGTTCGCCGTCAAGCTGCCCCGCCCGCCCGAGCAGATCCGTCAACTGGTCCTCGAACGCTTCGAACTGCTGGACGAGGTCAAGACGCCACGGCTGATCCACTTCGACCTCTGGGACGGCAACATCCTGGTCGAGGACGGCCGGATCACCGGCCTGGTCGACGGCGAGCGCGCGTTCTGGGGCGACCCGGTCGCCGAGTTCGTCTCGCTGACCTTGTTCAGCACTTCCATCGATCCCGAGCTCTTGGCCGGCTACGGCGACCTGGAGCCCGGCGAGACGCTGTCGCTGTACCGGATCTACCTCTACCTGATCATGCTGATCGAGGGCACCCCTCGCCGGTACGAAGGTCCGGATCACGAGGCGATGGTGAAACTGATCCTTCGGCACCTGACCAAAGAGCTGGATCGACTGTGATCGAGGTCCTGACCTCTGGCGTCGCCCTCGGCGTCCACGTCCCCGGGCTGCTGCTGGCCGACCGGCTCAAGGAGCAAGGCGCTGCCGCGCACGTCTCGGTGCTCGAGCGCCTGATGCCACCCGAGACCCTCGCCACCACGGCCCGCTCCAAGCAGGCGTTCCACCGCAACTTCCGGATCGCCCTGGCCGGGCAGCAGCTCGCCCGCGACGCTTCGATCTCCACCGAGGAGGCCGCTGTCGCCGCACTGCTCGACAGCTGGCACGAGCGACAGGTGACCCGGTTCGTCGTCTTCTCCGGCTTCTGGCTCCCGCTGGTCGAGCAGTACGCAGCGCAGTACGGCGAAGTGCCTGTTGATGTGTGTCACGTGGACTCGGTGCAGTCGCCCTCGTTCGACAAGGCCGGGCCGACTTCCCTGCCTGTGCAGCACATCTGGCTGGCAGACGCCGACAACCTGACCATCCCCTGCAGCATCCCCGTCAGCCGCGACCAACCAGTCCCCTGGCGCGACAGAGACCAGCGGCTACTCGTACACGGCGGCGGCTGGGGCATGGGCACGTACCGCGAGCGAGTGGGCGACCTGCTCCAGGCAGGCTTCGAGTTGGACATGGTCGCCTATGAAGACCGGGACCTCTCCACCGACGGCGTGCGCTACTTCATGATCGACCCCGAGTGGCATCCGTGGCTCGACGACGGCTACCCGCCCTTCGGTGAGGTGCTCGCCGGCCGCCCGACCGCTTTCCACCAGCGCACCGGGCACCACGGCTCCTTCGACCTGTGCCGACAGGCGCTGGCGACAGTCAGCAAGCCAGGCGGTGGCACACTGCTCGACTCCCTGTGGTCCGCGACGCCGACAGTGCTGCTGGAACCTTTCGGCCCGCATGAGCAGCGCAATGCCGACCTGTGGATCGAACTGGGCTTCGGGATCTCGTTCGAGCAGTGGCAGCAGAAGGGGTTCGCCGTCGAGGTGCTGGAGGACCTGCACGAAGCACTGGTCGCCGCCGACGTCCCCGACTACTCCCAGGCGCTGCTGTGAACTACCCGACCTCGCTGTGGCAGACGTTCGCGCTGGAGATGGATGAGCGCCGTCCCGGCTTCGCCAAGGGCCCGTGGTTCACCATGAACACAGTGCTGTCCCTGGACGGCGACCTACGCCCCGACGTACTAGCTGACGCCTTTCACCAACTGCAGCAACGCCACGAGGTACTACGCACAGAGGTGCTCGACGACCGCCTCCAACTCGTCCACCCCAAGCCCCGCTCGGCACTGGAGGTAGTCGACGAGGTCGGCTCGCACTCACCGGTAGACCTCGACCGCCCGGTCCGGCTGCGCCTGGCAGGCAACCGACTCGCGCTGCACCTGCACCACATGGTGTCTGACCCCGCGACCCTCTGGGAGACAGTCAGCGAGCTGTCGGCTCTCTACACCGCCGCTCTCGCCGGGGAGTCGCTCGCGCCACCAGTAGCGCAGTACAGGGACTACTCCGCAGCAGAGGCGGAGCACGTACGCCGTACTCGCGCCGTAGCCGCCGACTGGTGGCACTCGCGAGTGAGGGACGCCAAGGTCTCCTCACAACCCAGCAACGGCTCCGGCCAACCCCTGGTCTTCCGAGACGACCTACTGAGCGCCGCTGAAGTCTCCCAAGTCGAGGACCTGACCCGGCGTCACCGCAGTACGCCGCTTGTCACCTACCTTGCCGCCCTCGCCCACGGGATGGAGCCGCACGTCGGCGCGGGCGACACGTTGCTGTTCACCACTCTGTTTGGCAAGCGCGACCGCCCCGCCTGGCAGCACCTGCTCGGCCCTTGCCTCGTCCCCTCCTACCTGGCGATCCCCCGCGGCACGGGCTCCCTAGACGCCGACGTAGCCGCGATGCGGGATGCAGTAGTCGGCTGCAGCCGCTACTCGCGCTACCCGGACTCGGAGATCTACGAGACGGTCAACAACCCGCAGCGGACGCCTTTCTTCGAGTACGTCCCGCAGCAATGGCCAGCAGGCTTTACCTTCGGCACGGTGAAAGCAGAGGTCGCCGCAGCAGCCGGGCCGAAGGACACCGGCCTCGCCGACGCCCTGGCGATCCGGGTGCGGACGAGAACGGACGGCGTACTGACAGGCCACTTCAGTGCCGACGGCACCGACTGGACCGACCCACTGGTCCAGCAGGTGCAGGCAGGCTTCCGCGACTACCTTCTCCGGGAAGAGGGGAGCTAGCACCACCCCCTGAGGCTCCCCAACTCCCTGGGGACAGCCGCCGCGTCTCCGTAGCGTCATTCCCGTCAGCAGGGACAGCTACGAGGGGTTCAGCCATGAGGCGCAAGCAGGAACAGTTCACCAGGTCGAACGACTCGGTCGTGCTGCACGACGTACGCCGGGTCTACGGCAAGGGTGGCAACGCCGTCACCGCGTTGGACGGCGTCAGCATCAGCTTCGCCCGGGGCACCTTCACCGCCGTGATGGGCCCCTCGGGCTCCGGCAAGAGCACCTTCCTGCACTGCGCGGCAGGACTCGACCGGCCCACCTCCGGCACAGTCGCGATCGACGACGTACCGCTGGCCGGCCTGAACGAGCGCCAGCTCACCGAGCTCCGCCGGGAGCGGATCGGCTTCGTCTTCCAATCGTTCAACCTGCTGCCGGCCCTGACGGTCTGGCAGAACGTCACCCTCCCTCAGGAGCTCGACGGCCGCCGCACCAACAAGGCTGCCGTCCGCGAGGTACTGGACCGCGTCGGCCTCGGCGGCAAGCACAAGAGCCGCCCCGGCGAACTCTCCGGCGGCCAGCAGCAGCGCGTCGCAATCGCCCGCGCCCTGGTCGCCCGCCCCGCAGTGATCTTCGCCGACGAACCGACCGGCGCCCTGGACACCCAAACCGCCGCCGACGTCCTCGACCTGCTCCGCGAACCTGTCCGCACCCAGGGCCAGACGGTCGTCATGGTGACCCACGACCCGGTCGCAGCGTCGTACGCCGACCGGGTGGTCTTCCTCGCCGACGGCATCCTGGCCGGCAGCCTCAACAACCCCACCGCCGAACAGGTAGCCGACCGCCTGACCCACCTCGGCGCCCGAGCCGCCCGCGCGGCTCACGCGGCTCACGCGGCTCACGCGGCTCACGCGGCTCACGCGGCTCACGCGGCTGACCCGGCTGACCCGGCTGACCCGGCTGACCCGGCTCGCGCGGCTCACGCGGCTCACGCGGCTCAGGCAGCCCGCTCCGGCTACCCCGCCGGGACCGCCGGGACCGCCGACGGGCTCCTCACCGCCGGGCCGGTCACCCGATGATGCGCCTCGCTGTCCGCACCCTGCGCTACCGCAAGAGCGGCTTCCTCGCGACCTTCGTCGCCGTCGTCTTCGGCACCTCGATCGTGCTCGCCTGCGGCGGCCTGATGGAGACCGGCATCCGCTCCAACGTCGCCCCCGAGCGTCTCGCCGCCGCCCCGATCGTGGTCACCGGCAAGCTCACCCACCTCCGCCCCGGTGAGGAAGACGCCACCCGCCTCACCGAGCAGGTCGGCGTTCCTGACTCCGTCGCCACCCAGCTCCGCTCCCTGGAAGGCGTCACCGACGTCATCCCCGACCTGACCTTCCCCGCCCCGATAGCCTTGAACCAAGGCTTCACCAAAGGCGAAGGCCACAACTGGGAATCCGCACCACTGGCCCCCTTCAACCTCATCTCCGGCACCGCACCCCGCGCCGGCGACGTCGTACTCGACGAAACCACCGCCACCCAACTCAACGCGAAGCCAGGCGGCAAGGTGAACCTGCTGGTCGGTGGCCAGCAGACCCCCTTCACCGTCAGCGGCATCGCCTCCGGCCCGGCCGGCCACACCTTCTTCTCCACCCAAGAGGCAACCCGCTTCGCCAACCGCCCAGGCCAGTCCGCCGCCCTCGGCGTACTAGTTGCCCCCGGCACCGACCTGAAGGCGCTCAAGAAGAAGATCGAGGCAACGTCCGACGTCTCCGCCCTGGCCGGCCTCGACCGCGGCGAGGTCGAACACACCGACGCGGCGGTCAAGAAGGTCACGCTGATCTCGGTCGCCGGCTCGTTCGGCGGAATCGCCGCGATGACGATGATGTTCGTGGTCGCCTCGACGCTGGCCCTCTCCGCCCAGCAGCGCCAGCGCGAGTTCGCCCTGCTGCGCAGCATCGGCACGACGCCCGGCCAGGTCCGCCGGATGATCCTCGGCGAAGCCATGCTGGTCTCCCTGCCCGCCGTCCTCGTCGGCGTCATTCCCGGCGCCCTGCTCGGCCGCTTCCTCTTCGACAACCTGTCGTCGAACGGTGTCGCCTCCCCTGACGTGACGTTTTATCAAGGTCTGATCCCGTTCGCGGCCGGCGCGGGCGCCGCAGTACTGGCCGCCATCGGCGCCGCGTTGATGGCGGGTCGTCGATCGGCGAAGATCCGCCCGGTCGAGGCGTTGGTCGAGGCCTCGCTGCAGACCAAGTGGTTCAGCTGGGCACGAACCATCACAGGTGTCCTCTTCGTCGGCGGCGGAGTCGCCCTGATGGTCGTGACCGCCACCGTGATGTCCGGCCCGCTGGCGGGCGCGACCGCCGGCCCCGCCGTGCTCTGCTGGGCGATCGGCATCGCCGCGCTCGGACCGCTGGCCACCAAGGCCATCCTGGCGATCATCCGCTGGCCCCTGTACGCCGTCACCCGGGTGAACGGCCGGCTCGCGATCCGCAACGTGACAGCGCGATCCGTGGCGATGTCGTCCGCGGTGATGCCGGTCATGCTGGCCGTCGGGATCGCCACCGCCAACATCTACATGCAGACCACCAACGTCGACGCCTCCGCGAAGGCGTTCACCAAGGAGCTGCGCGCCGACGCAGTACTGGTCTCGACTGCAGCAGGTCTCTCACCATCACTGCTCCCCAAGGTGCAAGCGCTGCCCGGCGTCGCGAGCGCCTCGGAGTACGTCACCAGCCTCGGCGTCATCGACGAACCACGGCACGCCCCCTTCGACGAAGACGGCGCCTTGCTCCAAGGCGTCTCACCCCAAGACGCCGACGGTACTGCGCCAGTGCGGCTGACCTCGGGCTCACTCGAAGGCCTGACCGGCAACACGGTCGCCCTACCTGATCGGGTAGTGGAGAAGATCGACCGCGGTGTCGGTACGTCGATCAAGATGACACTCGGCGACGGCACTCCGGTCGAGCTGCGCGTCATCGCGACGTTCGCGGCCGAACCCGGCTACGAGAGCATCGTGCTCCCTGCCGAACTGGTCGCCGCCCACACCGCCAATCGCTTGGCCCCGCAGATCCTGGTACGCGCCGAACCAGGCGCCTCGATCGGGCCCGCACTCGCCAACCTGGCGGCGGCGACTCCCGGCGTACAGGTCGCTGATCGAGAAGCTCTGATCGCCGGCAACGGCGAGGACCTACAGACCCAAGCGTGGATCAACTACCTGCTCGTCGGCATGCTGATCGCCTACACCGCAGTCTCGGTCGTCAACACCTTGGCCTCGTCAACAGTCCGCCGCCGCCGAGAGTTCGGCCTACAACGCCTGACCGGCTCGACCCGAGGCCAAGTACTCCGAATGCTCACCACTGAAGGCGTACTGGTCGCGCTAGCAGGCATCATCCTCGGCACCCTGGTAGCCCTGGCCACCCTGCTCCCCTACGCATCCGCAGTCTCCACCTCGGCCATGCCCACCGGACCGTTCTGGATCTACCTGGTCATCATCGCCATCGCCTTCGCCCTCACCATGCTCTCCACCCTCATCCCCGCCACCAAGTCCCTGGCCACCCGCCCCGCCGAAGCCGCCGCCCGCGCCGACTGACCCAACCTTCCCCCGCGCGCCCGCCGCCCGTCCGCTCCTCCGCCGCCCGTCCGCTCCTCCGCCGCCCGTCCGCTCCTCCGCCGCTCCCGGCTCTGGTCGCTCCCACCCACCCGTTCGCAACTACCGCTCCTCCGTCGCGTGGGTGCCCGAGCGCGGCTCGCCTCCTACCGCACGCACGAAGAACTGGGGTCTTCAGCCAAGGCACCACCTGGCCGAAGACCCCAGAGCTATTCCCCACCCCACCTACTTACCAGGTCTCTACTGAGCAGGCGTCGGCTCAGCCACCGGCTGTAGCGCGATCGTCGTCGCCTGCACCAAGCTCGCGTGCTTCCTCAGCCAAGCCGACACCGGCAGCTGCAGATCCTCGAAATCCTTCTCCTCCAAAGCAACCGGCGGCGTCGGCACACTCGCACCCAGCTCAGCCAGCACCGGCCGCAGATGCAGATCAGCCAGCAACTTGTGACTGGGCGCCGCCGACACAGTCACCGGCACCACCACCGACCCGGCCAGCGCCTGATGCGGCAGCACATCAAGAAAGCTCTTCAGCAACCCCGTATAGCTCCCCTTGTAAACCGGAGTAGCCAACACGATCACCGACGCCGACGAGACCAATTCGACGGCACTCTCCAACGCCTCCCGCTGTGCCTCGACCGCGTCCTCACCCTGGAAGATCGCCGGCGCGAAGGTCACCAGGTCGACCAGCTCGTCGATCCGGTACGGCGTACCGAGCTCCGAGGCAAGCAGCTCAGCCACCGAAGCCGCGGCGGCCGCCGTCCGGGAGCCCGCTTTGGGATTGCCCACCACGGTGACGACGGATTGCGGCCAGACCGGCGGATCGGGCACGAGCCTCGGCTCGAAGGCGATGGAAGGCATCGGGACGCAACTCCTGGGGTTCGGAAGTGAGGTCTCGAGCGTAGCCAAAGTCGAGCTTGCTACTTGACTTTCTCACCTGCTGAACTTCTGGCCCTGATCTTGACAACCACGAACCACGCCACCGCCCCCACCGCGGCAGCCAGTACAACGTACTGCAGCACGCCGACCGACGACTCCACTGCGTGCCACTTCTCGCCCAGCGCGTAGCCCGCGACGATCAGCGCCGTGTTCCAGATCCCGCTGCCGAGCGCCGTCAACGCGAGGAACAGCGGCATCGACATCCGCTCCACCCCGGCCGGGACCGAGATCATGCTGCGCACGACGGGCACCAGCCGGCCGATCAGCACCGCCTTGGCGCCGTGCCGGTTGAACCAGTCCTCCGCCTTGTCGACGTCCTCCAGCTTGACCAGCGGCAACCGGCCGAGCAGCGATCGCGTTCGCTTCCGGCCGAGCACGGCGCCCACGCCGTACAGAGCCAGCGCGCCGACCACCGAGCCGAGCGTGGTGAAGATGATCGCGCTGATCAGCCCGATGTCACCACGATTCGCCGCGAAGCCCGCCAGCGGCAGGATCACCTCGCTCGGCAGCGGCGGGAACAGATTCTCCAGCGCCACCGCGAGGCCGGCGCCCGGAGCGCCCAGCTTCTCCATCATGTCGATGGCCCAGCCGGCGATCCCACCGGTCGGTTCTTGAGTTGCCTGCGCCAGCGCGCTCATCATCACCTGGTTCGTCGGGGTCATGGCGTCGACGCTAGGTCCGCGAGCACCTCGCGCACCCTGCGGTCGACCGTCGTGTTTCCTCGGCTCTTCCACAGTACAGAACTGTGGAAAACCACAGTCCGCACCAACCCTGTGCCCACTAACCTTGCCCACATGCGGAATCGGCTGACGGCGCGAGCGGGGACGGCCCTGGTGGGGGTCGTGCTCGGTGCGCTGCTGGCCTGGGTCGAGCTCGGCTTCCTGGTCCTGTCCGCGATCGGTCTGCTCCCGGTGATCGCGGTGCCCCGCTCACGCCCGCACGTGGTCGGGTTCGTCCATCGTTGCGCTCGGCAACTCGCGATGCTGGAGCAGCGACGGCTGGCCCGCTTTCACCAACTCTCCTCGCTCGGCCCGTACTCCGACCGAGCCGCCTTCCGCTACATCGTCAGACGCTGGCCGGTCGGCATGCTCGGTGGCTTCGTGCTGCTCCTCCTCCTGCTCGGCCTGGTGGTGGCGGGCTCGATGATCTCGGCCTGGCTCACCGGTGGCCACTGGGCCTTCATCGAGGACGACGGCGGCGGAGTCAGTCTCCAGTCGCTGGCGGCGGTCTCACTGCCTGGCCTGCTGCTGCTCTACCTGAACGTGATGGGCATCATCGGTGTCCCGGTGCTGGATGCCAGGCTCGCGCGGCACCATCTCGCGCCGTCGGCCGAGGAACTGCTCGCCCGCCGGGTCTCAGAGCTGACCCTCAGCCGGGCCGAGGTGGTCGAGGTGGTGAACGATGAGCGTCGCCGGATCGAGCGCGACCTGCACGACGGCGTACAACAGCGACTGGTTGCTCTCGGTCTGCTCCTCAGCCGGGCTCGACGAGCCAAGGACCCAGGACAAGCCTCGGAGCTGATCCAGCAGGCCCACGAGGCGTCGGAGCAAGCCCTGGCCGATCTGCGCGAGGTCGCTTGGCGGGTCTACCCCACGGTGCTCGACCAGCTCGGCCTGCGCGACGTCATCGCCGTACTGGCCGAGCGGTCGAGCATTCCCGTCACCCTGCACTACGACCTGCCCGTGCGACCACCGGTCGCGGTCGAGACTGTCGCGTACTTCGTCGTCTCCGAGGCGGTCACCAACGCCGCGAAGCACTCCGGTGCCGACAAGCTCGAGATCCGCCTGGTCCAGCACGGCGACCCCAGCCCGGTCACGGGCCCATCGGTCGCCAGCTTGTCGGCCACAGGCTCGTCGACACCAGTCCCCTCGGACGCAGGCTCGTCGGCAGCGAGCTCGTCGGCCGCGGGCTCCTCGGCCGCAGGTCCGTCGGAGGCAGCGGGCCAAGACAAAATGCTGTGGTCGCGCCGGTTGACCGTTGTCATCACCGACAACGGTCACGGGGGAGCCGACCCAGCCGGGCGGGGCCTGTCCGGGTTGGCCGGCCGAGTCGCCGCAGGCGACGGCCTCTTCACCATCGACAGTCCCGTCGGTGGCCCGACGGTCATCACAGCGGAGCTGCCATGCGGGTGATGCTCGCCGAAGACCACGTTCTACTCCGCGCCGGCCTGGACCGCGTCCTACTGGAGGAGGGCCATCAGATCCTCGCCTCGGTCGGCGACGCCGACGCCCTGCTCTCCGCGCTCGAGTCCTGTCAAGCAGGCGACAGCGGTGACGTTGGCGGCGGCGGTGGCGGTGGCGGCGGTGGCGACGGTGACGGCGACGGCGGCTTACCCGATGTTGTGGTGATCGACGTCCGGATGCCACCGACGCACACCGACGAAGGCATCCGGGCGGCTCTGACCATCCGGCAGCGGTGGCCGTCGATCGGCGTCCTCGTGTTGTCGCAGTACGTCGAGAAGGCTTATGCGACCGAGCTGATCACCTCTGGTCAGGACCGCGTCGGCTACTTGCTGAAGGATCGGGTGATGCGGGTCGAGGAGTTTCTGCACGCTCTGGAGCGGGTCGGCAGCGGCGGTGTCGCGTTCGATCCCGAGATGATCCGCCAACTCCTGGCCCGCACCACCCACACCGACCCGCTCAGCCGGCTGACCCCGCGCGAACACGATGTCCTCGCCGCGATGGCCGAGGGCCAGGTCAACGCGACCATCGCCGACCAGCTCTTCGTCTCCCAGAGCGCGGTCGAAAAACACATCAACTCGATCTTCGACAAGTTCGAGCTCAACCACGTCTCCGGCTACAGCCGCCGGGTCCTCGCCATCCTCCGCTACCTCGGCACCTGAGCACTACGGCGCACAGCCCACCGCGCGCCTGAACCCACCGCACGCCTCAAACCACCATGCACCGGCCACCCACTACCCGTCGACCGCTGAGCAGCAACAGCACCTCGGCAACAGGCCGGCGAATCTCCTCCCCACCCAGGCAGCCAAGCTCCGCCGCGCGTTGACCTCACTGCGCACCATCACCAACTCCTAAGCCTCGGCCCGACCGGGTTATATTCCTGGTATGGCAACTACGTTCGAGGTGCTGGCCGAGCCTCGGCGGCGGCAGATCCTCGACCTGCTCCGGACCGGCGAGCGCCCGGTGGGCGACCTGGTCGACGCGCTCGAGCTGAGCCAGCCCGCCGTCTCCAAACACCTGAAAGTACTGCGCGACGCCGGCCTGGTGGAGGTCCGCCAGGACGCCCAGCGCCGCTGGTACCGGCTTCGCCCGGCGCCGCTGCTCGAGCTCGACACCTGGCTGGAGCCCTACCGGGACCTCTGGCGCGACCGCCTCGACGCCCTCGAGGCCCACCTCGACAAGATGCCTTGATGACCACTGAGCTGAAGACCGCCGAGCAACGCGCCCGCCGCTGGTGGGTCTGCGGCCGCCGCGTCGGGTCCGTGGACCGGGCCGGCAAGTTCGTCCACGACGTCGGGTTCGCCCTGCTCTTCCCCGCCCCGAAGCCGATCGGCCCCTCACTCTGGGAGGCCGTCGCCGATGAGGACGACGAGCCGTTCGGCGACGGCATGGGCGAAAACGAGTCGAAGGTGTGGGGCTGGAAGGACGAACTGCCCCGCCAGGGCCTCGCCTGGTACGGCGCGTTCCTCGGTGGCCGCGGCACCTTCCTCTCCCCCGCCCTGCTCGCCGCCCTCTACCCCGGCGACGGCGAACTGGACGACCACGAACGCCTCGAACTGTCCCCTGCAGCCCACGAGCTGGCCGCGGCGCTAGCCGTCGAGCCACTGTCGAGTGCCACTCTCCGCGCGCTGCTCGGCGACAAGAACAAGTACCAGCGCGCGATCGGCGAACTCCAGAAGAACCTGCTCGTGACCACGGCAGGTGTCGAGGAGCAGAGCAACGGCTGGCCGGCGGCGCTCCTCACGCTCACCTGCGAGCAGTTCGACGTCGGCGGCGGCACCGATCATCGCGAGGTGGCCCGCCAGTACCTCGACACCATGCTGGACGCCGCCCCGGTGGACCTGGCTCGCGCCTTCCGCTGGCCGACGGCCAAGGCCCGCGAGCTCTTCGACGAACTGGTCGACGACGGCGAGGCCATCACCGAGGACGGCCGCCGCTACCAGCCGATCTGACCGTCAGCCCACTAACAATCAGTGCAGTTCAGCCAGATCGAACACATTGCCCTCGGGGTCGGCCAGCGTGATCCAGTGCGTGCCGTACTCGTTGTGCTCGTCGACCCGCTTGGCGCCGAGCCCGACGATCCGGTCGACCTCGGCGGCCCAGTCCGCGGTACCGAAGTCGAGGTGCAGCCGGTTCTTCGCCGTCTTCGGCTCGGGGACCTGGATGAACATCAGCGCGAGCCCTTCGCCGCCCTTGTTCACGGTCGCGAAGAATTCGTTGCCGTCAGCATCGACCTTGGTGTTCAGCACGCCGGCCCAGAAGCCGGCCAGCTCGACGGCGTTGGTGCAGTCGATGGCGACCTGCTCGAAGATGATGGACATGATTCAGCCTTTCGGGATGGGGATCCGCTGGATCGGCCAGCAGATCTCGGTACGGAACTCGCTCTCGTCGGCCCCGTCGCCGGGTCCGACCAGGTACAGCTCACGGATCGGCCCGGGGGCCACCTCGCAGTACTCCGCGACGTGGCTGCCGAGCGCGCCGTAGGTGCGATCGAAGTCGGTGAACGACCCCTCGTGCCGGGTGATCGCGAAGAAGCTCGCCGGCAGGTCGACCAGTTCGACCCGGTCGATCGCCGGCTGGTCCGGCGCGACCGGCAGGAACCCGACCACCTCACCGATGTCCTCGGTGAAGAACTCGTCCCCGTACGTCGCGCCGGCGGTGGCCGTGATCCCGTGCCGGCCGGCGATCTCGCCGAGCAGCCCGAAGGTCGACCCGCACCAGGCATCGATCTCGTTGCGGTCGACGCGGTCCGTGACGGCGTACGCGCGAAAAGCCGGCACGAACCGGTACTCGACCGTGAAGTCGCAGTCCGGCAGGGTGAGCATCGACCGCAGTGACGCGACCACCTCACGGGTCTGCGCCAGCTCACGCTCCATCTGATCCAGATGCAGCCGCAACGTCTGGTCACGCGTCTGGACGTCCGGTGCCTCGACCACGGATCGCACCTGGGCGAGCGGCATCTGCAGATCCCGGAGCCGCCGGATCAGCTGCGCGACCGGGACCTGCGTGGTCGCGTACCGCCGGTACCCCGAGGACGCGTCGATCCGCGCCGGGGCCAGCAACCCGATCTCGTGGTAGTGGTGCAAGGTCTTCACGCTCAGGTGCGTGAGCCTGGAGAACTCACCGATGGTGACTGACGCCGTCATGGGGTAACCCTCCACCCTCCGCCTACCGGAGAGTCAAGGCCCGTACGCAACGCGACCGCCACCGGGGGCGCGGTGGCGGTCGGGTTGCAGGTGTCCCCGTGCGGACACCCCGTCAATGGATGGTCAGACAGTCCACTTCTGGTTCGCGGTGCCGCCGCAAGTCCAGATCTGCAGTCGAGTGGCGTTGGCAGAGTTGTTGCCGGTGACATCGAGACACTTGTTCGCCTGTGGATTCACCAGGTCGTTGTTCGCGTAGTTCCACTGTTGAGCGGCACTGCCGTTGCAGGTCCACAGTTGGGTCTGCGCGCCGTTGGCGGTCGAGCCGCCGGAGACGTCGAGGCACTTGCCGAGCGCGCGGAGGGTGCCGTCACCAGGGCGGGTCCACTGCTGCGCGTTGCTGCCGTTGCAGTCGTACAGGTTCACCGCAGTACCGTCCGCGCTGTTCGCGGCCGCTACGTCGATGCACTTACCGGCCAGGCCGGTGATCTGACCGGTGGTGCCACCGCCGCCGCCACTCTGGGTACCGTTCCAGGTGAAGGTCGCCGAGGTCTTGGTCGGCAGCGTGTAGGTGAACGACTGGCCACCCCAGTTCACCCGGACCGACTGGTTGCCGCCGGTGGTGTTGAAGGCGATCAGCGACTTCGAGCCGTCGGGGTTCTTCCAGGCGACGTTCTTGACCGACGAGTTCGCGGACGAGTCGATCCGCAGCGCGCCCGGCTTCACGAACTTCGTCAGGTGACCCATCGTGTAGTACTCGACCGTCTTGTCCACCTGGCCGGCCCGCGCGCCGCCGCGCTGGATGGTGACCAGCCCGGTGCAGACGTTGCAGCCGGCGCCGACGAACGGCAGCATGTTCTGGTCCTGGCCGAGGCTCCACTTGACCCAGGACTTGCTCCAGTTCCGGGTGTAGTCGATCAGGTTGTTCATGTCCTCGACCTGCTGGTTCGCGATCCAGGTACCGCCCGAGTGCTCGGTCATGTAGTGGTTCACGGCCGGGTACTGGTTGTGCACGGTGGTCTGCAGGTTCACGTCGCCGCCGTAGCCGTGCCAGGCGATACCGCCGAACAGCGGGTCGTTGCGCAGACCGGCGTCGGCGAGCGGGACCGAACCGAGGTCGTTGTAGTTGCCCCAGTTGTAGTCCAGCACCATCACCTTGGTGGTGATGCCGGCCGCCCGGAACGCCGGGAACAGGTGGTTCTTGGTGAAGTTCAGCAGGCCGGCGCCGTTCCAGTTCATCGACGCGTAGCCGGTGTCGTCGGTGCCGCAGCAGGTCGGCTCGTTCTGCACCGAGACGTAGTCGATGTGGTTGCCCTGGGCCTCGTTCTGCTGGACGTACTTGACGAAGTACTGCGCGTACATCGGGTAGTACTCGGCCTTCAGCCAGCCCCGGTTGGTGAACTTGTTGTTGTCCTTCATCCAGGCCGGCGCGCTCCACGGCGCGCCCTTGACCTTCAGCGCCGGGTTCAGCTGCTTGGCCTGTTTGGTCAGCGGCACCACGTCGGTCAGGTCGTGGGCGATGCTGAAGTTGTTCAGGTCGCAGCAGGTGTCGTCGTAGGAGTAGTTGAACCGGGCCAGGTCGGAGGCGCCCATCGGGTTGCGGGTGAAGGCCAGGCCGATCCCGTTGACCGGGTCGAACAGGTCCTTCATCACCTGGTTGCGGGTAGCGGCGGAGATCGTGTTGCTGCTGTTCAGCAACCAGGCGGCCGAGTCCGTGAACGACGCGCCACCGCCCTCGAAGGACTGGTACGTCGTGTTCTCGTTGACCGTGGTGGTCTGGTTGGCCGAACCGCCGGCCGGGCCGAAGTTGACCGGCGCCTGCTGCTGCAGGCCGCGGGTCACGTTGCGGCCACCCGAGTCGTTCGTGGTGGTCAGCCAGACGTTGACCTGCTCGCCGGCCGCATGGGCCGGTTCGGGGTTGCTGATGCTGAAGCCGGTCGCGATCACGGACAGGGCGGCGAGGCCGGACAGTGCCGGCAGGAGACGGCGGCGGCGCTGGAACAGACCGCGGCGTGGGGTCCCGTTCGAGGACATGGGCGGATCTCCCTTTTGCTCAAGGGCTTTCTCAGGGGTGGGCGGTAACCCCGAGGTGGCGGCGTCTGCCCGCGCCGCAACTGGTGGTCAGCACGAGATAACCATCCGTGCAACACACTGTCAACGTCACACCGACACTTTTTTCACGTCTTATATTTATGTGTGGTCTTGACCTGAGAGCGTTCTCACAGCAAGCTGCCACCCAGCGATTCCCTGTCTCGCGACAGTCCGCCCCCGCCCCCCAACGGCCGGTTCCGCTGGTTCCGGCCGCGCGAGAAATGAGGCACGCATGAGACTTCCGCGTCCCCGATTCCGGACCGCAGCCCTGCTCGCAGCAGGCGCCGCCCTGGTCGGCACCGCCGTCCTCCAAGCCCCCGCGACAGCCGGTACGTCGGCCGCCGGGACCGCTGCCGCACCAGCCGCGGTGAACGCGGTCGGGCCGGTCATCTGGGAGGACAACTTCGACGGCCCGAACGGCCAGGCTCCCGACGCGAGCAAGTGGCGCTACGACATCGGCGGCTCCGGCTGGGGTAACAACGAGCGCCAGTACTACACCAACAGCACCCGCAACGCCGCCAAGGACGGTGCCGGCAACCTGGTGATCACGGCACGTCGTGAGAGCGGCGGCTTCCAGTGCCACTACGGCACCTGCGAGTACACCTCGGCCCGGCTGCTCACCGCGCAGACCTTCACCCAGACCTACGGCCGGTACGAGGCGCGGATGAAGCTGCCGCGCACCCAAGGCATCTGGCCGGCCTTCTGGATGCTCGGCACCGGCAACGGCGGCTGGCCGAACATCGGCGAGATCGACATCATGGAGCACATCGGCAAGGAGCCGACCAACGCCTACGGCACCCTGCACGGCCCCGGCTACTCCGCGGCCGAGGGCATCAGTTCGCGGTACACGCTGCCCGGCGGCCAGGTGTTCAGCGACGCCTTCCACACCTTCACCGTCGACTGGGAGCCCAACTCCGTCACCTGGTACGTCGACGGCGTCCAGTACGCCCGCAAGACGCCGGCCGACCTCGGCGGCGACCCGTGGGTGTTCGACCACCCGTTCTTCATGATCATGAACGTGGCGGTCGGCGGCTACTGGCCCGGCTACCCCGACGGCAGCACGGTGATGCCGCAGTCGATGGTCGTCGACTACGTCCGCGTCAACAGCCTCACCAGCGGAGGCGGCGGCAACAACGGCGCGGTCAAGGCGCTCGGCAAGTGCATGGACGTCGCCGGCGCCAACCCGAACGACGGCACGCCGGTCCAGATCTGGGACTGCAACGGCACCGGCGCCCAGCAGTGGAGCCGGCCCGGTGACGGCACGGTCCGCGCCCTCGGCAAGTGCCTGGACATCGCCGGCGGTGGAACCGCCGACGGCACCAAGCTCCAGATCGCCAACTGCAGCGGCAATCCGGCCCAGCAGTGGAACTACACCGGATCGCAGACGTTCGTGAATCCGCAGTCCGGCAAGTGCCTGGATCTCCCGTCGGGCAACACCGCCAACGGCAACCGGCTGCAGATCTGGCCCTGCAACGGCGCGACCGCCCAGAAGTGGACCTTGTAACAATTCCTGAACAGAAGGGCCCCTACCTCATCCCGAGGTAGGGGCCCTTCTTTCGTTGCGTTATCTCACGGCTGACGGTGGGTCTCGATCAGCTTGGTGTAGGTCTTGCCGCTGGTCTTCATCACCCGCTTGCCGGTCGGGTAGTCGACGTACGACAGCCCGAACCGCGGCGCGTAACCGTAGGCCCACTCGAAGTTGTCCATCAGCGACCAGGCGAAGTAGCCGGCCAGCGGGGCGCCCTGCTCGACCGCGCGGACGCAGGCGGCCAGATGCCCTTCCAGGTAGGCGGTTCGATCCACGTCGTCGACATTGAACTCGGCGTCGGGCTGATCCACCCAGGCTGACCCGTTCTCGGTGATGTAGATCTTCTCCGCGCCGTACTCCTTGGCCAGCCGCAGGATCAGCTCCTCCAGCCCAGCCGGGTGGACTTCCCAGTCGAGCATGGTGTGCTCGGCGTTCGGGCCCGGCACCTGGCTGAATCCCAGCACCGGAACGGATTCGTCGGCCTTGACGATCTGCCGGAAGTAGTAGTTCAGCCCGACGAAATCGGTCGGCGCCGCGATGATCGCGGCGTCCCCCGGCTGCTCGGGCAGCTCGACGCCGTACACGTCGACCATGTCCGCCGGGAACCCGCGGCCGAACAGCGGATCCAGCCACCACCGGTTGATGTGCCCGTCGGCGATCTGCGCGGCGCGGATGTCGGCGGCAGCGGTCGAGGCCGGCTCGATCCCACTCAGGTTGACGACCAGACCGACCGACGGCGGCTTCGGCGCCGACTCACGCAACGCCGCGACGCCGAGCCCGTGCGCCAGCATCAGGTTGTACGACACCCGCACCGCGGTCGCCGGATCCTTGGTACCGGGCGCCATCCGCCCCTCCCAGTGACCGATCCAGGCCGAGCACAGCGGCTCGTTCAAGGTCACCCAGTCGGTGACCCGATCGCCCAGCCGGGCGCCGACCACGGCCGCGTACTCGGCGAACCGGTACGCCGTCTCCCGGTTGTCCCAGCCGCCGAGATCCTGCAGCGCCTGCGGCAGATCCCAGTGGTACAAGGTGACATAGGGCTTGATGCCGTTGGCAAGCAAATCGTCGACCATGCGCTCGTAGTACGCCAGGCCGGCCTCGTTGACCGCGCCGGACCCGGTCGGGATCACCCGCGGCCAGGCGATCGAGAACCGGTACGCGTCGACGCCGAGCTGCTTCAGCAGCGCGAGATCCTCGGGCCAGCGGTGGTACGAGTCGCACGCGACATCACCGTTGTCCCCGTTGTCGATCGCACCCGGGACCCGGGAGAACGTGTCCCAGATCGACGGCAACCGGCCGTCGGCATCGATCGCGCCTTCGATCTGGTACGCCGACGTAGCGGTACCCCAGACGAAGTCCTGCCGGAGCGGTGACAGCTCGACCATCGGTGACCCCCAAGGGGTAGTAGGCGGGTTTTTTCACAGCATAGTTGAAGTCTTGAACTCGGAATAGCAGACCGAGGTTCCGGAACCACGCGGATCTGCGCCTCCAGAACGTAGGCCCCGCCCCGGTCACCGAACCCGCGCGGCAACCTTCCGCGGCCCCCGCGTGGTCGACCCACCATCCCGAAGCAACCGCAGGATCGGCAAAGTAGCCGCCCCCATCGCCACCGCGTCCCGCCCCAGCTCACACAACTCGATCGACACCTGCGCGTACGGCTGCCGCAGCGCATGCCGGCCGACCGCCTCGCGCAACTGCGGCAGATACCGCTCGCCCAGCAGCAACCCGGCCCAACCACCCAGCACGATCCGCTCCGGGTTGAAAAGGTTTACCAGGTTGGCGAAACCAGCACCCAGATAGCCGATCGTGTCCTCGACGACCTTGGCCGCGATCTCCGAAGTACCGACCCCGTCGAGCAGCTCGTTGAAGACCGCTTCCTCGTCACCAGCAGCAGTAGCGAATCGACCACCGGCCGACCGAAAGCGCTCGAGCACACCCTCAGCCCCGACGTACGCCTCCAAGCACCCTTCAGCACCACAGCGGCAGAGGCGGCCGCCGTACATGATCGTCGTGTGGCCCCACTCCCCCGCGCTGCTGCGGGTGCCGCGGTAGCTGGAGCCACCAGTGACCAGCGCAGCGCCGACCCCGGAGCCGACCAGCGCGACCACGGCATCGGTCGCTCCCCGACCAGCGCCGAACCACATCTCCGCCTGACCCAGCGCATTAGCCCCGTTGTCGACCTGGACCGGAATGTCCGTCTTGGCAGCGAGCAGCGCACCGAACGGCACCCCGTCCCAGCCCAGCGTCTGCGCGTGGACGACGGCATCCGCCGGGCCTTCGACAACTCCGGCCACTGCGACTCCGAGACCGAGCACCCGGTCCGGCGCGATCCGCGCCGTGTCGAGCACCTCGCGCAGGCCGGTCAGCACGTATTTCACGGCCAGCTCAGGAGCCGGTTTCGGGGTCTCGATCGGGTAGACCGCGGTGGCGAGCACGTTCATCGCCAAATCGAACAGCTCGACCCGGACCCGGGTCTCGCCGACCTCGGCGCCGACGACGTACCCGAAGTCCGGAGCGACCCGGAGCAGGACCCGCGGCCGGCCACCGTCGGACTCGACCGAGCCGGCTTCCTCGACCACGCCTTCGTCGAGCAGCTCGCCGACCAGGTTGCTCACGCTCGCGGCGCTCAGCGACGTCTCGTGACCCAGCTCGAAGCGGCTGAGCGGGCCGTCGCGGTAGATGCTCGTCAGCAGCACGGAGCGGTTGGACCGGCGCATGTCGCGCACCGTGGTCCGGCGTACATCCATTGTTTGCGGTCCACCCTCGAGAGCCTCGGCAAGTAGTCGTCCGGCGGCTGAAATCGATACCTCGCCGGAGGAGTCCATCATGCACCAGCGGGCCTCCGGAAGGGCTCGGGCCGGAGCAACCTGTGGACAACGATGGACTTCTTACAAATCGTGAACTTAGTCCTGATTCGTTATCGCACCGTGATTGACGTGAGCTGACTCACTCGGCTTCACTCTACGGAACCGCTTCCGAAACCGGTTCCGAACATTCCGGACACGTCGCGGCAACATTCACCCCAACCGCCCGAGGGGAGCTGAAGTGTCGATCACCATCGCCGACGTCGCCGCCCGTGCGGGAGTCAGCAAGACCACCGTTTCCCGGGTCCTGAACGGCAAGGGCGAGCTCGACCTGCGCACCGCCGAGCGGGTCCGCCAGGTGATCGCCGAGCTCGGCTACGTACCGAGCGCCCGCGCTGTCGGCCTGGCCCGCGGCCGCACCCGGATCGTCGGGATGCTGGTCCCCTCGCTGACCTGGCCCTGGATGGGCGAGGTCCTGCAGGGCGCCGTCGACGTGGTCGAGTCCGAGGGCTACGGCCTGCTGCTGTTCACCTGCAACCGGGGTGAGGAGTCCATGCAGCAGTTCGCCTCCCAGGTCTCGGCGCAGTCCTTCGACGGCCTGCTGGTGATCGAGCCGGAAGGCACCCTCGCCTACATCGAGCAACTGCACTCGCGCGGCCTGCCCGTCGTACTGATCGACGACCGGGCCAAGCAACCTGTTTTCCCGTCCGTCGCCACCACCAACCGCGCCGGTGGCGCGGCCGCGGCCCAGCACCTGCTGGAGCTCGGCCGGCACCAGCCGCTGGTGATCACCGGCGTGGACTGGTTCGGCTGTACCCAGGAACGCCTGGACGGTTTCCGCGACACCTACGCGGCGGCCGGTATCGAGCTCGACCCACGGCTCGTCTTCGAAGGCGACTTCACCCACGACTGCGGCCGCAAAGGCGTCCAGCAGGCACTCGACGCCGGACTCCGGTTCGACGCGATCTTCGCGCACAACGACCTGTCCGCCGGCGGCGCCATCCAGGCCGTCCGGGAGACCGGGCGGAACGTGCCGAACGACGTGTCGGTGGTCGGTTTCGACGACATCCCCTACGCCCAGCACACCGAACCGCCACTGACCACGGTGCACCAGCCGATGCGTCAGATGGGCCAGGCGGCGGCCCGGATGCTGATGGGCTACTTCGGCGGCAGTCCGATGCCGGAGGAGCCCCAAGTGCTGCCCACGACCCTCATCGTGCGCAGCTCAACCGCCCCCGTGACCGCCCGCCACCCGGTGGCTCGGTAGTCCGCCGCCAAGCTCCGGCGGCGGGGTGGCTGCCCCCGCCCCGCCGCCGGTGAGAAGACTTGATCACCGATCAGATGTTGGTCACCGATCAGCATCGGATCAGCACCGATACCGATCTGTTAGCGCCGCCGATATTCACATGAGAGCGCTTTCACGGCACGATGCGTAGGCCCCCCAGGCTCCACCCGACAGTCATTCGACAGTCATCCGCCAACCAGTTGGACGAAACACAGGAGGAACGATGCGAGCTCGACGCTCAGTCGCGCTAGCCCTTACGGGCGTGCTCGCGGCAGTCACACTGGCTGCCTGTAGTAACGGGGATGCCAAGAAGGAAACCGCCGGTACCGCCGGCACCGCCACGGTCCTGAACGTCGGCATGCCGAACGGTCCGCAGACCGAGAACCACAACCCCTTCCTCGGCTCCTCGTCGGGTGCCTCACTGGGTTACCGCTGGATGATCTACGAGCCGCTCGTGATGATCAACGGCATCAAGCCCGCCGAGCAGGGCAAGCCGTGGCTGGCCACCGAGTGGAAGTGGGCCGACAACTTCACCAAGCTGTCGCTCACCATCCGCGACGGTGTGAAGTTCGCCGACGGCTCGCCGATGACCGCCGACGACGTGGCGTACTCGTTCCAGATCCGCAAGGACAACGAGGGCCTGAACCAGGACGCCATCCCGTACGGCACCATCACCGCGTCCGGGAACAAGGTCGACCTGACCTTCACCAAGTCGCAGTTCACCAACCAGAACAAGGTGCTGACCGTCTTCGTGATCCCGAAGGCGCAGTGGTCCGCGCTCAAGGACCCGAGCAAGGACACCCTGAAGAACCCGATCGGCACCGGCCCGTACAAGGTCAAGTCGTTCACCCCGCAGACCACCACGCTGGAGGTCCGCGACGCGTACTGGCAGGACCTGCCGAAGGTCAAGGAACTGCGCTACACCTCGTACAACGACAACAACGCGCAGACCACCGCGCTGGCCAACGGCGCCTCGGAGTGGAGCTTCGTCTTCGTCCCGAACGTGAAGGCGGTCTACCAGTCCAAGGACGAGAAGAACCACAAGCTCTGGTTCCCGGCCAACCTCGGCATCCACGGCCTGTGGATCAACACCACCCGCAAGCCGTTCGACGACCCGGCGCTGCGCCGGGCGATGGACAAGGTGATCAGCCGCGACGACATCTTCATGCAGGGTGAGGCCGGCTACTTCTACCCGAAGGTCGAGTCGATCACGGGCATCCCGACCCCGGCCGGTGACTCGTTCATCGCCCCGGAGTACAAGGACAAGAAGCACTCGGTCGACGTCGAGGGCGCCAAGTCCGACCTGGCCGCCGCCGGCTACAAGCTCGAGGGCGACGTCCTGAAGGACAAGACCGGCAAGCCGATCACGATCACGCTGACCAACCCGGCCGGCTGGTCGGACTACATCACCGACCTCGAGATCATCAAGGACAACCTGTCCACGATCGGGATCAAGGCCACCGTCGAGAAGGCGAACCAGGACGCCTGGTTCAAGAAGATGGACGAGGGTGACTTCGACGCCGCGATGCACTGGACCAACGGTGGCGCGACGCCGTTCGACATCTACCAGAACATCATGGACGGCAAGATCCTCAAGCCGGTCGGCAAGGGCGGCGTGAGCGGCAACTACGGCCGCTTCAACTCGCCGGAGGCGACCAAGGCGCTGGACGAGTACGCCACCGCCTCGGACGAGACGGCGCGCAGTACGGCGCTGAACACGCTGCAGAAGATCATGGTCGAGCAGATGCCGGTCATCCCGACCTCGGCGTCCAACGTCGGTGGTCTGTACAGCACCAAGAACTGGACCGGCTGGCCGGACGAGTCGAACCAGTACGCGCCGGCCCAGCCGACGCAGCAGAACGCACTCCAGATCGTCCTGAACCTGAAGCCCGCGGGCGCCTAAGGAATCGCCGCGGCCGGGATCCCACCACCTGGGGATCCCGGCCGCGGTGCCGCGATCTAGCTAGGAGTATCGAGAACGTCATGACGGCGACCGAGACAGAGCCCTCGACCACGGGCGACGTGGTCCTCGAGGCCGAAGGCCTCACCAAACACTTCCCCGTACGGCGGAGCCTGCGCGACCTGTTCTCCAAGGAGCGCAAAGCCGTGCACGCGGTGGACGACATCCAGCTGACGCTCCGCCGGGGCCGGGTCACCGCGCTGGTCGGCGAATCCGGCTCGGGCAAGTCCACCGTGGCCCGGTTGATGGCCCAGCTGTACTCCCGCACCGACGGCGACATCAAGCTGCACGGCGAGTCGATCACCGTCCGCGGTGGCCGTGGCTTCCGGGCCTACTGCCGCCAGGTCCAGATGATCTTCCAGGACCCGTTCGCCTCCCTGAACCCGGTCCACACCGTGCGGTACCACCTGACCCGGGCGCTGAAGATCCACGGCCGGGCCGGCAACGGCTCCGCCGAGCTCGAGCAGAACCTGAACGCCCTGCTGCTGCGCGTGCAGCTCACCCCGCCGGAGCGCTACCTGGACAAGTTCCCGCACGAACTGTCCGGCGGCCAGCGCCAGCGGGTGTCGATCGCCCGGGCGCTCGGCGCCAACCCCGAGGTGCTGCTGGCCGACGAGCCGGTCTCGATGCTCGACGTCTCGATCCGGCTCGGCGTCCTGAACCTGCTGCGGGACCTGAAGGAACGCCTCAATCTCGCCATCCTCTACATCACCCACGACATCGCCTCGGCCCGGTACTTCGCCGACGAGACCCTGGTGATGTACGCCGGCCGGATGGTCGAGGGCGGCGACTCGGAGACCCTGACCCAGAACCCGGCGCACCCGTACACCCGGCTGCTGATCGAGAGCGCGCCGGACCCCGACCGCCTCGACCGGGTCGGCGACGCGAAGGACGCGCCCGAGGACGAGGCCGGCGGTGAGCCGCCGAGCCTGATCGCCCCGCCCACCGGCTGCCGGTTCCACCCGCGCTGCGTCCACGCGATGCCGAAGTGCACCACCGAACTGCCGCCCCGTTTCGAGCTCCCGGTCGTCTCCGGCGAAGGCGAACACTGGGCCGCTTGCTGGCTCTACGAGGAAGGGGCCGCCCAGTGAAGTTCCTGCTGCAGCGGATCGCGTTCTACCTGTTCACCGCGTGGGCCGCGATCACCATCAACTTCTTCATCCCCCGGATGATCCCGGGCGACCCGGTCACCTCGCTGATCAACAAGCAGCAGGGCAACATCAGCACCGAGGCGGTCAAGTCGCTGTACGTCCTGTTCGGTCTGGACAAGGACTCCAGCATGCTGGAGCAGTACCGCGACTACTGGCTGCAGGTCTTCCGCGGCGACCTCGGTACGTCGTTCACCTTCTTCCCGGCGCCGGTCTCGCAGATCCTGACCCAGTCGCTGCCGTGGACCATCGCGCTGGTCGGCATCACCACCGTGATCAGCTTCCTGCTCGGCACCGGTCTCGGCGTCCTGGCCGGCTGGCGGCGCGGCTCCTGGCTGGACGGCCTGTTGCCGGTGACAACGTTCATCTCGTCGATCCCGTACTTCTGGCTCGGCCTGCTGGCGATCACCCTGCTGGCCGGCAGCGGCAGCTTCTTCCCGTCGTCCGGCGGTTACGAGCCCGGCCTGGTGCCGTCCTGGAACGGCGAGTTCATCGGCAGCGCGATCCAGCACAGCCTGCTGCCGGCGTTGACCATCCTGATCTCCTCGGTCAGCGGCTGGATCCTCAGCATGCGCAACATGATGGTCACCGTCGCGTCGGAGGACTACATCACCGTCGCGCACGCCAAGGGCCTGTCCGAGCGCCGGGTGATGGTCAGCTACGCCGCCCGCAACGCGCTGCTGCCGAACGTGTCCGGGTTCGCCCTGTCGCTGGGCTTCATCGTCGGCGGCACCCTGCTGGTGGAGATCGTCTTCTCCTACCCCGGGATCGGCTACAACCTGTTCCAGGCCGTCGGCTCCAAGGACTATCCGCTGTTGCAGGGCATCTTCCTGGTGATCACGATGTCGGTGCTGGTCGCGAACCTGATCGCGGACGTCGCCTACCTGCTCCTCGATCCCCGTACCCGCAAGGAGGGCTGACCGATGTCCGCACCAGCCAGTACCGTCACCGCGGTCACTCCCGAGGGCCCGGTCTCCGCCGCGGCTCCGGCCAAGCGCCAGCGGCTCCGCTTCGTTGCCAACGGCAAGGCCGCGACCGGCCTGGTCGTGCTCGGCTTCTTCTGCCTGATCGCGATCATCGGACCGTGGATCGCGCCGTTCGACCCGTCGGCCCGCAGCAGCGACCTGATCCAGCCGCCGTCCGGCAAGCACTGGTTCGGCACCACCCACCTCGGCCAGGACATCTTCAGCCAGGTGCTGGTCGGCACCCGCGGCGTGATGTTCGTCGGCCTGCTGGCCGGCGTGATCGCGACCGCGCTGTCGGTCCTGATCGGGGTCAGCTCCGGCTTCCTCGGCGGCGCCGCGGACGAGACCCTGTCCGCGCTGTCGAACGTCTTCCTGGTCATCCCGGCGCTGCCGCTGATCATCATCGTCGCCTCCACCATCCCCGGCGCCGGTGACCTGATGGTTGCCTTGGTCATCGGATTGACGTCCTGGGCCTGGGGTGCCCGGGTACTCCGGGCGCAGACCCTCTCGTTGCGACGGCGCGACTACGTCGAGGCCGCCCGGGCCACCGGGGAGAGCACCTGGCGGATCATCACCGTCGAGATCCTGCCGAACCTGACCGCGATCATCGCCTCCGGCTTCGTCGGCACGGTGATCTTCGCGATCATGTCCGAGATCACCCTGGCCTTCATCGGCATCTCGACCATCTCCGAGTGGAACTGGGGCACCATCCTGTTCTGGGCGCAGAGCCAGCAGGCACTGGCCCAGGGCGCCTGGTGGTGGTTCGTCCCGGCCGGTCTCGCGATCGCGGTCCTCGGTACGGCGCTGTCGCTGATCAACTTCGGCATCGACGAGTTCGTCAGCCCGCGGCTGCGCAGCGCCGGCCACACCAAGGTGAAGACCACCGACGGCCGGACCGTGAAGATGCGGGTCGGCTTCACCCCGGTGCTGAACACCCAGAGCAAGGACGCCCCGGTCACTCCGGTCGTTCGCAAGACCAAGGAAGCGAAGGGCGCGGCATGAAGGCTCCTGTTCTCGAGATCAAGGACTTCAACGTCGACTACGGCCTCGGCGACCAGTCCGTCCAGGCGGTCCGCGACGTCACCCTGACCCTGCACCGCGGTGAGGTGCTCGGCCTGGCCGGCGAGTCCGGCAGCGGCAAGTCGACGCTGGCGTACGGCATCACCCGGCTGCTCCCGCCGCCCGGCGTGATCAGCGGCGGTTCGGTGATCTACCACCCGCCCGGCGGCGACCCGTACGACGTGATGGCGCTGAGCAACTCCGAGCTGCGGGCGTTCCGCTGGGCCGAGACCTCGATCGTGTTCCAGGGCGCGATGAACTCACTCAACCCGGTGCACAAGGTCTCCACCCAGATGCTCGACGTGATCCGCGCGCACGAGCCGCAGCTGTCCCAGGAGGCCCGGCTGGCCCGGGCCAAGGAGATGCTCAAGCTGGTCGGCATCTCCGCGGACCGGATGGACGCCTACCCGCACCAGCTGTCCGGCGGTATGCGGCAGCGGGTGATGATCGGGATGGCGCTGGTGCTCGAGCCGCAGGTCGTCATCATGGACGAGCCGACCACCGCGCTGGACGTGGTGATGCAGCGGCAGATCCTGGCCCAGTTGGTCGAGCTGCGCGAGCGGCTGGACTTCTCGGTGCTGTTCATCACCCACGACCTGTCGCTGCTGGTCGAGTTCTCGGACCGGATCGCGATCATGTACGGCGGGCGGATCGTCGAGCAGGCCAAGTCGGCCGACCTCTACAAGGACTCCCTGCACCCGTACAGCGAAGGCCTGCTCAAGTCCTTCCCCGCACTGCGGGGCCCGCGCAAGGAGCTGGCCGGGATCCCTGGTTCCCCGCCCGACCTGCGCGGGATGCCGTCCGGCTGCGCGTTCCACCCGCGCTGCCCGCACGCGTTCGACCGCTGCTCGACGGAGATCCCCGTCCTCGGCGTCCCCGAGGCCAGGAACGACCCGAACCGCGAGGTCGCCTGCTGGCTGCCCGGCCGCGTTCCTGTCGGCTGATCTCCCCACCACAAACCCCGAAGGGAGCCAGTACGGCGCCCGCCCACCGGCGCGCGCCGTACGCCCAGCTATGAACCCCACCGCAGTCCCCACCTCCACCGTGTTCACCGCCCCGGCGGCCGAGCAGGAGCTGATCTCCAGCCTGCCGCCGGGTTTCCGTTGGGGTGTCGCGACCTCGGCGTACCAGATCGAGGGCTCCATCGACGCCGACGGCCGGACCCCGTCGATCTGGGACACCTACTGCCAGGTGCCCGGCGCGATCGCCAACGGCGACAACGGCGACATCGCCTGTGAGCACTACACCCGGATGCCGCAGGACGTTGCCCTGATCAAGGAACTCGGTCTGGACACCTACCGGTTCTCGGTCTCCTGGCCGCGGGTCCAGCCCGGCGGCAAGGGCGGTATCAACCCGGCCGGGATCGCCTTCTACGACCGGCTGGTCGACGAGCTGCTTGCCCAGGGCATCGACCCGTGGGTGACCCTCTACCACTGGGACCTGCCGCAGGAGCTGGAGGACGCGGGCGGCTGGCCGGTTCGCGACACGGCGTACCGGTTCGCGGACTACTCGATGCTGGTCTTCGACGCGCTGAACGACCGGGTGAACACCTGGACCACGCTGAACGAGCCGTGGTGCTCGGCGATGCTCGGTTACGCGTACGGCGCGCACGCGCCCGGCCGCAAGGAGTACCCGGCCGCTGTCGCCGCTGTGCACCACCTGCTGCTCGGCCACGGTCTGGCGACCGAGCGGATGCGCGAGGCGGCGCCCCGCAAGCTCGACATCGGCATCACGTTGAACGCGGCAACGGCGTACCCGGCCAGTGACCAGCACCCCGACCTCGAGGCGGCTCGCCGCGCCGACGGGATGGGCCGCCGGCTCTACCTCGACCCGCTCGTCTACGGCCGCTACCCGGCCGACGTGGTCGCCGACCTGGCGGCCGAGGGTATCGAGATCCCTGTCCAGGAAGGCGATCTGGCGACCATCTCGGCGCCGATCGACGTGCTGGGCATCAACTACTACTTCAGCCAGCAGTTCACCGGCTTCGCCGAGGACGGCAAGACCGTCGGCGACGACGGCCTGCCGATCATCCGCAGCCTGCCGCTGAACCGGCCGCGGACGGCGATGGACTGGGAGATCGTCCCGGAGGGCTTCACCGATCTGCTGGTCGGCATCAGCCGGGAGTACCCCGGACTGCCGATGGTGATCACCGAGAACGGCGCCGCCTTCGACGACACCCCCGACGAGAACGGCTACGTCGCCGACGAGGGCCGTACGGCGTACTTCGCGACCCACCTGGCCGCAGTCGCCGAGGCGATTCAGCAAGGCGCCGACATCCGCGGCTACCTGGCCTGGTCGCTGATGGACAACTTCGAGTGGGCCTACGGCTACGAGAAGCGCTTCGGCATCGTCCGGGTCGACTACGACACCCAGGTCCGCACCCCGAAGCAGAGCGCGCTGTACCTGAAAGAGGTCGTCCAGAACCACCGCTCCGCCTGAGTTCACCGGCCGGCCGGGACGCACTGTCTGAACAGTGGGTCCCCGGCCTGGTCGTGGCACTCGAACCGGTGGGAGGTCCCGCTCACGAACTTCGAGCGGGACTCCACCTCCCACTTCTTCCAGGTGCCGCCGCAGCCGACGTTGACGCCGTACGTCCGGCTGCCGCGGAGTTCGCGGACGTACCGCGCGGTCGAGGGGTCGGCGGGATCCCGCTTCGGATCCACGAAGCCACCCAGCCCTCTGGCCTCCTTGACCCAGATCCCCTGCACCTGCGCGCCCGACATGCAGCGCACCGTTCCGGTGACCTGGCGCGGCACCCTGGTCACCACCCGCACGAACAGGAAGACGCCGAGCAGGACCACGACTGACACGGCGACCGCAGTCAGCACTCTCCGGCGTCGCCGCCGAGTCGCGCGCTCGGCGCTGGCGAGGGCGTAGCGCCTGCGCAGTTCGTCATCGACCGGGTTTCCGGACACGTCGTCGCACCCCGTTCCGCTCCCGCTGGTACCCGGTCGGCGGGTACTGCCGCATCACGGTGTCGTCCAGGAAGAACTCCCAGTTGGCCTGGGCATACGCGACCAGCGTGGCCAGGTGCGCGCCTTCTGAGCCGACGCCCGGATCGAGCGCACTGAGCTGCCCTCGCAGCTGAGTCACCTCGTTGGCGATCCGGTAGTCGATGCCGAGCTGGCCCGCGACCGCCTTCTCCCCCTTGAAGCCCAGCGCCAAGGCGCGCCAGACACCCCGCCCGATCGCCGAGGCGAAGAAGACCTCGCCGACGGTCGGCCCACCGTCGGGCAGAAACGGCTTGGTGAGCGAGTCGTCATGGCTGCTGCCCTGCTCGGCGGCATCGATGGCGATCAGCAGGTTGCCCACCGCACTCTGTCGCGACGGCGAGCGCGCCGCCTTGGCGCAGTACACGCGGACGGCCAGTTCCTGATAGGCGTAGCGCACGTGCAAGGCCCGGTTGTCCTCCATGCTCGTCCAGACCACCACCCCGGGCCGTCTGGCGACGGCCCCTGGTCGGCGGCCACGCTCCTTCACGTCGGCCAGCGTCTGCAGACCGCTGACGAGGAACGTGCTGTCACCGGTCAGCGAAACATCCCCGGCCGCGATCCGGCTCCGGTACTGCTCCTTCAGCTCGCGGTAGAGCAGATCGACCACGGCGACGTCGTACTCCGAACTGTCGAGCGCCTGCCGGGCCTCCGCGGGGTTGGCAACGTAGCGCACCTCGATCCCCCGGCGTTCCTGCCTCATCCGGTCGATCACCATGTCGACGTGGTTCGCGTCGTCGTCGACCAGCAGTACCTTCACCGGTGCCCTGCCTCTCAGCGGTCGTCGTGGAGTGGTAGCCAGAACCTGATCCGGGTGCTGGCCGCCATCGCGTCGTACCGCTCCAGATCCCCGTCCAAGGCCCGGGCCCGGTTCCGCAGCCGGTGCAGGCTGTGCCGGGCGTCCTCGATCACCTCGGGATCGAAACCGATCCCGTTGTCGCGTACCTCGATCACCAGCAACCTCCGATCGATCACCCGCGCCGCGAGGCCGAGCTCGGTGGCCCGGGCGTGCACCACCACGTTCTTCATCAGGGCCCCCAGCGCCCCGTTCACGAACAGGCCGACCGGCTGACGCAGCGTCAGCCCACCGACCGCCGGGACCGCAACCTGGTCGAACAGTCCTTCCACCTGGGCGATGTTCGAACTGATCAGCTGCGCCAGCGACACGGTCTTCTGGGCGACGGACAGCCGCTCCCGCTCCGACTGCACCGAGTCCATCAGGTTGCCGAGCTGCCGCTCGATCCCTGCTGTGTCACCTCTGACGGACAGCGCCGACGCGACCTGCAACGAGGTCTGCACGTTGTCGTGCAGCAGGTCGAACAGTTCGCCGTACGCGACCACCTGGGCATCGCGCTGGGCCTGCGCGGCCGACCGGCAGATGGCGCCGAAGATCAAGCCGCCGAAGTACGCCGTCAGGCTCGCCACCACCGAGTTGAGCCACGCCTGCGTGTTGTCGCGGCTGAGCGTCTGGTACATCGCCACCATCAGCGCCAGCGGCACAAAGGTGATCAGCGCGACCACCCCGAGACCGAGCAGCGACCGGAGGCTGTCCCGGGCCCCGAGCCAGGGGAAGAACGCCAGGAACATGATCGGTGGAACGGGATAGCCGCACAGCTGGACACAGCCCTGGTACGCGCCGTAGTCGCCGATCGGCAGCAGGCCGGCCATCACCATCGGCATCAGCAGCGCGACGCCGATCCACGTCCACATCCAGAATCCACCGTGGTAGAAGGGCCCACCGCGAAAGAACGCGACCACCGCCGCGATCACGTGCGCGACAGCGACGGCGTACAGCAGGTGTTCGCCTTCGGGCGTGAGCTTGTCCGTGTAGCTGGTGGTGAACAGTCCCACCGCCTGGAAGGCCAGCAGGAACCCCTCGGCCCGTCGTACCAGTTCCTTGGTCATCCGTCGGCGTCTCTCGTCGCCGGCAGTGATCGACCCCTCGACCGCGATCACTGCGCCAACAGAACTCATGACGTCACTGGTCCTTCCCCTCGGCGAGCTGCTCTGCTGGTCCAAGATGCTCTCGTCGCCACCGGACGGACAACGACAATTGTCGGCCGCCGGAAAGCCCCGGCCTGCCCAAGACGTCGGAGATCTGATCAAATGGAGGGCAGTGGTGGTCGGTGTTCCCGCGAAGTCACCGACCACCACCTCGTACCGCGGGCCGGCGGTCCCCCGAATTCGTGGCGCCGAAACCTGTTCCCGGGTGCTGTGGATCCGCCATCATGGCGATCCGACAGCACCCGATCTGGGGACAGGTGACCATGCGCGGAATCCTCCGAGCGGCCACAGCCGCCGTACTGCTGACCCTTCCGGCGACAGCCTTGATGCCCGCCGATGCAACGCCGACCACCGTCGACGCAAGGCCGGCCACCGCCTCGCTCGTCGGCGCAACCACCTCGGCCGCGGCAGCGCCGTACCAGGCTGCGCCGGCCGCCGACTGGACCCCGCCGCTGAGTACCCGCGGCCGCTGGATAGTCGATGCCAACGGCAACAGATTCCGGTTGAAGTCGGGCAACTGGCACGGCGCCAGCGGAACCTGGAACGGCTCCGGGGACACCGAGGACAACGCCAACCACCACGCCGGCGAGAACGGCGGCCGGATGCCGCTCGGCCTCGACCGGGCCCCGATCGGCCAGATCATCAGCGGCTTCGCCGAGCTCGGGCTGAACAGCGTGCGGCTGCCGTTCTCCAACGAGATGGTGCACGACACCCGTCCGGTCAGCGACGCATCGGTTGCCGCCAACCCTGGTCTTCGTGGCAAGACGCCGCTCCAGGTGTACGACGTCGTAGTACAGGATCTCACCGCCGCGGGCTTCGCGGTGATCCTCAACAACCACACGAACACCACCCGCTGGTGCTGCGGTGTCGACGGCAACGAACGCTGGAACAAGAGCCAGTCCGACCAGACCTGGGAGAGCGACTGGCTCTTCATGGTCAACCGCTACAAAGCGAACCCGCGCGTGGTCGGCGCCGACCTCTACAACGAAGTACGCCGGGATATCCTGGACGACCCGAACTGGGGACTCGGCGGCGTACACGACTGGTTCGCCGCCACCCAGCGACTCGGCGACCGGATCCTCACCGAGGCGAACCCGAACCTGCTGATCGTTGTCGAGGGCATCAACTGGACCGGCATCCCGGTCGACGGTTTCCCGCACGAACGCCCGACCCTGGAACCGGCCCGGCGGCTGTCCCACACGTTGGTTGCCTCCAACAAGCTCGTGTACTCCGCTCACTTCTACGGCTACGCCGGACCTCGTCACAGCGGCGCGACCGGGACCGGCGAGACCACCGATCCCCGCTACCAGGACCTGAGTCCGGCGGACTTGATCAGCGAACTCAACCGGCAGGCGTTCTTCGTCACCGGGGAGGACGGGCACTTCACCGCGCCGGTGTGGATCAGCGAGTTCGGCGTCGGCGGCCGGGAGGAGACCGGCGCGAAGCCACGCGCCTGGTTCAGCAACTTCGTCGACCAGTTGATCCGTACCGATGCCGACTTCGCCTATTGGCCGTTGGTCGGCTGGCACGCCAATCGGACCGGCAACGGCTGGGCTTTGCTGCATTGGGATTCCACCGGTCACCGCATGGGCCTGTACGACGGCGACGACTGGCGTGCCGCGGCGTGGAGCCGGTTGATGGCCGCGCCGAGCAGGACCGGGCAGGTAGCGCCGTCGGCGTACTGGAAGATGCTGAGCCCGGATCGCGGCGACTTCGTCCAGTCACTCCGGATGCGTGCCGCGGGTGATTGGGACTCGGGCGCCCGCAAGGCCGCATGTCCCGATGGCACCCGGCTGATCGGGCTCAGTCACACCGGCAACCGCGGCCTTTGCCGGTCAGGTGGAGCGACCTGGGGTAGTGGCTACGAGGTTGTGAAGGACCAGCGCTATGTCTCCCCCGACTGGGCCTCCGGCTACACCAAGCTCCAGTGCGCTCCTGGGCAGTTCCTGATCGGCTACAGCATCCGCGGGGCCCGCGTGTCGTCGGCTCTCTGCGCTCGCGCCACCGAAGCTCTCGCCGGCAACGGCAGAACCGTCTGGTTCGATCGCGGCGACAACCGCCCATCGTCGAACGGCGGAGAGTTTGCCTCCGGCAACTACAAGGGCCAGTGCGCTGATTCGGAGTACGCCGCCGGTATCGCCTTCACCACCCGGATCGGCTCTGCCGGCACCCCGGACGCGCTCTACTGCCGGTCGTTGCCCTGACGCCCGTTGCCCTGACGCTCGTTGTCCTGACGCTCGGCCCAGGTGGCCAGTCTGCTCGCCAGACCGGCCACCTGGCGCCGCAGTTCGGCCGGCTCCTCGATCACGAACGGCCGATCCAGCCCAGCCAACAGCGCCGGCACCCAATCCAACCGCTCAGCCCTGAACTCGACCCTTACCTCATTCTCCAGCGGCGTGACGACGGCCAGCCCGAGCGGCAACCGCCGTTGGACGTCCTCCACCGTCCCCTCCACCCGCACCGACACCCCATGCGCCCACGGTGCCTTCGCCAACGACTCCAACACCGCACCCGCCGGGTCGCGCACCGGCACCTGCTCCGTCACAGCCACCGACAACCTGGCCGAAGCGATCCGATCCAACCGAAACGTGCGGTCAGCGGTAACGACGTACCAGCGCCCCGCGTGCCCAACCACCCCATCAGGCGCGATCGACCGAGTACTACGTCGCCCACTCCGATCGACGTACGCGATCTCCACCCCCAACCGATCGCGCGCCGCCTCGGCCACAGTCAGCAGAACCCCGGCGTCAGCATCCGTCGCAGCGCGCGGCGGAGCAGTGAACGAAGACGTAGCCAGCAACGCCCCCAACCGATCACCCAATCTCGCCGGCAACACCCGCCGGAGTTTCGCCAACGCGCTCTCCGTCGCCGCTGATTCAGGCACCAACCCGGCCCGCCGCCCGACCACCAGCCCGATCGCCATCGCGACCGCCTCGTCATCGGTCAGCATCAACGGCGGCATCCGATACCCCGGCGCCAGCCGATACCCGCCGTACCGTCCACGCACCGACCGCACCGGAATCTCCAGCTCGACCAAGTGCTCGACGTACCGCCGGACCGTCCGCTCGTCGACCCCGAGCCGCTCCGCCAGGTCCCCGACGCGCCGCGTCCCGCCACCCTGGAGCAACTCCAGCAGCGCCAGCACCCGCGAGGTCGGTCTCGTCATGCTTCCAAGATTCTCACAAATACCGGGCGGATCTTGTCCGGTATTGGTTCTAGCGTCGGACGCATGACAACTTTCGCCTCAGTCCGCATCGTCACCGACGACGTCGACCGCCTGACCGCCTTCTACGAGCACGTCACCGGGCTCACCGCGACGCGACCCGCCCCGATCTTCGCCGAGTTCGCCACCAGCGCAGGCACTCTCGCGATCTCGAGCAGCGCCCTCACCACGCAGCTGTACGGCGCCGACGTCGTCCGGGCAGCCGCTAACCACTCCGCGTTCCTGGAGTTCCAGGTGCCCGACGTAGACGCCGAGTTCGCCCGGCTGAGCGAGCTGGAGTTCGTCCAGCAGCCGACCACCATGCCATGGGGCAATCGCTCCATGCTCCTCCGCGACCCCGACGGCAACCTGGTCAACCTCTTCACCCCGCCCAACTGAAGCAGGGGCAGACCGCCTCAGCGGCCTGCCCCTGCTTCACTCTGGGTTGTTCAGCAGATCGCAGTCGGTACCGCCCAGTCGGCACGGTCGTTGTAGCCACCGTCGCCCGCGTCGCCGACCACCAGGTCGAGCACGTGGACTCCGGTGAGATCCACCTCGACCGGCTTCGGGTCATCACGACCGACGACCCCGGAGTCGAACAGCACCTTGCCGTCGCCGACCATCTGGAAGGTCGCCGTACCGCCCTCCGGCCCGACATTGCGCACCGCGTCGTCGATGCCGACCGTCGCGGTGAACTTGGTGCACTGCTGGCCGACGTAGTACCGGACCAGGGACGGCGACGCCACCCCGATACCGGTCGGATAGGTCTGGCTCACCAGGCTGATCGGCGAGCCGCCGCCGACACTCTCGTCGATCGTCGGCGACATCCAGCCGCTGGTCGCGGTGATCCACGGGTGGTGCGACAGCGCCGCCGTACCGTCCGGCGGAACCGGTGCGATCACCAACGGCGAGACGGTCACCTGCTTCTGCCGCCCATACCCGATCGCCTCGTACTGCGTAGTCGCGGCGAGCGTCGCGTTCCCGGCCGGCGCCGTCACCGGCAGCTTCACCTTGAAGGCCAACGTGACCTTCTGACCCGGTGCCAACAGCAACGGAGCCTTACCGACCGGAGTAACCGTCCAACCGGTAGCAGCGGTCAGCGCGACAGCCGGCTTGAAGACCGGCAGCAGCCCATCGTTGCGCACGACAACCTCTGCCCGCAGCTCGTCGCCGCCGGCAACAACCGGAGCAGCGCCCTCGGGCAGCACCTGAGTGCCGACCTGCGTGACCTGCGGAATCCCCGCGGTCACATGCGGAACACCCGGCAGACCGCGAGCCGGCCCGACCCGGAACAACGCAGTACCGTGCGCCGGTACTGCGGCACTGATGGTGCCGGCGCTCTCGGTGGTGGCGTTGGTCCAGGCGTTCTTCAGCGTGAACCGCGCGCCGCGCAGACCTACTGCCGAGGCCGTCGTGGTGAGAGTCTTCGCGCTGTCACCACGGTTGAGCAGAACGACAGCACGGCTGCCGTCGGCCAGACGCTTGACCCAGGTCTCCGTCGTACCGGCCGCGCCGACCCGGACCGCCTGCACGGCGGCGCGGTCCTGGTTGATCGCGATGACGTCGGGGTCGGTCAGCATGCCTATCGTGGTGGCGCTGAGCTTGCGGATGTCGCTGCCGATGACCAGCGGCGCAGCCGCGACCGACCACAGGGTCAACTGGGTGCGGAACTCCTCATCGGACATGCCGAGCTCGGGGGCCAGGTAATCGGGGTCGCCGAACGCGCCCGGTCTGACGACCTCGGGGTGCTTGGCGTTCGCGTCGTAGTTGCGCAGGACATCTTTGAACTTGATGTCGCCTTGGAAGCCGACGTCGGTGTAGGTACGCCAGGACTGCGCGATGGCCGGCGCGTACGACCAGGAGAAGATCGACTGCTGCGACTCGGGATAGTTGCCCCAGTCGGGCGAGGTGACCGGGTTGCAGAGGTTGAAGATCATCGGCCGGTTGCTCGCGTTGTTGCGCAGCGCCTGGGCGAACTCGGTGAACACGGTCTTCGGGTCCAGGTCGGCCGCGATCCCGCAGAGGTAGTCGACCTTGACCGCGTCGAATCCCCACGCGGCGAACTGGTCGGCGTCGCGCTGGTAGTAGCCGCCGCTGCCCAGCCCGCACTTGCCGGGGATGTACGGCCCGGCGTCGGTGTAGATGCCGGCCTTCAGACCTTTGCTGTGGATGTAGTCGACGAGCGGCTTGAGGCCGTTCGGGAACTTGTCCGGGTGCGGCACCAGGTCGCCGGCCGCACTGCGCGACTGGTCGGCCTGCCAGCCGCCGTCGAGCCAGACGATGTCGTAGCCGGCCTTCTTCAGACCACGATTCACGATCGAGTCTGCGACCGAGCGCAGGCTCGTCTCGGTGAAGTCACCCGCGAGGCCGTAGTAGGTGTTCCACCCCATGTACGGCGTAGGGCTGATCAGGGGTTGTTGTTGGGTGGTCGGCGTCGGCTGCGGAGCGGGAGTTGCGGACGCCGGGGCTGCGATCGACGCGGTCACCAGGACCGCAGCGACCACGCCACCGAGCAGGGCGGACAGTCGTTTCACGTCTTCATCCTTAGCTGGACGGGGTGATGACTAGACAGTGCGAGTCGGTCGAGTCGTCCCACGGGACGCCGACCTGCAGCAGATAGCTGCCCGGGTAGACCTCAGTTCCCACCCGGTAGTTCTTGGCGGGATCCAGCTGCACCAGCGGGATCGCGCGAGGTCGCGTCGGCAAGGTGCCACGGACGTTGCCGTCGCCGACGTTCCACAGGAACACCACCGACCGCTCCGCGCCGACGTACTGCGTGCCTTCGGCAAGCTGATACACCTTGCCGTTGGCAACCACATCTCTGATCTCCTGGTACTGCGCGACGTGGCGAGCCGCCGTCGCCAACTGGTCGTCGGACCACCGCGACAGATCGGCGCCGATCCCCAGCCCGCCGGCCATCGCCACGTGGAAGCGGAAGTCGAGCGACCGCTCCCGTCCGTCATGGGTGCCTTCGGCATCGGTCACCCACGAACTCATCAAATGCTGCGAGTACCCACTCAGGAAGCCACGCTGGATCTTCAGCCGATCCAGCGGCGCGGTGTTGTCGCTCGGCCACAGCGTGTCGACCCGAGCAGCCATCCCGAGATCGACCCGGGCGCCACCCCCAGCGCATCCTTCGACGTACACCTGCGGATGCTCCGCGCGAAGCCGATCCAGAATCCTGTACAGGTTCGCCACCACCTTGCCGTCGAGATCACGCCGCTGATCGCCACCGTCCAGCCGCGGCCGGTTGGCATCCCACTTCAGATAGCTGATCTCGTACGACGAAAGCAGCCGGTCGAGCGTCTGCCAGATCCAGTCGGCGACATCATCGCGACTCAGATCCAGCAGCAACTGGTTCCGGATCGCCAGCGGTTCGCGACCGGGCGTCTGCAGGATCCACTCCGGATGCTCGGCCGCAAGCGCCGACTTCGGGCTCACCGACTCCGGCTCCACCCACAACCCGAACCCGAGCCCCATTTCCTTCAGCTCTTCGACAAAAGCCTCGAGCCCATCGGGAAAGGCCACCGGATCAACCTCCCAGTCGCCCAGCCCGCCGGTGTCATCCGACCGCCCGACAAACCACCCGTCGTCGACCACAAAGGTCTCGACGCCGGCCCGCACAGCCCGCTTCGCCAACTCGAGCTGCTGCGAAGCCCGCACCTCGAACTCGGTCGCGAACCAGGAGTTGTACAACACCTTCGCCGGAAGCCCTCGCGAAAGACTCCGCTGGTACTCGTGGAACACCCGAGCCAGCCCGTCCAACCCCTCGCTGCTGAATCCCCCCACCGCAACCGGCGAGACCCAGCTCTCCCCTGCCCCGAGCCCCAACCCCAGACTCGACGCCAACCGCCCCGCCCGAATCCTGGTCTGCCCGGTCGTATCGACCTCCGCACTCATCTCCCAGGACCCGGACCAGGCCAACTGCACGCCCCACGCATCCCCGGACGACTCTCCCACCGACAAGAACGGCGAGTAGGAATGCCCAGTGATCCCCTGCCTGCTGTCGATCGTGAACCGCCCGCGGCGCAGCTCGACACTCCCCTGCCGGAACTCGCTGTTCCATTCACCCCAGAGGTAGTTCACCACCGCACCACCACTGGTAGGCACCACAAACCCAGCCGACGCATGCTCCTGCAGCCGCAGCTCCTCGTCCCCGTCGTTGGAGACAGTCACCCACCGCTCGACCACGTCAAGCCCAGCAGGCACCCGGTAGTGCAGCACCACTCGCACGGCTCGCACTTCGTCAACAAACGTCAGGTCAAGCGACCCGCCGCCTCCGGCGGCGGGCTCGGGGGCGGCCGGCTCGGGGACCGCCGGGTCGCCTGCGGCTGTGCCGCCGGCTGCGGCAAACACAGGTCGTAGTTCGTCGGAGCCATCCGGGCCCGTCACCACCAGCTCAGGTGTGCTGGTGTAGCGGACCCCCTTCGCCCCGTACTCCACCGGCTCTACATCCGCGCGAGGAATGAAGTGCTCAGTGCCCACCGGAGCAACCACCGACGGCCCATCAGCCACCGCCTGCGGCCCCCAAGCAACCAACGCCGCCCACAGCCCATGCGACGGCACCTCCACCACATACGCCGTGGTTGCCCCACGCAACGTCCACCGACGACTCACTTGACCGCTCCGATCGCCAGCCCGGAGACGAAGTGCTTCTGAAACCTCAGGAACACCGCGAGCGTAGGAATCGCCGCGATCACCGTACCGGCCGCGATCACGTTCCACGACGAGACGAACAACCCCTGCAACCCCAGCAAAGCCGGCGTGACCGGCATCTTCTCCCCCGAGCGGATCACCGTGATCGACCACAGCAGATCGTTGAAGATCCAGGTGAACGACAACGCACCGAGCGCCGCCAACGCCGGCCGCGTGAGCGGCAGAATCACACTGGAGTAGATCCGCCCCGGCCCGGCCCCGTCGATCGTCGCCGCCTCCTGGATCTCCCGCGGCAGGTCGCGCATGAACCCGTGCAGCACGAACGTGTAGAACCCCAACCCGAACCCGACATGCACGGCGATCAGCGCGTACAGCGTGTCGTAGTACCCGGTCAGCTCCACGAACCGCGAGATCGGGATCAGCAGGATCTGCGGCGGCAGCAGGTTGCCCATCAACATCAGCAACAACACCGTCCGCCGGAACGGGATGCTGTACCGCGCCAGCCCGTACGCCGCGATCGACGCGAGCCCGAGGCTCAGGACCACCGCCGGGATCGTCACCACCAGCGAGTTGATCAAAGCCCTGAACTCGTCCGCGTCCTGCCAGGCCGACACGTACGTCGAGAAGGTGAACGAATGCGGCAGCGCCCCGAGCCCGTTCGTCGCGATGTCGTCGAAGCTGCGGAACGAGATCACCACCACCCACAGGATCGGCGCGATCCACAGGAACGACACCAGGCTCATCGCCACGTGATAACCAGAAGTCCTGAACTTGGTCATGACTCCTCCCGGAAGGCACGGATCAGATAGCCGAGGATGACGGCCAACGCGAGGACGAAGATGACCACCGCGATCGCGGACGCATAACCGAGCTGAGTGGACTGGAACGCGGTCGAGTACATATAGGTGCTGAGCAGCTCCGACGAGTGGTACGGCCCGCCCTTGGTCATCGACCAGACGATGTCGAACGACCGCAGCGAGTCGATCACGATCACCGACAACACCACCGAGTTGACACCCTTCAACTGCGGAATCGTCACGTACCGCGTGCGCTGCCAGGCCGACGCCCCATCCACCCGAGCCGCTTCGTACAGCGCGGGATCGACGGCCTTCAGCCCAGCCAGATAGAGCACCATCACGTACCCGATCTGCCGCCACAACGCAGGAATGATCACGGCGTACAAGGCGGTATCGGGGTCAGCCAGCCACGGCCTGACGAAGTCCCCCAAACCGACACCACGCAGTACGGAATCGACCAGCCCGTCCGGCTGATAGAACACCCGCCAGATCAACGCGGTGACCACCAGCGAAAACACCACCGGCGTGAAGAGCGCAGCACGGTAGATCGCGACCCCGCGCCGCTCCTTCTGCAACAGCATCGCCATCCCGAACCCACCGATCGTGCTGACGCCACCGAACAGCACCAGCCAGATCGCCGTGTTCTTCAGCGCCGTCCGAAAGATCGGATCCGACACCATCTCCTGAAAGTTGCCCAACCCAACAAACCTCGGCGCCGACAACCCGTCCCAGTCCGTCAACGCCAGCCAGAACCCCTGCAGCGCCGGCCAGAACACCCACACCGCCTCAACCGCGAACGGAACGAACACAAACGCCAAAATCAACGGCGACACTCGCCGCGCATCACCACGCCGTCGCCGACTGGCCGGGGGCTCTGTTTCCCGGTCGGTACGACTTGCTGGTGGCGCCGTATCGGCCACGGTGCTTGTCACCTGATTCGTCTCCCTTCGGGAACCAAGAACTGTCGGTGCCGGCTGATTGGGTTCGGTACATGTCCCGCTTCCGGATGTACCCGACTCCCGTGCAGCAAGCTGGATTGCGGGAGCACTGCAGGCAGGCCCGATACGTCTGGAACCTGGCCGTCGAGCAGTGGTTGATGTGGACCGCCGACAAGGGCCTGACACCGGGCTATACGGAGAAGAGCCGGCAATTGACCGAGGCACGAGCCGAGTTCGAATGGCTTCGGGCCGGCTCGCAGACCGTGCAGCAGCAGGCTCTGCGGGACTTCGACGAAGCAGTCAAGAACTTTTTCAGAGGAAGTCACCGACGGCCGAGCTGGCGCAAAGCCGGACGGCGCGAGGGTTTCCGCATCGTCGGCCCGCAGGCTTCCCGGATCGTCGACCTGAACCGGAAGTGGGCCGCGGTGAAGGTGCCGAAGATCGGCTGGGTACGTTTCCGGCTGTCCCGCGCCGTACCGGAAGCGAAGTCGTACCGCGTCACTTGTGACCGCGTCGGGCGCTGGCACATCGCGTTCGCCGCGATTCCGACGGCGATTCCCGCTCCTGGCACGGGATCGGTCGTCGGCGTGGACCGCGGTGTGGCAGTGTCGGCTGCGCTGTCCACCGGCGAACTTCTGTTCTGCCCCGGGCTGTCCGGGGCAGAACGGCGACGACTGAAGCATCTGCAACGCCGCTTGTCCCGCTGCCGCCGCAACTCCAACCGCCGTCGGCGAGTACGGGCTGCCATCGCCAGACTTCACGCACGAGAGGCTGACCGCCGCAAGGACTGGGTCGAGAAGACGAGTACTGATCTCGCTCGACGGTTCGACATCATTCGTCTGGAGGATCTGCGCATTGCCCAGATGACCAAGCGGCCGAAACCCCGACCCGATCCCCAACGACCGGGCGGATATCTGCCGAACCGCCGACGCGCCAAAGCCGGTCTCCATCGTGGCATCCTCGCCAACGGTTGGGGGTCGCTCGCCCAGCGCGTCGAGCAGAAGGCGCCGGGGCGAGTCGAAAGAGTCGATCCGGCATTTACCTCGCAGACCTGCAGCGTCTGCCGGCATCGCGCACCGGAGAACCGTAAGAGCCAAGCGGTTTTCCGGTGCGTGGCCTGCGGACATCAGGCGAACGCGGATGTGAACGGAGCAGTCAACATCGCGGCCGGACGGGCCGTCAGCGCACGCCGAGGGACGCCAGCACCGGTCTCGCCGAAGCGTGAACCTCAACTCGCTACCTCCAGGTAGTCGTTGGAATCCCTGTTCTTCATGGCGGGGAGGACGTCAAACTTTGAAGACTTTCTCGGCTGCCGCCTGCCAGTCCTTGAGGATCTTGTCGAGCTGGTCGGGCTTGTCGAGGAACTTGGTCAAGGCCGCGTCGGCAGTGGGCTGGAGGGCGTCGCTGGAGTCGCGGTTGAAGAACTGGGTGAGTTCCTTCGCGCCTTCGATCATCGCTTTGCCCTTCTTGACCAAGGCAGTGTCGGCCGACTTCCCGTCCGGGTTCGCGGGGATCGCGGTGCCGGAGGAGCTCTCGACGTAGATGTTCTGCGCCTCGGGGGTGGCCAGCCAGGTGAGGAACTTCTTCACACCTTCGGGGTCCTTGGCCTTCTTCGAGGCGAAGTAGCCGTCGGTCGGGGCCTCTTCGGCGACCGGTACGGCGGGGTCGATGATCGGGAACTGGAAGAAGTCGATGTCGTCCAGCGCGTCCTTCGGCGCCGAGTCTGCGAAGAAGGTGCCGATCAGGAACATCCCGGTCTTGCCGCCGAGCAGCGCGGAGGTCGCCTCCTGGAAGGGGAACGACTTGCCCTTCGGGTCGAAGTACGGGAGGGCTTCCTGCCACTTGGTGAAGACGGCCTTGACCTTCGGGTCGTCGAAGCGGCCGCGGCCGGCCAGCAGGTCGCGGTGGAACGGCGCGCCGTTGATCCGGATGTTCAGGTAGTCGAACCAGGCCGACGCGACCCAGGGAGTGTCGCCGAGACCGATGCCGATCGGCGGCACGCCCTGGGCCTGGATCTTCTTGCAGACGGCAAGGAACTCGTCCCAGGTCTTCGGCGGCGTCACGCCCCACTTGGCGAAGTTCGACTTGCGGTAGAACATGCCCCACCAGTAGTAGCTGGTCGGCACGAAGATCTTCTGCCCGTTGCTGCTGGTCGACAGCGTCTTCATCGACTCGGGGTAGTTGCCCATCGTCTCCCAGACGCTGGAGATGTCGAGCAGCAGATCCTTCTTCGCGTACGAGTCCGCGACCGAACCGGCGTACCAGGTGTAGACGTCCGGCGGATTCGCCGAGGTCAGGTACGTCGGGAGCTGGGTGCGGAAGATCTCCGAGGCAACGGTGTTGAGCTTGACCGTGCTGCCACCGGTCTTGTTGTACGCCGCAACGAGTTTCTCCATCGCCCCCTTCGCCTGTTCGGCCGAGAGGTTGGACTGCAGCGAAAGGTTGCCGGTGGCCCCTGTACTGGAGCCTGCGCCCGGCGTCGGGGTCGAGGTGGCGCAACCCGGCACCAGAGCCGCGGCTCCGAGTGCTCCGAGCCCCTTGAGGAACGTCCGCCGATCAGCTGCCAGACCCGCCATGACTACTCCAGTCGATTGAGTGGTTCGTTCTGCGGAGGATCTTGCAGCCGGTCACCTGGACGTGTCAATATTAATTCGTAAATTACGATGAAATCGCTTGACGTGGTCGCTCGCTCACGGTCAACTGGTGGTCGTTCATCGTTGAAGAGATCTTTGGCGTGTCTGGAGGCTTCTGGTGCGGCTGGCTGAGCGGGTGATCGTGGTGACCGGCGCCGCGACCGGGATCGGCGCTGCCTGCGTGCAGCGACTGCTGTTCGAGGGCGCCTCGGTCGTGCAGGTGGATCTGCATCCCTGCAAGGAACTCCCGCGCCGCGCGCTGAGCGTCGTCGGCGATGTCTCCTCCCCCGACACCTGGGCCGAGGTCTCGTCTCGTGGGCGCGACGAACTTGGATCGATCGACGGCTTCGTCAGCAACGCGTACACGATCGACGTCCGGCCGGCCCACGAGTTGCCAGCAGCCTCCTGGCAACGCCAGCTCGACGTGAACCTGACCGCGACTTTCCTCGGATTCCAGGCCTTGTATCAGGACTTGGCCGAGCGCCGCGGCGCCGTCGTACTGGTCTCGTCGGTGCACGCTGTCGCCGGCATCCCCGGCCATTCGGCGTACGCCGCGACGAAGGGCGCGCTGGTCGCGTTGGGCCGGCAACTCGGGGTCGAGTACGGCGGGTCGATTCGGGTCAACACCGTGCTGCCGGGACCGGTCGACACCGCGGCATGGGATCGTGTCAGCGCCGAGGGAAAGGCGCAGAGCGCACAGGCCACGGCGGTCGGGCGGCTCGGTCGCCCGGACGAGGTTGCTCAGGCAGTGGCGTTTCTGCTGTCCGAGGAGGCATCCTTCATCACCGCGGCGGAACTGCTGGTCGACGGCGGCTGGTCCGCGGCGAAGGACTCAGCGTGAGAAAAGGTCTGAAGAAAGCAGTGGAGTCGGGCCTGCCAGTCGTACAGGCAGACTTGGGTGTGGAGTCCGGCGTGATGCGCGAGTTCGGCGGGATGGGGAGAGCAGCATGACGGGGATTCAGCGTGGGATGTCTCGGGGGCTGGCTGGGCAGCGCGGGTTGCACGGGCAGATCGTCGAGGTGATGGCGCAGCGCATCCTGTCGGGGCAGATCCCCGAGGGGTCGACGATCAACGTGCCCGATCTGCAGGCAGATCTCGGGGTCAGCCTGACCGCGGTCCGCGAGGCGCTCAAGGTGCTGACCGCGAAGGGTCTCGTCGACGCGCGCCAGAAGCGCGGCACGTTCGTCCGGCCCCGGTCGGACTGGAACCTGCTCGACGCCGACATGATCCGCTGGCACTTCGACGACGACGATGTCCGGCCGGAACTGCTCGAGGAACTCCACGAGGTCCGCGGAATCGTCGAACCGGCGGCCGCCCGGCTGGCCGCAGTACGGGCCTCCGACGCGCAGATCGATCTGCTCGATGCTGCCCTCGAAGCGATGTCGTCGGCAACCAACGACCTCGACGCCGCCGAGGCGGATGTCGCGTTCCACAAGGCCCTGCTCGCTGCCACCGGCAACGAGTTGCTGACCAAGATGGAGGTCGTCATCGAGACCGGCCTGGCCGGCCGCGACCGGCTGGTGCACAAGGTCAAGCCGTCCGACGATCCCATCCCGAGCCACGCGCGGGTGGTCGACGCAGTACGGGCTCATGACCCGGAGGGAGCCGAGTTGGCGATGCGCGAACTGCTGGCCAAGGCCGCCGAGGACCTGTCCGCGGTCCGCAAGTCGTCCGGCCGGGGCCGCAAATGAAGATCGAGCGGATCGAGACCTTCCTCGTCGCACCACGGTGGCTGTTCTGCCGGATCGAGACCAGCGACGGCGTCGTCGGCTGGGGCGAGCCGGTGGTCGAGGGCCGCGCCGAACTGGTGCGGACCGCGATCGAGGTGCTCTCGGAGTACCTGATCGGCCAGGATCCCCTGCAGATCGAGCGGCATTGGCAGATCCTGGCCAAGGGCGGCTTCTATCGCGGCGGCCCGGTGCTGAGCAGTGCTCTTGCCGGGATCGACCATGCGCTGTGGGACATCGCCGGCAAGGTGTACGGCGCTCCCGTCGCGTCGCTGCTCGGCGGCCGGGTGCGGGATCGCGCGAGGGTCTACGCGTGGGTCGGTGGCGATGAGCCGGCCGAGATCGCCGACCAGGTCGCGGCGCAGGTCGCGGCCGGGATGACCGCGGTGAAGATGAACGCGAGCGGCCGCATCCAGCCGTCACCTTCGCTGGCCGAGATCAACTCGATCGTCGCGCGGCTGGAGGCTGCCCGGACGGTACTGGGCGACTCGCGGGATGTGGCGATCGACCTGCACGGGCGGGTCGGGGTCGCTGGCGCGCGGCGGATCCTGCACGCGGTCGAGCCGTTGCATCCACTCTTCGTCGAGGAGCCGGTACTGCCGGAGCATCTGCATCACCTGGCGTCGGTGGTCGAGGCGTCGACCGTTCCGGTTGCCCTTGGTGAGCGGCTTTACCAGCGCTCTGAATTCATGCCTGCCCTCGAGGCCGGGGTCGCGGTCGTCCAGCCCGATGTGTCGCATGCCGGGGGCATCTCGGAGTTGCGGCGGATCGCAGTACTGGCTGAGACGCATGGGGCGCTGCTGGCGCCGCACTGCCCGCTGGGTCCGATCTCGCTGGCGGCGAGCCTGCAGGTGTCTTTCGCCACGCCTAATTTCCTGATCCAGGAGCAGAGTCGCGGGATCCATTACAACGTGGACAGCGACCTCACGTCGTACGTGACCGACCCGACGCCGTTCACCTGGGTGAACGGCCACGCGGAGTGGAATCCGCTGCCTGGCCTGGGAGTCACGGTGGACGAGGCCGCGGTACGGTCGGCGGACAAGAAGGGCCACGCCTGGCGCAATCCGGTGTGGACACACGAGGACGGATCCTTCGCGGAATGGTGACCGAACTGCCCCCGGACGAGCTGCCCGCGGACGAGCAGCCCACTGACCTGCCGACCGAGTTGCCGACGAATGAAGTCGTTGTCGACCTGGACGACGGCGGCCGCTGGACCTCTCTGGTCCTCGGCGGACGCGAATGGCTATGGTCCGGCCCCGGTCTGGTCGCCGGCTCACGCGAAGGATTCACGACGTATCTCGACGTCGGAGGCCTGGACGAGTGCTTCCCGACCGTCCGCGGCGAACCCGACCACGGCGGCCTCTGGAACCAGCCCTGGGGCTCACTCGACGAGGACGACGACTGGGACGTCATCCCGTACGGCGAGGCCGTCCTCCTCCGCCGCTTTAACGGCGGCGAAACTCCCGCCGAGGTCGGCATCGAAGGCGCGATCTGGGTCGACTACCGACTGATCGCCACCCCCGGCTACCGCTTCATCTGGGCCGCCCATGCCCTGCTCGACTGCGAGGTAGGCGCTGTCGTCGACGTGCCTGCCGACACGGTGGGCCGCTTGTACCCACAGGACGGCTCCGATTGGACCGAGAGCGGCCCCTGGTCGGAGCTAGCGCTCGACGTCTACGGCCCGACCGACGGTACTGCGATCGGCGCGGTCCTCATCGACTGCCCAACGACATCCGTCGTCGACCGCTCATCCATCCTGACGTTCACCTTGAGTTGCCCTGGGCAACCTGTCTCGACGGCACTCTGGCGAAACCTGGGCGGCTATCCCGCCGACGCGCCGTACCGAAGTCTCGGGGTAGAGCCGATGCTCGGCCGAGTCTTCGGATTGGCCGAAGCCGGCCCGGACGACGCAGCCGTGGTACCGGCATCGGGCGAGCTGACCTGGCGACTCGTCATCTCCGCCGTCACGTCTTCACCCAAGGAGTAAACCAAGTGGTGCTGCTAGCGGACCTCACCGAACGCAAGGTACTGGCGATCATCCGGGCGGACGGCCCCGACCGGGCCCTGGAGTGCATCCGCACGCTGGTGACCGCGGGAATCACCATCCTCGAGGTCTCGCTGACCACACCCGGCGCCGCCGAGGCGATCGCCCAGGCACGCACGGAGTTCGACTCGTCGGTACTGATCGGTGCCGGGACTGTCATCACCAAGGTCCAGGCGGAGGAGGTCGCCGCCGCCCGAGCCGACTTCGTCGTCACGCCGGCCATCACCCGCGGCGCCCACCGCAGCATCACGCTCGGCCTACCTCTGCTGTGCGGCGCGCTCACCCCGACTGAAATCATCACCGCCCTGGACCTGGGCGCGCTGGCAGTGAAGGTCTTCCCCGCCAAACTCCACGGCCCCGGCTACTTCCGCGAACTCCGCGCTCCCCTCCCGAACGCACCCCTGATCGCAGTAGGCGGCGTCGACGTCACCACCGCCCCGCAGTACCTCCAGTCAGGCGCCCTCGCAGTAGGCCTCGGCTCCCCCCTCCTCGGCGACGCAGGCACCGGCGGCTCCCAAACAGAACTGGCAGCCCGCGCCGCCAGCTTCCTGCAGTCAGTAGCCGATGCCTAGCCGCGCATCCCTCAGCCCGGGCACCCAAGCTGAGGCGGCACCCTCAAGGAGTTCCGATGCCTGACGTACTCACCTTCGGCGAAGCGATGGTCTCCCTGCGCTCTCCCCGCCCCCTACGACTAGGCGGCGACGTCCACCTGTCAGTAGCAGGCTCTGAAAGCAACGTAGCGATCGGCCTGGCCCGCTTGGGCCACACCGCCGCCTGGCTAGGTGCCGTAGGCAACGACGAACCAGGCCGCCTGATCCAACGCACCCTCCGCGCCGAAAACGTCGACACCCGCCACCTACGCTTCACCGACGACTCCTTCACCGGCTTCATCGCCTTCGACCAGCCAGCCCACGACATCACCCGAGTCAGCTACCACCGCCAAGGCTCAGCAGGCTCCACCCTCACCGCCGCAGAATGCGTAGCCGCCCTCATCGGCGCATCCCCCGCCGACCTCCCGCGCATCCTCCACGTCACCGGCATCACCCCGGCCCTCTCCGAGACAGCCCGCGCCGCGACCCACGCCGCAGTACAGGCTGCTTCTTCTGCAGGCATCCAGGTCTCGCTGGACATCAACTACCGCGCCCGCCTCTGGCCCCGCACCGAAGCAGCCGCAGTACTCCGCGAACTCCTCCCCCACCTCACCACCATCTTCGCCTCCGACGACGAGCTCGACATTCTCACCGACGCCCCAGACCCGATCGTCGACCTCCTCACCGGCACCGCGACCGAGGTTGTCATCACCGCCGGCAGCAAAGGCGCCTGGACCCACACCACCAAAGGCACCACCCACCAACCCGCTCTCCAGGTATCAGTCGTCGACTCCATCGGCGCCGGCGACGCCTTCGTCTCCGGCTATCTCTCCGCTACTCTCGACAACCTCCCCACCGAAGCCCGCCTCACCCGCGCCACCACCTCCGGCGCCTTCTGCGTAGGCGCCCACGGCGACTGGGAATCCCTCCCCACCCGCGAAGACCTGACCCTCCTCACCCACACCCACGGCACCGCCCTCCGCTGACTTATCCACAGCTCCCAGAATCCACCCCACAGCACCTCGGGGAATCCCTACCGTTGAGGGATGAGTACGACGGGAGGCTCCGACCCCACAGACCTGCGCAACCTCCCTGAGCCGGCCGACCTGCACTCCGCCCTAGCCCGCACTCACCCGCTCAACTGGGGAAACCGAGTGCCGACCAAGGCTCAACTGCTCGACGAGTTCGGCGCGGAGGCGACGCGGTTGACGCTGCAGGCGTTACAAGAGCGAGTAGCCAGCGAGCGAGCGGCTACTGACGACTTCGTAGCAGCCTTGTCCGACGACAGCAGCAGCTACAAGCTGGAATCAAGGGTGAAGTCGCCGCAATCACTAGCCCGCAAGTACTCCGACCGGCTGGCGACGCTGGACGACGAGGAACCGGACGACATCCTCCGATACACGATGCTCACCGATTCGCCGCGGCAACTGGTCGCCGAGACGCAACAGACCGTCGACCGACTCCGCGATGCCGGCTGGCAACCGATCGCGGCGATGCACTCGTACACCGAAGGCAGCCGCTACAAGGGGATCCACGTTGGCTTCCAACTACCCTCGGGTGGAGTCGTGGAGGTGCAGTTCCACTCAGCCGAATCCGCGAGGGTGAAGGAGGCCACGACAACGCCGTACGAGATCGAGCGGAGCGCAGACGCGAGTCCGGCGCAGCGGTCCGCCGCACGGGCGCTCTGCATCAAGCTGTCGGACTCGCTGGAGCCTCCACCGGGCATCGCAGTACTGCGTACTCTCGGCGGACAACCGGTCGAGGTGAACACCTTCGGTGATTCTCGCCGCGAGGAACCGCCGCAGCCTGCGAGGATCAAGCCTCACACCCAAGCACCACCCCACCCGGCCTACAGACTGGCAGGCCGCCAAGTCGATGGGACCAGCAGATGAAGCTCTACCTCGTCACCAAAGGCGACCGTCGTCTGTGGGTCGCCGCACTGGCCCACGAGAACATGTACGGCTATGTCCAGAACACCGGCTTCTTCCACGACAACAATGCCCTACGCAACGACTTCTACATCGACAACCGCTTCAGCTACGAGGAAATCGACATCACCCAAGCCAAGTCCCTGATCGCCGAAGGCATCGGCCAAGCTGACGAGACCACCCACGCCGAAGCCCTGGCAAACTGGCGCTCGGACCCACGCCCCTTGTCCCCGAACGACGTCTTCGCCGCCGTCGCCGGCCTCACCCCCTGAGGTGCTCCGCAGATGAGACTCTTTCTGGTCAAGGACGGCGAGCGGCTGGTTTGGGTTGCTGCGTTGGCTCACGAGCATCTCTACAGCTATGTCGGCAACACCGGGTTCTTTCATGACAACAATGCCCTGCGCAACGACTACTACATGGACTTCGATTTCGAGTACGAAGAGATCGACATCACCCGGGCGAAGGCGTTGATCGCTGCAGGGGTTGGGCAGTTGGACGAGTCCGTGAGAGCTGACGCGCTGGCCATGTGGCGTAGCGATCCGCGACCGATGACTCCTGGGGACGTGTTTGCGGCGGTGGCTGGGACCACCCCGTAGAAGCAGTCCGTTGGGGCGATGGGTGGACGGAGCGGCCGCACTGCTCGCAGGATGAACCTCATGGCGAGCTACCCCGAACTGATGCACACCGCGCTGGACACGACCGACGCCCGCGGGCTCGCCGAGTTCTACCGCGAGCTGCTGGGCCTTCAGTACCGCCCCGGGGACGAACCGCAGGACGCTCAGGACATCGAGGACAATGCCGACTGGTTGGTGCTGGTCGACAGCAGCGGCCGGCGGAAGCTTGCCTTCCAGCAGGTCAGCGGGCTCCCCCGGTCCACCTGGCCCGAGCAGGAGATACCGATGCAGTTGCATCTCGACTTCGCCGTGTCGTCGAAGGACGAGCTCGAGCGGCACAAGCGCAGGGCAGTAGGCCTCGGCGCGACCATCTTGCTCGATCGCGCCGAGGAAGAAGACGAGCCGCTCTACGTCCTCGCGGACCCAGCCGGCCACCCGTTCTGTCTACTGGTCGGCAAGCCTTAAAGACCCCTAGATCAAGTCCGCCTGGGCTTGGATTTCCGCCTCGGGGTTGATCGGCAGCACGATCTTGAACCACGTCTCGCCCGGCTTCGACTCGACCCGCAGGTCACCATGGTGCTTCTTCACCACGATCCGCCAGGAGATGTCCAGCCCGAGACCGGTGCCTTCGCCGATCGGCTTGGTGGTGAAGAACGGCTCGAAGATCCGCGTCTTGATGTCGTCGGGGATCCCCGGTCCGGTGTCGCCGATCTCGACCACCGCGTAGGCACCGTCGCGCCGGGTTCGGATCGTCAGCGTGCCCGAGCCGTTCATCGCGGAGACCGCGTTGTCGATCACGTTGGTCCAGACCTGGTTCAGCTCCGCCGCGTACGCCGGGATCGGGGGCAGGTCCGGGTCCAGTTCCTTCACGATCGTCAGGCCCTCGAACTTGCCCGACATCATCACCATCGTCGACTTCAGCAGCTCGCGCAGGTCGACGATCTGGTACGGCGCCCGGTCGATCTGCGAGTACTGCTTGGCGGCCCCGACCAGGGTCGAGATCCGGGTCACCGAGTCGTCGATCTCGTTCATCAGCGACTCGGTGTCGATGGTGTACATCAGCCAGCGAACCGCCCCTTCCAGGTACTCCGGTCCGACGGCGGTCAGCACGTCTTCCATCCACGGCACGTCCAGCCCGACCGCGGCCAGTACCGGCGCGACGTCCCAGCTGTTGCGCACGTCGTTGTCGTCCAGCCAGTCCGACAGCGAGTCCTCGGCGTCGCTCAACTCCATCGGTGACAGCTCGCGGGCCTTCGCGACCCGCTCGACCGCGTCCTCCTGGATCTCGACGATCTTGTGCAGCTTGGTCGCGTCGAGGGTGCCGTCGGCAAGCATCCCGAGCTTCGACCGCATTCCGGCGACCCGTTGCCGCAGCGTCGCCGCGGCCCGGACCGCTGCCGCGGCAGGGTTGTTGAGCTCGTGCGTGAGACCGGCCGACAAGGAGCCGAGGGCAAGCAACCGCTCGCGTTGCCCGATCGTCTCGTTGGTCCGGCGCGCTCCCATCACGAAACCCTCGATCAGGTGCACCGCCATCGGGAACCAGGCGTTCATCATGGTCGCCATCGCGGCCGCGTCGACGACGAAGAACTCCGACGGCTCCAGCACGTACATCGAGGAGGTGTAGCCCTTGCGGTCGTCCGCGCCGAAGAACGCGTTGAACGCGCCGGCGTACACGCCTCGCTGACTGCTGCGGTTGATCTCGACCTCTTCGCCCTGCAGCAGCTTGCACATCCGCAGCCCGCCGGACATCAGGATGTAGCAGCAGGTCGCCTCGTCACCCTCCTGGAAGACCCGCCCCTCAGCGACCGCTTGCACCTCGCCCTCGCGGACCAGCCAGTCGAGCTGCTCGTCGGTCAGCGACTCGAACAGGAAGAGCGTGCGCAGCTCGTCACGCGTGCTCCGGCGCGGTTCGCCGGTCGAGGAAACAGACTCGGTCATCAGAGCATCTCCAGGTATCGGTGCACCAAGGTCACGGCCATCGCTCCGTCGCCGACCGCGGAGGCCACCCGCTTGACCGACTCGGCCCGGACGTCGCCCGCCGCGAAGACGCCCGGCATGCTCGTCTCCAGGTGGTACGGGTCGCGGTCCAGCGCCCAGCCCGGCGGCCGCCCGCGCAGGTCCGGTCCGGTCAGCACGAATCCCCGCTCGTCGCGCAACAGGTCACCCGGCAGCCAGTCCGTCCGGGGCGCCGCGCCGATGAACACGAACATCCACTCCGTGTCCACCTCCCAGCTCTCCCCGGTCACGCTGTTCGTCAGCGTCACGCACTCCAAGTGATCAGAACCCTTGCAGGACACCACCTGCGTACAGGTGTGCACCTCGATGTTGTCGATGGCGCCGATCTGATCGATCAGATACGACGACATGGTCGCCTCGAGCGAGGGACCTCTTACCAGCATATGCACGCGTTTCGCATGCCGGGAGAAATAGACCGCGGCCTGACCGGCGGAGTTCGCGCCGCCGATGATGTAGACGTCCTGGCCGGCGCAGCTCGGGCCCTCGGTGGTGGCCGAGCCGTAGAAGATGCCGCGACCGGAAAGATCGTCCACGCCCGGCGCTTCGAGGGTCCGGTACGAGACACCGGTCGCCAGGATCACCGAGTGCGCGGCGATCTGGCTGCCGTCGGAGAACTGCAGCCGCCGGGCGGAGCCGGTGTTCTCCAGCTTGACCACCTCGCGCGCAGTCAGCAGCTCGGCACCGAAGCGGATCGCCTGCCGCCGGGCGCGGTCGGTCAGTTGCGCTCCGGACACACCGTCCGGGAAGCCCAGGTAGTTCTCGATGCGGCTCGATTGACCTGCCTGGCCACCAGTCGCGACCTGCTCGACCAGCACGGTCCGCAGTCCTTCGCTGGCGCCGTAGACGGCAGCGCCGAGGCCAGCAGGGCCGCCGCCGACCACCACGAGGTCGTAGAAGTCCTCGGCAGGGTGAGTCGACAGTCCGACCTTGTCGGCCAGCTCGGCCTCCGACGGCGCGACGAGCACCGTGCCGTCGGCGGTGATGACCACCGGCAGCGTCGTACCGTCGATGTCGGCCGCTGCGAGCAGCCGTTGGCTCTCCTCGTCGTCCACACCCATCCAGCGGTACGGCACGGCGTTGCGGGCCAGGAAGTCGCGCGCGGTGAACGACGGCGCCGACCAGCGATGCCCGATCACCCGCGTCTCGTCGACGGGCGTCTCCGGGATCGATTTCCACAGCTCGAGCATCGAGTCGACCACCGGGTACAGCTTCTCCTCCGGCGGGTTCCACGGCTTCAGCAGGTAGTGGTCCAGATCGACCACGTTGATCGCCTGGATCGCGGCGTCCGTGTCGGCGTACGCCGTCAGCAGCACCCGCCGGGCCAGCGGGAACAGGTCCATCGCCGCTTCGAGGAACTCGATCCCGGACATGCCGGGCATCCGGTAGTCCGCGAGCAGCAGCGCGACCGGCTCGCCGCGCAGCTTGAGCTCCTTGAGCGCTTCAAGGGCTTGATCCGGGGATTCGGCCCGGACGATCCGGTTCTCCTCGGCGTACCGGCGGCGCAGGTCGCGGGCGATCGACCGGGAGACCCCCGGGTCGTCGTCCACGGTCAGGATCACCGGGCGGGATGTAGACGTTGGCATGACTCAGTAATACCAGCGCCCGGAGAATTCCGGGCGCTGTTCATCCACAGGCTTACTAGGGGAGGGCTGCGAGGTACGGCGCGTGGGCGTTCTGGAACTCCCAGTTGTAGTACTTGTCCCAGTTGATCGACCAGGTCATCAAGCCGCGGAACGCCGGCGAAGCGCCGCCGCGCAGTGTGTAGCCGCCGCAGTTCTGGCCCTTCACCAGACAGTCGAGCGCCTGGTGGACGGCTGCCGGGGCGGTGTAGCCGTTACCTGCGCTGGTGGCCGCCGGGACCCCGAAGGCGATCTGGTCCTCGCGGAGCCCGGGGAAGGTCTGGCCGGTGGTCCCGACCGGGAAGCCGGCCTTGATCATGTCGGTCATCGCGATGTGGAAATCGGCGCCGCCCATCGTGTGGTACTGGTTGTCGAGCCCCATCACGGGACCCGAGTTGTAGTCCTGGACGTGCAGCACGGTGAGGGTGTCGCGGAGCGCGTGGATCACCGGCAGGTACGAACCGCGCCGGTTGTCGCCGCCGTTCGTGCCCGGGCCGTAGAACTGGTAGCCGATCTGGACGAAGAAGGTCTCCGGCGCCATCGTCAGCACGAACTTCGCCCCGTACTTCGCCTTCAGCGTCTTCACCGCGCTGATCAGGTTCACGATCACCGGCGTCGTCGGGTTGCGGAAGTCGGTGTCGTTGGGGTTGAGGTAGAGCGAGTGACCCTCGAAGTCGATGTCCAGGCCGTCGAGGCCCCAGCGGTCGATGATCGCGCTGATCGAGCTCACGAACGCGTCCCGGGCCGCCGTGCTGGCGAGCTGGACCTGGCCGTTCTGGCCGCCGATCGAGATCAGCACCTTCTTGCCCTGGGCCTGCTTCGCCTTGATCGCGGCCAGGAACTCGGCGTCACTCTCCACGTTCGGGCACTCGGCGACCGGGCAGCGGTTGAAGCGGATGTCGCCGGACGTCACCGAGGTCGGCTCGCCGAAGGAGAGGTTGATGATGTTCCAGGCGGCCGGGATGTCGGCCATCCGGACGTACCCCGAGCCGTTGGCGAAGCTCGCGTGGTTGTAGCCGATCAGGGCGTGCTTCGGCAGACCTGTGCTGGTGCAGCCTGACGTAGTACCGGAGGTTGCTGCGCTCTTGGCCGACTCACCGTTGCTGTTGTACGCCGCGACTGTGTAGCTGCGACTCGTACAGGCGCCTAGTCCGTCGATAGTGGTGGAGGTGCCGGTGACTGTCTTGGCCACGCTGGAGCCCTCGTAGACGCGGTAGCCCGTGACTGTGCCGGTGGAGGCCGGCCAGCTGAGGGAGATCGCGCTGTTCGTAGTACCGGTTACTGATGGGGTCCCCGGTACGCCGGGAGCTCCACCGGTCGGCGGTGTCCCGCCAGGGCCATCCAGGTTGACGTCATCAGCCTGGTACGCCGGTTGGCCGTACCAGCCGTGCAGGTAGATCTGTGCCGACGTCTGGCTCGCACCACTCGTGAAGGCGACTGTCAGCTGCGTGTAGCCACCTGCCGAGGGCGTCCAGGTGGAGGCACCGCCGGTGACGCCCAGGTAGACGTAGGACCCGCGCACCCAGGCCGACAGCGTGTACGCCGTACTGGGCTGCACCGCCACCGTCTGGCTGCACTGGGCGAAGTCGGAACCCGACACTGCCCCGTTGAGCGCGAAGCCACCTGAGTGCGTCGGGCTGGTGATCACCGAACCGCCGGAGCAGCTCCAGCCGCTCAGCGACCCCGCCTCGAACCCGGGGTTGGTCAGCAGGTTGGCCGCCTGGGCGGTCTGGGTGACCCCGACCAGGCCGGCGACGACCAGCAGGAAGCCGAGTAGGGCGGCAGAACACCGTGAACGCATGGGCGGACCTCCAGCGGTGAGGGTGGATTAAGTAGAGAGCTTTCAAAACTCGCCGTCAAGGCATCGCCCTGTCGGATCCCCGCCGCTGTGGGAAACCCGCCGTCGCCGGTCGTCACGGCCCACAACTCAGGCACGGCCAGACGCGCCCGCAACTGACGCATCTCCCGTCCAACCCTGGTGCTGCCAGCCGCAACCCACTGAGCGCTTGCCAATCCGTGGCGCCGGCGACCGACGCAGGCGGCTCAGTCGCAGTACCGGCGACTGGCGGCGCAGCAGACCCGGCCGGAGTACCGGTGGCCGGTGGAGCGGGCTCGGCCGGCGTACGGGGTGATGGTGGTGTCGCGGGGAGCCAGCGCAGCTCAGTGGCGCCGTTGCGGCCGTGCACCTCCAGTACCGCGGCGACACCACCCTCCCAGACCGACGTCGCCGGCCATTGCCCCCGCCAGCGCAGCGTCACCGTGCGGTCGGACCACTCGACTCCCTCGGCGACCGGAGCGGCGCAGGCCGGCCGGACCAGGTGGAAGAGCCTTGGCTCTGGCTGCGGGGTGTTCATGGTCCAAGGCTGGCCGGTGAGGGGGTGTGGTCACCAGGTGTGAGCTGTGGGCTGCCCGAACAGCCCACAGCCACCACAGCTCGCAGGACGCCTATAGCCCTTGCAGGGTTGAGCTTCGGGCGTCGCCGCGGCGGGTTCTGTCGGTAGGGCCTTGTATGTTCTCGCTACGCACCGCAACCACCAGGCGTGACCAGTGGGCCGGCCGGCCCGGCAGCTCGATCAGGGGAGGATCCTGTGGCCGAGACAGCGTTCGAGCCGACGTTCGGCGTGCAGTTGAGGCGGTCCCGGCAGGCAGCCGCCCTGAGCTTGCGGCAGCTTGCCACCCGAGTGGGCTACGACCACAGCTACCTGTCCCAGGTCGAGCGCGGCCGGCGCCCGGGCTCGGCCCATCTCGCCGTCCTGTGCGACCGGGAGCTGGGCACCAGCCCGGCGTTGTCGACCGCCTACCAGCAGACCCGCCCACCAGCTGCGCCCGACGGAGCGACGGTCGCCGGCCCGAGACCAGAAGTACCGGCCGCCGGGGTGGAGTCACTGGAGGCGGTTCGGCACGAGCTGGCCGGGTCTTTCGGGCCGGGGCGGGAGGTGGCGGAGTGGCGGGCGGTGGCGACCAGTCATGCCCACGAGTTCGCCAAGACTCCACCGGCTGAGCGACTGCCCGAGCTCACCGCCGACCTGCAGTTGTTGCGGACCGGCGCCGCAGCCGGTTCGGCCACTCTGGCTGTACCGGCAGCCGAGCTGGCGGTGTTGATCGCCTTGACGCTCGCCGAGCTCGGTCGGCTCCGTGCGGCCGAGCGCTGGTGGCGCACGGCTCGTGCGACCGCGGATGGCTCGGCTGAGCGCCGGATCGCCAGCCTGGCCCGCAGCTGGGAGGCGACCAGCGGATTGGCCGAGCACCGCCCCCTCCCCAGGCTTCTCGAGCTCGCAGACGACGCACTGGTGCTGGCTGAGCGGCCGGCCGACGTGGCGTGCGCTCTCGCTGCACGTGCCCGAGTGCTGGCTGCGCAGGGCGAGGCTGCCCAGGCGAGGCAGGTCGTGCGGGAGCTCCAGGCCGTGACGGTCAACCTGTCCGGTCGCTCGGCGGTGAGCGACTCCCCCTTCGAGTGGGCGGACTTCGAGACCCATGCAGTCGAGGGCCGAGTGTGCGCAGCTCTGGGCGACACTCTCGGCGCCTATCTGGCTCTCGACCAGGCCCTGGCCTCTTGCCGCTCCGAGACCGCCGAGCGTGCCGAGTTGGAGCTGGTGTTCGCGCACTGTCTGGTGATGGATCGAGACGTCGCAGCCGGACTGGCAGTCGCAATGCGGGTACTGGTGGAGCTGCCCGACCAGTGGCACACCCATCACCTGTACGACGCGGCCGGCCACGTGCTCGCCGCAGTACGGGGTGATGAGCAGGGCCGGGCCGCCGTGTGGGACTACCAGGCGCTGCTGAGGCGCAGGCCCTTCGACAACCGCACTGTGAGCAGTGGGTCGGGTTCCGGCCGGGAGCAGGGGTAGCGTGATCAAAGTGACAGGTGAGAATCAGGTAGCGACATTGACAGACGCATGGGATTTCCCGGTCGAGCTTCACGCCGCCCCGGCGACAGCTGAGGCCCGCGCCGCGGTGCTGGCGAAGCCTGGCTTCGGCCAGTCCTTCACCGACCACATGGTGCTCGCCTCATGGACTACCGAGCGCGGCTGGCATGACTCGAAGGTGACGGCCTACGCGCCGCTGAAGGTCAGTCCGGCGGCAGCGGTGCTGCACTACGCGCAGGAGATCTTCGAAGGGCTGAAGGCCTACCGGCACGAGGACGGCTCGGTCTGGGCGTTCCGGCCGGAGGTCAACGCGGCCCGGTTCCAGCGCAGCGCCCAACGGCTTGCACTGCCAGAGGTGCCGACAGACGCGTTCGTCGCGGCGCTGCGCGCACTGGTGACTGTGGACGAGGTCTGGGTGCCGCCGGCGGGCAGTGGCGAGACCAGCCTGTACCTCCGGCCGTACATGATCGCCACCGAGGCAGCGCTGAGCGTGCGGCCGGCACACGAGGTCCTGTTCGGCGTCATCGCCTCACCTGCCGGCGCGTACTTCGACACCGGCCCCAAGCCGGTCTCCATCTGGCTGTCCAGTACTTCGATCCGCGCGACCCCAGGTGGCACGGGAGCAGCCAAGTGCGGCGGCAACTATGCAGCCAGTCTCGCGGCTCTCGCCGAGGCAGTAGCCAACGGCTGCGACCAGGTCGCCTACCTGGATGCAGTGGAGCGCCGCTGGATCGAGGAGAGCGGCAGCATGAACCTCTTCTTCGTGTACTCCGACGGCCGCATCGCCACTCCCGAGCTGTCCGGCTCAATCCTGGAGGGCGTCACCCGCGCCTCGGTGCTGGAGCTGGCCGCAGACCTCGGCCACGAGGTGGAGGAGCGCCGCATCTCCGCCGACGACTGGCGGGACGGCGTACGGTCCGGCGAGATCACCGAGGTCTTCGCCTCCGGCACCGCCGCAGTGATCACCCCCATCGGTCGCCTGGCCTGGGACGGCGGCGAGGTGGTCATCGGCGACCACACCACCAACCACGGCGTGGGCCCGGTCACCGCCACCCTGCGCAAGTCCCTGCTCGACCTGCAACACGGCCGCACCCCGGACACCCACAACTGGCTGACCCGCCTCGCCTGACGTCGCTACGCCGCACCTGCCACTTGGCGGGTGCGGCGGCTTCACTAGTACTACGACAGCGGCGCCCGCTGGCCGACGCCTGTCTCCTCGGCCTCGTCGTCCGTGACGATCGCGTAGGCGCCCTTCGGCATCCCCGGACGCCGGGCCACATCCCTGGCCACCGACAGCAGCGTCCGCTCGTCAGCGCCGGTCAGGAAGAACAGGTACGCGTTGCCGCTCTCCTCGCCGTCGTCGTACACCTCGAACCCGCCGCCGTCCTCGTGGCTCGCGAGGTACTCCTCCACCTCGAAGATCCAGCCATAGGCGTAGTCGGGATTGTCGGGCGATCGCACGCCGGTGTCGACCAGCGGAACGTGGATCTCGACGATGAGCTGCGCCATGTTGGGACTCTCTAGGAGGATCAGGATCGAATGTTCTTACCGATGATCATGCGGGGTGCCCGGCTCGACCGGTGTACCAGACGGCCACTCACTCTCGCGGTAGCGGCTCGCGCCGCCCGACACCCATCGCGCCGATGATGCTGTTTGTTGTCGGTCGCGGCGGTTAGGTTGACTGTATGGCGGAGTCCAAGGCAGCCAAGAGCAAGACCCCCGCGGTGGAGTTGGAGGTCGGCGAGCGCACGGTGCGGATCTCCAATCCGGACCGCGTCTACTTCCCTGCCCGCGGGGAGACGAAGCTCGACCTGGTGAACTACTACCTGTCCGTCGGCGACGGGATCGTCCGCGCGCTGCGGGAGCGGCCGTGCATGCTGCACCGGTTCCCGTCCGGCGTGTCCGGCGACAAGGTTCACCAGAAGCGCCTGCCGAACGGCGCGCCGGACTGGATGGAGACCGTCCAGGTCACGTTCCCGCGCTACAACCGGACCGCCGACGAGCTGTGTGTCACCGAGCTCGCGCACGTTGCCTGGGCGGTGCAGATGTCGACGGTCGAGTTCCACCCCTGGAACTCCCGTCGCGCCGACACCGAGAAGCCCGACGAGTGGCGGATCGACCTCGACCCGATGCCGGACTGCCCGTTCGACCGGGTCCGCACGGTCGCGCACGTGGCGCACGCAGTACTGGATGATCTGGGGGCGACCGGTTATCCGAAGACTTCCGGTGGCTCCGGCATCCACATCTACGTCCGGATCAAGCCCGAGCACGGCTTCTCCGACGTACGCCGGGCCGCGCTCGCCTTCGCCCGGGAGGTCGAGCGGCGCGCCCCCGACGACGTCACCACCACCTGGTGGCGCAAGGACCGCGACCCGAAGAAGCTCTTCGTCGACTACAACCAGAACGCCCGCGACCACACGATCGCCAGCGCGTACTCCGTCCGCGGCAACCCCGAGGGCACCGTCTCGACCCCGATCCACTGGGACGAGATCGACACCGTCGACCCGAAGGCGTTCACCATCGAGACGGTCCCGGCCCGCTTCGCCGAGCTGGGCGACCTGCACGCCGCCATCGACGACAACCCGTACTCGCTGGACACCCTGCTGGAGTGGGCAGCCCGCGACGAGGCCGAAGGCGCCGAGGAACCGCCACCGCCGGAGGACTAGGTACGGAGTTCTATGTGCGCTTCGGTGCTGAATCTCTCCAGCAGCGGGCGCAGCTTTTCCACGGTCAACACCTGACCGCCGAAGACCTCGGGGTCGGGCTGGAAGTGCACGACCGTACCGGTGTGCGCCCCCGCGTCGACCTCGGTCAGCTCGCTCTCGGGGAGGCCGTGGTTGTAGCGGCGAGTCCACGCTCCGTCGAGCCGGCGGTTCTCGTGGATCAGCCAAGTGCTCAAGGCAGCAACGACCGACAGACCCGTGCGCGGCAGTCCGTCGGGGAGTTGCTCCGCTGCAGGGTTGTCGAAGAACCGGACGTCTCGGGTCGCCATGATCGGTTTGACCATCGGCCGGCCGGTCTCGTCGAAGAAGACGTTGGTACCGCGGCCGTTGTCCTCGACCGAGATCGAGCCGTCGCCGTGCAGGGTGACCAGCACGCGATTCGTCGTACCGGACTCTGCTTCGTCGACCGGGTAGGCGACGACCTCCAAAACGAGGTGGGCGAGGCCGCCGCGCGAGTACCGGGCGGCGTCGGCGCGGATCGCGGCGATGTGGTCGGCGTCGGGCAGGTGCGTCCACTCGTGCGTGGTGACCGGGGGAAGGTCGTTCATCAGCGGCCCGCCAATCCATGGTGGAGGAGGTTGGTGAGGAGATCGATCGCCGCCTCGTCGGTGATGGTGCGGCCGGCGGGTGGGTTGACGACCAGCCAGGTGTAGGCGAAGCCTTCGAGCAGTGAGTTCATCGCCGAGATCTGGAGCAGCGGGTCCGGCTGCGGTGAGGGCAGGTAGGACAGGTGGGTGATCATGTGGGAGTCGTCGTCCGCCATGATCCGCTGCAGCCGCTGCCCGAGCACCGGGTCGACCATCGCCGCCTGCTTCAGGGCGATCATCTCCGGCAGATGCGACTGGTAGAACCGCCAGAACGCGGTGACGTGCCAGCGCACCGACTCGATCCGGCTGAAGTCGGCGTCGTGCGCCTGATCAGCCAGTACTGCGCCATCCGCCGCGGCGAGCATGTCGACCAGTAGCGCCTCGAGCAGCTCTTCCTTGCCCGCGAAGTGGTTGTAGAAGGACCCCGTCGCGCGACCGGCCGCCGCCGTGATGTCGGTGATCTTGGTGTTCAGGTAGCCGCGCTCGGCGAACACCTCGCGCGCCGCCAGCTTCAGCGCCGCCTCGGTCCCGGCCGCCTGTTCCTTGCGTGTGGTCGTCACCCGAACACCTCCTTCTTGACATCGAACCCTAGTCACCTTCATAGTGAATCTAAATTCAGTGAATCACAATTCATCAAAACGAGGAACCACCATGACTGTTCTGATTGCCGGCGCCGGGCCGACCGGTCTCACCCTCGCCATCGAGCTGGCCCGCCGCGACATCGCGGTCCGGGTGATCGACAAGGCCGACGAGTTCTTCCAGGGCTCGCGCGGCGACGGGCTCCAGCCGCGGACCCTGGAGGTCTTCGAGGACCTCGGCGTGCTCGACCAGGTGCTCACTCAGGGCATCCCGTCGCCGCTGCTGAAGATCCTGATCGGCGGGCAGCCCGTCGGTGAGCGGCGGATGGGCGAGCTGGTCGACCCGACTCCCGACCGGCCGTACCCGAACGGCCAGATGCTCGGTCAGTCCCGGACCGAAGCGATCCTTCGCAACCGACTCTCCGATTTCGGTGTAGGCGTTGAACTAAGTACCGCACTGGTCAGCTTCAGCCAGGACGACGAGCGCGTGATCGCCGAACTCTCCACCGGCGAGAAGGTCGAGGCGGAGTACCTCGTCGGGGCCGACGGCGGCAAGAGCGCGGTCCGCAAGCAGCTCGGGATCGCCTTCGAGGGAACCACCGACGACTCGTTCCGGATGCTGCTCGGCGATGTCTCGGCCGACGGGCTGGATCACGAGTACGGGTACTGGTTCGCCGGTCCGGACAACCCGATGGAAGGCATCGTGATGACGCCGCTGTCGGGCGGCGACCAGTTCCAGTTCGGCGCGCCGCTCGGAGATCGCGACCTTGAACCAAGCCTTGAAACTCTGCAGGGACTGGTCGACAAGTACGCCGGCGAGGGCGTCGCCAAGCTCCGCGACCTGACCTGGTCGACGGTCTGGCGCCCGAACATCCGGCTGGCCGAACGGTTCCGGGTCGGCCGGGTCTTCCTCGCAGGCGATGCGGCGCATGTCCACCCACCGACCGGCGGCCAGGGACTCAACACCGGAGTACAGGATGCGTACAACCTCGGCTGGAAGCTGGCCGACGGGCGCGAAGTGGTGCTGGCGACGTACGAGTCCGAGCGGCGCACGAACGCGGCGCGCGTGCTGGGTCTCAGCGAAGACCTGATGCAAAAGCACCTCGACGGCGACGAAACCGCACTCGATCGCGGCGAGGACACCCGCCAGCTCGACATCAGCTACCGCTCCCCCGACGCCACCGCCGCACTGACCACCGGCGACCGCGCTCCCGACTCACCTCTACTCGATGCCGACGGCAACAAAACTCGGCTGTTCGAGCTCTATCGCGGACCCCACGACACCCTGCTCCGCTTCACCCCCAGTACTACGACCGCTCACCCCCACGCCGTCACCATCACCCGCGCCCCGGAGCCCGGCGCCTACACCTCCCCCGAGGCCTTCGCCTACTACCACGCGGAGGACGGTGACGAGTTCCTGATCCGCCCGGACGGCTACCTCGGCTGAACCGGTTCTTCTCTCCCGCTCAGCAGTCGAGTTCGAAGACCAGCAGGGCTTTGCCGGTCGGCGCGGTCCAGCGGTAGGCGACCAGGCAGGTGTCGGCGCCACCGGGCGGATACCCGTCGTCCTGGATGTAGTTGGCCAGCACGAAGTGCCGCCAGACCCGGCTGCGGCCGTCGAACCGATGGGTGCCGATTCCACGGTCCTCGAACCGGCCGATCAGTACCGGCTGGACGCTGGGATCGCGCAGCAGCCCTTCTACGACACTGCGTTCGAGCCATTCACCGTCGTCCTCGATGAAGGGTTGTCCGTGCAGGATGATCTCGTCACCGTGCAGCTTGTTCCGGCGAAGGGCGAACTCTGGCGCGGGGATGAGCAAGTTGGCGAGTGCTTGCAGCATGACGATCGACAGTAGCGGAGATCTGACGCTGTGTAGATGGTTCAGCCCGTTCTGGCGATCTGGTCTTCGACGGTGAATTCGAGGCCGTTTGCCGAAGCCAGGTAGACATCCTGGTCGATCAGGTTGCCGTCGAGGCGCAGCAGACCGCGGGGACTGTCGTAGAAGTGGCCGGTCGGCAGGGCGGAGACGGCGTCGACGGCGACCGAACCGGCCATCTCGCCCAGCCTGGCAAGGAAACGAACGGCTTCGTAACAGGACTCGCCGATGGCGTTGAGAGGCGGGGCCCAGGCGCCGAAGTGGGCGTAGTAGTCGCGGGCGAAGTCGCCGCTCTCGGTGGTGGCGAGGCCGTCGAAGTACGCGGCGGCGGCATACAAACCCTTGTTTGCCGAGGCTCCGCCGGCCAGCAGCGTGTTCTCCTCGATGGCCGGGCTGAGCCGGAGGAGGCGCTCGCTGAGGCCGGCTCGGGCGAACTGCCGGTTGAATTGGACGGCGTCCTGGCCCATCAGCAGCATGATCACGCCGTCGACCTCGGCTTGTTTCAGGTCTTGAATCACAGTGCTGAAGTCCGCCGTGCCGAGCGGAACGAAATCGGTCCGGACCACTGAGGATCCTGAGTGATGCAAGGCTTTGATCGTGGTCGAGGCGGTCACCCGCGGGTAGACGTAGTCGTTGCCGACCACGGACCAGCGGCGTACGCCGTGCTGCCGGCGCATCCAGTGTGTTGCCGGGAGCAACTGATTGACCGGGCGCTCGCCGAGCATGAAGACACCGGGGGTGTCGTCGCCGCCCTCGTGCATCGCGGCGAACGCATAGACGACCCGGCCGCCGATCCGCCGGGTGATCGCGACCCGAACGGCAGAGATGTGCCAGCCCGCGACGGCGTCGACGCGGCCGTTGTCGACAAGTCGCCCGACTTCCTCGGCCACGAGCTCGGGCGGCCTGCCCGCGTCGACCTGGACCAGCTCGACCTGGCGGCCGGCGATACCGCGGCCGGCGTTGAGTTGCTCGACCGCCAGCTCGGCGCAGGCCAGGCAGGACGGACCGTAGATGCCGGTCGGCCCCTGCAACGGCACCACGAACGCGATCGACAACAGCTCGCGCACGCCCTGCCTCCTCGCTCTCGGGACCAGTCTCGCTCAGTCCTGCTCGGTACTCCGAGTGCTGAGCTATATTCACCAGAACGTGAGACACGGGGAGAGCTGATGACCGCCAGTCTGCTCCTGCTGCTGAAGCAGGCCGAACGCCGGATCGAGCAACAGTTGCTGCCGATCCTGGCCCAGTTCGACCTGTCGCTGGAGCAGTGGCGGGTGATGTCGGCGCTGTCGGACGAGCCCGGCCTGCCGATGTCCAGCCTCGCGGCGAACGCGGTACTGCCGAACGCGAGCCTCACCCGGCACGTCGACAAACTGGTCGAGCGCGGTCTGGTCATCCGCCGGATCCACTCCACCGACCGGCGTCGCGTCGTCACCGCGCTGTCCCCGGTCGGCACCACGGTCGCCGAGCGTCTGCGCGCGGAGGAACGGCGGATCGAGGCGACCATCGCGGCCGACCTCGGCGACGACCGTCTGCAGGGTCTCGCGGGCGGACTGCGGCAACTTCAGCGCTCGCTCTAGTTGCTTCCAGATGGAAATACACGACCTTAGCCATTCGGAAACACCTGCGTAACGCGGCGTTCCTAGGTTCCTTCCATTCGGGTGCATCAGTTCCGGCAGCGTCGCCGGACCCCTGCACCTACCCGCCCGAAGGTGCCGCAGGAGTTCGCCATGACCGTTGAACCCTCGCTCGACCACCGCACTGCACCCCCGTCGGAACCCACCACCGCCACCCGCGAAACGCTCGAGGACTACACGCTGCGGTTCGCGCCGCGGTCCTACCGCAAATGGTCGACCGGCGTCGTCGCCGTCTCCGCCCTCGGCGGGATCGCGTACCTGGCCGACTTCGCCATCGGCGCGAACATCGGCATCTCCTACGGCACCACGAACGCCCTGTGGGGCATCGGGATCTTCGCCGTCGTCATCTTCGCGACCGGACTCCCCCTCGCGTACTACGCCGCGCGGTACAACATCGACCTCGACCTGATCACCCGCGGCAGCGGTTTCGGGTACTACGGGTCGGTGGTGACGAACGTGATCTTCGCGTCCTTCACGTTCATCTTCTTCGCGCTCGAGGGCTCGATCATGGCCCAAGGCCTGAAACTGGGTCTGCACATCCCGTTGGCGCTCGGGTACGCGGTCTCGACGCTGATCATCTTTCCGCTGGTGATCTACGGCATGAAAGTACTGTCCACGCTGCAGGTGTGGACCACGCCGCTGTGGCTGCTGCTGATGGTGCTGCCGTTCGTCTACCTGGTCGTCTCGCACCCGGACTCGGTGTCGTCGTTCTTCGACTACCAGGGCGAGGAGGGCAAGGGCGCCACCGACGTCGGCTCGATGCTGCTCGCCGCCGGAGTCTGCCTGTCGCTGATCGCGCAGATCGCGGAGCAGATCGACTACCTGCGTTTCATGCCGCCGAAGACGCCGGAGAACTCACGCCGCTGGTGGACCCATCTGCTGCTGGCCGGCCCGGGTTGGGTGATCTTCGGCGCGATCAAGCAGGTGATCGGGCTGTTCCTGGCCGTCTACCTGATCGCCAACCTGACCGACGGCGCCTCGGTCGCCAACGAACCGGTGCACCAGTTCCTCGAGATCTACCGCGGCTTCCTGCCCGGCTGGCTCGCGATGACGCTGGCCGTCGTCCTGGTGGTGATCAGCCAGGTGAAGATCAACGTGACGAACGCGTACTCCGGTTCGCTCGCCTGGACGAACTCCTACACCCGGCTGACCAAGCACTACCCCGGCCGGATCGTCTTCGTCGCCTTCAACCTGGTGATCGCCCTGGTGCTGATGGAAGCCAACATGTTCGACTTCCTCAACACCATCCTCGGCTTCTACGCGAACTGCGGGATGGCGTGGATCGTGGTGGTCGCCTCCGACATCGTCTTCAACAAGTACCTGCTGAAGCTGTCGCCGAAGCAGCCGGAGTTCCGTCGCGGCATGCTCTATGCCGTGAACCCGGTCGGGTTCGGGTCGATGGCGGTCGCCGCCGGCGTCTCGATCCTGGTGTTCTTCGGCGGTCTCGGCTCCGCGATCAAGCCGTACTCGCCGTTGGTGGCGATCGTCCTGGCGCTCGTCCTGCCACCGCTGCTGGCGATCGCGACGCGCGGGAAGTACTACTTACGCCGTACGAGCGACGGGATCGACCTGCCGATGTACGACGAACACGGCAACCCGTCGGGCGAAGTACTGGCTTGTCATGTGTGTCGGCAGGACTACGAACGGCCTGACATGACCGCTTGCGAAACACACGACGCGTACGTGTGCTCGCTCTGCCTCAGCACCGACAAGGTCGCCGACCACGTACTGGCGGCACAAGCGTGAACTTCACTCCCTCCGAAATCGAGAAGCTGCTACTCTCCGTGGCCGGGATGGTCGCCCGCGACCGCCTGGCCCGGGGAGTCCAGCTCAACCACCCCGAATCCGTCGCCCTGCTCAGCACCTGGGTGATCGAACGCGCCCGCGAGGGTGCCCTGGTCGCGGACCTGATGAACGAGGGCCGCACGGTGCTGACCCGAGAGCAGGTGATGGACGGCGTCGCTGAACTGCTGGAAGACGTCCAGGTGGAAGCGACCTTCCCGGATGGCCGCAAGCTCGTCACCATCCACAACCCGATCATTTAAAGGATTGTGATGAACAAAACCGGTCCTGGCGCAGTCCGCGTCGTCGAAGGAACTATTGAACTGAATGCTGGTCGCGAGAAGTTGACGCTGGTGATCGTCAACACCGGCGACCGCCCGGTCCAGATTGGCTCCCACCTGCACCTCCCGGACGCCAACACCGCTCTCGCCTTCAACCGCGAAGCCGCGCAGGGCTTCCGCCTCGACATCCCCTCCGGCACCTCCCAACGCTTCGAACCGGGAGCATCACGCGAGGTTGTGGCCGTCGCGCTGGCCGGCCGTCGGCTGGTGCCTGGGATCCAGGTGAAGAACGATGGTTGAGGTCTCTCGGGCTGCGTATGCGGCGCTCTATGGGCCGACCAAGGGTGACCAGGTTCGTCTCGCGGATACCGACTTGTGGATTGAGGTGGAAGAGGACCTCACCGTTGGTGGTGAGGAGGCGATCTTCGGTGGGGGGAAGTCGATTCGGGAGTCGATGGCGCAGGGGACGGCGACGCGGGGTGAGGGTTCGCCTGACACGGTGATCACGAACGTGCTCGTGCTCGACTGGTGGGGGATCGTGCGCGCGGATGTGGGGATCCGGAACGGGCGGATCGTCGCGCTGGGGCGGGCCGGGAATCCGGATATCGCGGATGGTGTGCATCCGGAGCTTCGGATCGGGCCTTCGACGGATGTGATTGCCGGCGAGGGGCGGATTCTGACAGCCGGGGCGATCGACTCGCATGTGCATCTGCTGTCGCCGTCGCAGCTGCATGAGGCGTCGGCGACGGGGATCACCACGATTGTGGGTGGTGGGACCGGGCCGAGTGAGGGGTCGAAGGCGACCACTGTCACGCCGGGCGCCTGGCATCTGGCGCAGATGCATCGGAGTCTCGACGCGCTGCCGCTCAACGTTTTGCTGCTCGGCAAGGGAAACACGGTCAGCGCGGAGGCGTTGGCTGAGCAGGCGCTTGCCGGCGCGGCCGGGTACAAGGTGCATGAGGATTGGGGTTCCACGCCCGCGGCGATCGATACCGCGTTGAAGGCGGCCGACGCGTGGGGGTTGCAGGTCGCGCTGCACGCGGACAGTTTGAACGAAGCCGGGTTCGTCGAGTCAACCCTGAACGCGATCGCCGGCCGGTCGATCCACGCGTTCCACGTCGAAGGCGCCGGCGGCGGGCATGCGCCGGACATCCTCTCGATCGCCAGCCACCCGCACGTGATCCCGGGATCGACCAACCCGACCCTGCCGCACACGGTCAACACCGTCGCCGAGCATCTCGACATGCTGATGGTGTGCCATCACCTGAGCCCCGACGTACCGGAGGATCTGGCGTTCGCCGAGTCACGGATCCGCGCGACCACGATCGCGGCCGAGGACATCCTGCACGACCTCGGCGCGTTGTCAGTGACGTCGTCGGACGCGCAGGCGATGGGCCGGATCGGCGAGGTCATCACCCGCACCTGGCAGGTGGCGCACGTGATGAAGGCGCGCCGCGGTTCGCTCGGCAGCAGTCTCCCGGCCGACAACGAACGCGCCCGGCGGTACGTCGCGAAGTACACCATCAACCCGGCCGTTGCCCATGGCATCGATCACGTGGTGGGGTCGGTCGAGGTCGGCAAGCTGGCCGATCTCGTGCTCTGGGACCCGTCGTACTTCGGGGTGCGGCCGCGGCTGGTGATCAAGGGCGGGGCGATCGCCTGGGCGGCGCTCGGCGATCCGAACGCGTCGATCCCGACGCCGCAACCGGCACTGATGCGGCCCGCGTTCGGCGACGCGATCGGCGCGGATCTGTCGATCTCGTTCGTCTCCCCCGCCGCCCTCGACGATGGTCTTACCGATCGTCTAAGGCTTAGACGAAGGCTTGAAGCTGTCCGGCCGACGCGCGAGGTCGGGAAGGCGCAGATGAAGAACAACGACGCGTTGCCGCGAATCGACATCGATCCGGAGACGTTCGCGATCAAGGTCGACGGCGAGCTGATCGAACCGTCGCCCGCCACCGAACTTCCCCTCGCCCAGCTCTACAACCTCTTCTGATGGACAGCTCCGAAATGAACAGAATGTCTTCGCCTGAACTGGTGGCGATGATGCTGGCTGATGCCCGGTTGCCGACGGGTGGGCACACGCAGTCGGCGGGATTGGAGCCTGCGGTGCGGGCCGGCCTGGGAGCCGACGGCGCGCGGCTGAGTGATGTGGCGAGCTATGCGTCGGATCGGTTGCGGACGATCGTTCGAGTCGAGGCCGCGACGGCGGTGGTGGCCCGGCAACTCGCCCTCGAAGGCCAAAGCGTTGAGGAAGCCGAGGCCGCATGGGCAGCCCGTACTCCGAGCCAGGCGCTGCGGGCAGCCTCTCGACGGCAAGGACGCGCCTACCTGCGCCTCGCCGCTCGGGTCTGGCCCGGGACCACCGAGTTCCTCAAGGCTGATGCGGAGATCGCGCGACCTGTTGTGGTCGGAGTCGTCGCGGCGGTGACCGGGTTGTCGGCCGAGCAGACCGCCCGGCTGATCGGGTACGACGACGCGCAGAGCGTGGTGGCCGCGTCACTCAAGCTACTGCCAGTGGACCCGGCCGACGCAGCGAGCTGGTTGCTGAGGCTTCATCCAGAGATCGAAGAACTCGTCCAAGCGGTCAGCCGGACGACGACGCCCGCCGAGATACCGGCGTACGGCGCTCCACTGGTCGATGTGTTCGCTCAGGCTCATGCCGTCGAGAGAATGAGGTTGTTTCATGCCTAAAACCAGCCGTTCGTTCAGGCTCGGAATCGCCGGCCCGGTCGGTACCGGGAAGAGTTCGCTGATCGCGATGGTCTGCCGCGAGCTGTCCTCCGAGCTCCAGTTGGGGGTGATCACCAACGACATCTACACCGATGAGGACGCGCGATTGTTGCGCGCGGCCGGCGTACTCGATCCCGAGCGGATCCGCGCTGTTGAGACCGGCGCGTGCCCGCATACGGCGATCCGCGACGACGTGACGCCGAATCTGATCGCCGTCGAGGATCTGGAACGCGACTTCGCTCCGCTCGACGTGGTCCTGGTCGAGTCCGGTGGCGACAACCTGACGGCGACCTTCTCCCCCGCTCTCGTCGATGCGCAGATCTTCGTGCTCGACGTCGCGGGTGGCGGGGACGTCGCGCGCAAAGGCGGGCCGGGGATCGCGCGGGCCGACTTGCTGGTGGTCAACAAGACCGACCTTGCGCCGTACGTCGGGGTCGATGTGCCGCGGATGGTCGCGGATGCGGAGGCTGCGCGGGGCGGGAAGCCTGTGCTGGCGTTGTCGCGGACGGACCTGGAGTCGGTAGGTCGGTTGAAGGAGTGGGTGCTCGCGATGACGGCGGTGGTGCGGAGCGGGTCGCACACGCCGGTGGATCCTGGGCCGATGGCTCCGCATTCACATGTTGGTGAGAACGGGGAGCTCATCTCGCATACTCATGCTCACACGCACTGAGCAGATGACAGAGCTTGCGAGTCGGTCGGCGGCGACCGCTGATCCGGCGGCGGGTGCGGGTGTGCGTGCACCGGCGGCTGTGGGTGCGGGGGTTACGCGGATCGAAGTTGTTGCCGATCCTGTGCGCGATCGGGTACTGCTGAGGACCGGGCTGCTGTCGCCGCGGCGGTTACCGGCAGCGGATGGCGTCGTGCGGATCGCACTGATCGCGGCCTCGGCCTTGTTGCTCGCTGGGGACCACGTCGAGATTCAAGTTGTGGTCAAAGGTCCGGTGCGGCTGGACATCGTCGAGACCGCAGGGACGGTTGCGTACGCGATGCGGGGTGGATCGGCGCGGTGGGATGTGACGGTCGCGCTGACTGAAGGTGCGCAGCTCACGTGGCATGGTGAGCCGTTTGTCGTGGCTGAGGGAGCAGATGTCACGAGATCCATGGAAGTGGTGATGGAGGCGGGGTGTTCGGCGGCTATCCGGGAGTCGCTCGTTCTCGGACGCCATGGCGAGGTGGGCGGCACGTTGTGTTCGTCGCAACGAGCCTGGCTGGATGGAGAGCTTCTTCTCGCGGAAGACCTCGATCTGACGCCAGGTGCGCGGGAGGGCTGGGCAATCCTCGGTACTGCGCGCTGCCTCGACTCGATCACCACCCTCGGACGCCGGCTGCCGGAGGCGAAGTCGCCGATTGACCCAACTGCCGGCGTCTTGCAACTGGAAGGATCGGGCTCCGTACTACGGCGACTGGTAGGCGCGCAGCACGAAAGTGATCTTGCGCAAAGCTGGGCAGGGCTCCTCGAGGCTGACAAGATCTCCGGGTGCAGCTGAATCGAGAGAGCGCCTTGCGGCGAGCCGTCGAGCTCGCGACTCGAGGGGATCGCGCGATCCTCGGGATCACCGGAGCGCCGGCGGCCGGCAAGTCGACGTACGCCGATCAGCTGGTGACGCAACTAGTTGCCGAGGGCCACCAGGTGGCGCTGGTTCCGATGGACGGGTATCACCTGGCGCAGTCAGCGCTCGAGGAGCTGGGGCTGGCTGCGGTGAAGGGTGCGCCGCAGACGTTCGACGGGTTCGGGTTCGTTGCATTGCTCAAGCGGCTTAAGGAATCAGCGGACGAGACAATCTGGGCGCCGCGGTTCGATCGGTCGATCGAGGACTCCATCGCTGCCAGCATCGCGGTTCCGCCGGAGACGACGTTGGTGGTGACCGAAGGCAACTATCTGCTGTTCGATCAGGTGCCATGGGCAACCGGTCGCGCACTGCTCGACGAGTGTTGGTACGTCGACCTCGACGACGACCTCAGGCATCAGCGCTTGGAAGCCAGGCACCAACTGTTCGGCCGCTCCCCCGAGGAAGCACACGAGCGGGCCTTCGGTTCCGACGAGGTGAACGCCAAACTGATCGCCGCCACCAAGCCGGCCGCCGACGCGATCATCACCCTGAGCTGACCAGGACAGATCAGGAGGTTCGGTCGATGAAGCCGGCCACGCCGTCCAGGTAGAGCTGCAGACCGAAGTCGAAGTCAGCTTCGTCCGCTTCGTCGAAGCTCGTGACCTCGTCGAAGACACCGGCCGCCATCACCTGAGCCAAGGCCGGCAGCTGCTGCGGATCGACGACGCGCGCCAGCGTCGCGCCGTACCGGGTGAAGGCCTCCGGGTTCTCGACGAAGCCGCTCGCCAGGTCGAGGCTCAGCCGGATCTCACCCTGCACATACGTCATCAGGCCCATCACGACGCCGACCTTGCCCTCCTCGCTCAGGCCGGTGTCCTTCAGCGCGCCGAGCGCCGAGTCGAACCAGGCCAGGTTGTTCGGACCAGCCGGCGGACCCGAGATCGGGAGCTTCGCGTACCAGCGGTGGCGGCGTACCGCGGTCAGTACGCCGTTCGCCCAGAAGGTCAGGCCGGTACGCCAATCGACATCCTCGGGCAACGGCTCGGGCCGCTCGAGCGCCGCGTCCGTCATCAAGGTGAGCAGGTCGTCCTTGCTCTTCACATGCCGGTAGAGCGCCATCGTCGAGTTACCGAGCCGCTCGGCGACGCGGGCCATCGAGACCGCCGCCAGCCCCTCTGCATCGGCGAGCTCGATCGCGGCAGAAGTGATGTCGCCGATCGACAGCGACGGCTTCGGCCCGCGCTTCGTGACGTCGCCGAGACCCCACATCAGCGCGACGTCGGCCGGCAGTTCAGGCTGCTCGCTCATCTCCACCGTCTCAGTCTAGAAACCCGTACTGCGTACCTGCTACGCTAATTAGCGTAGCTCATACGCAGTAAAGGGGAGCGTGATGATCGTCCAAGCCAGCGGCCTGCGGAAGTCGTACGGGCGCACCGAGGTACTCCGAGGCATCGACCTCGACGTGGAAGAAGGGTCCGTGCTCGCCCTGCTCGGCCCGAACGGCGCCGGCAAGACCACCATCGTGCGGATCCTGACCACGCTCAGCCGCCCGACCGCCGGTACGGCGACGATCGCCGGGTACGACGTGGTCCGCGAGCCCACCGAGGTTCGCGGGGTGATCAGCCTGACCGGGCAGAACACCGCGGTCGACGACAACCAGACCGGCCGGGAGAACCTCGTCATGGTCGGCCGGCTGATGCATCTCGGCCGGACTGTCGCGACCCGGCGCGCGGACGAGTTGCTCGAGCGATTCGAGCTGACCGCGGCGATGCGGCGACGGGCCAAGACATATTCGGGCGGCATGATGCGTCGCTTGGATCTCGCCATGAGTTTGATCGCCCGGCCGCGGGTGATCTTCCTCGACGAGCCGACCACCGGGCTCGATCCCGCCAGCCGGCTGACGATGTGGGATGCGATCGGCGAGCTCGTGCGTGACGGGACGACGATCGTGCTGACCACGCAGTACCTCGAGGAGGCGGACCGGCTCGCCGACCGGATCGTGCTGATCGACGACGGCCGGGTCACTGCTTCGGGGACGGCCGACAACCTCAAGGCCCAAGTCGGCGGCGAGCGCATCGAGCTGTACTTCGCTGATGAACCGTCCGCACTCAAAGCAGCCGCACTGCTGGAAGCAGCCGGGGAGGGCGGACTGGTTTCCGGTCCGCTGCTCAACCTGCCGTCGGACGGTAGCGCCGGCCATCTCCATCAAGTGCTCGATGCACTGCGCGATCACAACCTGCAGCCGGAGCGGGTGTCCTCGCATCGCCCGACCCTCGACGACGTCTTTCTCACGCTGACCGCCTAGGAGCTCCACAGATGACGACCCACCAGGGAATCGGCGCCGCCGTCAGCGATGTCGCGACGATGATCGGCCGGAGCGTCCGGTTGAGCCGGCGCAACGTCGACACGGTGTTCGTGTCGATGCTGTTGCCGTTGCTGATGATGGCGTTGTTCGTCTACGTTTTCGGCGGCGCGATCGACACCGGTACGCAGTACGTCAACTATGTCGTGCCGGGCATCCTGTTGCTGACCACCGGGTACGGCGCCGCGAGCACCGCGATGGCCGTCGCCGACGACATGACCACCGGGATGATCGACCGATTGCGGTCGCTCCCGATCCGCGGTTTCGCAGTACTCACCGGCCATGTCGCGGCGAGTGTGGCGCGCAATGCGGCCTCCACCGCGATCGTCGTTCTCGCCGCCCTCGCGATGGGCTTCCGGCCGAATGCCGGGCCGGCCGAATGGGTCGCCGCGATCAGCCTGTTGCTGCTCTATGTGATCGCCATGTCCTGGCTGGCCGCGGCGCTCGGCGTGATCGCCAAGTCGGTCGAATCGGCCAGCGCGCTGAGCTTCTTCATGTTGTTCCTGCCCTATCTCAGCAGCGCTTTCGTCCGGACCGAGACAATGCCGGGATTCCTGCAACCGATCAGCCGGCACCAGCCGATCACGCCGGTGATCGAAGCCGTCCGCAGCTTCCTGACCGGTACTCCGCTCGGCACGAACGGCTGGGTCGCGTTAACCTGGTGCGGTGGTCTGCTGGTCTTCTCCACAACACTCGCGAGCGTGCTCTACCGGCACCGGACAAGTCAATGAGACCTCAACAAATTGGGCGTTTGCGCAACCCCTGGGGCGACCGTTGGGCGCAGGGTTCGAACCGCTCAGCGGACGACGTGTTAAGAATCGCCGCGACACTGCGACCGTGACCCCTATTGGGGGATAAATTCGAGGTCCCCCCAACGTGTGGAGGTCCCACTCCCCCCGGGACCCGCACGGACGAATGCCCCGGTCATCGACCGGGGCATTCGTTTTTACCAAGGCCTTACGGACGCGAAAGTTTCTTCGCCGTAGCTGTCGAAATCGCCCACCTTGATCCGACGTACCAGTAAGAGCAGGAACCGGATCAAGGAGAGGGTCGGCATGTCCGAGAACAGCGCACACCAGATGATCGTCACCATGCTGGCCGAGGGAAACCCGGTCTGGTACGTCGCCGCCATGGTCAACATGCGCAGCCACGACGTCTACCTGATCGGCAAAGCCGCCGGGTACCCCGACAAGGCCAAACTGCGCCGCGCGGTGTGGGCGCGCAGACAAGTCCAGCAACTCGCCGCCTGATCCCTCGTGGGTTAGTTTCGCGGCATGGCTGACGCTGTGCGGGAGACGTTGCTGAAGGTCCACCGGGAGCGGAACGGCTGTCTGTTCACGCTGACCGTCGCCATCGAACCGGACCGCGGCGACCAGGCCGTCACCTTCACCGAGTTCTACGATTACGGACCGCTCGGCGACGACCCTGGCCGCGAGTACGGCTACAGCGTCCACGCCCCGTACGCCGCCCTGCCACTTCTCGCCGACGCCTACGCACCGACGTCGAGCGGCTCCCCCGAACACCGGCTGATCAGCGCGTTCCGGCTCCTGATCGAGCAGGGCCAACTCGGCGACGGCCAGCCGCTTCAGGCCAATCAGCAGTCCGTGCTCACCTGGTTCCAGCAGGCCGGTGTCGCCGCCACCACCAGCACCTGGTCCTGGATCAACTCCGACTGAACGCAGCGGTGCGAAGATACGCAGATGACCGATGGCGCAACGGGAACTCCACGCAATCCGGCCATCGTCGAGCTCCGCGCCCGCATCCGCGATCACTGGGACGAGTTCACGCCGGCCGCCCGCTCGGTCTGCCGCTCGCTGTCCGAAAGCACGCCTGAGCGGCTGCTCTACCTGTCGGCCCAGGAACTCGGGGTGGCGAGCAAGACCAGCAACGCGACCGTTATCCGGACACTGCAGGCACTCGGGTACGCCGGACTGGCTGAGCTGAAGGACCTGGTCGCGGCGCCGTTCACCACGGGTCAGCGCGAGGAGCGGCTGCGCAGCCGGATCGAGTCGACCGGCGGCGACCCCAAGCACGTCTGGGACCGGGTGATCGCCGAGACGATCGAACGGATCGAGCTCCTGAACGCGCACCTGGGGATGGACTCCTTCCAGGAGGCCGTCCGGCTGATGCTCAACGCGCGCGAGATCACGACCTATGGCTTTGGTGCGAACTATGTCGCCGCCGAACACCTGACCCTGAAGCTGCGGCGGCTCGGCCGGCGCAGCCGCTGCATCCAGACGGCCGGCTTCCGGCTGGCCGACGACCTGTTGGCGATCGAACGCGACGACGTCGTGATCGTGATCGCGCCCGGCCGGCTCGTGATCGACGCCGAGGTGGTGATCGACCGGGCCCGCGCGGTCGGCGCCGGGATCATTTTGCTGAGCGAGCAACACGTCGCCGAGCGACTGGCCGACGACGTCACCGTCGCGATCCACGTCCCCAACACCGTCACCGGCATCACCGCGGAGGTGCTCACCATCATCGTCACCACCGACGCCCTCGCGCAGGCGGTCGCGGCCGCCGATCCGGAGTACACGCTGGAATCGGCGCACACCCTGGAGACCTTGCGCCAGCAGCTGGGCTTCTGACGCCGCAGGTGTCTCGAATTGACACATCCGGCGTCCCGGAACCGCCGATAGCATCGACCCTGACCTGTCCCTCTCAACTCCCGGAGCGCTCCCGATGATCTTCATCACCGCCAAGTTCAAGGTCCAGGCCGACGACGCCGACAACTGGCCGGCCATCACCGCGGAGTTCACCGCCGCGACCCGCGCCGAGGCCGGCTGCCTGTGGTTCGACTGGTCCCGCAGCGTCGACGACCCGACGGAGTACGTCCTGGTCGAGGCCTTCGCGGACGACGACGCCGCGGGGGCGCACGTGAACTCCGCACACTTCAAGACCGCGCAGACCACGCTGCCGCCGCATCTGGTGGAGACGCCGCGGATCGTGAACTTCAAGCTCGATCAGTCGGAGTGGTCCGAGCTGGGCGAGCTGGCTGTTAAATCCTGAGGTCGCTTCTTCCAAGGCCCGGTCAGCGGTGCTGTGTCGAGTCAGCACCGCCGAGCCGGGTCAGCGGTACTGGCGCTTCTGTGCCTCCAGAATCGCCGCGACGAACTCATCGGGCAGCTGAACCACCTCGAGCCCGACCCCGAGGTCGGCAATCGCGTGCCCCTGCCACGAGTTGCCCCTCAGGTGCTTGACCGCGGCCTCGTCGCACACACAAAGGATGAGCCGCCGAGGCCGCGGCGGCAGCGACTGCGCGATCCAGTGCAGCTTGACCGCGTCATTGACCAGCTTGTACTTCTGCGCCACCTTGGCCGGCCCCTGATGCGCCCAGCACTCCACCAGCACCGTCTGCTCGGCATCGGCCCCGTTGATCTCGACCTTCGCACCACTGGGATGCACGATCCTGGTCGGCCGAAGTGTCACGCCCAGCCGCCGCCCGAGCGCCTCCAGCATCCGCCCCGCCGCAGCCCGCTGCTCGAACGAACTCCCCGCATCATGCGCCGCCTCAACAACCGCCGGCTCCTCGACCTCCGCCCCCGGCGCGATCGAGTTCACGATCTTCCCGTGCTCCCCCGGAACCCGAACGATCTGACCAGCGGCCTGCAGTTCGCGGCAGATCTGGTTGACGGTCTGCCGCAGATGAATCCCGGTCGCCTCGGCAAGCTCATCGTCATCCAACGGCCTGCTGCTCCCCCGCAACGCCTGCAGTATCCGCTCACGATTGCTCATCGCGATCAGTTCTCGCAGGCGACACCGTCGCCGTCCCGGTCCAGTTTGGACGAGTAGCCGGGTTCGCCGCGGTGGATCGGGGCGGCGCCGGCGGCTCGGACCTCGGAGCAGTTGGCGTAGTAGACCTCGGGCTTGGGTTCTGTGGTGGGTTTCGGCTTGGGCTTGGTGGATGGTTTCGGCTTCGGCTTGGGCTTGATCGTTGGCTTGATCGACACCTTGGGCTTCGGCTTGGTGGTGAGCTTGATGACCGGCTTCTTCACCGGTGGTTTGGCGATCGGCTTCTTGGCGGGTGGGATCGATACCAGGCCTACCGGCCGGGACGGGGCCGCGGTCGGCGTGACGGTGGGTTCGGTAGTTGGTTCAGGGCTTGGTTCGGTGCTTGTTTCGGTGGTCACCGTGGTGGTGACGGTGGTCTGCGATGCCGCCGTACCGGAGTCGGTGGTGGCGCCGCAGCCTGTTGCCAGGAAGCCGGCCGCGATGAGTGCGGCGCAGGCTTTCAGGGCAGCACGGTTTCTGTTCACTGTTCCCCCAAGCCGCCCTCGGTTCCCCCCGGGACGGCGTCGTCGTCGCTCGGGCCCCCACGGTCCGAGCGACCCCATGCCTACCAGTGGTTCATCACTCTCCGCGATGGTTCACGGCGATCTACTGGCCAGTCGTCCCTGTTTCGTTACCTAGCGCGATTCAGGGCTCCGGTACGACGACGGTGTTCTGGGCTGCGGCGATCTGCCATTCGCCGGCTTCTTTGGCGAGGAAGTAGACGGGGCTGCCGGTTTCCACCGGGAGTTCGGTGGTGGATCCGGGGCGGAGCGCGTACCTCTGGTTGACGTTGACGACCGCGATGTCTTGGCGGACGAAGAGGAGGTGGTCTGGGGTGTATGTCGCGTAGGAGTCCTTCGTCGCGCCGGGCAGCACGCGCCGGGTGAACTCGGCGATGGTGTCGCGACCGTAGAGCCGCTTGCCGTGGCCCGTCACCCACACCGCGTCTTCGCGGAAGAGCGCCAGGAAGGCGTCGGCGTCTTCTTTGCTTTGCGCTTCTTCCACTGTCGCTACCAGGGCGAGGATCGCGTCTACGTCGGCTGTGCTGGGGATCTGACCGGTGATGTCCATGGTGAGCAGCTTGGTAGTTCAACTTTGCTTGAGGTCAAGGGAGTTGGTGCCGGGGAGTGTTTGTTTGGAGTTTCGCCCCACCCGTACTCGCGTTGCGGGCCGGAGCGGCGTGCCCACCCGAGCTTGTGGCGGGGTCGGGTGGCTGCGGGGATGATGCTCGTGTCGCGGGGCTAGTTGGTGGTCGGCGCAGTTGTGCTGCCTCCGGCTCGGCGCCTTCGGTGACGTTGCTGGAGACGAGTTGGGGGTTGTCGAGGCGTGCGGAACCTGCGCTTCCACCTCGGATGTCGCGGAAGGCGACGAGCCCCGCAATAGCAGGACAGCCCGGTCGCAACCAGCCGCGCGACATGAGGTCGATCTGCGACCACGCGAAACGAGGGTCATCAGCAATCACGCCGCGCCGCAACGGGCTCGGGGTGGGCACGCCGCTCTAGCCCGCAACGCGAGTACGGGTGGGGCGACACCCCCGGACGGACCTAGCAGCAGCACAACCAAGCCGACCGCAACCGACCACGCGACACGAGGGTCATCAGCAAACACGCCGCGCCGCAACCGGCTCGGGTGGGCACGCCGCTCCAGCCCGCAACGCGAGTACGGGTGGGGCGACACCCCCGGCGCCCCCTGATAGCCGCAGACAAAAACATCGCCCAGGCCAAGTAGACCTGAGCGATGTCCCGATAGCCGCGCGACTGATCAGCGGCGACGGCCCCACTTGCTGGAGGCGCCGACGCCGGCGAGGTGGAGGGCGATGCAGAGCAGGCCGGCCATCAGGAGGGTCTGCGGGGTGAACGCGTCGCTGACCGTGGCGTCGGCCCAGTCGAGGATGAGCGCTAGCCCGAAGATGACGGCGGCGATGATGGCGAACATGTGTGGTTCTCCTGGCGTTGGGACGGGCGGGCAGGGGCTCGCGTGCTAAGCGAGAGGCGCTCATCTAACTGCCGCCGGAAGGCGCGCGCAAGGGGTCGCGATCATGACGAAAAGGAATGAGGATCGGACGCATGCGATCGACTCCGGATGGGCACAACGGACAGATTGTCGTCGCCTCGCTCAACACCCGGGGGATGCCGATCCGGGGGTCGCGGCTGGCTGCGCGGTACGCCGTGATCGGTGCCGCCTTCGAGGCCTCGGCGGCGCAGGTCGTCAACCTTCAGGAGGTACTGACCTACTACCACTTGCGGCTGCTCGTCAAGGCGATGCCGTCGTTTCGAGCCACCTATAGGCGGTCCGCGATCGGGCCGGCTGGTGGAGTGGTGACGTTCTCGCGAATGCCGGTGGAATCCGTTCTGTACAAGCGATTGCCGGCACCGCGTCGTACGGAATGGGCGTTGCGGTGGCGAGGGTTCTTGAAGGGCGCGTTGGTCAGTCGGGTGGACGGAGTCGCTGTCGTCAATGTGCATCTGCTGGCCAACACCGACGGGAGTTGGGCGGCGGACAATCGGTTCCATCCGATTCATCGGGCGCAGTTCGCGGCGCTCGCGCAGTTGGTCGCGGGGTTGCCCTCCCCTGTTGTGGTGACGGGGGACTTCAACATTCCGCGGCACAAGGCGTTGGTCGAGGAGTTCCTGGCCACGACGGGGTTGGCCGATGTGTTCGGCGGGGAGTGTCCGCCGACGTTTCACTCGGCTTATCTGCCGGCGGGGATGCGGTCGCAGTGCATCGACTTCCTGCTGACAGCCGGGCTGACTGCGGACGACGCTGAGGTGCTCTTTCCCAACGAGGTGGCGCCGGTTGGTTATGTCTCCGACCATCTCGGGTTGCAGGGGCGGCTGGTGAGGTCACTCCCAGACGGCTGAGGTGGGGTCGATTCCGTGGGCTTCGGCGTTGGCGAAGATGGTGTCGCGGAGCCAGGTGGACAGGCCGGGGGCGGTCTGTTCGTAGTACTCGGCGTAGCGGGGGTCGTCGGTGTAGCTGCGGGCGATGCAGGCGTGCATGGAGTGGGTGCAGTCGAAGTACGTGGTGAGGAGGGTGCGGTGGCGTTCGGCCAGGGCGTTGGCGTTTGGCGAACCTGGGGTGAGGCCGGCACTCATGGCGGCGGTCAGGTCGGCTTCCAGCGCTGTTGTCTTGGCCGCGATGTTGCTCCAATCGGCCGGCGCGAGAGCTGAGGTGCGTTCGGCGTACTGCGCCCACGCGGTGGTGTCGCCCCAGCGGCTCTCGGCTTCGTCGATCCACTCGGGGCGCCAACTGGTGCCGAAGATCTCGATCTGCTCGGCGGGCGACAGCTGGATCCCGGAGGTTGTTGCCTTGAGCATCCGATCGACCGAGGACACCATCGCCTGCAGGTGGTTGATGCGCTCGGTGAGCTCGGCTCGCTGGCGGCGGAGATGGCTGGGCGCGTCCACGGCCGGATCGTCGAGGAGCTTGCCGATCTCGGCCAGCGGGAAGCCGAGCTCGCGGTAGACGAGGACCTGGTGGAGGCGCGCGACGTCGGCAGCGGAGTACACGCGGTAGTCCGAGCGGGTCCGGCCGCTCGGGCGGACGAGTCCGATCGCGTCCCAGTGGTGCAGCGTCCGGACGCTGACACCGACGAGATCGGCGGTCCGCCCGACGGTCAGATCCTCGTTCACCCGTACTACGGTACGTCGATCCCCATCGCCCGGAGATTGGCCGCCTCGGCGCTGTCCGGGTCGAGCGGGCGGGCCGCTGTCATCACCACCCGGGTGTTCTCCGGCGTGGTGATCGTCAGCTCGAGCGAGTTCCACGGCATCACGCGTGGTTCGGTGGTCGAACCTTGCCGCAACTCCTCGCACCGCGTCCTGAGGTCGTCGATCTGGCTGGGCACGCAGGCGAAACTCACACTCATCGACGCCGGCTCGGCAAGCTCCTCAGCTGGTACCAGCAGTACGTCCTGGAAGGCCCAGCGCCGGAGGTGAACCAGCTGTCCGGGGACCGAGAAGAGGTCGATGAAGCCGAGGCCGTGGATCCAGAAGTCCTTCGACGCCTCCAGCTCGGGCGTCGGGACGATCACGAACATCGGCATGCCGTAGTACCCGCGATAGATGTCGGGCGCCACCGCGTCGAGGGCCGGCAGCGGTACTGGTCCCATCAATTCGTTCATGGGACCAGTACCGACCCTCACGTCGCGTCAGGGTCAAACCGAGGACGCCACCCCGAAGGCGACCGAGCGGAGGATCAGCGCCGCGAAGAAGACCAGCGTGAAGGCCAGGTCGAAGGCGATCCCACCGGCCCGGATCGGCTTGATCCGGCGCCGTACCGGCTCGAGCACCGGCTCGGTCAATTTGTGCATGAACGCCCGCGCCTTCGCGACCCCGTCGGACCTCCCGCCGGCCACGCCGATCCAGTCCAGCACCATCCGCACGATCAGGACCAGGATGAAGGCCGTCAACGCGTACCCGACCAGTGCAGCAAGCAGGCTCATATGTGACTCCCTCTGTTGCGTCTTGCCAGTATCAACGAAGCAAGCAGGCCGCAAATGTCCGAATCGCCAAGTTCTTAGCCGACTATCAGGCGCCGTGCGAGCGGTCAGTACAGTCGACAGCGTGACCGAGATCCCGCAGGGCCTGCTCGAACTGCCCTACCAGCCGAGCCCGTGCTTCATCGCGACCACGATGCCCGACGGGTCACCGCACCTCACCCAGACCTGGGTCGACACCGACGGCGAGCACATCGTGATCAACACCGTCGAGGGCTACCGCAAACTCAAGAACGTCGAGCTCGACCCACGGGTGTCGGTCAGCATCACCGATCCGGACGACACCTCGCGCTACTACTCGGTTCGCGGGCGGGTCACCGGGATCACGAGCGACGGCGGGGCTGAGGGGATCGAGAAGCTCGCGCAGAAGTACAGCGGCGCGCCGTACGCGTGGTACGGCGGGCGGGACCAGGTGCGGGTGGTGCTGACCATCACGGTCGACAAGGTCATCCACGCACCCTGGTGAGCTGATGGCAGGTTGCTGCCATCACGGACCGAGATGCTTCGCTCACTGCACGCTGTCGGCATGACGACCAACATTCTGCGTTCCAGTCGCCTGATCATGGCTGCTGCTGCCCTGTTGGCAGCCGGTCTGAGTACACCCGCCCTCGCCGCTCCGGTCCCCGGCGACGAGAGCACCCCTGGACAACCGGTAGGCACTCCCGGGCCGGTGCAGCCCGGGTACGTGAGGGTCGAGACCACCGATGCCGCCGCCCGTCCCGCACCGCGCGATGTGCAGGACGAGTGCAAGGTCGGCGGGATCCTCTGCGGCGTCATCTACAACCCGAACTACGACGGCATCCCGTTCGGCATCATCCACAGCTGGGGCGAGGGCTACTCGCGGATCCTGCAGAAGGGGCAGCGCTCCAAGGTCTACTGGGCCGACACCGACGGTTTCTACGTCGGCGCCGGCGCCTGTGCTCGGTGGGGCGTGTACACGCCGGATCCCAACGGCGGCTTCTACTGGCGCGACTACTTCTACAACGGGCCGGTCAACGTGAAGGTCTTCGACTACATCTACGACCACCACGTCACCGCGTGGAACCGCCGCTGCTGACTGCGCGCAACCTCAAGCGCACGGCTGAGTGATCAGACGCGAACCATCGAGTCCGCACGCATGTAGCCGACACCGCCGCCACCGAGGGCAACGATGTTCCAGTAGTAGCCATCGTTGATGGTGTAGGTGCAGTAGTCGCCGACGATGTCCCCACGCTGCTTGGTCTTGATCAGGTAGTTCGGGTTCTGCTGCGGGGAGTTGTAGACGCCGGCCACGTTCCAGACGATCCGGTAGTGACAGCCCGCCGCCGAGGCGGGGGCGGAGAAGGCGACCAGCGATCCCGCGAGGGAGGCCAGGCCGACCAGAGTGCACGCGGCTTTGCGGATCATTCGAGCTCCTGATGATGGGGGCGGATGGCAACGTCCGAGTCTGTACTCCGGGGTGTCGCACGGTCCAGCCGGATCGGCGCGGCCGGTTTGGGGAGTTGCTTCAGCAGATCGAGGAAGGCCCGGGCCCGATGGCCCGGGCCTTCGTTGTTCGACGGGTGGTCGTGGCTGGCTTTTTAGGTAAGGGTTGCCTAATATGCCCGAGGGTCTCCGCGTCGTTGGAGCGCGGCCTGATCACCGGTGACGAAGACGTAGAGGAAGAGCGAACCCATGACCACGACACCCCTGAGACGGCGCGGCGCAGCCCTGACCGCCACGGTCCTGAGCCTCACGCTCGTCCTCACCGCCTGCGGCAGCGGCGACGACAAGGCCGGCGACAAGACGGCCGATGCCGCCGCCGAGACCCACACCGTCACCGCCGGCAACGGCGCCATCCAGGTCCCCGGCGCCCCGCAGCGGGTCGTCACGATCGGCAACACCGACCTGCCGTTCATCGACATGGGTGGCCAGCCGGTGGGCGTCACCGGGGTGGCCGACTCCGAGCTCGCCTTGTTGCCGCAGGAGCAGCAGGCAACGTTCAAGAAGGCCACGAACCTCGGCGACGAGGTGGACCTGGAGAAGGTGGCCGGCCTGAAGCCGGACCTCATCCTGGTCCAGATTCCCGACACCGAGTTCAAGAAGATCGAGAAGCAGCTCACCACGATCGCCCCGACCGTCTTCTGGGGCCTCGACACCGAGTGGAAGGCACTCGCCGAGGGGCTCGCCGACGCCGGCAACGTGAAGGACGCGCTGAACCGGCAGAAGGGGGACTTCGAGGGCAACGTCGCCAAGATGAAGCAGACCTACGCCGACGTGATCAAGAGCACCAAGTTCGTCAACCTCGACCGCTACTCGAACTCCGATCCCGGGACCTACGTCATCGGCGACATCGGCTGCGTCGAGATCGCCCAGGACGACGTCGGCCTGAACTTCCCCAAGGCGCCCGCCGGCAAGGACCCGCTGGCCTACGCGTCCCTGCCGTTCGAGCAGCTCACGAAGCTTTCGCAGTACGACGTGATCACCTATCCCGCCGACGCCGCGGGCCAGCCGACCCAGGTCTTCGCGCCGGTCGTCGCCACCAACACCTGGAAGGCGCTGCCGGCCGTGACGTCCGGTCGTGCGCTCGGCGTCTTCTGCCCCGGTAACAACTCGTACGGCGCCGTCCTGCGCTACCTGGACTCGCTCGACAAGGCTCTGGCCACTCTTCCCGCCAAGAAGTGACTGCTCTCACCCTGCGCCGACCCGCCGATCCGGGCACCGTGAAGGTGTCCGGATCGCGTCGTCGTCTGATCGGCCTGGTCATCGCGCTCGTGGTGCTGCTGGCGTTGCTGGTGGCGAGCGTGATGATCGGGTCGACAGCCATCACTCCCACGGTGGTGTGGGATGCCCTGTTCCATCCGTCGGACGACATCGATCAGTACGCGATCCGGGACTTCCGGTTGCCGCGCACCATCGTCGGGCTGGTCGTGGGTACGGCGCTGGGGGTCGCCGGGGCGTTGATCCAGGCGCTCAGCCGCAATCCACTGGCCGATCCGGGCATCCTCGGCGTGAACGCGGGCGCCTCCTTCGCCGTGACGGTCGCCGTCGGGCTGCTCGGCGTCCGCGACATCCAGAGCTACATGTGGTTCGCCTTCGCCGGAGCGCTGATCGTCACCTTGATGGTGCTCGCTCTCGGGTCGACCCGGCGCGGCCAGTCGCCGGTGATGATGGTGCTCGCCGGGGTCTGTGTCGGCGCGGTGCTCGGTGGCGCTGGTTCGGCCCTCGAGCTGACCAACCCGGACGCCTTCGACGCGATGCGGTCCTGGAACGCCGGTTCGATCGTGAGCCGTCCGCTCGACCTGGTGTGGCCGATCCTGCCGTTCTTCGCGGTCGGGCTCCTGCTGGCCTTCGCGGTGTCGGGCCCGCTCAACGCGATGGCCCTCGGTGACGAACTGGCCGTCGCGCAAGGCGTCCAGCTGGTCCGTACCCGGATCCTCGCGATCATCGCGCTGACCCTGCTGGCCGGCGGCGCCACCGCGATCGCCGGGCCGATCGGCTTCGTCGGGCTGATGGTCCCGCACGTCGCGCGCTGGATCGTCGGCCCGCACCAGCGCTGGATCTTCGCCTACAGCGTGCTGCTGGCTCCGAGTCTGCTGCTGGCCTCCGACATTCTCGGGCGGGTCGTGATGCGGCCGGGCGAAATCCCCGTGGGCATCGTCACCGCCTTCGTCGGCGCCCCGGTGCTGATCGCGCTGGTACGGCAGAAGAAGGCGAGTGGGCTGTGAGCGTACGGAGTGGACTCGATCCGCGCGTGGACTTCGGGCGACAGGTCCTGGTACTGCGGCACCGACGCTTCGCAGTACGGCTCGAATGGCGCTCGGTCATCATCTGCGCGGTCCTCACGCTGGCGGTCGCCGGTACGGCGGTGCTCGCGCTGATGACCGGCTCGTACCAGCTCAGCCCGGGACAGGTGGTCTCGGCGCTGACCGGTGGAACCACCGGCCTCGTCCACGACATTGTGGTCGAGTGGCGGCTGCCCCGCGTGGTGGCGGCGCTGGTGTTCGGCGCCGCGCTGGGGGTGAGCGGAGCGGTCTTCCAGTCGACGCTGCGCAACCCGCTCGCCGACCCCGGCATCATCGGCTTCTCCCAGGGCTCCTACACCGGCGCGCTGATCGTGATCTTGGTTGTCAACGGCACCTATTGGCAGCTGGTCGGCGGCGCGCTGATCGGCGGAATCGCGACTGCCGTCGCCGTGTACCTGCTCGCCTACCGGCGAGGTGTGCAGGGGTTCCGCCTGATCATCGTGGGCATCGGCATCTCGTCGATGCTCGGCTCGATCAACACCTGGCTGATCCTCAAGGCCGATCTGGATCAGGCGATGGCCGCCGCGACCTGGGGTGCCGGGTCACTCAACGGCGTCTCCTGGAACCAGGTCGCCATCGGCGGCGCCTGCATCGCCGTACTCCTGCTGCTGGCAGCGATGTCGAGCCGGCCGATGCGGCAACTCGAGCTGGGTGACGACGCGGCCGCTGCCCAGGGAGTGCGGGTCTCGGTGGCTCGTCTCGGGCTGATCGTGCTGGGGGTGGCGTTGACCGCGACGGTCACCGCCGCGTCGGGCCCGATCGCGTTCATCTCGCTGGTCGCGCCGCAGATCGGACGCCGGCTCACCCGCAGCGCGGGGATCACCCTCGCTCCCGCCGCCCTGGTCGGCGCGTTGCTCTGTCTGGCGGCGGACTACATCGCCCAGCACGTCGCCCCCACGCCGTTGCCGGTCGGCATCATCACCGTCATCCTCGGCGGTGGGTACCTCGGCTGGCTGCTGATCACCGAAGCCAGGAGACGTCTTTGAGCACCCACCTCAGCAGCAACGATCTGGCGGCAACGGGAGACGCATCCACGTCGACTCCGGCCGCCAGCGGCTCACGGCTCCACGTGGAATCGGCGACGATCGGCTACGACAAGCGCGTCATCTCCCGGGAACTCTCGGTGGCGATCCCCGACGAGTCGTTCACCGTGATCGTGGGCCCGAACGCGTGCGGCAAGTCGACCCTGCTCCGCGGCCTGTCCCGGCTGCTGAAACCGTCGGCCGGGCAGGTCGTTCTCGATGGCGCCGACATCAACTCCTTCAAGACCAAGGAGGTGGCGCGGCGGGTCGGGCTGTTGCCGCAGAGCTCCATCGCTCCGGACGGCATCACCGTGGCCGACCTGGTGGCCCGAGGCCGCTATCCGCATCAGGGATTCGCCCGGCAGTGGACGGAGGCCGACGAGCAGGCCGTAGTACGGGCGATGGACCAGACCGCGGTCACCGACCTGTCCGGCCGGCTGGTGGACGAGTTGTCGGGTGGTCAGCGCCAGCGGGTCTGGGTGGCGATGGCGCTTGCGCAGCACACCGACATCATGCTGCTCGACGAGCCGACCACCTTCCTCGACATCACCCATCAGATCGAGCTGATGGAGCTTTTCACCGACCTGCATTACGTCGGCCACACCTTGGTCGCCGTACTGCACGACCTCAACCAGGCCGCCCGCTACGGCACCCACCTGATCGCCATGAAGGACGGCCACATCGTCGCCGAAGGCCCGCCGGCCGAGATCGTGACCGCCGACCTCGTGCACGAGGTCTTCGGACTGCGCTGCCTCGTCGTACCGGATCCGGTCGCCGGTACCCCGTCGGTCGTGCCCTTGGGCCGGGAGCGCCCGTCGGCGGCGCCCACCACCGAACCGCGATGACTCGAGAGAAGTGGGTGTGCGCGTGGAGTTGACTGCGAGCCAGCGAGGTAACTGGGTGGCACGGAGGCTCGCCCCTGAGTCTTCGGTGTTCTGTGCGGGCCAACTGCTCTGGCTGGACGGCCCGATCGATCCAGCCACGTTCGCGTCCTCGGTGAGTACTGCCTTCTCGGAGACCGACGCACTGCGGGTCCGTTTCGGTGACGATGACGGCGTCCCTTTCCAGTACGTCGACCCCACGACGACACTGCCGACAGAGATCGTCGATGCGGGCCATGACGACGACCAGATCCGGACGATGGCCCAAGAACAGCTCACCGGAGCACCGGCCATCGCTGCGGAGCCGACGACGTCCTCGACCCTGATCCGCCGCAACAACGGGACCTGGGCCTGGATCCTGGTCACCAACATCCTGCTCGTCGACGGCTACAGCATCTCTCTCTTCATCCGCCGCGTCGCAGAGGTCTACTCCGCAACCCAGGCAGGCGATCCGGTCCCGGACCGCTGGTTCGGAAGTCTGGAAAACGTCGCAGACACCGCCCAGCACAGCGCTGAAAGCGTCGCGTACTGGAACGGCATCCTCGCGATCGACACCGCCGGCCCCGAGAATGCAGAGGACCTCTCCGGCGCCTTCGTCTCCTCATCGCGACCAGTAGTCGTCCCCACAGCCGACGACACTTATTCGAAGGTCCAGCAGTTCGCTCGTACCGCGCGGGTCTCCTGGACCGATTCCCTGATCGCCTTATGGGGCGTCTATACCGCTCTCGCCGACAACCGTGACTACGTCGCCGTCCGGGTTCCGCAGATGCTGCGCGACGACCGCGAATCACTGAAGACACCCAGCGCGATCTCCCGGGCAATCCCGGTCGCCACCGAGATCAGCCCGTACGACGCTTTCGCTGACGTCCTCGAAGTCGTTGCCAACCAGCTGAAAACCTCTCGACGCCACACCACCGTCGAAGATCACCAGATCACCCGCGCCTGGCCGAGCGGCCAAGCCGCTTATCTCGCCCTCCCGACGATCAACATCAGACTCTTCGACTCGACACCGCGCCTCGGCGACATCGCCGCGATCCCCGAAACGATCAGCACCGGCCCGGTCGGATCACTCGACCTCGCCATCTACCGCAGCACAGAGACCGGCATCCGGCTAGAACTCTCCGCAGGCTCCGGCACCAGCGCCCCGCACCTGCATGCCCAGCAATTCACCCGCTTCCTCAACGCCGTCCTCGACGGCTCCCCCGCCCAGACCCTGCACGAACTGAGTGCCGGATTCACACCGGACACCGACGGCATGGACGCGTCATGGGCGCAGGGCGAAGCACTCGATGTCCCCGGAGCAACCGTTGACGAGCTGGTACGCCGACAGGTAGCGGCGAGCCCCGAGCTGGTTGCGATCACCGCCGCTGATGACGGCACCGAACTGACGTACGGCGAGTTCGACGCGCGAGTGAACGCATTGGCCCACCTCCTCGTCGAGCACGGCGTGCAGGTCGGGGGCCGGGTCGCGGTCGCCATGACGCGCTCGGTCGACCTGGTCGTGGTACTTGCCGCCGTGATGCGCGCCGGAGCGGCGTACGTGCCGATCGATCCGGGCTACCCCGCCGAACGCATCAAGCACATCCTCAACGACGCCGTACCCGCGATGGTGATCGCCGACCACCACACCGCGGACACCCACAAACACGCGCTGGGCGAAGCCGCAGTACTCCGCATCGACGACCACGAAGTACAGCAGCGCTTGGCCACTGGCGAGAACGCTGCCCCGGCGCTGGCCCGGCCATTGAACGACCTCGACGCCGCTGTCGTGCTCTTCACGTCAGGAACGACCGGCATCCCGAAGGGCGTCGCCGTCACGCACCGCGCACTCGCAAACCGCCTCGCCTGGGGCCAACGAGTGCTGGGCTACCAGCCGGACGATGTGGCGTTGTCGAAGAGCGGCGTCGGTTTTGTCGATGCCGTGACCGAACTGTTCGGGCCGATGATCGCCGGCACCCGAACCGTCGTCGTCCCCACAGAAACCGCCCAGGACCCAGCCGGTCTGCTCGAAACCATCGCCCGGCACCGCGTCACCCACCTGCTGACCGTGCCCAGCCTCGCCGACGTCCTGGTCCGCCACGATGACGTCATCGCAGCATTGGCCTCGGTTCGGTACTGGATCTCGTCTGGTGAAGCCCTCACCCAGAGCACCGCGAACACCATGCGAATCGCTGCACCACAAGCAGAACTGCACAACTTCTACGGCTCCACCGAGGTCACCGGCGACGCTACTGCGGTCGTCATCACCGACAACACCCCGATCGGTGCTCCGGTAGCGAACACCACGGCACGTGTTCTCGACGCGTGGCTGCGTCCGGTACCGGTCGGAGTGACAGGAGAGCTCTACCTAGGCGGAGTACAGCTCGCCGACGGATACGTAGGCCGCGCGGGCCTGACAGCTGACCGTTTCGTCGCCGACCCGTTCAGCGACAACGGCGCACGGCTGTACCGCACCGGCGATGTCGTGCGATGGAACCCCCAAGGACAGCTGGAGTACCTCGGCCGCAGCGACGACCAGGTGAAGATCCGCGGACACCGGATCGAGCCCGCCGAGATCCGCGCCGTCCTCGAACAACACCCGGACGTATCAGGAGCGGCGATCGCCGCTGTGGATCACCCGGCCGGCGGCAAATATCTCGCCGCCTACGTGACCACGACCAGCACTGAGGATCCGGCGCTGTTCGACACCCTGCGCGAGCACCTCGCGCGATCGCTGCCGGAGTACATGGTCCCCACAACCTTCATGCGCCTGGACAGATTTCCCGTTACCCCCAACGGGAAACTCGACCGCCACGCGCTGCCGCAACCAGACCTCGCCACCGGCACAACCAACGGCAGGCCGCCCGAGACCGCCAGCGAGATCACCCTGGCCGGCATCTTCCGCGACGTACTCCACCTCGCCGAGGACACCGACCTCGGCGTGGACACCGACTTCTTCCGCCTCGGCGGACACTCACTGCTAGCGACCCGAGTCGTCGCCCGAGCCAACGCGTTACTCGACACCACGCTGACACTCCGGGACGTCTTCGACCACCCCCGCATCAGCGACCTCGCCCACCTCGCCGACACCACCGCCGCTACCACCGCGGAACCCCGAACGCGCGTCGGTGACCTACCACGCCCCGCCGTGCTCCCCGTCTCTTACGGACAACAAGCCCTCTGGCTGATCGATCAGCTGGGCGGTCCTGGTGGGCGGTACGTCGTCCCGGTGGTACTGCGTTTGCACGGCGAGCTGGACCCCGATGTTCTGATCACGGCGGTCCGGGACGTGGTTTCTCGTCACGAGGCACTGCGCACGCTCTTGGTGGAGCAAAACGGCACGCTCACCCAGGTCGTCGTTCCAGCAAAGGAAGCGGCCGACCGGCTCTCGTTGCTCGTCGAGGACGTCACGAACGTGGATGCGCGAGTGAGCGCGGTGGTGCAGGCCGGGTTCGAGCTCGCGGCCGACCTCCCGATCCGGGTCGCGCTGCTCCGCACCGGCGGCGACGACTCGGTCCTGGTGGTCGCCGTACATCACCACGCAGTGGACGAATGGTCGTTCCCGTCGTTGCTGGGCGACCTGTCGACCGCTTATCAGGCACGGGCCGCAGGGCAGGAGCCGGCATGGCTGCCCCTGCGGGCGCAGTACGCGGACTACGCGATCTGGCAACGCGACGTACTGGGTTCGGCGTCGGATTCGGGTTCGCTGCTTTCCCAGCACCTGGCCTATTGGCGCGACGTCCTCGCGGATGTGCCCGAGGAGTCCGCGATCACGCCGGACAGGGCCCGGCCGGTAGCGCCGACCCATCGCGGCGCGGATCTACGGTTCACCGTCGACCCCCAGGTGGCGACCGGTCTGCGACAGGCTGCGGCTGAGCAGGGCGTGTCCATGTTCATGACGCTCCAGGCCGCGACCGCGTTGACCGTCTCGGCGCTGGGCGCCGGTGCGGACGTGGTGATCGGCTCGCCAGTCGGAGGCCGCACCGAGGACGGCCTGGAAGACCTGGTCGGGTACTTCGTGAACACCCTGCCGATCCGCCACCGGTTCCACCCCGGCGACTCGATCGCCGACGTTCTGCAGAACACCAAACGCACGGTCCTCGGCGGGTTCGAGCACCAGGCCGCGCCCTTCGAGGAAATCACCCGGGCGCTGGGCACCGAGCGATCCGTCGGCCGCAATCCCCTCTTCCAGATCATGCTCACCCACCGCGTCATCGACAGCCACCGCGCGGGCCTGCAGCTCGGGAACGTCACGACGACGCCAGCTCCCGCGGCGGTCGGCGCGGTCAAGACCGATCTCGATCTCGACCTCTTCGATTCGCTCGACGAGCTGAGCGGGAAACTCGCCTACGCGACCGAGCTGTTCGATGCCGCGACTGCCGAGCGGTTCGTTGCCGTCTTCAACTCGGTGCTGAAGGCAATCGCTGCTGATCCGGAGGCCCGGGTCGGCGAGCTGGACATGTTGCTCGCACCGGAGTTGCAGCAACTCGCTACCTGGTCACGCGGTGAGACGCTCGAGATTCCCGCGACGACACTCGATGACCTGGTACGCCGGCAGGCCGCGGCGAGCCCGGACGAGGCCGCGGTCATCGCCGATGACGGCACCGAACTGACCTACCGCGACTTCGATGCCCGGGTCAACGCTCTCGCCCACCTGCTCGTCGCGAACGGCGTACGCGTTGGGGATCGGGTCGCGGTCGCCATGCCGCGCTCGGCCGAACTGGTGGTCGCCTTGGCCGGAGTGATCCGGGCCGGGGCGGCGTACGTGCCGATCGATCCCGACTATCCCGCCGACCGCGTCAAGCACATCCTCGCCGACGCCACACTACGTGCGGTGATCACAGACCGGAACACCGCCGAGGTTCATCAGCACGTGCTCGCTGAGCATCCGGTGCACACGCTGCTCATCGACGACGAACTCGTGCAGCAACACCTCGCGGCCGGCGTGGTCGACGCACCGCAGTTCTCGCGTCCGCTGCTCCCGACGGATGCGGCGTACGTGATCTTCACCTCCGGCACCACCGGGCGCCCCAAAGGCGTTCAGGTCAACCACCAGGCAATCGTCAACCGGCTGCGGTGGATGCGTGACGACTACCGGATCGGTGCGGCAGACCGGGTGCTGCTGAAGACCCCGTTCACATTCGACGTGTCGGTGTGGGAGTTCTTCCTGCCACTGGTGACCGGCGCAGCGGTGATCGTGGCGCAGGACGGCGGGCACAAGGACCCGCAGTACCTGCTGGAAGTGATCGACCGTCGCGCAGTGACGGTCACCCACTTCGTGCCGTCGATGCTGCAGGCCTTCCTCACCTCGGACCCGGCCCGGACGTCGGTCGCTTCGGTACGACGAGTGTTCTGCTCCGGCGAGGCACTCCCCGTGGCACCCGCGGCCGGTGCCGTTGCGCTGTTCGAGAACGCGGAACTGCACAACCTCTACGGACCGACCGAAGCGGCCGTGGATGTGACCGCTCACCCGGTGGTTCAGGCAGAGCTCGTCGATGCGGCGGGAGTGCCGATCGGTGCTCCGGTCACGAACACGACGACGCGGGTTCTCGATGCCTGGTTGCGTCCAGTACCGGTCGGCGTGGCAGGTGAGCTCTATCTGGGTGGAGTGCAACTCGCAGACGGCTACGTGGCGCGCGCGGGCTTGACCGCGGGCCGCTTTGTGGCTGATCCGTTCAGCGACGACGGCGCGCGGTTGTATCGCACCGGCGATGTCGTGCAGTGGAACTCCCAAGGGAAACTGGAGTACCTCGGCCGCAGCGACGACCAGGTGAAGATCCGCGGCTACCGGATCGAGCCCGGCGAGATCCGCGCGGTCCTCGAACAGCACCCAGCGGTATCGGGCGCCGCCATCGTCACCTTGGATCACCCGGCCGGCGGCCAGTACCTCGCGGCCTACGTGACCACGGCAAGCAGCGCGCACGCCGACGACGCAGTGCTGTTCGACGTACTGCGTGAGCATCTCGCCCAGTCGCTGCCGGACTACATGGTGCCCGCGACCTTCCTGCGCCTGGACGAATTCCCGGTCACCGCGAACGGAAAGCTCGATCGTCGCGCGCTGCCGCAACCGGACCTGGTGGCAGGTGCAGCGGGTGGCCGGCCACCGGAGACCGACACCGAGATCGCCCTCGCCGGCATCTTCCGCGCCGTACTCCACCTCGGCGACGACACCGACCTCGGCGTGGACAGCGACTTCTTCCGCATCGGCGGCGACAGCATCTCGGCGGCACGACTCGTTGCCTACGGTCGTGAGCACCACCTGACGTTCAAACTCTCCGACGTATTCGTACGGCGTACTGTCGGCGCCCTCGCTGCGCTGCTTGCGCCGGCAACGGACGACGCAATCTCGGCCGAGCCGGTGCTGGTCCCGACCTCTGCAGCCCTGGAGCGCTTACGCGAGGCGGACACGGCACCCGATGAGTACGTCTTCACCGAGCTCATCAGCTTGCCCGCACAGTCGAAGAGTGGATCGATCACCTCGGCTTTCCACTCACTCGTCGCCACCACCGACGCGCTTCGCCTGTCAGTTGACGCCACCAGCCGGCGGCTCTGGTTCACCTATCTCCTGCCTGCGGAGACAGTCCAACCCCAGACCGTGGAGACCAACAGCGACGTTGACGCAATCAGGTCCGCCGCCGTCGATCTCATCGATCTCTCGGCCGGCCGCCCGGCTGCCCTCGCGCACAACCCCGAACAGACGGTTGCGGTGCTGGCCGTCCACGCGGGAACCGTCGACCGAGCCTCCCTGCACCGGCTGGCCGAGGCACTTAAGCAGTCCGTGGTTGGCGGAGCAGAAGTGTCCCGCCCACCAGCGCTCGTCCCTGCGCTCGAAGCCATCGAGGCAGCCGGCGACGCGGTCGCTACGGACGGCCTCGATCACTGGAAGGGCCTCCTCGCCCGAACCCAGACGATCGACGATCCCGCCTTCGCTGCTGCCACCGTCTCCGTCGTCCGCTGGGACAGCTCCCTTGCAGAAGACGTTGTCATCAAGGCGATCCGCAACGCCCTCCACTCAACAGGAATCGCACCACTGATCGACGTAGAGGTCCCGCTGACTCCCGACGACCAGCCGATGCAGGTCGGTCCGTTCACCGCGACCACTGCCATCGCTCTCGACGAGGCCGAGCCGACCAGAACCGCCGAGCTGGCCCTGCTGCGTTACCACAACAAGGCAGGACGCAGAGCCCTGCGCCGGTCGCCCTCCCCCGCCGTCATCCTCACGCGGGTCTACGAGCCCGACAGCGGATCGCCGACCCCAGAGGGCAACGAGCAGCTGTACCGCGCGGTGATCCGCTACCACCTCGCCCCGGACACGACCACGATCACTCTCCTCGGCTTCGCGGAGAAGGTGGTCACCGAGCTGCGAGAGGCTCTCACAGCCGAACTTCATTAGGTTAGGCAATGCTAAGGTTTTGCCCTCTGACACCTGCTCGATGAGGAGTCGCTGTGCCGCGCCGCGTCCGCCCTACCGTCGTACACACCATCGTCCTGCGGGAGCTGGAGGTGGCGCGGGTCGTCGACGTCACTCCCGGGATGCGCCGGGTGACGCTGACCGGTGATCAGCTGGGAGCGTTCACCGGAAGCGACGGTGTCGCGTTCCCCGAGTTCGCCAGCGACGGTTTCGACGACAGTGTCCGGCTGATCTTCCCGTACCCCGGCGAAAGCGAACCGGTGGTCCCGGTCTACAAGGACGGCAAGTACCGGTGGCCGGCCGATCCGCCTGCCCTGTGGCGCGTCTACACGGTACGGCGCTACAACTCGGAGGCTCGCGAGCTCGACATCGACTTCGTCAAACACGGTGTGGGTGTTGCCACCACGTGGGCGTACCGGGCCGAGCCCGGCGATCGGCTGCACGTCGGCGGACCGTCGGTTTCGAGCGGACGGCCTGATGGTTACGACTGGTTCCTCGTCGTCGGTGACGACACGGCCGTCCCGGCGATCGACCGGCTGCTCGCCGAATTGCCGGACGAAGTACAGGCCGAGGTCTACATCGAGGTCGCTGAGGAGTCGCACCGGATCGAGCTGCCAGTACGCCCCGGCGTCCAGGTGACCTGGATCGTGCGGAACGGACAGCCTGCGGGCGCCGAGCCGTTGCTGTTGCAGGCAGTGCGCGAGGCCGGCCGGCGAGAAGGCTCGATGTTCGCTTGGCTCGCCGGCGAACAGGCCGTGGTCCGTGATCTGCGGCGGTATCTGATCGAGGAACGAGGCGTCGACAAGTCCGACATCGACTTCACCGGATACTGGCGGCGCGCCGAAGTGGTGGCGTCGGACGAGGACCCCGCCATGCCGGACCTCGAGCGCAACGACGAGGCCTTCGAGAAGTTCCACGAGCTGTCCGAGTTGCTCCCGCCGCTGGCCATCCGGACGGCCGCGAATCTCGGGATCGCCGACTGCATCAGCCGCGGAGTGCGTACCCTCCCCGCGCTTGCTCAGCACACCGGCACGAAAGAACGCTCGCTGGCGAAGTTCCTGCGGTACCTGCAGGCGATCGAGCTCCTGGAACAGGTCGGCGACGAGTACAAGCTCAGTGAGACCGGCGAGTTCCTGACCGACGAGTCCGTTCTCGATCACCTCACGTCCGGCGGGGTCGAGTCCCGGATGTCGCAGGCCTTCTTCGGCCTCGAAGCGGCGGTCCGCGACGACCGTCCGGTACTGGAGTCGGTGACCGGCAGCGACTGGGACTCCCTCCGCGGCGATGCGGCCTTCGAGCACAAACGCCTGGAGAACAAGTCCCGGTTCGCGCAGGTGCTTGCCGACCCGCTCGCCAACTCGCCCGTGCTCGAGGGCGTGCGCGAGGTGGTTGTCCACGCACCTGGCGCGGGAGTCCACGCGGACTACCTCACTGCTGGGCATTCGGACGTCAGGGTGACCATCGTGGCGCTCCCGACCGCGGCGGAGTGGTTCCGCGGGGACCTTGCGGTCAGCATCGCGGATGCGAGCAGGCGTGACCGGATCCGGATCGCCGAGCAGTCGGTGTTCGAGAAGAGCGAGCCTGCGGACGCAGTACTGATCATCGACACGCTCGGGCAGCATCGCGACGCGGAGGCGAGGCTCATCCTTCAGCAGGCCGCTGCGAGCCTGAGTGCCGGTGGCCGGGTGTTGTTGGTCGAGGACACCTTCGATCCCGAGGACCTGGACGAACACGACGCGGAGCGCGACCTCATGCAGTTGACGCTGCACGGCGCCGGCTACCGCACCGAGGCAGAACTCGACGCCGTCATTGCCGACGCCGGACTGACCGTGGTCTCGACGTCGCTCGTCGGGTGGGGCAACACGCTGCGAGTACTGGCACCGTGAAGGTGTAGTGCGGTCTTCGCGACCGCACTACCCAGCTGCCGCAGGGGTCAGGAAGCCACTTCTTCACCGGCTTGGAGCTTCTCCATGACCTCGATCCAGTGACCCAGCCGCGAGTCCTCGGCCAGGGTGATGAAGTCGATCCCGTCCACTCCCGCGGTGCGCCAGCGCTCGACCAGATCCATCAGCCGCACCGAGTCCATCCCCTGATCGCGGAGGCTCAACTCGTAGTCGATCGCCGCGGGTTCGAGGTACAGCACGTCGGCGACGTCGGCGATCAGTTGCTGGGTGCTCAGGCTCATCAGAACTCCTCATTCATTGCTTGCCTTGTTTTTTCGGTAGTTGCAGTCCGCTGTGTCACACGGTGGCGATCAGTACTTCCTCGCCGCTGTACGGCCGCAGGCCGTCGGTCCGGCCCGCGAAGTAGCGCTCGGCCAGGCCGGCCGCCGAGACGTGTTCGGCGTCCGCGAAGCCTGCCTGCCGCACCAGCTCGCTGATCTGGCCGGGAGTGTAGAAGCCGATGAACGGCGTACCGGACCGGCGGGCGCCCTCCCTGGAGGCTCGCCGAATCTGTACGTCCTCGGGCGCGAGGTCCTCCAGATGACGGAAGAACGTGAGGATCAGCGAGGAGCCGGCCGGCAGACTCGCCACCTGCTTGAGGGTCGCCGCCGTGGCCTGTTCGGTCAGGTACATGGTGACCCCCAGCCAGGACACCATCGCGGGACGCGAGGTGTCGAATCCCGCCGCCTGCAAGCGATCCCACCAGTCGTCGTTCGCTTCGAAATCGACCGGGACCAACCGCAGCCAGTCCGGTACGTCGTAGCCGAGCTCGATCAACCGGCTCCGCTTCCAGGCCTGCGTCTCCGGCTGGTCGATCTCGAAGACGGTCATCGTCGAGCCCGCCTCGGGATGACGCTGGGCGTACGAATCCAGGCCTGCGCCCAGAATCACGTACTGATCCACGCCGCGGCCCGCTGCCTCGGCCACCAGGTCCTCGGTCAACCGCGCCCGGCCGACCACCGTGCCGCGCTTGCCTCGTGAAGCGGCGGGCACCATGTCTCCGCGCTCGCGCCAGTCCTCCTCGCCCGCCAGTTGGGCGCCCACCACGTCCTCCAGGACGTACGGCGGCTCGTCCACCTGTGTGTGCAAGGCGCGCCACAACGCGGTCCGCACCGCCGTGTTGTCCGGCGTGCCGACAACGTTTCCCGTCATGAGCCAGTCCTCCCTAGTTTGTTGTTCATGCCCCGTCCGGCCTCCCACGCGCTCCACAGCCCGCCGTACACGCCACCGGCAGCGACCAGGTCGTCATGCGTTCCGCTCTCGATGATCCGGCCGTGCTCCATCACGACGACCCGGTCACAGGTCGCGGCCTGGGACAGGCGATGCGCGATCACCAATCCGGTGCGCCCACGCAAAGCTGCGTCGGCGGCGCGGTCCAGCAACCCTGCATGGGTTGAGCCTGCCTCGGCGGTGGCCTCGTCGAGGATCGCCAGTTCGGGATCAGCGAGGAGTAGCCGGGCGAGGGCGAGCTGTTGCGCTTGGGCATCGGTGAGCGGATGTCCGCCGGTGCCGATCATCGTGTCGAGATTGTCCGGCAGCAGGTCGAGCAGACCGGCTGCACCGGTGGCGTCCAACGCTGCGTGGATGTCGTGGTCGGTGGCGTCGGGGGCGGCAAGCGTGAGGTTGTCCCGCAGAGTGCCGGCGAAGACGTGTGTCTCTTGAGTGATCAACGTAGTACGGCCGGGCTGGGCCACCGTCCCGGCGTCGGACAGATGGATACCCGCGATGACGGCGGCCAGCGTCGTCTTCCCGGCCCCGGAGGCGCCGACCACAGCGATGCGCTGACCGGTGGGGATGTCGAGGGTGAGGTTGTCGAACAGGCGAGGACCGTCGCCATAGCTGAACGCGACGTCGTTGAGCCGTACGGCGATGTCCTTGTTCGCTGCAGCTGCCGGTTCGCTCGCTTCTTCAGGAATGGTGGCGACGCCGATCATGCGACTGAGCGACGCCAGCGCCGACTGGAGATCGTCGACGACGAACACCAGCTCGTTGATCGGTCCGAGCAGACGCAGGACGAGCAGCATCGCGGCGGTGGCGGCACCGACAGTGGAGGCGTCCGCCTCGATCAGGACGAAGCCGACGACGAGGACGGTGGCCAGGCTGAGACACTCGCCGAGGTTCAGGCGGATGCTGAGCATGCCTTGCACGGTGCGCGCGCGCAGCGTCCAGACAGCGACGCCCCAAGACGCAGCCATCACGCTGCGGTGCCGTTGCTCGGTGAGCCCGAGCCCGAGCACGGTGGCGTAGCCACGCTGGGACTCGAGGATCTGCTGTGCCCGGGCGCTCATCGCCGCACGTTCGGCGCCGTAGATCCGTGGGCCGATGCGGAGGTACCAGCGCATGACGAGCACGTAGATCGGCAGTACGACGGCAAAGGCTGCGGCGTACGGCCATTCCAGCGCAGCAAGCCCGCCCAGCGACACGACGATGGTGAACGCGGTGACGGTGAGCGCGGGAATCACCGCGGGGGCGGCATCGGCTACGGCGGTGACGTCGTCGCTGGTCCTGGAGATCAGGTCTCCGGTGCCGGCACGTTCGACGAGGTGCTGCGGGAGCGTCATCGCGCGGCTCACCAGCTGTTCGCGCAGCGCGGCGAGGATGGTGTGGTAGACGCGGGTGGCCAGCACGATCGTCACCGCAGTACCGGCCGCGCCGAGAATTGCCGAGAGTGCCATCACGGCCGTGACCGTCAGCACGGTGCCGAGGTCGGCGGTACCAGCTTGTACCCGGTCGACGAGGAACCCGACGATCACCGGCGGGATCACGTTGACGGCGGTGCTGACGATCCCCAGCGCTCCGACCGCCGCGAGCCGGAGCCGATGCCCGCGGCTGAGTCGCCAGACCTCCCTGGCCGTTTCCTTGCCGCCGGCAACCGGTAGCGCGTGCTCGGTTGCTGCGGAGGTGCCGCTCACGTCATCGTCCTTACGGGCATCGGTGCGTCTTCGAGCAGGTTGACGACGCGGTCGCAGCCGGCCAGCAACGCGGGAGACGAAGTGATCAGCAGAGTCGAGCGGCTCGCGCGGACGTCGCGCAACCGCTCGGCGATCGTGTGCTCGGTGACCGAGTCGACCGCTGTGGTCGGGTCGTGCAGCACGAGCACCGGCGCATCGCTCGCCAGGGCACGGGCCAGCGCAAGTCGCTGAAGCTGGCCGCCGGAGAGGCGGTTGCCGTCCTCGCCGACCGAGAGGTCGAGATCAGCAGCGAAGTCGTCGCAGGCCGCAGCCCGCACCGCGGCTGTCACCAGCTCGGGTGCGGCCGCGGTGGCGATGAGGTTGTCGCGGATCGTTCCGCTGAACAACATCACCCGGTGCGGTGTGAAGGTGACCCGGGAGCGGTACTCGTGCGCGGTCAACTCCCCCGCAGCGATCCCGTCCAACTGCACCGCCACCTCACCGCCACGTCGGCGCGGATCCAGCAACACCTCCGCGAGTCGGGCGGCAGTCAGATCGTCGGCGCGCACTCCCACGAGCTCGCCCGGCTCCACCCGAATCGTCCTGCTGGGTGTGGAAACCTCCAGCACCGGCAGCTGCGGAAGCTCTTGCCGGGTCGCGTCGTCAGGCTCGGGCGCAACGGTGACGTCGGTCTTCAATACCTCGAGGACACGCGCGGACGAGGCGCGGGCTCCGGCGAGGTTGGGAATGGAGTCGTTGGCGATCGACTGGATCTGCGGCAGCAGCGCCTGAGCGAGGCCGACGGCGGCGATCAGCTCGCCGATACTCAGCTGCCCATCCACGGCGAACCAGCCGGCCAGCCCCATCACCGCTGCGACGAAGACGCCGGTGACCACACCGGAGCCCATCAGAAACCTGCCCAGTAGGCCCGCGTTGCGCTTGGCGCCGACGAGTGTCTCCTGGCTTGCCTGCCGGTACCTCCTGGTCGCCTCGGTCTCGGCGCGGATCCCCTTGACCACCCGATACCCGGCGACGACATCCGTGGCCAGTCCGACCGTGGTGGCCAGCAGTCCCTGGTACTCGCGGGTGTCGCGGGACAGCCGCTCGCTGAGCAGACCCATCAACCACACGGCCACCGGCGCCCCCACCAACACCGCGAGCCCGAGCAGCCAGTGCGTCGTCAACAGTGAAACGGCGATGAAGCCGATGGTCACGACCCTCGCGATCGGCATGATCACGAGCTGAACCCCGTTGGCCAGGCGCCCGACGTCGTTGGTCATCACCGAGACGACTCCTCCGTCCGGCGCGTGGGCAGTGCCACCCGCCGGATGCAGTACGCCGGTCGAGAGGGTGCTTCGGAGGCGGTGCTGCAGCAACTGCACCGCATACGCGGTCAGCACGGTCGCGAACTTCGCCGCCACGGTCAAAACGACGTACAAGGCCACCAGTGCGCCGATCCACAGCACCAGTTGCCCCGCATCCCCGGTTGCCAGCGCCCGGTCGATCGCGACGCCCATCACCACCGGAACCGCCGCCTCGCCCACCTGCCATACGGTCGCTGCCAGCGCTGCGGGGACGGTGATCCGGCGTAGGGAAAGGATCACGCGCGCCAGGAATCGACCGGCCGTGGTCCCCGCGTCGGCCTCGAATGGCCGGACCTCAGGCGGATCGATGGGCGCCTGCCAGAGCACAGGTAACCGACGATTCAGAGGCCCGCGACCCAACCCGGACGGGTCGGCGTGCGAGGCGCTCGTCATGGCCGCCCTCGGTGCGTGCCCAGGATGTCGAGGTGACAAGCAGGCGTGGCAGGGCGGAGGTCGGACCCGATGGGAGCTTCTCCTCGAGAGGGCGGCGGGGTGGGGATCAGCACGTTGCAAGGTTAGCCTACCCTTCATTACTGTTGCAGTGATCCGTGCCTCGGTCAGCTCGACCTGGTCTCAAGAGAAGTGGGTGTGCTTCCGTTGACGGCTTTTGATCGTGTGGAACTGACTGCGAGCCAGCGGGGCAACTGGGTGGCACGGAGACTCGCTCCGGAGTCCTCGGTGTTCTGCGCGGGGCAGCTGCTGTGGCTGCAGGGCCCGATCGATCCGGCCGTGTTCGCGTCCTCGGTGAGTACTGCCTTCTCGGAGACCGACGCGCTGCGGGTCCGTTTCGGCGACGACGACGGGGTCCCTTTTCAGTACGTCGACGCGGCCACGACACTGCCGACAGAGATCGTGGATGCGGGCCAGGGCGACGACCAGATCCGGGTGATGGCCCGCGAACGACTCACCGCAGCACCGGCTGCCGCTGGGGAGCCGACGACGTCTTCAACGCTGGTCCGTCGCGATGACGGGACCTGGGCCTGGATCCTGGTCACCAACATCCTGCTCGTCGACGGCTACAGTATTTCCCTCTTCATCCGCCGCGTCGCAGAGGTCTACTCCGCAACCCACGCAGGCGATCCGGTCCCGGACCGCTGGTTCGGAAGTCTGGAAAACGTCGCAGGCACCATCGAGCACAGCGCTGAAAGCGTCGCGTACTGGAACGGCATCCTCGCGATCGAGACTGCCGGCCACGAGACCACGGAGGACCTCTCCGAGGTCTTCGTCTCGTCATCGCGACCAGTAGTCGTCCCGACAGCCGACGACACCTATTCGAGGGTTCAGCAGTTCGCTCGTACCGCGCGAGTTTCCTGGACCGATTCCCTGATCGCCTTGTGGGGCGTCTACACCGCTCTGGTCGACAGCCGTGACTACGTCGCGGTCCGGGTTCCGCAGATGCTGCGCGACGACCGCGAGTCGCTGAGAACGCCCAGCGCGATCTCGAGAGCGGTTCCGGTGGTCGCCGAGATCAGCCCGTACCAACCCTTCGCCGACGTCCTCGAGGTTGTCGCGGACCAGTTGAAGACGTCGCGGCGTCACACCACGGTCGAGGATCACCAGATCGCCCGTTCCTGGCCGGGCAGCCAGGCGTCCTATCTCACCCTGCCGACGATCAACATCAGGCTGTTCGAATCGGTACCGCGCCTGGGCGACATCGTCGCGGTCCCCGAAACGATCAGCACCGGCCCGGTCGGATCACTCGACCTGGCGATCTACCGCAACCCGGAGACCGGCATCCGGCTGGAGATCTCCGCAGGCTCCGACACCAGCGATCCACTCCTGCACGCCCAGCAGTTCAGCGACTTTCTCAACGCTGCCCTCGACGGTTCCCCGACGCAGACCCTGCACGAACTGAGCCGCGGATTCACCCCCACTGCTGATGGTCCGGATTCTTCGTGGGTGCGCGGCGAGGCGCTCGAGGTTGCACCGGTGACGGTGGACGAATTGGTGCGCGACCGGGTGCAGGCCGGTCCCGACCTGGTGGCGCTCGTCACCGAGGACGGCACCGAGCTGACCTATGGCGAGTTCGATGCGCGGGTGAACGCGCTGGCTCGGCTGTTGATCGATCAGGGCGTGCGAGTTGGAGACCGGGTCGCGGTCGCCATGACGCGGTCGGTCGACCTGGTGGTGGCGCTGGCCGGGGTGATGCGCGCCGGAGCGGCGTACGTGCCGATCGATCCGGGATACCCCGCCGAACGCATCAAGCACATCCTCGACGACGCCGCACCCGTCGTGGTGATCACCGACCACGACACCGCGGAAACACATGCACTCCGGATCGACGACCACGACGTACAGCAGCGCTTGGCCACTGGCGAGAGAACTGCCCCTGTGCTGGCGCGGCCGTTGAACGTTCTCGACGCTGCCGTGGTGATCTTCACGTCCGGAACAACCGGTGTCCCGAAGGGCGTTGCCGTCACGCATCGCGCGCTCGTGAACCGGCTCGCCTGGGGCCAACGAGTACTGGACTACACGCAAGACGACGTGGCGCTGTCGAAGAGCGGCCTGGGCTTCGTCGACGCGATGACCGAGCTGTTCGGGCCGATGCTCGCCGGCACCCGAACCGTCATCGTGACGGCAGCAACCGCCCAAGACCCAGCCGCTCTGCTGGGCACCATCGCCCGGCACCGTGTCACCCACCTGCTGACCGTGCCCAGCCTGGCCGACGTCCTCGTCCGCCACGACGACGCATCCACAGCGCTGGCGTCGATCCGGTACTGGATCTCTTCCGGTGAAACTCTCACTCAGAGCACCGCGAACAGCATGCAAACCGCTGCTCCACAAGCAGAACTCCACAACTTCTACGGCTCCACCGAGGTCACAGGCGACGGCACCACAGCCGTCATCACCGACACCAAGAACACCTCGATCGGTGGCCCGGTCGCGAACACCACGGCGCGCGTCCTCGATGCCTGGTTGCGTCCGGTACCGGTCGGTGTCGCAGGTGAGCTCTACCTCGGCGGGGTGCAGCTCGCCGACGGCTACGTCGCCCGTGCAGGCCTGACCGCCGACCGTTTCGTCGCCGATCCGTTCAGCGACGAAGGCGCTCGGCTGTACCGCACCGGCGACGTCGTTCGCTGGAACACCCAAGGACAGCTGGAGTACCTCGGCCGCAGCGACGACCAGGTGAAGATCCGCGGCTACCGGATCGAGCCTGCCGAGATCCGCGCCGTCCTCGAACAGCACCCGCAGGTCACGGGTGCAGCCATCGCCACCTTCGACCACCCGGCCGGCGGAAAGTATCTCGCCGCCTACGTCACCACGCCCGGCACCGAGGACGCCTTGTTGTTCGACGTACTGCGCGAGCATCTCGCCCAGTCGCTGCCGGAGTACATGGTCCCCACCACGTTCACCCGCCTGGACGGCTTCCCGGTCACAGCGAACGGCAAGCTGGATCGCCACGCGCTGCCGCAGCCAGACCTGGCCGCAGGCACGACCAGCGGCCGGTCGCCGGAGACCGACAGCGAAGTCGCCCTGGCCGGCATCTTCCGCGACGTACTGCGCCTCGCCGACAACACCGAGCTGGGCGTCGACAGCGACTTCTTCCGTCTCGGCGGACACTCACTACTCGCCGCACGAGTCGTCGCCCGCGCCAACGCACTGCTCGGCACGGCGTTGACGCTGCGCGACGTCTTCGACCACCCCCGGATCAGCGAACTCGCTCACCTCGCCGACAACACCACCGCTACCGTCGGGACAACCGAGACCCGGATCGGCGACCTGCCACGCCCCACCGTCCTGCCCGTCTCCTACGGACAGCAGGCACTGTGGTTCACCGAGCAGATCGCCGGGCGTCCGATCTACCGGACCGAGATCGTGCTGCAAGCAGGCGAGCAGCTCGACCTGGACGCATTGGAGTCGGCGGTACGCCGTACTGTCGCCCGGCACGAGATCCTGCGCACGATCCTGGTGCCGGACGAGGACACCTCATCGCTGCGCCAGGTCATCTGTCCGGCACCCGACGACGACACCTTGGTGCTGCAGGTGGAGCACGTCGGTCCTGAATCGCTCGACGACAAGATCGCCGAGGTTGCCGCGCTGCCCCTCGACTTCACCTCCGAGTTCGGGCTGAAGTTCCATCTGCTGCGCCATTTCGACGGCGATGTGCTGGTCGCCTACGGGCATCACATCGTGACCGACGCGGATTCTTTCGGGATCCTCGTTCACGAGCTGAACAAGTTCTATCTCGAAGCGGCGACCGGCAACTCCACCGAGCTCGCGGCCTTGCCGACGCAGTACGCCGATTTCGCGGTCTGGCAGCGCGAGGTGCTGGGCGATCGCAAAGACCCGGAGTCCCGTTATCGATCGGATCTGGAGTACTGGCAAGACCTGCTGTCGGATCTCCCGACGGAGACCGTCCTGCCTCTCGACCAGTCCCGTGACGGGTCCGAAGAGCGAACCATCCGGCCTGCGACCACGTCGCTCACCAGCGACGAGACAGCCACGGTCGACGAACTGCTGTTCGAGCACAAGGCGACACCCCTTCAGGCGTTGATCGCGGCCTTCTCGCTGACGCTCTGGGACGAAGGGTCAGGCGAAACCGTCCCGGTCGGCACCCCGGCCAGTCTGCGCGACCAGCCCGAGCTGCAGGACCTGATCGGCTACTTCGTGAACACCGTCGTGGTGCGCGCCGATATCGACGCCCAAGCCGGCTTCGCGCGGACGCTGCTCAGTTGCCGCGATCGCATGCTGGAAGCCGCTGACCACAAACTCGTTCCGTTCGAGCACGTCGTCGAGGCGGTGAACCCGCCGCGGCGGGTCGGGATCAGTCCGCTGTTCCAGGTGATGGCCGCCTACGTGGACCGCGGTGGAGATCTCGGTACGGCGCCACCGCTCACCAACTACGCCTCGACCACCGCGGCCGGCCCGCTGGCCTCGCAGCCCGCGCTGTTCGACCTCGTGTCGAGTATCGAGAGACTCGACAGCGGTGCGTTCGGCATGAACCTGAACGCGGCCCGCGAGTTGTTCTCCGCGGAGACCACCGCACGCTTGTTGCGGAACACGGCCCGCTTCCTGGTGCTCGGTTCGCAGTACCCGGAATTGACGGTCAAGCAACTCGCCCAGATCGTCCGGGCCGGCGGCGAGGGCCAGACCGCAGCTGCTGACGACGTCCGTGACAATCGCCGCTTCCAGTTGCCGCTCGAGGACTTCGACATCAGCGTGGCTCCGCTCTGGCGGGCTGCGATCGATCACGTCAGTCACGCCTTGTCGGGTGCAGGTATCGCCTTGCGCTTGGCGATCCGCGACACCGGCGCCGGCGAACTGGTCGCCGAGACCAGCAATCCTGAGCTGCTGGATGCAGTCCGGGCGAAGCTCACCGAATTGGTCACCGCCTATCAGGCAAGCATTCCGATGGTCGTCGCCGCGTCTCCCCGGACCGCGGCTGGCTACAGCGACGACGAGTTGACGGCTGTCCTCGACGATCCGTTCTGGGAGGACTGGGTCGATCAGCTCGCTGATGCGACCGCGACCGTACTGCGGCAGCGCGACGGCTCGGCCGCTTCGGAAGCGTTCAGTGTCACGACCGGTCAAGCGGCCTCCGCCGAGACCTCCCTGCAGTCCGTTGTGCTGACAGCCGTGGCCAAGGCCTTGGCCGGGGTCGCCGAAGGAGACCTGCTCGTCGAGCTCTACGAGTCCGACGGCCCCCTGCGAACGCGCAGATTCCCTGTGCTGCTTGACGATGAGGTCACCGGACTGAGCTCGGAGCGAGCAGCGGAGTACGCCGCGCTGGCCTGGCACCCCCGCTTCAGCCGCTTCTTCGATGATGTTCCGCTGCCACGGATCCGCGTGGGCGTGTTCCGTAGCCAGGCGAAGTTGGTCACTGGGCCTGCCGCGAGGGTCGGCGTACCGGACGACGGACTCGGCATCCACGTCCTCGTCGGGGGTAGTGCGCCCGACGATTGCGTCGTCCGCGTTTGGGTGGAGTCGGCGCCGACTGTCGATGTCGACACGGAGGCGCTCGCCGCCGCCATCACCGAAGAGCTCGGCGGAGCCGGAATCCCGGCGGCCGGCCACGAGCGTCGAGACGCCTTCACACTGCGTCGCGCCGACCGCGTCACGTTGACGCCCGCCGAAGAAGAATCCATCCGGGCCCGCTACGGGTACGACGCCCAGATCCTGCCGCTGGCCCCGTTGCAACGCGGCTTGTTCTACCACCTGCTCCGGTCCCAGGAGTCCGACGACCACAACACCTACGTCTCGCAGATCACCCGGCAGATCAAGGGAGAGCTCGATCCCGGGCGAATGACGGCTTCCATCGCCAGTGCGATGACGAGGCACCCCAACCTCCAGGCGGCGTTCGTCCCGCCCGGGGACGTGCAGGTGATCCCGGCCGGTGTCGAGGTTCCGGTGCGGGTCATCCGACTGGAGGAGTGGAAGGACCGCGGGGTCGAGGTGGAGCAGTTCCTGGCGGCCGAGCGAGGTGAGCCGTTCGACTTCGAGACCCCGCCGCTGATCCGCTTCACCCTGCTCGAACACGATCACCGGACCTGGACGATGGTGATGAGTTTCGAGCACATCCTGCTGGACGGCTGGTCCATCAACTCGATCCTCGCCGAGATCCTCAGCATCTACGCCGATGACGGGTACGTCGATCGGGTCCGGCCGGTGCCCTTCCGCTCCTACCTGGACTGGGTCGACGAGCAGGATCCCGATGCCGCCTATCGCGCCTGGGACGGCTACCTCGCTGAGCTGGCCGGCCCGACGTTGCTGTGCCCGGACTTCGTCGACGTCGGTGACGCACAGGGCGAGACCGGCGAACTCCACCTCGATCTCAGCCCGGCAGAGGCCGCGATGGTGTTCCGTGCCGCACGCGATGCCCAGGTCACGACAGGCACCTTGCTGCAGACCGCCTGGGGGATCGCGCTCAGCCGGCTCACCGGCAGCAATGACGTGGTCTTCGGCAACACTGTTTCCGGACGGCCGCCGGCGTTGCCCGACGCCGACCGGATCATCGGGCTGCTGTTCAACACGGTCCCGATGCGGGTCAATCTGCCTCCGTTCGAAACGAATCGGCAGCTGCTCGCCCGGGTCCAGTCCGAGCAGTTGCTCGTCATCGACCATCCGCAGGCCGCACTGACCCAGATCCAGACCAATGCAGGCGTTCCTGTTCTGTTCGACACGCTGTTCGTGGTGCAGAACGTGCCGCTCGGCAAGGCCGATGGGCAGGAGACAGCCGGGTTGCAGGTAGTCGGCGCGAAGGTCGACGACGCAACGCACTACCCGGTGACGTTCGCGGTCGACCCGGAAGAACGCGACGGAGCGGCGACCGTACACGTGCGTCTGTCCTACCGACGGGACGTTTTCGAGGCCTCGGCCGCGGAGCTGTTGCTCAAGCGCTACGCCCAGGTGCTCGTTTCTCTCACTCGCCGGCTGGACGAGCCCGTTGGCACGTTGTCCGCCCTGTTGCCGGACGAGACCGACCCGCACACAGGGATTGCCGCTGATCTCGTCCGCGAGATCGAACCGGTCACGGTCGCCGAGTTGCTGGACCGGCAGGTGCAGCTGTCCGGATCGGAGACGGCGCTGGTCGCCGGAGAGCGTCAGTTCACCTTCGCGGAGTTCCACGCCGAGGTGAATCGCTATGCCCGCCTTCTCCTTGAGGAGGGCGTGCGCCCGGAGCATCGGATCGCGCTGCTGCTGCCGCGCGACGAGCGGACGGTCATCGCGATGTTCGCCGTGTTCGCCATCGGAGCGGCGTACGTCCCGGTGGACAGTGAACTGCCGGACGAGCGCATCAGCTACATGATCGAGGTCGCCGAACCGACCGTCACGCTGGTGACCGACCGCGACGTGGATCGACTCACCGGCGCCGTCGGCAAGGTGGTCAACCTGGACTCCGCGCCGACGGTGGATCGGCTCGCGCGGATCGCCGCGGGTCCGATCACGGCAGCGGAACGAGGCGGGCAGATCTCGCTCGACAACCTGGCGTACATCATCTTCACCTCGGGAACCACCGGGCGGCCCAAGGGCGTCGCCGTCGGCTATCGCGGCCTGACGAACATGTACTTCAACCACGTCGAGAAGATCTTCGATCGGGTGGTGGACCACCAGCGCGGCCGCCGGATGAAGATCGCGCACACGACGTCCTTCTCCTTCGATGCATCGTGGGAGCAGCTGTTCTGGCTACTGAACGGGCACGAGGTCCACGTCATCGACGAGGAGATGCGGCGCGACCACCAGCAACTGCTGGCTCACTACGACGAGGTGTGCATGGACGGGTTCGATGTGACCCCGTCCTACGGGCAACTGCTGGTCGAGGAAGGGCTGCTCGAGCGGGACCGGCCGGCCGGCCGATCCGTGTCCTCGGATGCGCCCGGGGTCGTCTTCGTCTCCCTCGGCGGCGAGGCCGTCCCCGACCGGCTGTGGCAGCAACTGCGCGGCGCCCCCGGAGTCGAGTCGTACAACCTCTACGGCCCCACCGAGTACACGATCAACGCCCTCGGTGCCGATCTGGCCGACAGCACCACGTCGAGTGTCGGTACGCCGATCTTCAACACCCGGGCGTACATCCTCGACGAGAACCTGGAGCCTGCCCTGCCCGGCGTCGCGGGCGAGCTGTACCTCGCCGGCGACGGTACTGTGCGAGGGTACTGGGGCCAATCAGCGCTGACCGCCGAACGTTTCGTCGCCTGCCCATGGGAGCCGGCGGAGCGGATGTACCGCACCGGAGATCTGGCCCGCTGGAACGACGACGGGATGATCGACTACCTCGGTCGCGCCGACGAGCAGATCAAGATTCGCGGTTACCGGATCGAACCGGACGAGATCCGCGACGTAGTACAGGGATTCCCCGGGATCACGCGCGCCGAGGTGGTCGCCTTCGAGCATTCCACCGGGCCGCAGTTGGCGGCGTACTACAGCACCACCGCGGACCTCGACATCAGCGAGTCGCTACGTAACCATCTGGCCAAGTTCCTGCCTGACTACATGGTCCCGGCAGCCCTGGTGGTGGTGGACTCCTTCCCCCTCACCCCGACCGGGAAGCTGGATCGCCGGGCGTTGCCGGCGGCTGACGTAGCCGCGTCCGCAGTCGGCGCCGGCCGGGCACTCGAGTCGGCGACGGAGTTGGCGCTGGCCGCGATCTTCCGTGAGGTGCTCGATCTCCCCGAGGAACTGCCACTGGGTGCTGCCAGCGACTTCTTCCGGCTCGGCGGGCACTCGCTCGCGGCGATGCGACTCGCCTCGAAGATGAATCGCACCTTCCCGGTGGCCACCGCGATGAGGGACGTGATCACCGCTTCGACGATCGGCGAGCTGAGCTCGGTCGTCGATCAGAAGCTGCACCCGGATGCAGATCCCGACGGCGATATCAGCACGATCGTGACCCGATTCGCGCCATCGCTGAACGGCCGCAACCTGTTCTGCGCGCACGCGCAGTTCGGCGGCTCATCCGTGTACTCGGACCTGTCGAAGTACCTGCCGAACGGTGTGGGGCTGGTCGGAGTCGATGATCCGGCGGTCGCCGGCTTGGATATCGAGTTCGATGACCTCGAAGACCTTTCCTCCACCTATGCCGACATCATCCAAGGGCTGCAACCGACTGGATCGTACGAACTGCTGGGTTGGTCCTACGGTGCGCACATCATGTTCGCCGTGGCACGCCAACTCCTCTCCCGAGGGGAGCGCGTCGAAATCCTGGTGATCGTGGATGCCATGCCTGTCATCGGGAATGTGCGACAGGGGTATGGAGAGTCGATGCGCGAAGAGATGCGGAAGGCCTTCGGTACGGAGGCGTTCAACGAGTTACTCGCCGATCTGAAACAGTTGAAGGCTGTCGAGACGGCCGGACGTCGTTGTGATGTCATGATGTCTGCTCCGACGCGAGGCAGTCTCGACATCGAGGCGCTCGTGATCGCGTCCGCCGCGACTCATACGTCCCGAGTGGCAGAGCTCGGTCGTGAGGACGCCCTGGGCTGGGATGTTCACCTGACCAACTACTCCTTCTTCGTTGCCGAAGGCGAGGACCACCAGTCCATCGTCGAGCCCGACTCGGGCCTCCCGAAATGGGGCCCACTGCTGACGAATCTGCTGGAGCAGTGATCAGGTGATGGCGGCCGCGTCCTGCAGGCTGTCGAAGAGGGCCGCGCGGCGCATGTAGGCACGAGCGGTGTCGTGATTCTCCGCGGTACGGCGTAGTTCGCTGAACTTCTGGCGCCGTACTTCGGGATCACGTTCCTCCAGCAGCCGCTTGTTGGCGATCGTCTGGGCCTGCACGTAGTTCACCGCGGCATGGCGACGCTGGCGGCTGTAGAGGTCGAGCAGCTCGTCGCCGGCCTCACCGGCGATCACCTTCGTGAGCTTCTCGGTCAGGTTGATGGCGTCATGGATGCCGCCGTTCATGCCCATCCCGCCGATCGGGTTGTTGACGTGCGCGCTGTCGCCGGCGAGCAGGATGCGGCCCTTGCGGAAGGTCGCGGCCACGCGCTGATTGACTCCGTACACGTCGCGGTACTCGACGTGGTACGAGCCGGCCTTCGGCAGGAACTTCTGCAGCCGCTGCTCGACGCGCGCCGGCGACAACGCGGTGGCGTCGTCCTCGTCAGCCCCGATCGGCAGGATCACCCGCCAGAGCCCCTCGGGTGATTCGCCGCGCACCTTGAACACGTTGGCCCACTCATGGGGGTCGGAGAAGTAGTTGCGCAGCGACAACTCCGGCCTGACGGTTTTGAGGTCGAAGCTGGTCGCGATCTTGATGAACCGCTCCGGATAGGTGAACCCCTCGAACTCGATCCCGGCCAGCTTGCGCACCGTCGAGCGGCCACCGTCGCAGCCGACGACATAGGTCGACGGCATCCGTTCCGTGCCCGCGGGTGAGGTGTACTCCACCTCGACGCCGTTCGCGGTCTCGGTCAGACCGGTCAGCGTGTGGGAGAACCGCACGTCGAAGTCGGACCCGTTCGCGTACTCCGCGGCGATGGCTGCGGTCAGCTTGTACTGCTCGTACTGCAGCACATACGGGAACCGGAGCTCGTTCCCTAGCCGGCCGAGATCGAACTCGGCCACGACCTCTCCGGTCGGCCGGTCGTGGAAGCGATAGGTGCTCGACAGCAGGCTGTCCGCCCGGATCTTCTCGGTGACACCCAGGTCGTCGAGCATCTCCAGCGTGCTCGGATGGATGGTCGCCGCGCGCTGGTCCTTCACCGGCGCCGGCTCGGACTCGAAGACGGTCACCGGGATGCCCCGCCGGTTCAGCGCCAGCGCGCAGACCATGCCGACGGGGCCTGCGCCCGCGATCAGGACACGTGTGCTCTCGGTCGCCATCACCTAGTTCAGCTCGCGCTGCAGCCGCTTGCTGACCTTGCCGACCGCGGTGTACGGGAACTCGTCGACGACCTCCACCACATCGGGCAGCTTGAACGTGGCGAGGCCCTTGTCGCGCAGGAACTGGCGCAGCTTGCCCAAGGTGAGCTCGGCCGCGCTGTCCGGCGACCGGGGAATCAGGTACGCCTTGACCCGCTCGCCGAGCACGTCGTCATCGACGCCGACGACGGAGACGTTGTGCACGCCGGCGTGCGTGAGCAGCGCGTTCTCCAGCTCCTCGGGCGCGATCTTCTCGCCACCGCGGTTGATCTGGTCCTTCGACCGACCCACCACCCGGATGAATCCGCGCTCGTCCCGCTCGACGATGTCACCGGTGCGGTAGAAACCGTCGCTGGTGAAGGCCAGCGCGTTCTGCTCGGGGTTGCGGTAGTAGCCACGGATCACCGACGGTCCGCGGGTCAGCAGGTGACCAGGCGCACCAGGTGGCACCTCGTTCCCCTCGTCGTCGATGACCTGGATCTCATCGGCTGCCGAGGCCGGCCGGCCCTGGTATCGCACGCTGGTGGCCCGATCGACGTCCGCGGGATTGCTGACCACCAGGCCCTCCCCCATCCCGAAGCTCTGCGACAGCTGTACGCCGAACTCCGGCTCGACCCGGCTCGCCACCGCTTCGACCAGCTTCGCGCCGCCGCACATGAGCACCTTCAGGCTGGACAGGTCGTAGGACTTGCGCAGCGAGGAGTTCAGCCACGCCAGCAGGATCGGCGGGACCAGCGAAACGCGGGTCACCCCGTGCTTCTCGATCAGCGGGAACGCCGTGTCGGGGCTGCCGTTCGGGGCGATCACGATGGTGGCGCCCACGCTGAACGCACCGAGGAAGCCGGGCGACCGCGTCGACATGCTGTGGCAGATCGGGATCACCAGCAGGTGCACGGTGCGCTCGGTGATGCCTCGTTCGCCGACGCTTCTGCGCAGTGCGTAGCCGTACGTCTGGTGCGTGTGCGGCATCAGCTTCGGAACGCCTGTCGTGCCGCCCGACATCTGCAACAGCGCGACGTCCTGCGGGCTGCACCGCCGGGTGTGCTCGAGCGATCCCTTCGACTGCAGTGCCTCGTACTCGGCGCCACCGCCATTACGGTCGAGTACTACGGTGTGCTCCAGCTGGGGCCAGCGCTGCTTCAGATCGGCGGCCATCGCGGCGAGATCGGTGCCGCTGTCCGAGTCGACGGTGATGTAGGCCCGCGCCTCGGCGATCTCGATGAAGTACTCGATCTCGGCACGACGGTGCGCGACGGGAGCGACGACCGGAACCGCCCCGATCTCCCACAAGGCGAAGACGAAGGCGATGTACTCGTAGATGTTGGGCAGGTGAACCACCACGCGGTCGCCACGGTTCAGCCCGAGCTCCTGCAGGCCGGCCGCGAGGCGCAGTACCTCGTCCGTGAGCTGCGCGTAGGTCAACTCGGCCTTGCGGTCGATGACAGCGAGCTTGTCCGGACTGCGCTCCGCGGTGGCGAACAGCAGCTCTGGCAGCGTCTGATCGCGCCAGTGTCCCTCGGCGAGGTACTCGGCCGCCGTCTCCGGCGGAAACGGAACGACCCCGTCAAGGGTCAGCGGTTCGATGCTCATTGATTTCCCTTCGAGGCGGCCGTCTCCCAGCCTGTAAAGGGTAGGCTACCCTAACAACTTCCACGATCAGCGGGGGTGGATCCGATCAGCCGAACCGGGCTCGCGGCGCTGTTGCCGGACGATGTCGAGGTCGAGGAGCGGACCAGCGACGTACCCCTCACTACGCTGCTGCCGCAGGAGTTCGCGGCGATCGCGCGCGCCGTACCGGTACGCCAGGCGGAGTTCGCGACAGCCCGCCACTGCGCCCGGCAGGCGTTGTCGCGGCTTGGATATCCGGCCGCGCCGATCTTGGCGGGGAAGAGCCGCGAACCCCTCTGGCCCGACGGAGTGGTGGGCAGCCTCACGCACTGCGACGGGTATCGCGCCGCGGCAGTCACGAACTCACCGCGGATCGCCTCGGTCGGCATCGACGCAGAAGTCCACCAGCCGCTCCCCGAGGGAGTCGACAAGGGCGTCACCGTCGCCGGCGAGATGCAGATGCTGAACCGGCTCGCGGCGCTGCACCCCGCGATCCACTGGGGACGGGTGTTGTTCAGCGCCAAGGAGAGCATCTATAAGACGTGGTACCCGCTGACGCAGGGCCTGGCTGGACTTCACCGACTGCGAACTCGTCATCGACCCCGACCACGGGACCTTCACCGGACACCTGCTGGTGCCCGGACCACTCGTCTCCGGTACTGCGATCGCCCGCTTCGACGGCCGATGGTCAGTCGTCGGCCGCCACGTGCTGACAGCGGCCTCGGTCAGCCCAGGTTCAGTACGGCGTCGAGACCGACGGTCACTCCGGTGAGCGTCGGTACGGCGCGGAGCGAGGTGAGCACACCAGGCATCAGGGACTCGCGCGTCACGGAGTCGTAGCGCAGCCTGAGGATCTCGCCGTCGACGCCGAACAGCACCTCTTGCGACGACATGAACCCACGGACGCGCACCGCGTGAACGCTGACCCCCTCGATCCGCCCGCCGCGCACGCCCTGGGGGTCGAGGTAGGTGGCATCGGGTGACGGGGCGCACCCCGCGGCGGCGCGAGCGCGACCGATCAGTTCGGCCGTGTGCTGCGCCGTTCCCGACGGCGCGTCCACCTTGCCCGGGTGATGCATCTCGATGATCTCGACGGACTCGAAGTACGGGGCGGCCTGGGTGGCGAACTTGGTCATCAGCACCGCGCCGACCGAGAAGTTCGGCACCACGAAGACGTTGACGTCCGTGTGGTCGACCAGCGCGGCGCGGATCTGCTCCACCGACTGCTCGTCGAAACCGGAGGACCCGACCACCACGTGGAATCCCTGCTTGATGCACCACTGGACCTGCTCGTGGGCAACGTCCGGCGGCGAGAACACGAGCACGACATCGGCGTTCTGGTCGACGATGTCCTGCACGTCGTCGTTGACGTCGATCTCGGCCACCACGGTCAGATCGGAGCTGGCCTCAATGGCGCGGACCGACGCCACGCCCATCCGCCCGCGGGCCCCCACCACAGCAATTCGAGTCATATGGATAGCCTATCCTAAGTTGATCGCCCGGCTCCAGTGTCGCGAGTCTCACCCCAGGCGAGAAGAGAGCTGTTCTTCCGCCCCGGGCACCGGCTCGGCGAGGTCGTTGCCCAAGGCAATAATGCGGTTGGTGGCGTCGACGTGCACGACCTTGGGCTGGTAGCCGACCAGCTCGGAATCGTCGGCCAGCAGGAAGGACATGATGATCACCAGGTCGCCCGGGTGGATCAGGTGTGCCGCCGCGCCGTTGATGCAGATGTCGCCGCCGCCGGCCGGCCCGTTGATGATGTAGGTCTCGAGCCGGGCGCCGTTGGTGATGTCGACGACCTGGACCTTCTCCCCCTCGATCAGGCCCGCGGCCCGCGCGAGGTCTACGTCGAGTGTCAGCGAACCCACGTAATGCAGGTCGGCCTGGGTGACAGTGGCGCGGTGGATTTTTCCGCCCAGGACTTCGCGAAGCATGTCCGGCTCCTTCAAGAGTTGTGCAGGGGTGGGTACTACGAGATCAGTCGGTGCTGTTCGGGGGTGCCTGGTCAGGCAAGGGCGGCATCGGAGCTGCCGGCGGCCTGGTCCGTCTCGTACTGGGCGATGTGATCGCGCAACGACTTCGGGCGGATGTCGGTCCAGTGCCCGTCGATCCAGTCGAGGACCTCCTGGCGCGGGCTGCCGCCGGGTTCGCCGTACGCGATGGTCCATCCGGCCGGGACCGGCTTGAACGTCGGCCACAACGAGTGCTGCTCCTCGTGGTTGATCAGCGCGTAGAACGTGCCGTTGTCGTCGTCGAACGGGTTCTGGGCCATCAGTGCTGCTCCTGTCGGGCGTCGGTCCGGATCGCGGCAGGCAATCGGTGCTGGGTGGCGGGGTGATCGGGCTCGGATCCAGGCAGCTCGTCGGTGATCGCGCGCAGGATGTCGGCGGCGCGGACCGCGACGTTGGACAGCAGCGACGAGGTCAGCCCGTGACTGTGCTGGACCCCGCCGTTGAGGAAGATCCGTTCGGGAACGCTGGGCAGCCGCAGCCGGTAGTCACGCTCGACGATCGGGAGATCCCCCTCGAACGAGGACGACGCGTCGATGCTCGGCCCGAGCATGCTGCGAGCGTCAGCGGGGCGGAACCCGGTGGCGAAGACGGCAGCGTCGACCTCGAGCGTGGTGCTGCCCCGGTCTCCCAGGTCGCGGATCGTCGCGGTGACTCCGTCGGACCCCTCGCTCAACTGCTCGATCCCGGTGACCTTGTGCACGACCAGCCGGCGCACGCCCCGCGTGCTTTCGTCGTACTCACGCCGGTAGAGGTCCCTGATCAGGTCGGCGTCGACGGCGGAGTAGTTGGTCGGCCAGTGGTAGTCCAGCAACCGCTGCTTGAGCTCCGGCGGCGCTGTGTAGAACTCGTCGACCGCCTCCGGATCGAAGATGCGGTTGGCGTACGGCGTGTCATCGGACGGGGTGTAGCCGAACCGGCGGAAGGACGCATGCACCTCCGCGTCGGGATACGAATCGTGCAGATACGCAGCGACCTCCGCCGCGCTTTGCCCGGACCCGACGACGAGGAAACGGCCATGCGGCCGCGAGGGCAACTCGGCGAGCTTGTGCAGCAGCTGATGATTGTGGAACACCCGGGCGCCCGGCACGATCCCGGCCGGCAATACCGGCTGGATCCCGGAGCCGATCACGACGTTGCGGGCCGCGACCGTGGTCACCACCGAGGCATCGGCCACGGACTCGAGCGCGACCTGGAATCTTCCACCACTCCAGTCGATCCTGGTCGCCCGCGTGCCGTAGGTGACCGGAATGGCGATCCGGCTCGCGGCCCAGCTCAGGTAGCCATGGAACTCACGGCGGGTCGAAAAGAACGTCTTGAGATTGATGAAGTCGGACAGCCGCCCGTTCTCCTGCAGATAGTTCAGGAACGTGAACGGACTGGTCGGGGTCCGCAGCGAGACCAGGTCCTTCAGGAAACTGATCTGCATGGTCGTGCCCGGCAGCAGCATGCCGTCGTGCCAGCCGAACTGCGGCCGGACGTCGACGAACCTCGCGGTCAGCGGCCGGCCGGCCGGACGGCGATCGTTGAACTCCTCGATCGCGATCGCCAGGCTCAGATTCGACGGCCCGAAACCGATCCCGAGAACGTCGACCTCACCGCCGGAACGGTCTCCCAGCACGGGACGAGGAGCACCGCCCTCGATCAACTCATCCATCGTCATCCGGTTATCGGCCCCTTGTGCCACAGGTCGCGAACGATCGGCGCGACGACCGGCCATCCCTCATCGAGCGATGACAATAGCATCACAACTTAGGTAAGGCTAACTTCAGTTGACGTAGATCACACGCTCAGGCGAGCGAGCCCGCACGGCGCCCGATCACCATTCCCGCGGTCAGCCCGGCACCTGTCGGATAGTTGCCGCTGAAGAGCCCGCCGAGCGTTTCACCGCACGCGAAGAGCCCAGGGATGGACTCACCCGACCGATCGAGCACCCGGCCGTCGACGTCACCGCGCAGGCCACCGAAGGTGAAGCTGATTCCACAGGTCACCGGATACGCGTGGTACGGCGGCGCCTCGACCGCCGAGGCCCAGTTGCTCTTGACGGGCTGCACCGCTGCGCGGCGGCCGTCCTTGATCGTCGGATCGAGTGGACGACTGGTGTCGATCGACGAGTTGAACTCCCGGACCGTTCGCACGAATCCGTCGACCTCGACCTTCATGGCCACGGCAAGCTCTTCGACGCTGTCGGCGACCAGCGGGATGATGCCGGGCATCTCGTACTCGTACGCCGTCAGCAACGAGTGCGACTTCGCATCGAACACCTGGAACGCCACCGAGTCCGGCTGTTCGAGGATCACCTTGCCGTACTTCGCGTACGTGTAGTTGCGAAAGTCCGCGCCTTCGTCGAGGAACCGTTCACCCCGGCGATTGACGACGATGCCGAGCGGATAGCCGTACCGGCTGAGCCGGTTAGTCAAGGCGCGATTGCTCTCGTTCTCGGGAAACGACGCGTCCCACGGAACGCTGTGGCAGGTCGACCAGTCGCCGCCACGATCCGCACCGATCTCCAGCGCCGCGCTGATCAGGTCACCGGTGTTGTACGGCGTACCGCGCACCTTCGCGTGCTGCCAGCCGTCTCCCAGGTAGCGCTGACGCCATTGCGGGTTCGCCTGGAAACCGCCGCTGGCGATCACCACCGACTCCGCCCGAAGCTCCTCATCGCCCATCCAAACACCAACAACCGAACCACCATCGGTGATCAGCCCGGTGACCGCGCAGTCGTAGCGCACCTCGATCCCGAGTCGTGAGGCGATCTGCTCATGGACCGCCATCAGCCCGGGACCTCCGTCGAGGTTGGACACGTGCGATCCGCCCCAGAACAGGAAGGTCCCGTCGGGATGCTCGTGAGCCTGCCGGTCGTACATCAGCTGGAATCGCAGTCCCAAGGTATGCAGCCAGCGGACAGCGTCACGCGATCCTTCGACGACGGCCTCGGCAAGTTCTTTGTCACCTCGCCCCTCGGTGACCCGCTCCAGGTCGGCCAGGAACTCAGCCGCCGAGTACGGCGGGACCTCAGTACGCGCGTGCCGCTCGTCAGGCTCGAGGACCTCGAGCAGGTCGTCGAGCCCGTCGTGCACCATCCGGGTCGAACCCAGCGTGTAGTAGCTGTTCCCGCCGGCCTGCGCCCGCGGCGCCTTCTCCAGCAGTACTACGCGTCGCCCACGCTCGGCCGCCGCATGAGCTGCGCAGTACCCGGCGTTTCCGCCGCCCACCACCACAACGTCCGGATCGCGCATGTCCACTTCCCCACCGATCACGACTCTCCTCGGCAACCAAGCTGACTGGTTGCCGCTCAGGCTGCGGCCATTAGCTTAGCCTTACCTAATTGGATCGTCGTGTGTTCTGGACCACTGCCACTCAATTGAGGACTCGACCGAGAGGTGGTCCTGGGGGCGCGGTTGGGGGCGCGGTTGGGGGCGCGAATGGAGGCGCGAATGACGAAGGCCCTCCGACCGGGCTTTCGCCTGGCCGGAGGGCCTTCCTTGGTAGCGGGGGCAGGATTTGAACCTGCGACCTCTGGGTTATGAGCCCAGCGAGCTACCGAGCTGCTCCACCCCGCGCCGCTTTCGTACAACCAGAAGTCTAGGTGATGGCCACTGCGTAACCAAATCCATTCACCGGCGCGCATCGCCACGATCGGGGAGGCGCGCATCGCCACCTGCGCACTGGGTGGGAGGTGCGGCGCACATGACGAAGGCCCTCGGACCGGGCATCTGCCTGGTCCGAGGGCCTTCAGTGGTAGCGGGGATAGGATTTGAACCTATGACCTCTGGGTTATGAGCCCAGCGAGCTACCGAGCTGCTCCACCCCGCGCCGCCTTGCGTGATCAGCTTAGGCGATCTGCGCCCAGGGTCCAAATCGAGCCTGGGCAAGGAAAAACCGTGTCGCGCGAAGGGTGCGGCGGCGTAGCTTTTGGGGATGGCTGATGGGGTGGTGCGGCCGTTCGAGACGGCTGATCTGGTAAGCGCTGCGCGGTTGCTGGCTGAGCGGCACGCGGGGCATCGGGGGCGGCATCCGTTGTTGCCTGCTGAGTACGAGGATCCGCAGGTGGCTTTGGCGGAGGTCACTGCCGCATGGGAGACCGAGGGCGCGTCCGGGACCGTGCTGGTCGAGGGCGAGGAGGTCACCGGATATTTGCTTGGGGCCCCTAAATCTTCACCGGTGTGGGGCACCAACATCTGGGTCGAGCAGGCAGGGCAGGCCGTGCGGGTCGCGGAGAAGATCCGGGACCTGTACGCCGTCGCGGCAACCAAGTGGGTGGCGGACGGGCAGACAGCGCAGTACGTGGTGGTGCCTGATGATGTCGAACTGCTGGATGCCTGGTTCCGGTTGGGTTTTGGGTCGCAGCATGCCCATGCCGTGCGGCCGGCGCCGGCTGAACCAATCCCCCAGCGACCGGGATTGATTGTGCGCCGTGCGGACCGTGGCGATATTCAGTTGTTGGCCGAGTTGGATCTAATACTGCCGCAGCATCAAGGATTGGCGCCGACATTCAGCGCCGGCGAAGTACCGACCCTCGAAGAAACCCTGGCGGATTGGGAAGAATCGATCGACGATCCGGACTACACCACCTTTGTTGCCGAGCGCAACGGCAAGGTGATCGGGTCGGCGATCGGGTGCTCACTGGAGAAGTCCAGCGCGCACGGCGGGCTCGCCCGGCCGGACAATGCGGGCTTCCTCGCCTTCGCGGCGGTGTTTCCCGAGGCCCGCGGATCAGGGGCCGGGCGGGCGCTCGGCGAGGCGGTGCTCAACTGGTCGGCTGAAGCCGGGTACACCTCCGTGGTGACGGATTGGCGGGTGACGAACCTGCTGTCGTCCCGGGCCTGGCCGCGGCTCGGATTCGCGCAGACATTCCATCGTTTGCATCGTCTCGTCGGGCATTGATCAATCAAACGCTCTGTACACACGGCATTACAGTGAGCTATTGCCAATCGCTGAGCGCGCATGCTTGCATTCCCCCAGTAATTATTCCTGAGGAAAGTTCCTTAAAGGGGGGAATCCGATGCCACGACCGTCTTTGCTTGTCCGCCTCCTAGCATGTCTGTTGATGCTGGCGGCGGCCCTCACAGTGATCCAGCCCGCGAACGCCGCCGTACCCGACCGCAAGGCCTGGGTGCTGTGGAACCAGTCGACCAGCACCGTCGTCCCGACCGGCACCTGGCCGGCGCCGAGCACCGTCATCCCGATCGGGGTCGGCCGGTACCAGCTCAAGTTCCCGGGCCAGGGTGCGCCCGGTGGGGTCGTGCATGTCACGGCCATCAACAACGCGCCGCACTGGTGCCAGGCCGAGAACTGGTTCCAGTCCGGTCCCGATGAGATCGTCAACATCCGCTGCTACCGCGCCGGTGGCGCCCTCGACGTGACGAGCTTCAGCGCGTTCTTCGTCAGTGCGTCCGGCGGCCCGGCACCCGGCCTGTTCGGGTATGTCGACTCGCAGCCGAACGGGGCACTTGTCAGCCAGTACAACTCGGCCGGCGCCCCGAACACCTCGACCCCGCTCGGTGTCGGGCAGTGGCAGGTGAAGTTCCCCGGGCTGGTAGCCGGCGGAACCCTTGACGGCAGCCTGCAGGCCACTGCCGTCAACCCGCAGCAAGGAGCACGCTGCAAGGTCCGCGGCTGGGCCTCGAGCGGTGCCGGTCAGGACGTACGCGTGCTGTGCTTCGACGCGGCCGGCGCCTTGCTGAACACACGCTTCACGCTGACCTACCAGTACAAGGCCTCGCTGTACGGCGCTGCCATCCCGCCGAAGTACTTCGGCTTCTTCCTGAACCAGCCGCCGGCCGGACCGCCGAGCACCAACATGAACTCGGTCCTCGGCCTCGGGGCGAACACGATCACGCCGGCCGGTCTCGGCCTGTCGATGGTGATCTTCCCGAGAATCGCCTTCACCCAGAACACGGTGCAGGTGACCGCCTACGGATCGAACTCGAACTTCTGTGGGCTCAACACGTTCTGGACCAACAGCACCTCGGGTCCGGACCTGATCGTGCGGGACGTCAACTGCTTCACGAACGCCGGAGCAGCCGTCAACACGGGCTTCACCGTCAGCGCGAACTCGATCCTCTGAGCACAGCACGCTGACCGAGCCACCGGCCGGGGCCCACACCGAGAACCCTTCGGCGTGGGCCCCGCGCCAGGTCAGGCGGAGTCCTCCGGGTGGAAGCCCATGGCCGTGGTCAGCAGGTCTTCCTCGCTGAACCGCTCGCGGTCGAGCGACACCTCCGCGGCGAGGCCGGGTGAGATGAAGAAGAACACCTGATCGTCAGTGCGATAGCCGCCGTACCCGGCGACATCGACGGCGGTCAGCTCCCAGCTCTCCGGGTCCTTCTCGTGGTACTCCGTCAGGAAGGTCCGCAGGGTCTCGAGGTCGATCACCTTCTCGCCCCGGATCGTCTTGACCGTCAGGTCGACCTTGGTCGCTCCCTCCGGGTCAGGGCCGGTCTCCCAGACCCGGCTGTGGAAGACCACGTCCTCCCACTCGAACTCGAAGTCGCTCGGCGAGCCGATGCCGCCGGGCAGGTGGTCGATGGCGAATCCGTCCAAGGTGCACGCCCTCTGCTGGGTCGATGGGGACGTCCGGTGCAGACCGGACGTTGCTGCTGGAGCGGGGGCTGCCGCTGCGGCGGTCGGCAGCATCCCCAGGACGGCTGGTGCCGCCAGCGCGGTGAGCGCGCCGCCAATCACGATACGGCGGGTGGCGGGGCGGACTGCGGACCAGGACGAAGAACACGACATGGTTGTCTCCTCAGGCGATGCACCCGGGTGCCGGGTGAAGTTGTTCCTTGCCAGAGAAGGTGCAGCAGGTTTCCGGGTTTTCTGAGGTGGGTTTTTCTGCTGTGGAAAAGCTGCGGGCGGTGACACCAGTGGTGTCACCGCCCGCAGTCAAGAAACTCTTAGCCCGTTGGGGAAGTCGGTGGGCTGGTAGGTGTCGGGGATGGGGTTGTCGTCGGCGTCGTCGGTGTTGCTGAGCCGGCGGCAACTGCCCGGTCGATGGCGTTCTTCATCTTGGTGACCTGGCTCTGGTACTCGGCCAGGTTTCCCTTGGTGAGGGCTGCCTGGGCGGCCGCGTAGGCGGTCTGGGCTTCTGCGAGCGCCTGCTTGACCGTCTGGTTCGTGGTCGAAGGTGGCGTGGTCGGGTCGGTGCCCGGCGGCTTCTCGCCGGTGTCGACGTCGGTGTTGAAGACCTTGCCCAGGGCCTCCTTCAGCGTCGTGCCGTAGGCGACTCGATCGCCGAAGCCGACCAGGACGTACCGCAGTACTGGGTAGCTACCGGGCCCGCTGGTCCGCACTGAGTAGACCGGCTGCACGTAGAGCAGACCGCCTCCCAGGGGCAGCGTCAGCAGGTTGCCGAACTGGGCTCTCGCGCCGCTGGTCGGTTGGTTGATCGGGAGCAGCGCCTGTCTGATGCTCTCGTCGGTCTGGAACTTGTTCGAGACCTGCCCCGGTCCTGGGATCTGCACGTTGCCCGGCAACTTGAGGATCCGGAACTGGCCGTAGTCCGGCGACGAGGCCTCGGCATCGACCGCTAGGAAGCCGGTCAGGTTCTCCCGCTGCGCGTTCGGCACGTAGACCGAGGTCAGCGAGAAGGTGGTGTCCTTCTGGTCCGGCATCCGCAGCGACAGGTAGAACGGCGGCTGGTCCGGCGTCTGCGAGTCGCCACCGCTGCCCGCGGTGACGGTCGGGTCGGCCGGGACGCGCCACAGGTCGCTGTTCTGGTACCAGGTGGTCGAGTCGGTCACGTGGTACTTCGCGAGCAGGTCGCGCTGCACCTTGAACATGTCCTCGGGGTAGCGCAGGTGCGACATCAGCGCGGGCGAGATGTCCGAGCGCGGCTTGACCGTGTTCGGGAAGGCCTTCATCCAGGTCTTCAGCAGCGGGTCGCTCTCGTCCCACGCGTACAGGTCGACCGAGCCGTCGAACGCGTTCACGACGGCCTTGACCGAGTTGCGGATGTAGTTGATCTCCTCGCTCGGCTGCTGCGCGACCGTACCGCGGCCCGTGGTGGTGTCCCGGGTGCTGTCGTCGAGCGCGACCTTCTGCGAGTACGGGTAGTTCGCCGAGGTGGTGTAACCGTCGACGATCCAGACCACCTGGCCGTCGACGATGGCCGGGTACGGGTCGCCGTCCGGGGTCAGCCACGGTGCGGCCTTCTCGACCCGCTCCCGCGGGTTGCGGTCGTAGAGGATCTTCGAGTCGTTGTTCACCCGGCTGGACAGCAGCAGGTTCGCGTCCCGGAACTTGGTGGCGTAGAGCAACCTGTTGCCGAACGAACCGATCGGCACGCCGCCCTTGCCGGCGTACGTGTTCAGCGTGGGCGGGCCGCCGTCCTGGCCTTCCGGCGTGTCCAGCTCGACCGCTCCACTGCCCTTCGCGCCACCGACGATCGAGTAGTCCGGGGACTGCTCGCCGAAGTAGATCCGCGGCTCGTAGTCACCCAGGTCGCCCTCCGGCGGCAGGTCCTTCTCGGACCACACCGGCGTTCCGTCGGAGGCGCGCTGGTTGCCGTTGGCGGCGACGACGCCGTAACCGTGGGTGTAGACGGTGTGGTCGTTGTTCCAGTTCCGCTGACCGGCCGGCAGCCGGTCGATCTCGACCTCGCGGACCGCGATCACGGTGTCGCGGGTCTCGTTGCCGATCTTGTACCGGTCGACGTCGAGGTCGGTCGGGAACGAGTAGAAGCCACGGACCTGCTGCAACTGCTCGAAGGTCGGGCCGACCACGCTCGGGTCGATCAGCCGGATGCCCGGCAGCACGCCGGCGTCCTGGACCAGCTGGTCCGGCGAGGCCTGCGTCTTCGCCTCGTAGTTGATGACCTTGGTCTTCTCCAGACCGTAGGCCTGCCGGGTCGCCTCGATGTTCTTGGTGATGTACGACGCTTCCTTCACCGGCTCGCTCGGGCGGACCCGCAGCTGCTGCAGAGCCGCCGGCCAGAGCGCGCCGAGCAGGATGGCCGACAGAACCAGTACGACGGTGCCGACACCTGGCAGCAGCCAGGTCTTACGGACCACGTTCGCGAAGAAGAGGCCGGCGCAGATCACGGCGATCACCGCCAGGATCTCCTTGCTGGGCAAGACCGCGTTGTCGCCGGTGTAAGAGATACCGGTGAAGAGCCTGCTGTCAGAGGTGGCTAGGCCGTACCGGTCGAGCCAGTAGCTGAACGCCTTGAGCAGGACCAGCAGACCGAGCAGCACGGAGAACTGCACCTGCGCGGCGCCGGAGGCCTTCTGCCCCTTCGCCGACGGGCGGAAACCGCCGTACAGGTAGTGGGTGATGATGGCCGCGACCAGGGACAGCAGCACGATCGAGTAGCCGAAGCCGAGCAGCACGCGCAGCCACGGGTAGTCGAAGACGAAGAACGCGATGTCCTTGTTGAAGTGCTTGTCGGTGACCCCGAACGGGCTGCGGTTGCGCCAGGCCAGGAAGACCTTCCACTCCCCCGACGCGGCCGAGCCGCCGAAGACGAGCATCAGCGTCGCCAGCACACCGACCGCGATCTTGCCGCGTTGCTGCAGCATGTCGCCGTACCGCTCGAAGCCCGGGCTGGGCGACGGCGCCAGCGCGACCCGTGGCCGGGTGCGGAACGCGACGATCACGTTGGCCACCACGGCCGCTGCCATCAGCAGGCCGACCACGACGAAGAGCAGCACGCGGGTGCCGATCACCGTGCTGAAGACCGAGCCGAGATCGACCGACCGGTACCAGAGCCGCTGGGTCCAGACGTCGGTGAAGACGCTGAACAGGATGAGCAGCACGATCAGGGTGGCGATCGTGGGTAGCAGAGCCCGCGGGCGCTGGCCGGGCGTACGCCGCGACCGCCTCGGCTCCTCCGGCATGTCGTAGACGCCGTCACTCATGGCTGCTTCTCCTCGTTGTCACTCGTACCGCCGAGCACTGAACCAGGACTGCCCGCAGTCGTTGGCTCGAATGTCAATGACAGTACTTGGCAAAGCGTAGGGACCAAGTCGACGCCGGTGAGTACCGCGCTGTCCTCGTCGTGGGTGCGCAACCTGACGGCGCCGAACCGGTCCCCGTCCCGCAGGACCGCGGCCACCATCCGTACTTCGTGCCGGCGTGGATCGCTGCCGGCCAGCCGGGCCAGTTCGGCGTCAGTGTCCGCGCCGCTCTCGGACGCGGCCGGCAGCACGATCCGCTCGACCGCGACGGCGCAACCGCTCACCGCGTCCGGCCACTCGATCCGGGCCAGCGCCTCGGCCAGGTGCTCGTCGTCCATGCCGCCGGGCAGCTCGCCCTGGGCGACCGGCGTGAGCGGCTGGGACGCGTCGTCGGCGCCCAGCTCGGCGGCCAGTTGCGGCTCGGCGGCCAGCAGGTCCTCGGTCGGGACCAGCGCGAACAACTGCGCGGGCTGGTCCCAGCCCGCGCTGCTGACGTGCCGCTCGATCTCGATCACCGCCTGGCCGAGCGCGTCGGAGTACTTGTTGTCAGGTCCTACTTCGTGCATGCCGGGACGTCTCCAGTTCCACTGGCCAGTGCTTTCAATGCTTCGATCGCCTCGTGCAGGGTGGTGATCTTCACCAGGCGGATGCCGTCGACGCCGGCGTGCAGGGCGGCTTCGCAGTTCGGTCCGGGGACCAGGAAGACGGTCGCGCCGTCGTTCTTCGCGCCGGCGATCTTCTGCTGGATGCCGCCGATCGCGCCGACCTGGCCGAGCGCGTCGATGGTGCCGGTGCCGGCCACGTGCTTGCCGGCCAGCAGGTCGCCGTCGGTCAGCTTGTCGTAGATGGCGATCGCGAACGCGGTACCGGCGCTCGGGCCGCCGATGTCCTGGCCGAGGTTGACCGTCACCTTGACCGGCGAGTCGACGCCGATCGTGATGCCGACCATCGGGCGCTTCTCGTCGCCAGGGGTGGCGGCAGGCTTCAGTACGACGGTCTGCTCCTTGCCGCCGCGGCTGATCAGGAAGGTGACCGGGTCGCCGATCTTGTGCTTGCGGACCAGCTCGCCGACCTGCGGGACCTGGGTCGGGGTGACCCCGTCGACCTTCAGCACGATGTCGCCGGGCTTGAGCTTGCCGTCGGAGGGGCTGCCCTTGGAGACCGTCGAGACCTTCGGCTTGTACGGCACCTTGGCCTCTTGCAGCGCGGCCGCGACGGCGCTGTCCTGCGAGCCGGTCATCTCCGCGGTGTTCTGCTGCTCGACCTCGTCGGCGCTCTGCTCCGGCGGGTAGATGATGTCGCGCGGGAACAGGTCGTGGTGCGGGTCGAGCCAGTTGCGCATCGCCTGCGGCAGGGTCAGCTCACGGTCGGGCGAGGTGACGCTGACGGTGGTCAGGTCCAGCTCCCCGGTGGTCGGGAAGGTCGCGTGGCCGGAGATCTCGATCACCGGCTTGCCCTTCGACTCGCCCAGGGTGTTCTTCACCGGCCCCGGGCTGAACGAGACGAACGGCACCGGGAAGACGGTGACGAGCCCGAGCGTGATGACGAGCACGACGATCGAGGTGACCAGCGTGGCGGTACGACGTGTCACGAACCCTGCCCTGCGATCTTGAGTTTCCGGAAGAGCCCACGCAGCCCGCGGCGCGGCTCAGGGGTGGATCGGGGGCCGGGCGCGGCCACCGCTTCGGTGAAGCGGCGGAACTCCTCCACCGACGCGAAGGCACCACCGGACCGGCGGGGACCGCGGGTCCGCCCGCGCCACGCAGCCCAGCACATCGCCAGGGCGGTGGCGACCAGCGGGAACGCCAGCCACGCCAAGACCTTCATCCGGCCACCTTCATGCGCCCAGAGTACGGGTCAACAAGCGCCGACCCACTCGCTCGCACCGTCGGTGAAGTGCTGGTGTTTCCAAATCGGGACCTCCGCCTTGAGGTCGTCGATCAGCTGACGGCAGGCGGCGAAGGCGACATCGCGGTGCGCGGCGGCCACCGCGACGATCACGGCGGCGTCCCCGATCACCAGTACGCCGGTGCGGTGCACGGCCGCCAGGGCGGTCACGGCGGGGTGTTGCTCGCAGACCCGCTCGGCCACGGCCCGCAGGTGTTTGAGCGCCTCCGGGTGCGCCTCGTAGCGCAACTCGTCGACCGGACGGTCGTGGTCGTGGTTGCGGACGGTGCCGATGAAGAACGTCGTACCGCCGGCGCTCGGGTCGGCGATCGCGGCCAGCACCTCGTCGCTGGACAACGCGGTCTCGCGGATGTCCAGCAGCCTGATCGCCTCGGTCATGATGGTCCCTTACTCTCTGCGCGCACCTACTGTCTACACGATCGCGCCAGCGGCGCCGCGCTGTGACCACGGTAATGCGTTCGCCTGTGGAGGAACGGAGCCGGGGAACCAGTACGTTGGAGTAGTACGCGCCAGCACAGGCACAGCACAGGAAGGCCCACTCCGATGAGCGACGAACCGGACAACCCGTTCAAGGGAACTCCGTTCGAGGCCATGTTCCAGCAGTTCTCCGGCGCGGCCGGCCCTGGTGGTGCCGACGGCATGGACCTGAACGCGATCTTCGCGCAGGTCCAGCAGCTGCTCAGCGGCGGCGGCGACGGCAAGCCGGTGAACTGGGACCTGGCCAAGGACATCGCCCGCAAGACCGTCTCCGCGGCCGGCGACCGCTCGGTCACCCCGACCGACAACGAGCGGGTCGCGGACGCAGTACGGCTGGCAGAGCACTGGCTCGACCCCGCGACCACCCTGCCGGAGGCATCCGCCACGTCAGCGGCCTGGAGCCGGGCGGAGTGGGTGGAGAACACCCTGCCGGTCTGGAAGACGGTCGTCGACCCGGTCGCCGAGCACGTCGCGGGAGCCATGGGCGGCGCGCTGCCGGCCGAGGCGGCGCAACTGGCCGGTCCGATGGGTGGAATGCTGCGCCAGCTCGGCGGCTCGATCTTCGGCGCCCAGGTCGGGCAGGCGCTGGGTGAACTGGCCGGCGAGGTCGTCAGCTCCTCCGACATCGGTCTGCCGCTAGGGCCGGCCGGTCAGGCCGTGCTGATCCCGGACAACGTGGCGAAGTTCGCCGAGGGGCTGGGCCTCACCGACGAGGACGTCCGGCTGTACCTCGCACTGCGCGAGTGCGCGCACCAGCGGCTGTTCGCCGGGGTGCCGTGGCTGCGGCAGCACCTGTTCGCCGCTGTTGCGGACTACGCGGCCGGGATCGAGGTCGACAGCGGGAAGATCGAGCGGGCGATGTCCGAGATCGACCCGCAGAACCCGGAGGCGATGCAGGAGGCCCTCGCGGGCGGCCTGTTCGAGCCGGAGGACTCCGAGGCACAGAAGGCGGCACTGGTCCGGCTGGAGACGGCGCTCGCGCTGGTCGAGGGTTGGGTCGACGATGTCGTGCGTGAGGCGACCAAGGATCGGATGCCGTCCGCAGTACAGCTTGCTGAGACCGTACGCCGCCGCCGCGCGGCTGGTGGCCCGGCAGAGCAGACCTTCGCGACCCTGGTCGGCCTGACGCTGCGGCCCCGGCGGCTGCGGGATGCGGCGAACCTGTGGGCCGCAGTACGGGATGCGCGGGGGGTGGATGGGCGCGACGAGCTCTGGTCGCACCCGGATCTGCTGCCGAGCGCCACTGATCTGGACGACCCGATCGGCTTCGCCCAGCACACCGGGGAGATGGCCGACATCGACATCAGCGACTTCCTGGACGAGGACCCGGGTCCTTCTGAGCCGGGTCCTTCTGAGCCGGGCCCTTCTGAGAAGTGACGCTGCACGAAGACGCCACCGAAGTACTGACCCGCTGGACTCCGCCTGACCCTGAGCAGGCGGAGCTTCGGGAGCACTACCTCAAGTACCTCGCCTCCCACGAGGACGGGATGCGGCGCAGCTCACGGCCGGAACACCTGACCGCGAGCGCCCTCGTAGTCGACCCTGCTGCACCCCGGGTCCTGCTGACTCTGCACGGCGTCGTCAACCGATGGCTACAACTAGGCGGCCACTGCGAGCCAGGCGACCTGACACTGTCCGGCGCTGCGCTGCGAGAGGCTTCGGAGGAATCTGGGCTGCGTGGGCTGGTGATTGATCCCGAGCCGCTGCAGTTGTCGCGGCATGAGCTCACTGCGGGTGGGTGCCGGGGGGTGTTTCACCTCGACGTGCAGTTCCGGGTGACGGCTGCGGCGGGCACTGAGTATGTGGTCAGCGAGGAGTCGCATGACCTGGCTTGGTTCGACGCCGGGGAGCTGCCGGGCGGGGTCGACCACTCTGTCGCTGACCTGGTGAAGCGGGTATATCCGCAGGCCTGATCCTCGCGTCAGCTGCTGCTCCGGGCGAGCACAACGACAGGCAGTAGTCGCGGGAACAATACTGACTCAGGCTGCGACAGGTGGGCGGCAGCCGCGGTGATGGGACTACTGCCCGCCGTTGTGCACGGATGACCGCGATCTGCCCCAGACGTCGCCGCTGAGGTGACGTGGAGACAGTGAAGACCGCCCGCGTGTTACCTGCTTTGTTCGCGACTGGGTGGCCCCGCTTGCATCTGGAGCTGGCGAGGTGACGCGAAGCGTCACGAGCCCTCGCGCGGCGGGCCTGCCGGGGCAGCTGTCGCTACCTGCACAAGGTGGTGGCGAGCAGCTCAAGAGGGACCGTTCGATGCAGTGGGGCTCCGCTTACATGTGGAGCTCGCGAGGTGACGAGCAGCGTCACGAGCCCTCGCCGGTGGCCACTCACCTGCGTGTCTGGCAGCACCGCTTGCCTTGAACTGCCGAGGTGACGCGCAGCGTCACGAGGCCAGCGCACGGCTGGTCTGTGTGGGGCGCCGCTTGGCTTGAACTGCCTGGGCGGCGGCGAGCAGCACGGAGTCTGTTCGCGGCAGAACGTGCCCCGCTTGCATCTGGAGCTGGCGAGGTGACGCGCAGCGTCACGAGCCTTGGCCGGCAGCTACCCACCTGCTTGCCTGGCGGCATCGCCTGCCTTGAACGCCGAGGCGACGCGAAGTGTCACGAGGCTGCCGCGGCTGAGGCTGTGTGAGGCGCTACTCGTTCTGAGCTGCCTAAGGTGGCGCAGGCATCAGCTGTCCGCGGTGGCGACACGAGCGGGGCTGTTCTCCGCGCTGCCTGCTCCGCTTGCATCCGGAGCCTGCGAGGTGACGCCCAGCGTCACGAGCCCTCGCGCGGCAGGCCCGCCGGGACGGCTGTCGCCAGTTGCTCAAGGTGGTGACGAGCAGCTCGGGTCCCGTTCGAAGCAGTGGTGCTCCGCTTGCACCCGGAGCCTGCGAGGTGACGCCCAGCGTCACGAGCCCTCGCGCGCCAGGTCTACCGGGACGACTGACGCGAGTTGCTCGAGGCGGTGACGAGCAGCTCGGGTCCCGTTCGAAGCAGTGCTGCTCCGCTTGCATCCAGAGCCCGCGAGGTGACGCCCAGCGTCACGAGCCGGTCGCCAGCGGATGATCGTCGAGGTGGGTGGTGCTACATGCAGGGGTGTGCGGGCCGGTCCCTGTAGGTCGGCCCGCACACGATTGGCGGCCGTCGTCGCTCCCCCCTTCCCCGGACTGCCGGTAGACCGCCCCTGAACGGCACCGGCAGATCGGTTGCGACGACGGCCACTAGGTCCCCGTGCGTTTCCCCCATGTCCCCGCTGCTTGATGAAACGAGCCAGCGGCGAGAAGGTGACGGCTCAAGCACCTCGAAGTTGGGCTCGGGTGGCATCCCAGCCTTCGAGGCCGGGGTCCAGTCGCGCAAGGTCAGCGTTCGATCGCAGACGGTGCCAGCCGGGGCCCAGGGCGATGGCGTGGCGACGGGGTTTGAGCGACTCCAGGTCCGCCAGGGCAGTGTCGAAGGTGAGGACGGAGTCTGCCACCCAGCCGGCGATCGGGAGCTTGATGCCGATGGCGGCCAGGGTGCCGTCTTCGGCGGGAGTGACGGCCAGGTCGGCTGAGCCCAGGGCGCGGAACAGCTTGCCAATCAGGAGACCAGGCAGATCCGGTACGTCGTGGCTGACGGCGACAACCGCCGCAGCAGGGCCGGCCTGCTCGACCGCATCGAGCACCGGGCGCGCCGGATCGACGGAGTAGACAGACGTGCCAGGCCAGGTCAGAGCCGCCACCTCGGCTAGCGAGGCCTCGTCTCCCCCAGCGACAGCCACTGCGACGTCGACTCGATCAAGAGACGCCAGTACTTCGTACGTGTCCTCCGCCAAGGCAAGTCGCCAGGGACCGGCAGTGCGACCGGGCGGCGCCCAGGTGCTGGTGGCGGGGACGACTAGTACTACTACGCGACGGTCATTCACAGAGCGGGAGCCTTGTCGTGGGAGCGCGGGGTCTGGGTCAGCACCTGGCCGAGGGTAGCGCTCCTGGGAATTACGAGGACTTCAGCAGGCCCAGCCTCATCGCGGTCATGATCGCCTGGGCGCGGTTGGAGGCTTCGAGCTTCTCGTACAGGCGGGCGACGTAGGTCTTGGCCGTCGACAGGCTGACGCAGAGACGGGCCGCGATGGCACGGACAGACAGCCCCTGGCCGAGCAGCGACAGCACCTCGGCCTCACGCGGGCTCAGGAGCGGCGGGGCGGTCGGCAGGTCTCGTCTGGCCATTGCAGGAGCCAAGCCTGTCGCAGTGAAGCTAGTAGCGGCGACTGCGGCGTGCCGGATAGCAGCAAGGATCTCCTCGGTCGGCGCAGTGTTGGTGACGAAGGCAGAGACCCCTGACTCGAGCGCTTGGAACAGAACGTCGTCGCGACCGTCCGACGCGAGCAGGACGATGCCCAGGTCGACATACTGCTTGCGGAGCTCGCGGGCCACCTGCAGACCATCCAGGTCCGGCAGCACCGCATCCAGTACTACGACGTGCGGCTTGCTGGTCGCCACGATCGCCGGTGCCTCGGCGCCGAGACCTGTGTCGCCGACGATCTCCAGGTCCGGCTCCTGCCCGACGAGTCCGGTCAGGCCGAACCTGACCAGGGTGTGGCCGTCCACCACCACGACTTTGATCAGCTCGCCCATTGTTCCGTCTCCCCCGACCACCGAATGCACCCACGAACGCGTCAGCACCGTCATCAGCCGGGTCGCCACCAACCGAGGACGGTGACTTTTCGCCGGCCGGCGGCGGGTGACGCCGGATCGGCGTCGACCAGGCCGATCTTGGCCTGCAGCGCCGGTCTTCCGCTCGGCACGCAGACCAGCGCGCCGGGGCAGAGGTAGACGGACAGATGCAGCCCGAAGGTGAACCCGGGTGAAACGTCCGGCAGATCGATCGCCACACCGGTGAGACTTCCCGTTATCGAAACCCGCAAAGCACGAATCACCACACCAGCTTCGACAATCGGACGACTTCCGCCCGGAACAGCCAGCTCCAGCGCCGCTTCCGGCGCGTAGACGGTGCCGTCGACGACGACATCTCCGGAGATCAGCGCGCAGCCGTTCGCCGGGTAAGGGCCTTCCACAACACACCCGCTTCCCTTGCGGAGCGCGGGTTCGCGGTAGCTGAGCTCGATGCGAATGGCATCGATGTCTTCGGTGTCGTCCTTGCTCACCAGGCCCGCGGTGAGCGAGATCGTCGCTCCCGTGAACGTGCCGCCGTAGATCGCGCGAGCCAACGAGCCCGTTCGGGCGGCATCCAATGGAATCGTTGTCACCCCGTACGCCGGTCCGCCTGGCCGCCCGGTCACCGATGCGACCAGCGGCGCCCCCGGCCCGACATCGACCGACACATCAAGCTTGTCGCTGGTCAGCGGGTCGCTGTGCCGATGCGTGACCTTCAACTCGGCCGATTCGAGCACTGACCCGACCGGGATCGCGCCTGCCTGGTTGTAGCCGCTCAAAGTGAGGCCAGCGGAGTCATCAGCCACCGTGCTCTTCCAACTGGCCGCTTGACCGTCCACTGTGCCCAGCCGACCAGGTGTCGCCGACAGACCGAACTTGCTGAGCAGCGAAACCGCTGTCGGCCGCAGCACCTCGCTGCTGACTGTCTCGGAGCCGCTGGTGAGCCCGTAAGCAGCAATAGGCGGCTTGCTGGCGGAGTAGCTGCCACAGAGCTCTGCTTTCCCGGACTCCACCGCGAGGCGACTGGTGCCGCCGAAGATGAACTGCACGCCGCCAGACGATCCACCGAGCGGGCTGGCGCAGGCCCCCGGCACAACAGCAGGCACTGCAGGTGCGGCGATCACAGCACCAGCCGCATTAACAGGCGTGCCGGCTACCAGCGTGCCGGTGTCGACGGTCCACGTGTTCGTGCCGGCCAGTAGCGGGTTGCTGGTGTTGTGGAAGTCGAAGTAGTACGTCCCAGGCTTGAACCACCAGGTGCTGTTGCGGCATGGGCTGGTGCCGCTCATCATCGCGGAGAGTCCGTCAGCGTCGTCGTAGTAGCCGGGAGTGAAAGGGACTACCGAATTGGGCGTAGTACAGGCGGGCAGCGAGCGGTAGGTCGGGACAGTGGCAATAGCCGGCAGGTAGGCCGGGTCGGACTGCGGAGTACCGCCGAGGCCGCAGAGCGGCACCAAGACCTCCCCTGAGCAGAGGCCCCGAGCAGACAAGCTCCCCGAAGCCGACAAACTGCCAGCGCTCACATCGATGGACGAGTTGGCGAAGACCTTGCCGTGGACCCGGAAGGTCGACGCGGCAGGTTGGTTCACGGAGATCGCCGTCTCGCCCGGGATGGTGCTGAGGGCGAGGATGGCGTTGTCCGGGCGGTTGCAGTCGGCAGTGGTCTCGCACTGCACGATGACCTGCTTCGGGTCCGGCTGGCACTTCACCGCTACCGGGTTCAGGCCGTCGAAGGCCACCAGCGACAAGGTGTCCGACAGGCCGAAGCAGCGCTGTCCTGGTTCGCCGTTGTACGAGCTGTTGCGCAGGTTGTTGATCGCTGCCTGCATGGCGCCGTCCGCCGTGTACGACGCTGCCGCCTCCTCCCGCAGCGTCTTGGTGACCTTCTGCGCCGCGTCCGACCTGGTCAGCAGCGCAGACAACGCCAGGGCGACCACGGTGATCACTACGAGCACCATGAGCAGTGACGACCCCTCCTCGCCACGCCTCCTCATGATTGCCTCCGCAGGCCGCTCAGAATGATCTCGTGGTCGCCACTGGACGGCTTCGTCGCCTGGTACCGCAGGGTCACCGACAGTGGCGCGACCACCGCGGTACACGGCGTAGAACAACTGACGGACACGCTGCCGGGCTTCACGTTCCCCGACAGCCGGACATCCGACGACGGGGTACTCGAACCGACACACCTCGCTCGGTGCAGCTCGAGCACCCCGTCGACGGGCTTGAGGTAGTACGCGACCACAGCGGTACGGCGTACTGGCGGGGTGACGCTGATGTCCCAGTCGTCCGAGAGCAGACGCAAGGCCGAGACCGGCAACGGCCCACAGCTCGTGCCGCCGGCGTCGTCGGCAGCGTCCAGCTGGAGCGACGGCTTGAACGGCAAGGAACCCCCGCCGACCGCCGCGCCGTAGTCCCGCAGCCCGAAGGCCGCGATGTCGCGGGCGAAGTAGACCGCGCCGAGCTGCTCGTCCTGGGACAGGTCGAGCCGGTCCGAGGTGGCGCTCATCTGCTTGAGCGCGTTGATCACCAAGTCGGACAGCGCCAGCGACACCACGCCCATCAGGGCGATCGTGATCAGCACCTCGATCAACGTGAAGCCCCGTTCGTCACGTTTCAGGAGCACGGCGGATCCTCGATCCCACAGGGCTTGCGGAGCACGATGTCCAGGTACTCCGAGGCGCGTCCGTCCGTGCTCTCCACCGAGACCCGCAGCTTCTGCAGCCCCCGGTCCGGCAGGCACAGCGGCAACCACAGCGCCCCGGTCCAGTACTTCATCGACCCCGCCACCACTCGGGCTGTGAACCCGGCCGGCGGTGTGAACCCCGGTACGACGTACGTCCCGCTGCCGGCACAGGCGACATAGTGGCCGCTAGCAACAAACTGCTGGAGCGCCGAGGCGTAGTTGCGGACCGTGGTGCTCGCCGTTGCCTCCTTGCGCTGGACATCCGACAGCAGAACCGTGGTGGTCAGCCCGGATATCACCGCGACGATCGCCACCCCCATCAGCGAGATGGCGACCACCAGTTCGAGCAGGCTCTCGCCGCGTTCGCGCATCAGCTCTGGACCTGACGGAAGACGCCGTACATCGCCGACACCAGGGCGATCGCGACGAACCCGACCACGGCGCCCATCACGATGATCACCGCGGGCTCGAACAACCCGATCAGCTTCTTCAGCTTGTAGTCGAGCTCGCCCTCGTAGTACTGCGCCGTGACCTCCAGCTGCCGATCCAGCGTGCCCGTGTCCTCCCCCACCTGCAGCATCTGCGCGGCCGTGCCCGGGAACAATCCAGTCGCAGCAAGTGGCCGAGCCAGCCCCTCGCCGGCCAGCATCGCCGTCATCACACCGGCCAGCGCGCGCCGGAACACCCGGTTGGGCAGCGACCCGGTGGCGATCCGCAGAGCCTGCGGCAGCTGCACTCCCGCGGCGACCATCGAGGCGAGGATGCGGCAGAACCGCTCCACCAACGCATAGCGAACCGTCCCGCCGATCACCGGCAAGGCGAGGAACAACCGATCCCGCAGATAGCGTCCTGGCTTCGTACTCAGCAGATAGACGAGCAACAAAATCAGCAGTCCGGTGAAGATCATCAGCGCCCACCACCACTGGGTGAGGAAATCGGTGACCCCCAGCAGGATCCGGGTCGGCAGCGGCAGTTCGGCGCCCAGGCTGTTGAAGAACTCCTTGAACCGCGGCAGCACGAACCCGGCCAGCACCACCATCGTCACCAGCGACATCCCGGCGACCACGCTGGGATAGATCAAGGCTTGTTTGATCCTCCGGCGCGCCTCCAGATCGCGTTCGAGGTAGCGCGCGAGCTGGGCCAGCACCGTGTCGAGCCGGCCGCTCAGCTCGGCCGAGCGCAGGATCCCGCGGTAGTACTCCGGGAAGATCCGCGGGTGCCGGTCGAAGCAGTCCGACAGCTTCTCGCCGTCGCGCAAGCCGTCCTCGACCTCGTACATCATCCGCCGGACCGTCATGTTGTCCGACTCCCGGCCGAGACTGTGGACGGACTCGGTCAACGGCATCCCGGCCTGGACGAACGCGCCGAGCTGCCTGGTCAGGTGCATCACCTCCTCGCGCTTGACCCGCTTGGCGGTGAGCTCCATCTTCAGCAGCCCGGGCTTCTCGGTCACCCGGATGTTGCGCAGCTCGCGCGCGGCCAGCGTCGACTCGGCGTCCTCGCGGGTGTCGGCACGCGTCGTACCGCGTTTGGTCTTGCCGCCGGGCTCCAGCGCGACGTACCCGTACCGCGTCATCGGGCGCCGACCGTGTAGATCGAGCGGACGACCTCGGCGACCGTGGTGATGCCGGCCTGGACCAGCCGCGCACCCTCCTCCTGCAGGGTCCGCATCCCTTCATAGCAGGCGGTTTTGCGGATCTCGGCGAGCGGCGCGTGCTCCACCACCAGCTCGCGGATCGCGTCGGTGACCGGCATCAGCTCGTACACCCCGGTCCGTTCGAGGTACCCGGTGCCGGCGCACTGCTCGCACCCGGCGCCCCGGACCAGCCCGGCCAGCGGCAGCGAAACCCCGGTACTACGCAGGAAGGCGACCTCGGTCGCGGGCGGCACGTAGTACTCGCGGCAGTTCAGGCAGTTGCGCCGGATCAGTCGTTGCGAGATCACCGCACTCACCGAGGACGCGACCAGGAACGTCTCGATCCCCATGTCCAGCAGCCGGTGCAGCGCCGTCGCGGTGTCGGTCGCGTGCACCGACGACAGCACGAAGTGCCCGGTCAGCGCGGACTGGACCGCGATCCGGGCGGTCTCGGCGTCCCGCATCTCGCCGACCAGGATCACGTCCGGGTCCTGCCGCAGAATCGCCTTCAGCCCGCTGGCGAAGGTGATCCCGGCCGCCTCGTTGATCTGGATCTGGTTGATCGAGGCATAGGAGTACTCGACCGGGTCCTCGATCGTCATGATGTTGCGCTCGGGACTGTCGATCTCGCTCAGCGACCCGTACAGCGTGGTCGTCTTGCCGCTGCCCGTCGGCCCGGCGCAGATGACCATCCCGTACGGCGTACGCAGCAGCGCCGCGTAGCGCTCGGCCAGGTCGGGCGGCATCCCGAGCTGCTCCAGCCGGAACAGCGGCCGGCTCTTGTCGAGCAATCGCAGAACGACTTTCTCGCCACCGACCACCGCGGTACTCGAGACCCGGATGTCGACGTCGCGGTCCTCGACCTGCATCCGGATCTGACCATCCTGGGAGCGGCGCCGCTCGACGATGTTGAGACCGGCGAGCACCTTGATCCGGCTCACCACGGCCGGCCCCATCGCCGCCGGCAGCTCGATCTTGTCCCGCAGCGCGCCGTCGACGCGGAACCGGACCCGGACCTGCTCGCCGTGCGGTTCGATGTGAATGTCCGAGGCGCGGTCGCGCAGTCCTTGGGTGATGATCAGCTGGACCACCTGGACGACCGGAGCGTCCTGGTTCTCGACGGCGACCTCGTCCGGCGTGAAGTGCTTGTCCTGGAACGCTTTGACGCGTTCTCCGATCCCGGCCAGAGCACTCTGGGCTGGGATGTCTGGGTCTGCGGCCTGCTGCGCCAGTGGCGCGGTTCCCCGTCCGCGATGTCTCATGGTCTGCTACTCGCTCCTGTCCTCGGCCGGACTTCGAGTTCCTTGGGATGCGCGCAGCGCGAGACGGCATCGGCGTAACTGATCTCGCCGGCCTGGAGCAGCGCCGACAGCGACTGCTCGAGGGTGATCATGCCCTCGCGGCGCCCGGTGACCAGGGCGTTGCGCAGCTGGTGCGTCTTGCCTTCCTTGATCAGGTTGCGGATCCCGGCGTTGGCCACCATCACCTCGAAGGCGGCGACCAGGCCGCCGCTGGTCCGCGGTACCAGCCGTTGGTACACGACCCCGCTGATCGCGGCGCTCAGCTGGACCCGGACCTGGGACTGCTGCTCGGCCGGGAAGACGTCGATGATCCGGGCCAGCGACTGCGCGGTGTCGTTGGTGTGCAGGGTGGCGAAGACCAGGTGGCCGGTCTCGGCGATGGTGAGCGCGAAGCGAATCGATTCCAGGTCACGCATCTCACCGACCAGCAGCACGTCGGGATCCTCCCGCAGCGCCGCGCGGAGGGCATCTGGGAACGATGCCGTGTCGCTGCCCACCTCGCGCTGGTTGACCGCCGAGCGGCGGTGTTCGTGCACGTACTCGATCGGGTCCTCGATGGTGATGATGTGGCAGGCCCGGTCGGTGTTGATCTGGTGGATGATCGAGGCGAGCGTGGTCGACTTGCCCGAACCGGTCGGCCCGGTGACCAGGACCAGGCCCTGGTGCAGCTGCGCGAACTTGCCGACGATCTCCGGCAGGCCGAGTTCGTTCACCGTCGGGATGCTGCGCGGGATGATCCGCAGCGCGATCGCGGTGTCGCCGCGCTGGGTGAAGGCATTGGCCCGGATCCGCGCGTTCTGCCGCCAGGAGAAGGAGAAGTCCTGCTCGTAGGTGGTCTGGTGCACGTTCGCGCGATGCGGATTGAGCATCTCGGCGAGCAGCGTGTCGGTGTCGGTACGGGTCAGCGTGGTGCGGTCGGCGACCGGCCGCAGTACGCCGTGGACGCGCAACTGCGGCGCCATCCCCACTGTCAGCAGTAGGTCGGTGCCGCCGGCGTTCCAGAGTTCTTCGAGCAGCAGGTCCACCCTGCCGCCAGGCGCGGGAACTTTCATCGAACCCCTTCCGGATCGATCGGGACCGCCCGCCGAGTTGGCGTACCGGCTGCGAGGACAGCCGGTACACCGAAGGCGACTCGGAACGACGGGCCGGGTCGCCTGCTTGGGTGAACTCGGTCGGCGCTGCTCGGACAGCGCTCAGGCGGTACTGCGGTACTCCCCCCAGCGGGCGGACCGGCCCTCCTCCGAGCCGGTCCGCTCACGGCCGCGCTGTGAGGAGCGCGGTGAGGGGCGGGAATCGATCAGGTGCAGGCGCCCGTCGCGGTGACCAGGCCACCGACGCCGAGCGTGATGGTGTAGCCGGTGCCGGACGGCCGTTCGCGGAGCAACTGGTTGACGCCGACGGTGAGCTCGAGCCAGCCGGCGTCCCCGGCGGGCGGGTAGGCGCCGTTCTTGGCGTAGTACGCCTCGACGGCGACCAGCGTGGTCTTCTTGTCGGTCTTGCAGGCGGCAGCGTTGCCACGGTCCTGGATCCCGCTGACGGCGAACACGACGATCCCGGACAGCACGCCGAGGATGACGATCACGATCAGCAGTTCGATCAGGGTGAAGCCGGACTCGTTCTTCTTCCGCGGAGCCGGCGCGTTGGCGCGGCGGTGGACTCGGCGGGTCGATGGCTGGTTCGAGGCATGGTGGACGGTTCGGGCGGCCAGGATGGTGGCCCGAAGGCGGTCGTTCATGGTGCTTCCTTTGCAGATGCTCCGGCAGGCGACGGAGATCGGGTCTTGCAGGCGCGGCAGCGCACGACTGAGCGGCCGGCGTACCGCGGGTCGACCCCTGAACCCGGCGCGCGGAGCCCGGCGCTCATTTCCCCCAGCTGACGCTTTGCTGCCGCGTCAAACAATCGTCTCTGCGAGGCCCGTGTCACAGCGGGTGAACGGCCCGAGGTTACGGCCCGAACGGCCGACAGCTGTCGGCTGAACGACCGACGTGTTCAGTCAGTCGTGGCGCGCAGCAGACGGAGCGCGACCTGGACGTCGAGGGCCCGGTCGGGTTGCTGCCAGCCTTCGCCGATCAGCGCGGTGATGCGGTCGAGGCGCTGCTGGACGGTGTTGGGATGGATGTGCAGGGCCGTCGCCGCCCGGGTCGGGCTCTGACCTGCATCGAAGTACGCCGTGAGGGTGCCTGCGAGATCGGTGCCACGCTCCTGGTCGTAGCGGAGTACTGCGCCCAGCAGGTGGTTGATGTGGGCATGGATGTCCACCTCGGTGGCGCCCACCAGCCCTGCGACCCCGAGGTCGTTGGGCGTCGCCGCCTGGGCGTTTCGGCCCAGCCGGAGCATCGTGGTGACCAGTCGGCTTGCCTGCTGGTGTGCGGCGACCAGCGCCTCTCCCCAAGCAGCAGGGCCGGTCACTGCGATCGTCACGCCGGTACGCCGTGCTACGTCGGCCAACTGTCGAGCACCGGCCTCTGCGTCACGCAGATCCAGCAGCAGCACCAAGTGGCCGCCATAGCCGCCCGACAGTGCCAGCCGCTCCTCCAGAGGCGCCGCCAGCCTCGCCAGTACTCCGGTGTGGTCGCCGCGGCAGACGGCAACCACGACCTGCTGCGGCAGTTCCTTCTTGCCCAGCAGCCGGAACCTGTCCGTCAGAGCCTGTGAGCCAGTGAGCGCGTCACCAAGGAGGTCTGCCTGCGCGCGTTCTGCCTGCTCAGCGGCCCGGCGGCGGAACAGCAGCACCAGGGCTGTCACCACTGCTGCCCGCTCGACGATTCGCTGATCGGCCGCGGTGAGCTCCTTCGCGCCGCCGATCACCAGCGCGCCGAGCCGCTCACCCTTGGCCACTGCCGCTACCACCCAGCAGTCGCCGCTACGGGTCAGGCGTCCGGTGTCGGACAGGTCATCGCCGCTCGCCGCGTGGTCCGGCAGGTCTGCTCCACCCTCGGCGCCGGCCGTGGCAAGACGGTTGCCCAGGGCATCTACCAGGACGACGCAGACGTCGAGCAGCTCGGCCAGTGCTGCCGCGATGGCGTCGACGTCGCCACCGGACAGGACGATCTCGGCGAACCGGTCATGGGCCGCGGCGGCGTGCTCGACGCCGGCGTGGGCGGCCGAAACCTGATCCAGGGCAGCGGCTGTCTCGGCGGCGGCGCGGACCTGGACCAGCGTCACGGCCGCGAGGGTGGCGAGCGAGCCGAGCAGCGAGACCTCTTCGCGGCTGAACGGCCGGCGGGTGCGGTTGGAGGCGAACAGCACGCCGACGAACGCGCCGTCCACGATCAGTGGGGTACCGCAGATCGCGACCAGCCCTTCCTCGCCGACCGCGTGGTCGATCGGCCCGGTGTGCCTGAACCGGTGGTCGCCGGGATAGTCCGCCGTCCAGTACGGCTTGTAGGTCTCCGCGACCAGACCGCCCAGCCCGGCACCGAGCGGCACGCGCAACTGCTGGAAGGCGGCCGAGATCGACCCGTCGGTGGCCCGCATGAAGGTGTCGCCGCGGGCGGCGTCGTACAGGGTGAGGTAGGCGACGTCGGTACCGATCAAGGTGCGGGCGCGGTGCACGATGGTGTCCAGGACCCGGCCGGGATCACGCGCCGACGCGAGTTCGCGGGCGACGTCGACCAGAGCGGACAGCTCGGTCTCGCGCTTCTTGCTCGCGTCCATCCCGGCGCGGATCCGGAGCGCGAGGTCGCGGGCGGCCTGGTTCGACCCGGCCGCCCGCGCGAGCTCGCTGCCTGGTGCGTCCTCGGCCAGCAGTCGCAGTAGCTCCTCCATCAGCGGATCATGTCACCGCCCGGTCAGAGCGTGGAGAGGTCGCGCTGCCGGGTCTCGCCGTAGCTGAGCACCGCGATGATCGAGATCACCGAGCAGATCCCCACGTAGACCGAGATCGCGAAGCCGGAGTCGTAGGCCTTCAGCAGCGCGACGGCGATGAAGGGGGCCAGGCCGCCGGCGAAGATGGAGGCCAGCTGGTAGCCGACCGAGACCCCGGAGTACCGGACCCTGGTGCCGAACAGTTCGGTGAAGAAGGATGCCTGCGGCCCGTACATCGCGCCGTGCAGGACCAGGCCGACGGTGACGGCGAGGAGCGCGAGCCCGAAGTTCTTGGTGTCCACCAGGGCGATGAAGACGAAGCCCCAGACGCCGACCCCGACCGCGCCGAACAGGTAGACCGGCTTGCGGCCGATCCGGTCCGACAGCGCGCCCCAGAGCGGGATCGCGCAGAAGTGCACGGCGGCGGCGATCAGCACGGCGTTCAGCGCGAACGACTTGTCCAGCTTGAGCTGCTCCTTGGCGTACGTCGCGATCACGATGGTGAAGATGTAGTAGCTGACGTTCTCCGCCATCCGGGCGCCCATCGCGGTCAGCACCTCCCGCGGGTACTTCGTGATCACCTCGACGAACGGCAACTTGTCGGCCGACCCCTCGGACTGCCTGGCCCGCTCGGCCTGCTTGGCCTGGGCGTCGCGGAACAGTGGCGACTCCTCGATCCGCAACCGGACCCACAGCCCGACCAGGACCAGCACCGCGGAGAGCAGGAACGGGATCCGCCAGCCCCACTTGTCGAACGCCGCGTCGCTCTGGAAGGCGGCGAGACCGGCCAGTACGCCGTTCGCGATCAGCTGACCGGCCGGCGCACCGGCCTGCGGCCACGACGACCAGAAGCCTCGGCGCTGGGGATCACCGTGTTCCGACACGATCAGGACGGCGCCACCCCACTCGCCGCCGAGCGCGAAGCCCTGGACCAGGCGCAGTACGGTCAGCAGGATCGGTGCCAGCGCGCCGACCTGCGCGTAGGTCGGCAGCAGGCCGATCGCGAAGGTCGCCGTACCCATCATCAGCAGCGACAGCACCAGCAGGTTCTTGCGGCCCAGCCGGTCACCGAAGTGGCCGAAGACGATGCCGCCGATCGGCCGGGCGAAGAAGCCGACGGCGAAGGTGGCGAAGCTGAGCAGGGTGCCGGTGAGCTGCTCGCCCTTGGGGAAGAACAGGTCGCCGAACACGACGGACGCGGCGACGCCGTACAGGAAGAAGTCGTACCACTCGACCGTGGTGCCGATCAGGCTGGCGCCGACGACCCGCGCGATCGGGGTCCTCGTCCTCGTTGGTCCGGTGGATGTTGCCATGGCGGGCTCCTTGGTAGTGGGCGGTCGAGCCGCGGTTCAGTGGGCGGTCCAGCCGCCGCCGTCAGTGGGCGGTCCAGCCGCCGTCGAGGACGAGCGAGCTGCCGGTGAGCGAGGCCGAGGCCGGGCCACAGAGCAGGGCGACCAGCTCGGCGACCTCGGCCGGCTCGATCAGCCGCTTCACGGCGACCGGTTCGAGCAGCACCTGGTCGAGCACCTCGGCTTCGGTCAGGTCGTGGATCAGGGCTTGGTCCGCGAGCTGGGCGGTGACCAGCGGGGTCCGGACGTAGGCCGGGTTGACGCAGTTGCTGGTGACGCCGTGCGGCGCGCCCTCGAGCGCGACCACTTTGCTGAGACCTTCGAGGCCGTGCTTGGCGGCGACGTACGCCGCCTTGTACGGGCTGGCCCGGAGGCCGTGCACCGAGGAGATGTTGACCACCCGGCCCCAGCCGCGGCGGTACATGTGCGGCAGCGTCTGGCGGATCAGGTTGAACGGTGATTCGAGCATCAGTCGCAGGAGGTAGCCGAAGCGTTCGGGCGGGAACTCCTCGACCGGGGCGACGTGCTGGATGCCGGCGTTGTTGACCAGGATGTCGATGTCGGTGGGCAGGTCCTTCAGGCCGTCCAGGTCGGTCAGGTCGGCGGCCAGCGTCTCGATGCCGAGCGCCTTGAGGTCGGTCAGGCCGGCGGCGTCCTGGTCGACCGCGACCACCTGGACGCCGTCGGCCGCGAGGCGGTGGGCGCAGGCCGCGCCGATGCCGGACGCGGCGCCGGTGACGAGGGCTCGACGGGTCTCCATGGCTCAGGACTCTAGAAATCAGCCTCGCCGCGCACTATGGGGTGAGGTCACACACCGCGGGCGCAGTACGTGGGTCCGGGCGCCACCCAGGCGCTCGGACATGCCCGTGACGACTGGACGATTTACAGTTGAACCATGGTCGACATCGAACAGCCGAAGAAGAAGGCCGCCGGCGTCCCTGCCGTGCTCTCGTCGTTCAAGTTCGGTTTGCGGGAGATGGGACCGGCGCGGACCGGCAAGGTTTTCTTGAAGATGAACCAGGATCGCGGTTTCGACTGCCCGTCCTGCGCCTGGCCGGACCCGGACAGCAAGCGCAAGCACGCGGCGGAGTTCTGCGAGAACGGCGCCAAGGCGGTCGCCTGGGAGGCGACCCGGAAGCGGGTGCCGCGGGCCTTCTTCGCCGAGCACTCGGTCGACGACCTGCAGAAGATCTCCGAGTTCGAGCTCGGGAAGCTCGGGCGGATCACCGAGCCGATGCTGCTGCGCGCGGGCGCGACGCACTACGAGCCGGTCGGCTGGGAAGAGGCCTTCCAGGTGGTTGCCCGACACCTGAAGGCGCTCGGCGACCCCGATGAGGCGGTGTTCTACACCTCCGGGCGGACCAGCAACGAGGCCGCCTTCCTGTACCAGACCTTCGTCCGCGCCTACGGCACGAACAACCTGCCCGACTGCTCCAACATGTGCCACGAGTCCTCCGGTACCGCGCTGACGCGGGTGATCGGCAGCGGTAAGGGCGCGGTCACGCTGGACATGCTCGAAGAGGCCGAGCTGATCGTCGTGGTCGGGCAGAACCCGGGCACCAACGCGCCGCGGATGCTCAGCCATCTGGAGATCGCGAAGAAGAACGGCGGCGACATCGTCTCGGTGAACCCGCTGCCCGAGCCCGGGCTGATGAACTTCAAGAACCCGCAGCGGCCATCGGGCTGGGTCGGCAAGGGCACGGAGCTGGCCGATCAGCACCTGCAGATCCGGATCGGTGGCGACCAGGCGCTGTTCCTTGCCGTCGGCCACTTGTTGCTGCAGGCCGAGGCGGCGTCGCCGGGGACGGTGCTGGACCAGGCGTTCATCACCGACCACACGAGTGGCTACGAGGCTTACGCCAAGCACAACGCGGAGCTGGACTGGGCCGCGGTCGAGCTGGCGACGGGGCTGACGCGGGCGGAGATCGAGGAGTTCACGGCGCGCTTCCTCAAGTCCAAGGCGACGGTGATCTGCTGGGCGATGGGGCTGACCCAGCATCGCGAGGCCGTTGCCACCATCACCGAGATCGTGAACGTCCTGCTGCTGCAGGGAAATATCGGCAAGCTGGGGGCCGGACCGTGCCCGGTGCGCGGGCACTCGAACGTGCAGGGCGACCGCAGCATGGGGATCTGGGAGAAGATGCCCGAGGCATTCCTGGATCGGCTGGATCACGAGTTCTCGTTCACCTCGCCACGCGAGCACGGGGTCGATGCGGCCGAGACGGTGCACCGGTTGCGGGAGGGCGCAGTACGGGTGTTCTTCGCGATGGGTGGGAACTTCGCGATGGCTACGCCGGACACCGACGTAGTACACGAGGGGTTGCGGCGCTGCGACCTGACCGTGCACGTGTCGACGAAACTGAACAAGTCGCACGTCGTGGTCGGACGAGAGGCACTGATCCTGCCGACCCTCGGCCGCACCGACCACGACCACACGCCACACGGCCCGCAGTCGGTGACGGTGGAGGACTCGCAGGGTGCCGTGCACCTGTCGACCGGCAATTTGACGCCACCCGCACCGGAGTTGAAGTCGGAGGTCGCGATCGTCTGCGGCATCGCCTCACTGGTGGTCCCGTCAGTCGGTCAGATCCCGTGGTCGGACTTCGCCGACGACTACAGCCTGATCCGGCAGCGGATCGGCCGAGTCTGCGACGGCTACGAGAACTTCGAGCAGCGCCTGCAGGCAACCGGCGGCTTCCTGCTCGCCCACGCGGCCCGCGACAAGCGCGAGTTCAAAACCTCGGACGCCCGGGCGCAGTTCAGCACCAACGATCTGTCTTGGCTCCCGACCGAACCCGGCCGACTGCTGTTGCAGACGATGCGCAGCCACGACCAGTTCAACACCACGATCTACGGCCTGGAAGACCGCTACCGAGGCGTCCACGGCACCCGCGAGGTCGTCTTCGTCAACCCGGATGACCTTGCGGCCCTGGGGTTGAAGGACGGCCAACGCGTCAACATCATCAGCGAATTCGCCGGCGTAGAACGCCGCGCCGACGGCTTCCGCTTGGTCTCCTACCCGACCGCCCGCGGCTGCGTCGCGGCGTACTACCCGGAAACCAACGTCCTGATGTCGGCTGACGACCTGGCCAAAGGCAGCAACACCCCAGTAGCCAAGGGCCTGACCGTGCGGCTGGAGCCGGTGATCTGAGGATCAGTAGTCGAGTCAACCGTCTGCCCCACCTGTAGGCGGTTGGCTGGCACCACCTGCAGAACCCCACGCCGCTCGCGCTCTGCCCGTCGCCTCAGCCAGGCACCATCCCCGTCACCTCCGGCAGCCACAGCGGCCCGGCGCCGACGGAGGCACTGTCTGTTGCTCTTGTCCGTTGCTCTTGTCTGTTGCTCTATGCAAGCGCCCCGCTCGGTGGTCTACCGGGCGGGGCGCTTGTTGTTGGAGAGATCAGCCGACGGGGGTCAGTTCCCGCTCTTCCTCCGGCGCGGCTGCCGGGGCAGCGTGCTTGGCCGGCTTCGGGCGGAGCCACTTCGGGGCCCACCAGTTGGCGTCGCCGAGCAGCGTCATGATGGAAGGCAGGACGACCGCGCGGATGATGGTGGCGTCGATCAGGATGGCGACCGCGAGACCGACGCCCAGCTGCTTCATGTCGAGCGTCGACAAGGTGGCGAAGACCGCGAAGACGCCGATCATGACGGCTGCGGCGCTGGTGACCACGCCGGCTGAGCCGGTGATGCCTTCGGCAACTGCCTGCTTGGTCGGGACGCCTCGGAGTACCGCTTCGCGGATTCGGCTGACCACGAAGACGTGGTAGTCCATCGACAAACCGAACAGGACGACGAAGAGGAACAGCGGGAGCCAGGAGACGACGGCTCCGTTGGAGCGGAAGTCGAGGAGGCCTTCGGCCCAGGTGTTCTGGAAGACCGCCGTGACCACCCCGTACGCCGCACCCGCGCTGAGCAGGTTGAGGCCGATCGCGGTGACCGCGACGACGACCGAGCGGAACGTCACCATCATCACGATCATCGTCAGCAGCAGCACGAAGCCGATCACCAGCGGCAGCTTCGAGCGGGTGTGGGCGGCGTAGTCGACATCGGCCGCGACGAACCCGCCGACCGCGTACTCCGCGCCCTGCACCTTGCCGAAGGTCTGCGGCATCAGCTCCTTGCGCAGCTTGGTCAGCGAGTCACGCGCCTGCTGACTGCCACCCTCGTACGGCGTGGCGACCTCGAACACCGCCACTCGGCCGTCCTGCGAGATCTTCGGCTCCTCCAACCCGTCCTGGGCGAACAGCTTGTCCGACTGGATCCGCTTCGACAGCTCAGCAAACGCAGCCTGTACTGCGGCCTGCTGCCCAGCCGGCGCCCGTACTGCGACCTCGTGCGCAGTGCCGGTGCTCGGGAAGGCCGCGGTCAGCCGGTCGTACGCCTTCATCACCGCGGTGTCGCGCGGCAGGTCCTCCGTGCCCGGGAACTTCAGCGTCATCCCCAGTGCGGGCGACGCGATCGCGAGCAGCAACGTGACCGAGACGAGCAGCGTGGCGATCGGGTGCTTGAGAGCCGGCTTGAGCAGCGTCGGCCAGAGACGCGGGTTCGTCTTGTTGGCCGTCAGGCGCCAGACCAGCGGGATCCGCGGGCGGTCCACCCAGCGGCCGAGCTTGGCCAGGATCGCGGGCAGCACGGTCAGCGAGCCGACCACCGCGACGGCGACCACGAGGATCGAGCCGACCGCGAAGGAGGAGAACACCGCGTCGCGGGCCAGGAACAGGCCGGCCATCGAGATGATCACCGCAGTACCGGAGACCACCACCGCGTGTCCGGAGGTCGCCGCGGCGATCTCGACCGCGTCGACGTGACCGCGGCCCTTGGCGCGTTCCTCGCGTTCGCGGCGGAGGTAGAAGAGTGAGTAGTCGACGCCGACCGCCATCCCGATCAGCAGGATCACGCTGTTGACCGCGTCGACCGCGGGCACCAACTGCGACGCTGCCGCCGAGAGGCCGATTGCCGCGGCCACCGCTGACAGCGCGAGCACCAGCGGCACGGCGGCCGCGATCAGCGCGCCGAACGCGAGCAGCAGGATGATCAGCGTCACCGGCAGGCTGAAGATCTCGGCCCGCTTGAAGTCCTCGCCGAGCGTCTCGCTCAGCGCCTTGTCGATCGACTCGCCGCCGACCTCCTCGACCCGCAACCCCGGGTAGTCCTGCTGGACCTTCGCGGTGGTGTCGAGCAGCGGCTGGACCCGGTCGTCGCCGTCGCCGTCCTTCAGCGTGACGCGGACGATCAGCGCGTCCTTCTTCGGCGACAGGATGGGCTGGGCGACCTCCGCGACCCCACCGAGGGCGCGCATCCGCTCAGTCACCACACCGGCGACCTTGTTCGCTTCGGCCTGGTCGAGGGTCCCCGACTTCGGCGTGATCAGCACGCTCTCCACGTCGTGATCGGGGAAGTTGCCGGACTTGACGATGTTGTCGGCCCGGGTCACCTCGCCGATGTCGCCCTCGTTGCTCGACTCCTTGGTCCCGGTCATGTTGCCGAGCGCGAAACACGCCACGACTACGACCACCCACATGGCGATCGCCCGCCATGGATGGGTGGCACTCCAGCGTGCGGCCCGCACCGTGAGTTGTCCCCTGGCAGTGGACATGGTGGTTCCTACCCCTCTGCGCCCGCCTCTGGACGCACCCTCCCAGCCCGGCCCGACGCCGACTGCTGGCTACGGGTCTCAGCCTTCGTCAAGGAAGGGATCCGCCACCATGCAGGAAGCCACCGAGTGCACCCTGGGGCCAGCCCCACCCCACCCTTGGGGGACACCACAGAACTAGGTGCGAAAGCCAACGTTCCACCTGACGGAACTCACCGGTAACCAGCACGGAGCGTGTCGTCCCCCCGTACTACGCCCCGCCGGCGACCCGCCGCACCCCGGCCGCACCCTGGGGATGTCCCCGAGGCTCAGAACTCCTCGGGCTCCAGCGTCGAGGCAGCGGAGATGCCCTCCAAGTACCCCTCGGCGCGCTCGGCCTTGGGGTAGCGGTGGACCAGCTCCCAGAACGCCGCGTTGTGCGACGGCTCGACCAGATGAGCCAGTTCGTGGACCAGTACGTAGTCCACCACCCAGGCCGGCATCGACTGCAAACGGGTCGACAACCGGATCGACCGGTCGGCCGGAGTACAGGATCCCCACCGTCGATTCTGGTTCGAAACCCACCGGACCGACGCAGGTTCGGGCACTTCGGGGAGGTGGCGACACGCGAGATCGTGTGCTCTGGCCAACAATTTTTCGTCCGACACGCGAGACCTGCTGCGCTGCTTCTCGAGCCGTTGGAGCATGGTTTCGACCCAGCGCGCCTCCTCGGTGGCGGACAGCCGGTCGGGCATCAAGACGATCACCCGCTCGCCGTCCCGGTAGGCGCTGACGGTCCGCTTGCGCCGCTTGCTGCGGCGGATGTCCACGTACGGCGGGATCGGGCGCGGTGGAGAGTCGGCCATGACTCAGACGGTACCGCCTGATTCCCCCGACTTTCTTCTGTGCACAGGTTGTGGATCGACGTTTCCGCAGGTCAGACGCCTGTTGGGGAATCCGTGGACAGAGTTTGTTCACATCCTGTTCCCCCGCTCGTCCACAGCGCCGCGCGGCGCGTCCCACAGCTTGCCCACAGGTTTATCCACAGGCGTGGACAACCTGGACTTGTCAACGCACCAGCGGTCTCCTAGCGTCGGATCCAGCAGACTCCCGGACCGTCTCCGGGGCCTCTCGGAGGGGAAGCCGAGTGGTTCCGAAGGCGGACAACCGGGAGTCTGTTCCTCGTCAGGCATCACCATGGAAACCGATTTCCAGGCGGCACGCGGAGCGGCAGCTGGGCTTGAGCGCTGGTTTTCCTGCCGTAGGGTGAATCCCGATTGGGCCGAACGGCCTACGGCAGGACGGTCTGCCGAAAGCATCCACGACGGCCGGGCACATGCCCCGGCTGGTATCAAGCAAGGAGAGGGCCCTCATGGCAGAGACCTGGAGCGGCGAGTTCTACTGCGTCAAGTGCAAGGCCAAGCGCACCGCCGACGGCGAGGTCAAGGTCAACGACAAGGGCACGCGCATGGCCAAGGCCAAGTGCCCCGAGTGCGGTACGAACCTGAACCGGATCCTCGGCAAGGCCTGACGCACCAAGTCGTAGGGGCGGTGGTGCGATCTCCGGATCCCGCCACCGCCCCTGTGTCGTTGGCAAGCGAACGTATTCCGAAACACTTGTGATCAGACTCGCGGAGGCCCCACCGTGTCTCCGCTTGGGTGACCGGACAGAATGGGGATGTGTCCGACCTCCCCCGCAAAGCGCTGAGCCGTACGGCGAAGCTGGCCAGTCTTCCGCTCGGTGCTGCCGGTCGCGCGACCGTCGGGCTCGGCAAGCGGATCGGCGGCGCCCCGGCCGAAGCGGTGGCGGCCGAGTTCCAGCGCCGGACCGCGGACCAGCTGTTCTCCGTCCTGGGTGAGCTCAAGGGCGGCGCGATGAAGTTCGGGCAGATGCTGAGCCTGATGGAGTCGGCGATGCCCGAGGAACTCGCGGCGCCGTACCGGGCGACGCTGACCAAGCTGCAGGACTCCGCTCCGCCGATGCCGGCCGAGACCGTCGACAAGATCCTGTCCCGCGAGCTGGGCAAGCGCTGGCGCGACCGGTTCCAGGAGTTCAACGACCTGCCGGCCGCTGCGGCGTCGATCGGCCAAGTGCACCGCGGCATCCTCAAGGACGGCCGCGAGGTCGCGGTGAAGCTCCAGTACCCCGGCGCCGCCGAGGCGCTGCGGGCCGACCTCAAGCAACTCGGCCGCTTCGGCCGGACCTTCGGGGCGCTGATCCCGGGCATCGACATGAAGCCGCTGGTCGCCGAGCTGCAGGAGCGGATCGGCGAGGAGCTCGACTACGACCGCGAGGCGCAGGCCCAGCAGCAGTACGCCGACGCCTTCAAGGACCACCCCGAGTTCGTCGTGCCGCGGGTCATCAAGCACTCCCCCACCGTGATCGTGTCGGAGTGGATCGAGGGCAAGCCGCTGTCGAAGGTGATCACCGAGGGCAGCCAGCAGGAGCGCGACGAGATCGGCCTCAAGTACGTCCGGTTCATGTTCAGCGGTCCACTGCTGGCCGGGCTGCTGCACTCCGATCCGCACCCGGGCAACTTCCGGGTGATGCCCGACGGCCGGCTCGGCGTGGTCGACTTCGGCCTCTGCGCGCGGCTGCCCGACGGCCTGCCGCCGGCGATGGGCCGGCTGCTGCACATCTCGCTGCAGGGCGACGGCAACGCAGTACTCGAGGGGTTGCGCGCGGAGGGCTTCATCAAGCCGCGGATGGAGATCGACCCCGACCAGCTGATGGACTACCTGGCGCCGTTCGCCGAGCCGGCTCGCGCGGACTCGTTCCAGTTCAGCCGGGAGTGGATGCGGGCGCAGGCCAACCGGACCAGCGACTTCCGCTCGCCGAACGCCACGATGGGGCTCAAGATCAACCTGCCCCCGTCGTACCTGCTGATCCACCGGGTCTGGATCGGCGGCATCGCGGTGCTGTCCCAGCTGGAGGCCGAGGCGCCGTTCCGGTCGGTACTGGAGGAGTTCCTGCCCGGCTTCGTCGACGCCGACGCCTAGGTCTCACCACCAGGCGCTGTCGAGCTTCCCCTCGATACTGCGGACGTGCTCGCGGGCGCAGCGATCGCAGTACAGCAGCTTGCGGCCGTTCTCCAGCGAGGTCACCCAGGTCAGGGGCAGGTCCTCGGTCGGTGCTTGCGTGCCGCACAACGCGCAGCTCGGGTTGGTCATGAGGACAATTCTGCACCCCTGAGCTCTCGATAGGCTCTCGGTCATGCAGTGGCTTGTTCACGAGGAGACCGAGGCCTGGGGCAACGCGTGGCTGAGCGTGCGCCGGCTCGATGTCGAGCAGCCGGACGGGCAGCGGATCGACTATCACGCGGTCCGGCTGAAGCACGTCGCGGCGGCGGTCGTCACCGACGGCGAGGGCCGGGTGCTGCTGATGTGGCGGCACCGGTTCCTGACCGACCGCTGGGCCTGGGAGCTGCCGATGGGGTTGATCGAGCCGGGCGAGTCACCGGCGGAGGCGGCCGCTCGCGAGGTCGAGGAGGAGACCGGCTGGCGCCCGGGTGAGTTGCGAGAGCTCGTGTACTCCGAACCGGCGGCCGGGATCATGGATTCGGCCCACCACGTCTTCCGGGCCCGTACTGCGACCCGGATCGGGGAGCCGACCGAGCAGAACGAGTCCGACCGGATCGAGTGGATCCCGCTGGGCGACGTACCGGCGATGATCCAGCGGCAGGAGATCGTCAGCGGCATCACGCTGGTCGGTCTGCAACAGGCGCTTCTACAAGAGTTACTCGGCCTCGGCTGAACGTGCCGAGAGGCGGCATCCGCTAGATGCCGCCTCTCGGGGTGTTCCGCTTCGACCGGTAGCGACGGCCCCCTGGTCCGGGCTGTCGGTCGTTGCTCTGCATGGCCTCGGCGGTGTGTCGGAGATCGGCTCCTACCGCGTCAGCCAGGTTTTCGGCTCAGGCCGGCCGGCCCCTCGCGGGGGCGGCCGGTGGCTGAGAGCCGGGGTGGATCAGACCAGCCGGGCGAGGGTGAGGCGTGCCTTTGCACTGGCCCTCTCCGCGCGCCGGGTGGCCCGTTCGGCCTGCTTCTGCGCCTTGGCGAGCTGGCCCGCCAGACGGAAGCGCCGGTTCTGCTCGGCGTCGTTCAGCATGGAACGACAATGAGCACGAGCGAGATCTTCTTGAAGTAAATACATTTCAACTCTCCTGGGTGAAGTCTGGGTTTTCATGGATCCGAGTCTCGATTCGGGTGGGTTAGGTCGTCAGGCTGCGGTGACGGTGTCGCACTTGCGTGGACGCCCACGGGGCCGCTTGCGAGCGACCACCACGCCCTGGACGAACAGCTGGCCGCCCCAAACTCCCCACGGCTCGGAACGCTCGAGCGCTCCGGCCAGGCACTCGTTCACCAGTGGGCAGGTACTGCACAGAGACTTTGCGTACTCGACGTCCGCCGGCGATTCGGCGAAGAAGAGTTCTGGCGCGTAGGACCGACAGGGCAGGTCCTGCGACGTTGCAACCTCGTTGAAGGCATCGAGGAAGCTAACGCTCATTCCGGTCACCTCCTAGTGACTGTCTTGCTGTTCTCTTGCTGTCTTCGACGGCCCACCGGTTGGTGGCCGCCAAACTCTGCGGACAAACAAAAGGGCCGCGGGACCCTTTGGTTAGGGTTCCGCGGCCTTGGAGGTGCCGGCTGACTGTATGTCAGACCGGTGGACTCCATGCTCGAGAACCCTGACCGCCGTACTTCACATCGCCGACAGCTCCGCCCTTGATCTGGGCCGTGACATTGGCGAGGACCACAACGGTCTCGACGTGCAGACGCGAGAAGGCGCCCTGGATCGGGGCGCACGGCTGCGCGGCGCTGACGCCGTTCGGCTTCATCGTGATGTTGACCATTTCCCAGGCACCTCCTCTCGTTGTGGCGAAGTGAGCGGCAAGCTCATCGCTGTGGTTTGAAGTTTTCGGCCGGCTTTCGACCGCAGAAAGAACAGTACGCTGACCTCGCTGGCGGCCGCAAACTATTTATCGCAGGTTTCTGAAGTTGGCCGGAAGTTGCCGCCTGGTGAGCGGAAACTTGCCTCCGGCCGGCCGGATCCAGCACGCTCCGGCGCTTCGGTGACACCCTCCGGATTCGTTGCCCCTGACATCTAGTTGCCAGGATCGCGTCCGTCGTCTGCCACCAGCAGAAAACCTTCCACCGAGTGTGGGCCCCGGACCGTCAACGCTGCAACGGCTTTTCCACTTGCTGCAACGCAACCCACCGGTAGTTGAGGGCTGAAGCGTCAGCGGGTGCAGATGTTGAGCACCGATTCGCCGTACTTCATCAGCTTGGTCCGGCCGATGCCGGCGATCCGCAGCAGCTCGCGCTCGTCCATCGGGCGGGCCTCCGCGATCGCGGTCAGGGTCGCGTCGGTGAAGATGACGAAGGCCGGCATCGACTCCTCGGCGGCCTTGTCGGCGCGCCACTCGAACAGGGCGTCGTACAGGGCCTGGTCCATCGTCGACGGGCAGTCCTCGCAGCGGCCGAGCTTGCGGGGCGCCGGGTCGGTCAGGCCGCGGCCGCAGACCCGGCACTTCGGGATCGGCAGGTCCGACCGCTCGGTGCGTGGCGTCCGGGCGCGCGGGGCCGGCTCCCGCTCAGTGGATCGGGGCGAACGGACGCCGATCGGGTCGAGGAAGCGGGTCGGTCCACGGCTGGCGCGGCCGCCGGGTGAGCGGGAGGTCGACCAGCTGACCGCGAGCTGGTCCTTGGCGCGGGTGACGCCGACATAGAAGAGCCGCCGCTCCTCCTCCACCTGCTCCGGAGTCTGGGCGAAGGTGATCGGCAGCGTGCCCTCGTGGGCGCCGACGATGAACACACAGCCCCACTCCAGGCCCTTGGCCGCGTGCAGCGTCGCCAGCGTGACGCCCTCGGCCAGCGGCGCGTGCTGGATCGAGGCGCGCCGGTCGAGCTCGGCCATCAGCTCCACGATTCCGGCCTCCGGGTGGGCGGCCGAGAAGTCCGAGGCCATCGTGACCAGTGCGCTCAGCGACTCCCAACGGTCCCGGACCGCTCCGGTGCCGGACGGCGGCTCCTCCTTCCAGCCCGCGCCGCCGAGAACCGCGCGGACGGTGTCGAGCAGCTCTCCCCCGGTGTCACCGGCTTTGGCCTGGCCACGCAGCAGTACTGCGGCCTGCCGGATCTCGGCGCGCTCGAAGAACCGCTCGGCGCCCTTGAGCATCGCCGGGATCTTGCGCTCGGCGAGGGCCTGCTCGAAGTTCGCCGACTGGGCGTTGGTGCGGAACAGGATCGCCATGTCGCGCAGCGCGGTACCGGCGTCGTTGAGGCGGGAGACGGCTCGTGCGACCGCGTCGGCCTCGTTGATCTCGTCGGAGTACTCCCGGTACGTCGGCGCCGGGCCGGGCTCGCGTTGCGACCGGAGCGTGACCCGGCCGGGCAGACCGGACGAGCCGGCCGCGTCGAGCACCTTGTTGGCGACCTCGACGATCTGCGGGGTCGAGCGGTAGTCGCGGACCAGCTTGATCACCTGGGCGGTGGGGTGGCGCTGGGCGAAGTGGACCAGGTTGGCCGGGTCGGCGCCGGCCCAGGAGTAGATGGTCTGGGCAGGGTCGCCGACCACGCAGACGTCCTCGCGGCCGCCGAGCCACAGGTCGAGCAGGCTCTGCTGCAGCGGGCTGACGTCCTGGTACTCGTCCACCACGAAGGTCCGGTACTGCCGGCGGATCTCCGCTGCCACCCGCTCGTCCTCGGCGAGCAGGGCGACGGCGCAGAGCAGCACGTCCTCCAGGTCGATCCGGCCGCGCTCGAGCTTCACGTCCTCGTACGCCGCGAAGACGCGGGCGATCGTGGCCGGATCGAAGGCGGCGAGCGCCCTGGCCGACTGCGGCGCCAGCTTCGCGTAGTCGTCGGGGCGGACGTTGCTCACCTTCGCCCACTCGACCTCGCCGGCCAGGTCGCGCAGCGCCGGGGTGTCGACCCGGACCCGGCAGCGGTTGGCGGCCTCGGTCAGCAGCGGGAACTTGCGGTCGATGATCGGCGGCAGCTCACCGCCGAACACCTTGGGCCAGAAGTACCGCGCCTGCCGGAGCGCGGCCGAGTGGAAGGTCCGCGCCTGGACGCCGTTCGTCCCGAGCTGGGCGAGCCGGCCGCGCATCTCACCCGCGGCGCGCTGGGTGAAGGTGACCGCCAGCACGCGAGCTGGGTCATAGGTGCCGGTCCGGACGCCGTACGCGATCCGGTGGGTGATCGCGCGGGTCTTGCCGGTGCCCGCTCCCGCCATCACCACGACCGGGCCGTGCAGAGCGGTCGCGACGGCTCGCTGCTCGGGGTCGAGAGCCTCGAGCAGCTCGTCTGCGGACCGGCCCAGAACGGCCTGCGTGATGTTGCTCACGGACTGAGACATGCGGGAACAGCACTCCGACCGATGGGGTTCAGTAACAAGGTAGAGCCACCTTATGCGGGCGCCCGGACAGTTTTCCGGCGCCCGTCCCCACGCAGAGACGGAGCGAGCCACGATGGCGGCATTCACGATGTACTCGACACCCTGGTGTGGTTACTGCCACCGCCTGAAGGGGCAGCTGAAGCGGGCCGGGATCGAGTTCACCGAGGTCGACATCGAGCAGGTCCCGGACGCGGCGAAGATCGTCGAGAAGGTCAACAACGGCAACCAGACGGTGCCGACCATCGTCTTCCCCGACGGCACCGCGATGACGAACCCGTCGATCGCCCAGATCACCGACAAGCTCGTCGCCTAGGACTCAGTACTACGTACGCGGCGCCGCGCCCCTCGGGGCGGGCGCCGCGTCTTTGCGTCGTGGGGGCTGAGGTTACTGCGAGGAGTGGGAGGAGCCGCGCGCACTGGTGGTTGAGGTCGGCGCTACCAGCTGCCGGTGAGCTCCTTGCCGTACCAGCCTTCGATCAGGCGGCGCGAGATCGAGATGTTGCCGGGCAGGGCCATCGTGCCGGCCTCGACCAGGGCGGCCAGGTCCTCCCGGCTGAACCACTTGGCCTCGGCGATCTCGTCCTGGTCGACGTTGATCGCGTAGCCGATGGCCTTGGCGTAGAAGCCGAGCATCAGGCTGGACGGGAGCGGCCAGGGCTGGCTGCCGGCGTACTCGATCTCCTGGCCGACCACTACGCCGGTCTCCTCGAAGACCTCCCGGCGTACTGCGGCCTCCAGCGACTCGCCCGGCTCGACGAACCCGGCGAGCGTCGAATAGCGCCCCTCCGGCCAGGCCTCGTTGCGGCCCAGCAGTGCCCGGTCCTGGTCGTCGGTGACGAGCACGATGATCGCCGGGTCGCTGCGGGGGAAGTGGTTGAGCCCGCAGTTCGGGCAGTGCCGCACGTGACCTGCGTCGGCCACCTCGGTGTGCTCTCCGCAGTTGGCGCAGTGGGTGTGTACTGCGTGCCAGTTGGCCAGTCCGACCACGTTGACCGCTATCCCGGCCTCCCGGTCGTTCAGGATCCCGCCGACCTCGCGCAGCCCGGCGTACGACTCGTCAGGCTCACCAGGGACCAGTACTGCGAACACTGCGCGCCCGTCGGCCGTCTGTCCAGCCCCCTCTGCCCAGTCGATGCCCAGGAAGATCCGGATGCCGTCAGGCGCCGCGGCGGGCGGAACCAGGCGGAGCGCAGTACGATCTGCGGTCACTGCCAGCTTGTCGGCCGTCACGAGCGCCACCTGGGTGTCCGCAGCGGCCCAGGCCTTCTCCAGCCACTCGGCGTCCCGCCGTCGGTCGGCGGCGCGGTCCAGGACGGAGCGGGACAGTGACAGGGAACCAGGAACGATCGAATAGGCCACGGCTTCAACGTATCTCGCCGGGCACCCATGAGAGCATCCCGGCATGAGTATTCACATCGCCGCCGAGAAGGGACAGATCGCGCCCCGCGTGCTCTTTCCCGGGGATCCACTGAGGGCAAAGTGGATCGCCGAGACCTACCTGTCCGACGTCACCTGCTACACCGAGATCCGGAACATGTTCGGATTCACCGGCACCTACAAGGGTGAGCGGATCTCCGTGCAGGGGTCCGGCATGGGTCAGGCGTCGGCCTCGATCTACGCCAACGAGCTGTTCGCCGAGTACGACGTCCAGACCCTGATCCGGGTCGGCACCTGCGGCGCGCTGACCGAGGCCGTCCGGGTCCGCGACGTGATCGTGGCGATGTCGGCCAGCACCGACTCGCAGATGAACCGGCTGCGCTTCCACGGCATCGACTACGCGCCGACCGCCGACTACAAGCTGCTGCGCGCCGCGGTGGACGCCGCCGAGGCGGCCGGGCTGAACGTGCATGTCGGCCAGGTGTTCTCCGGCGACCTGTTCTACAACGACCGGCCCGACCTGGTGTCGCGCACGGCGGAGTACGGCGTACTGGGGATCGAGATGGAGGCCGCGGCGCTCTACACGCTGGCTGCCAAGTTCGGCCGCCGGGCGCTCGGCATCATGACGGTGTCGGACCACCTGATCACCAAGGAGGAGACGTCTGCGGAGGAACGGCAGACCACCTTCTCCGAGATGATCACGATCGCCCTCGACGCGGCGATCGAGGTGCCGGTCTGAAGCGGGTCGCCGTCGTACTGGTGAGCACTGCCCTGCTCCTAGGTACTTCGGCCTGCTCTGGTTCCTCCGACAAGAAGGCGGACGCCCCCAAGTCGAGTGAGGCTCCTGGTGGCGCTGCTTCCGGGGAACCGGCCGGCACGAAATCCTCGGCGGACGCCGTACTGCCGGATATCACTGGAGCCCAGGTGGTGACCGGGCTGACCGGTGCCGGCTACAAGTGCGGCGCCGAGAGCTCGTACGCGATCTGTACTGCGGGCAAGGTGTCGGTGTGGGTGCTGACTGGGACGCACCCGCGGCCGCCGGTGGTGTCGCTGCACGCCATGGGGCCGATCGAGGCCGCTACTGCGGACATCGCGGCGAAGCTGCCGCAGGTGCTTGAGGTGGCGCACATCAACCCGCGCACGGAGATCACCGACTGGTTCGGGAAGCTCGGCGGCAAGGCGCCGGCGGTGTTGACCGCCGGTGACTGGCAGGTCGGCTGGTCGACGGAGGTCGACACCGAGGAGCCGGGCGCTCATCTGACGCTGGAGGACAAGCTCTGCAAGGTGAACTGCCAGGCGGAGTAGTAGAACCGCAACTAGCCGCCGTGCGCCCTTCGGGCACACGGCGGCTAGTTAGTTGGGGCGCGGCGCGCGCGGCTAGCGCGTGCGGCTAGCGCGTGCGGCTAGCGCGTGCGGCTAGCGCGTGCGGCTAGCGCGTGCGGCTAGCGCGTGCGGCTAGCGCGTGCGGCTAGCCGCCGCGCCGCGCGGCGGCGGGCGCGGCGTGCTGGTTCAGGAGCTGCCGGCGGCGCCTGCGGAGCTGGCTACGACGATGGACGCCGTGATGGCGGCCTGCATCTCCTGGACTGCCTTGCGGACCGCGCTGGCCGCCCAGTCGGACTCCGCGATCTCCTTCGCGCGCCGCTTGAGCGCCTTCTTGTCGACCGCGTCGGTGACGATCTTCGGGACGACGTTCAGGGCGCTCAGCAAGGCGATCAGCGAGGCTGTGCGTTCGTCGGGCTGGGTGCCGAGCTTCAGCACGTTCTCCAGCGCGGTACGGACCTCCGCCTCGTGCCGGGCGTCCTTGGCCGGCCAGCGGGTGACCGGGAACAGCCCCAGCACCTTGCCCTTGTCGGCTTCGAGCACGCCGCGCTCCGCCAGCCTGACGAGCAACTGGTCGCGCAGCTTCTTCGACAGCTTCGCCATCAGGTCCTTCGGCTTCGAGCCCGGCTTCCCCGCCAGGAACGCGAGCCGCTCGTCCAGCAGCGCGTCCCCGGTCGGCGTCGTGTCCAGCACCTTCAGCCGGCCCTCTTTGACCTGCTCACCCGGCCCGGCGATGTCCACCTTGCCCAGCAGCGTCAGTTCGATCAGCACGGCGCCCCCGAGTGCATAGTCGATCCCGGGCGACCCGGCGATCGGCTTGCCGCTCTCGTCGTCGTACAGGAGCAACGTGAGGTCCTCTGCGATCAACATGCTTTCAACTTATGACTCCGCCGGCTGTACCGGCATCCACCGCGCGAACGATCTCGTGGGTCCGCCGCAAGACTGTTATCTGGTGCTGGCAGGCGCAGTCGAGGGCGTCGGCTGTGGATAACTTCCGCGGCGTTCGGCGGAACTCCGCGATGCTTGGTCGGGTGATCGAAGAACTTGCGAATCTCCTGGCCGCGACACCCGCCACTCCTCCGACCGCTGGACGCGCGCCGGACAGCCGGCGCTACGAGGTGATCGACGGCCGGATGGTGGTCACCGGCGTCCAACCACCCGCCCACCAAGCGGCGGTGGTCGCTCTGATGGTGCTGCTGAAACAAGCGTGCCCCTCGGACCTGCTGGTCTCCGTCGACTCGCTCGACTTCCGCCCGACGCTTCGCCACTCGCTGCGCCCCGACATCCTCGTCACGTCGCGGGCCGAGGCAGGCCCGGTCTACGTGCAGCACGCAGTACTGGCTGTCGAGGTGCTCTCCCCCACCACCCGAGCGACCGACGTCGTGACGAAACGCGAGCTGTACGCCGCGCATGGGATTCCGTCGTACTGGTTGGTGGATCCGGCAGCCCAGGAGCTCACGGTGCTGCAGCTGGAGGACGGGCACTATGTCTGCGAGGCGGTGATCCAAGGCGAAGAGGTCTTCACCACCATGCAGCCGTTCGCTGTCAGGCTCACCCCGTCCGCGCTGATGGGATGAGCCGGGGCAGCACCCGGGCAGTCGAGGGCAGATCGCCAGAACGGCCCCGGCGACCGACTGGCAGGCACCATGCTGGTCACGTGACACCGAAGGAGGCACCATGGAACTCGTGCAGCACATCGAGCCGAACACCTTCACGCTGGCCGATCTCGACGCGCTACCGGACGACGGCAGTCAGTACGAACTCGTCGACGGGATCTATCTGGTGACCCCGTCGCCCAGCCTGCTCCATCAGATGGCAGCCGGCGAGATTCACTACGCGCTGCGCCGGGTGTGTCCGCCGCAGTTCCGGGTCCTCGAGGCACCGATGGACTACAGGCCCACTTCTTCCAGCTCCCTACAGCCTGATGTCATGGTCGCGAGCCGCGCCGACGCCGGACCGCAGGCGCTCACCCTTCCCTTGCTGCTCGCCGTGGAGATCCTCTCGCCCGCGACCCGGTCCAAGGACCTGGTCCTCAAGCGAAACCTCTACCAGGAAGCAGGCGTCGCCTCGTACTGGATCTTCGATCCTGAGGTTGAGGTGCTGACCGTGCTGGAGCTGGAGGACGGGCGGTACGTCGAGCGGGCTGTGGTGAAGGGGGACGAGGTCTTCGAGACCGAGTTGCCTTTTGCCGTGCGGATCGTGCCTGCGGAGCTGATCGGGTAGTTGGTCAGTTGTTCAGGAGGGTGATCAGTTCGGTGCGGTCGGGCAGGTTTTCGGGGTGTACTACGTCGCCGGTGCGGACGTAGTAGAAGGCGGCGCCGACTTGGGTGACCGGGATGCCGAGGAGTTCGGCCCAGGCGACTCGGTAGATGGCCAGCTGGAGGGGGTCGGCGGTTTCGCTGCGGCTGGTTTTCCAGTCGATGACGTCGTAGCCGCGGGAGCCGTCGGGGCGGATCACCTGGTAGACGGCGTCGATCCGGCCGCGGACCATCCGGCCGCCGATCGCGAGGGCGAACGGCGCCTCGATCTCGTACGGCATCTGCTCGCCGTACGGGCCGACCCGGAAGGCGTCCATCAGTTCGGTCAGGTCGGTGTCGTCGACGATGCCCTCGTCGGCCGCTCCCGGGAGGTCGTCGGGGTCCAGCAGGAACTGCTGGCCGAAGTAGCTCTCCACCCAGGCGTGGAAGCGGGTGCCGAAGCGGGCCGCCCGGTTGGGTTTGCGCGGCATCGGGCGGGCCAGGTCGGCGGCCAGGCCGTCCGGGTCCTTCGCCAGCCGCATCACCTGGGTCGCCGACAGCGAGGACGGCAGCTCCACGTCGTACGCCTTCCGGCTGCGGCTTTCCCTTGCCTCTGACAACAAGCGTTCCAGCTCGGAGTCCCAGCGCGCGACGGTCGCCTGCTCGTCCAGCAGCAGCGAGTCCTCGGCGTCCTGCGACGGGCCTTCCGTGCGCGACAGCTCCACCAGCGCGACCGATTCGAGCCGGCGCTGGTACCCCGCTTCGTCGTACGGCGCCGGCCAGGGTGCGAGCTTCTGCTCGGCGAGCTCCGGGTTCTCCGCGTCGACCTCGGGTTGCTCCGCCCAGGCGATGACCCGCTCCCCCGCGTGCTTCTTCAGCATCTCCAAGTACGACGAAGGCCCGCGCGGGCGCTTCTGCGTCGGCCCCCACCAATGCCCGGTCGCGACCAGGATCTCCTTCGCCCGGGTGAAGGCGACGTACCCGAGTCGCCTCTCCTCCAGCGAGTTGACCTCCTTGCACTCGTCGGCGAAGGCCTTCAGCCCGGCGTTCGACAGGTCGTGGAAGGTGGGCAGCGTGTCGGCGTCACCGCGCAGCGGCCACGGCAGCACCTTCGCGTTGGTAGTCCACTTGTCGCGGCCGCGGTCCGACGGGAACACCTTGTTCACCAGGGTCGGCACGAACACGACAGGCCACTCAAGCCCCTTCGACCGGTGCGTGGTCAGCAGCTTCACCGAATCCGCCTCACTCGGTACTGCGAGGTCGAGGCCGGCCGCGTACTCCTCTTCGGCCGCCAGATAAGCCAGCAACCCGTCCAGCGACCCACTCGACTCGGTCGAGACAAAGTTGCCGACGGCATCCAAGAACGCGGCCAGGTGATCGCGCCGGCCGGAGTCGACGTGATCCGGGGTCGCGGTCAGCTCGACGTCGAGGCCGATCGTGCTGATCACCCGGCGGACCAGGTCGAGCAGCGGCTCACTCGCGTGCGCGCGCAGGTCCCGCAGCTCGGTCGACAGCTCCTTGAACCGCTCGAGCGCCTCCGGCGAATAACCCCAACCTGTCGGGCCTGGATCGTCGACGGCCTCGGCCAGCGAGATGACCTCGGTCGAGTCCATCCCGGCCACCGCGGCGTCGAGCGCCGCGACGAGATCGTCGGCGGCCGGCCGATCACCGGCATCGGCGAGCGAGCGGGAACGGTTGGCGAGCAAGGCAAGATCGCGGTGACCGATCCGGTACCGCGGGCCGGTCAGGATGCGCAGCATCGCGGCGTTCGCGGTCAGGTCGTTGACCGCTTGCAGAGTGGCGACGACATCCACGACCTCGGGCAGCGCGAGCAGTCCGCCGAGGCCGACCACCTCGACCGGGACCTTGCGGGAGATCAGCGCCTCGTGCACCGCGCTCAGGTCGACGTTGGTGCGCATCAGGATGCCGATGTCCTTCCATCGGCGGTTCGGGGTCTTGTGGGCGGCGACGATCGCGTCCGCGACCCACTCGATCTCCTGCGAACGCGTCTCGAAGAGCCCGACCGTGATCGCGCCCTCGGGTGCCTCGGGCGGCGCCTCCAGCGGGATGACGCCGGGGTGCTGCTCGTACAGCTCGGCGGCGTGCTGGTTGGCGGCCGCGAGGATCCTGCTGCCGCAGCGCCGGTTGATGCTGAGGACGTAGCGATGGGCCGAAGTACCGTCTGCGTTCTTGAAGTGTTCGGGGAACTCGTCGAGGTTGGCGACCGAGGCGCCCCGCCAGCCGTAGATCGCCTGGCAGGGGTCGCCGACCGCCGTCACCGGGTGGCCGTGCTCGCCGAACAGGGCGGTCAGCATCCGCCGCTGCGAGACCGAGGTGTCCTGGTACTCGTCGAGCAGCACGACCTTGTACCGCGCTCGCTCGATCACGGCGACTTCCGGGCACTCCTCGGCCAGCCGCGCGCCGAGCGCCATCTGGTCTGCGAAGTCGACGACGCCCCGCTCGACCTTGTAGGCCTGGTACTCCTGCACGAGTTGCAGGATCTCGCCCCGCTTCAACGCGGTCTCGGCGAGCTTCTTCACCTCGACCGTCTGCTTGCGCGCGGCGGCGACCTCGGCTCGCACAGCCTCGTCATGAGCCCGTACTTCGTTGGCGCCCAGCAGGTGGTCAGCGAGCTCACCGTCGAGCGACAGCAGGCTGTTGACCAGGGTCGGCACGTGGTGGGACGCGAATCGGATCGGCCCGTTGGACTTGCGCACGACGCGTCCGGCGAGCTGGAACCTGGTCGCGTCGGCGAGCACCCGGACGTCGGGCTCGAGGCCGAGTCGCAGCCCGTGCTCGGAGATCAGCGTGCCGGCGAAGGCGTGGTACGTCGAAACTACCGGCTCGCCGGGCTCTTCGGGCTCCCAGTTGGGGACGTTGCTACGCAGATGCGCGGCGAGGATCGGGTGCTGGTCCTTCGGCAGGGTCGAGCCGAGCACCCCGGCTTTGGTGAGGTCCTCGCGGATCTTGACGTCGAGCTCGTTGGCAGCCTTCTTGGTGAAGGTGAGGCCGAGAACTTCTTCTGGTTGCACCTGGCCGGTGCAGATCAGCCAGACGACACGGGCTGCCATCGCGGTCGTCTTGCCGGATCCTGCGCCGGCGACGATGACGCCTGGTGCCAGGGGTGCGGTGATTGCTTGGAGTTGCTGGTCGCTGAAGGGGATGCCGAGGAGGTCGCAGAGGTCGGCTGTTGTTTCCAGTTTGGCGCGCATTACAGACCTCTTCCCCAGCCGCCGCCGCTGACCAGGAAGCCGACCAGGCCGGAGCCGCCGTTGCCTACTCCGCAGACGCCGGCGCCGGTTTTCGTACGCGCCGGGGTGGGTGCCGAGGTGAGCTGACCGTTGGTGGCCGGCTCTGTTGAGTCGGCAAACCCATTGCTGGTCGGCAAGGCGAGGGCTGGGGTTACAGAAACAACCGCATCAGCTGAGACGGCGGGTGGGGGCTGGGTGGTGGGCATCAGACGATCTCCCGGCCTTCGGGCTGGATGGGGCACAGGCCGCGGACGTCACAGCGGTCGCAGCCGGGGTTGCGTTTGGCGATGAACTCCTCGGAGCGGACCATCGCCTCGGCGTCCTCGACGGCTTCGTCCAGCCAGGTGCGGCCGTCCTCGTCGGGCTCCAGCGGGGCCTGGCCCTGGACCTTCGGGAGGCCGATGTCGTCGTGCCGCAACTGGACCAGCTCGGCGCCGCCGCTGCGGGGCTCCTCGCCGAGCTTCTTCATCTGCCGGGACTCGATCGCGCGCTGGTAGATCGCCAGCTGGACGTGCCGCTCGAGCGCCGGCTTGGTCGGCACGTTGCGGCCGGTCTTCAGGTCGATCACCCGGATGCCGCCGTCGCCGTCCTGTTCCAGCCGGTCCATCCGGCCCTTCACCCGGACCGCGGGCTTCTCCTCGTCCGGCAGCAGTACGTCGAACTCCACCTCGGTGCCGAGCAGCGTCCGGTCCGGCCGGCCCTTGTGCCATGCGACGAACCGCCGCAGCGCCAGTTCCGCCTCGACCCGCTCGCGATCGGAGATCCATGAGGACTCGAACTCGAGCTGCGTCCACACCTTGTCGAGCCAGCCGTTCAGCTCGTCGATCTCGGGCGGCAGCGTCCCGGTCGCGACCGCGTCGGCCAGCGTGTGCAGCACCATGCCGAAGCCGATCGCCGAAGTACTCGGTGTCTCGCCGCCCGCGCGACGCTGCAGGAACCAGCGCAGCGGGCAGTCGACGATCGTTGTCAGTGCGCTGCCGGACAACGGCACCGGCAGCTCGGGATCCGTGATCGGGCGCTCCGACTTGGTCCGCTCGCGCACACCCCACCAGCGTTGCGGATCGGCCGTCGGGACCAGCGCGTACTCCCGGTCGTCGACGGCGTCGGCCAGGTGCGCCAGGCGATCCGCTGCGACCCGCTTCAGGGCAGGCGACGACGCCGGATCGGCCAGTACGCACCGAAGGTCGGCGACCAGACCGTGCAGTGACAGCGGCCGACGCGGCCTTCCCGCGACCAGCTTCAAAGGAATGTCCAGCTCGGCAAGCAAGCGCGAGGGCTGATCGCCGTCAGCCTCAGGCGCCTGTACTGCGGTGACGATCAACCGCTCGCGGGCTCTGGTGATCGCGACATAGAACAGCCGCCTCTCCTCGGCCAGCAAAGCGCCCGCCGACAGCGGCTCGACCAGACCGTCCGGCCCCAACCGGTCCGGCTCCAGCAGCGAGCCGCGCCGACGCAGGTCGGGCCATGGCCCCTCTTGCACACTCGCCACCACGACCAGCCGCCACTGCAGTCCCTTCGACCGGTGCGCGGTCATCAGCTGCACCCCGGCCTCGCGGTACGTCGCGTCGAACCGGTTGTCGGCCGCGATGTCCAACGCCTCCAGCTCGGCCAGGAACGTCGACACACCCTTGAAGCCGATCTGCTCCTCGGCCCGGCTGGCCGCGTCGAACAGCGAGCAGAGCGAGTCGAGGTCACGGTTCGCCGTCCGGGCGACCTCGCCGCCGCTGTTCGCCTGGCCGCGGAGCCGGCGCAGCCACGGCGACTCCGACCACAGCGACCACATCACCTCGTCGGGCGCCGCTCCCGCGGTCACGATATTCCTTGCCTTGAGCAACCTCTCGCCGAGGGCGACGAACCGCGCCTCGGCCGGCGAGGCCTGCTCGTCCAGCAGCAGCGGGTTCATCAACGCCTCGCGGAGCAGGTCGTCGGACGATCGCGGCAGCCGCTGACCACCCGCGGCCTCGCGATCGCGCTTACGCAGTACGCGGGCGAGTCGGCGGAGTTGCCCGGCGTCCATCGCGCCCAGCGGGGACAACGCCAAAGCCCGTACTACGTCGACGGTCAGCGTCACCGGATCAGCGACGGCTCGCAACGCCAGCAGCATCGGCCGCACGGCAGGCTCGCGGGACAACGGCAACTCGTCGCCGGCGACGTCGACCGGGATGCCGGCCGCGGCGAGCGCGCGACGCAGCGGCGGGATCGACCAGCTGCCGGACCTGACCAGCACCGCCATCTCGTGCCAGCCGACGCCGTCTTGCACGTGCGCGCGGCGGAGGATGTCGGCGATGTGCTCCAGCTCGGCGCCGCTGGTCGAGTACAGGTTGGCCTCGACCTTGCCGGGGCCGTAGACGCAGGAGCTCGCGTCGGGATTGCGGAACCGGTCGAAGGTGTCGCGATCGAGGGTGCCGGGGACGCCGAGGCGGTTGACCACGTTGCGGGAGACGCGTTGCAGCGTCGACCCGAACCGGCGGGTCGTCGCGAGCGCGATCTGGGCTGCCTCGGCGCCGTCCGCAGTACGGAACTCGTCGGTGAAACGGAGCAGGCCGCGGACGTCGGCGCCGCGGAACGTGTAGATGGACTGGTCCGGGTCGCCGACCACGACCAGGTCGCGGCCGTCGCCGGCGATCGCCTGCAGCAGCTTGGTCTGGCCGGGGTCGGTGTCCTGGTACTCGTCGACGAAGACGGCCTTGAACTCGTCCCGCAGCCTGGCCTGGACGTGCGGTTGCTGGGCCAGGATGACCGCGCGATGGATCAGTTCGGAGTAGTCCAGCACCTGCTCGTGGTCGAGGATCTGCAGGTACTCCTCGAAGAAGTCGCCGACCGCGATCCACTCCGGCCGGCTCGCCGAGTGCCCGATCGCGGACAGGTCCTCCGGGTCGAGGCCTAGCTGGCGCGCCTTGCCGATGACGGCCTGCACCTCCTCGGTGAAGCCGCGGGTCTTGAGCGCGGGATGCAGGCTCGACGGCCACTTGGTCACGCCGACCTCGCGACTGCCGCCGAGCGACTCGCTCAGTCGCAGGGTCTGCTCGGGGCCGGACGGAAGCCGCAGCGGTACGTCGAACGCGTCGGCCGGGGTGAACCGGCGCAGCAACGCGTAGCAGAACGAGTGGAACGTCATCGACGGCATCACCCGCGTCGTCCGGCCGAGCCGCGCGGTGATCCGGTCGCGCAGCTCGGTCGCGGCCTTGCGCCCGAAGGTCAGCACGAGCACCTGGTCAGGGCTCAGCCCGCGATTGCCGACCCGATCGACGACCGCCTCGACCAGGGTCGTCGTCTTGCCCGTCCCCGGCCCGGCGAGCACCAGCAACGGGCCGCCGGGATGATCCACCACCGACTGCTGATCAGCGTCCAGCACCGGCGCCTCGGTGACGCGGGCTTCGTGCCCGTCACCTCGCACCAAGCGATACCTGGAACCCGTTCTGCTGACCATCTCCCTATCCCATCAGACCCCGCCGACAATCTCCGACGACACCCGCCGCGCCCCCGAATCCCTCCCAGCATCCGGACACCTGCGGAGTACTGCGTAGGTCAGCTGAGGACCTTGGAGTAGAAGACTTCGGCGTACTCGTCTTCCTTGTGCGGTTCGCTTTCGAGGTACCCGTGCTTCAGGTAGAGCGCTCGCGCCTCGGTGAGATCGAGGCGGGTGTCGAGCAGGATCCGGGCAGCGCCGAGCGCACGAGCGGTGCGGTCGATGGCGGCCAGGATCGCGGCGCCGCCGCCAGTACCGCGGACCGAAGGCTTTACGTAGAGCCGAGCCAGCTCGGCGGTGCGGTTGGGTTGCAACCGGAGCCCGGCACAGGCGGCCGGCTTCCCGTCGTACATGCCGAGCAGGAAGACCCCGGTCGGCGGCGCCAGATCATCACTCGGCGCACCAGCCAGCCCGGACTCGATCTCCTCCGTCGTCGCGGGGCGACCTTGGTGGAACTGGTAGTACCGGTCGGCCACGTCTACGTAGTACTCCCGCAAAAGCTCCTGCGACTCGACTGTGTGTACTCCGGCCACTTCTACGAACCACTCCTCGACTGCCACGCCCTGCAGTGTGCCAGTGATCACCGACAGTGCTACTTGGTTTCCCGAAAGCTGGAAGAATTCGGATGGTTCGGCTGTTTCGATTGATTCGGATAGACTCTGGGTGAGAGGAGTTGACTCATGGACGTCAGCAAGGGCATCAGGACCACGGGCGCGGCAGGCCGTAAGCACGTACTGGCCGGTGATCAGCCGACGAGGATCAAAGCCGCTGCGTCCGGTACGCCGAAGTCGGCCGCAGGTAAGTCCGCAGCGGCCGCCAAACTCCGCAAGAAGCCGATGCGGCGACCGAGACATGGGACGCCCTCCCGAGGACGCGGCACGCTTCACGAAGCCGACATGGTGAGGCCGGTTGCCCCGTCGAGCCAGGCCCCCCTCCGGGACCTCGTCACCAAACAAGGTCTCAAGGTCACGATCGACCTGGGCAAGCGCAGCGTGACGGTGGCCTGCGAGTCCCTGGACACGATGCGCCTGCTAATCGCCACGCTCGACGCCTGTCCGGATGGCCAACTTGTCAGTGATCAGCGAACCACCGAGCTCACCAGCCAGGAAGCCGCTGATCTGCTCAACGTGTCGCGGCCGTACGTCGTGAAGCTCGCCCGTGAGGGCCGGATCGCTCACCGGCTGGTCGGGAATCGCCACCGTTTCCTGCTGTCAGACGTTCTGGCCTACGAACGAGGTCAGCGGCTGGAGCGCGAGCAGGCGCTGACCGCACTGGCACCTGACGACGGCTACGTCGACGGGGACTTCTGACCGATGGCGATACCGCGCCCGGACCGCCCGGTAGGCGTCCTGGATGCGTGCGTGCTGATACCGGCCGGCCTGCGGGACGTGCTGCTCTCCTGCGCCCACGAGTCTGCGTTCCGTCCGGTCTGGCAAGACGAGATCCTCGACGAAGTCCTGCGCAACACGGTGCGCCTGCTGAAGGATCGCTCCGGAGTGTCTGAGGAGGCCGCGACCGCCTCAGCGGCGTACACGCTCGAGCAGATGGCCCGCGCATTTCCTGATGCCTGCCAGGCCAGTGAGACATGGGTGCCGTTGGTACCGGAGCTCAGCTGTGACGACAAGGACCGGCATGTGCTGGCTGTCGCGCTCGGCGCGAAGGCCACGCATCTGGTGACGGACAACGCCCGCGATTTCCCACCGGTCTCCGTGCCGCGAGGGCTGGCAGTCGTCTCGCCCGACCGGTTCCTGCTGGAACTGCTGGCGGCGGTTCCCGACCAGGTCGTGGACGCGGTGGAGGGGATGTCGGACCGGTTGAAGCAGCCAAGGAAGACGAGCGCGGAACTCGCGGAGCAGATGGCGAAGGGACGTCATATCCCCGAGTTCGGCGACAAGCTGGGCAGGATCCTCGCGGAATGCGCCAGTTGACTCGCTAGGTCTGCTCGACCTTTGCTACTCCTCTGGGTCCCAGCGGTTCTGGCGGAGGTTGACTTTGCCGTTGGTCACGCGGACGCCGTCGCCGCGGAGGAGTTCGAGTTGGGTGTCGCCTACCTCGTCGGCGGGGACGCCGCTGGCGCGGATGACGCGCCACCAGGGGACGCCGCCGCCGTACTCGCGCATGATCGCACCGACCTGCCGCGGGCCGCCTTGGCCGACGTACGCGGCGATGTCGCCGTACGTCGCCACGCTGCCTGGCGGAATCGACTCGACCGCCACCAGCACGGCCTCCACGTACTCCTCCCGATCCACAGCCCTACGTTATCCGGGCGGGCCGACAGATTGTGTAGCAGTTGGCGATGGCTCCATTTGGGTCGGTAGCCCACAGACATCCAACAGATGTGGTGAGCGACTGGGTGCCCGCCTCGTCCTGAGAACAGCAGGTCTGGCCCGCCAGGCAGCGCCTGCGCCGCCGGCACCTTCCTCACCACCGCGGCGGCGGGCACTGTCTGTTGCTCTTGTCTGTTGCTCTTTGAGCCTTATGCGAGGGCTTTGGCCAGGGGTTCGAGGATGGTGGGTGGTGCGTCCAAAGGCAGGTTGAGGACCACCAGATCCACCCCCGCTTCCTCGTACGCCGCTGCGCTGGCGAGCGCCGAGTCGATGGCTTGCGCGAGCGGTTGGTCGGGGTCGATGCGGACGTTGACCGAGCAGGTGATCTCGGAGACGTCGCGGTCGAGGGTTTCGCAGTGGCCGACCAGGATGTCCTTGAGGGGCTTCCACTCCTCGGGGCTGGGGACGATCACGTTCCAGTGCTGGGCCCAGCGGGCGACGGCGCGGAGGGTGCGTTTGGGGCCTTTGCCGCCGATGGTGATGGGTGGGTGCGGGGTCTGGACGGGTTTCGGCTCGCAGTACGCGTCGGTGAGTTTGACGTACTGGCCGTCGAAGTTGGCGACCTGCTGGGTGAGCAGGGCGATCAGGGCCTCGGTGCCTTCGTCGAAGCGGTCGAAGCGTTCCTTCAGCGGTGGGAGTTCGATGCCGTAGGCGTCGCATTCCATCTGGTTCCAGCCGGCGCCGATGCCGAGCTCGAGGCGGCCGCCGGAGATGATGTCGGTGGTCGCGGCCATGTTGGCGAGGACGGCCGGGTGGCGGTAGATCATGCCGGTGACCTGGCAGCCGACCCGGATCCGCTTGGTCGCCTGGGACAGCGCGGCCAGGGTGGTCCAGGCTTCGAGGTTCGGGCCGGCCATGTCGCCGCTCAGCGGGTAGAAGTGGTCCCAGTGCCAGGCCGACTCGAAGACGTCGTACTCGTCGGCCGCGATCCACACGTCCCGCAGTTGCTGCCAGCTGGTGTGCTCGGGCCTGGTCTTGATCGCGAACCGCATCCGCCGCCTCCTCGGTAAGGGGTTTCCCAGTCGCAACCTACCCCAGGGCACGCGCAGCCGGACAGCGAGATCGGCGGCCGGACGGAAGACTGCGAAGTGCACAGCGGCGGGAGGAGGACCAGGTGGCTGAGCGAGGGGCGCGGGTGATCGCCGAGGAGACGTTCTGGCTGCGGATTCCGCCGCCGGTTCGCAGCGGGCTCTTGTTGGCACTGTTGTTCGGCTTCGCCGCCCTGCTCGGCCTGGCCGATTCCAACGGCACCAAGGCCAGCGACCAGTTCACCGGCAGCGTGCCGTGGACCGTCTGGCGGGGGATCGCCAGCGCCGCGCTGGTCACCTTCCTGGTGCTCGGCGTGCAGGCGACCCGGGTGCTCCAACACCCTGGCCGTTGGGGCATCGAGGCGGCGCCAAGCCGACGCAGGCGCTACCTGCTGAGCGCGGCGATGGGAGCGATCGCGCTGGCGGCGTACCGGCTGATCTCGCCGGCAACCGGCCCGGATCTACCAGTGCAGAACCTCAGTCTCCGGACGACGACAGTGCTGATCGGCGGCATGCTCGCCAGCGTCCCCTGGCTCACTGTCGTCTGGCTCGCGCACGCCGAGTGCCGCGATCTGGGCAAGGCGGTGACGCGTCGCCCGCAAGCACCGATCGACGAGTACGCCGCCGCGCTCCAGGACGAGCCCGGCGAGACGGTGCACTTCCGGCGTGCCGTCGAGCGGCTCCTGCAACTGTGGCAACTGCTGCTCGTCTGCGTCGGCGCCTTCACCGTCGGCGTGGTCGCCGCCGTCGCGACCTCAGGCGCGCTTCGGGGCGCCTTCGTCGCGGCGCATCCCGATCGCTCCGACGAGTTCCCGCCCGCGAACGTCCTGCTGTACGGCGCTTTCTTCGCGCTCGCGCTGTCGATCATCACCCTGCCGCTCGCCGCCTCCTGGCGTGCCCGCGCGCAGGAGCTGGTCGAGCACGGCTGCCCGCTCCCGGCCGACGGCAGGCCGACCGCGGAATGGGCCGAGGACCGCGCGCGACTGGAGACGCTCCTGCATCTCGACCTGTCGATCCTGCGCAATCCACTGACCGCCCTGAGCGTCCTGGCCCCGCTGCTGATCAGCGCTCTGGCCGCCTTCCTGCCACAAATCGCAGGCTGACTCACGCGCCGCGGCAAACCGGCGCACCCGGCCCATGGACGGCACTGAGCAGCGCGAAGATCTCGAAGACAACGCCCGAAACAGCTGTCGCGAACAGCACGACGACGATCACCTGCCGCTCCGCACCGAACCAACGGGCCAGCAAGAACAGCGCGGCCAGACCAACCAGCAAGCCGACAACAACCAGCACGTAGGCACTCACCGGCAAGCTGAGAGTCGCGTCGCAGGTGGAGCGGCGCCGGCGGTCCAGTTCGGCGCCGGCGTTGACGCAGGTCAGCGCCAGCACCACCCCGACCACGATCAGCCCGAAGACCAGCGCCCGCCGGCGCCAGTCGGCCGCTCCCCCCACGGAGCCGTCAGTCCAGGCCGAGCCGAGCCCGTACTTCGGGCCGCCGCAGCGGCGGCACCGTTTGCGGCGGCACCCGCCGGTCCGGCATCTCCTCCAGCAACGCCTCGGTGATCTTGGCGACCTCGGCGGCGGCGCGCTCGATCGGCCCCCGGGTGGTCGCGCTGAGCGAGCCGACACCGGTCACCTTGCGCACGTACTGCAACGCCGCCGCGTAGATCTCTTCCGAGGTCGCCGCCGGCTCAAGTCCACGAAGAACAGTGATGTTTCTGCACATACGAAAACAGTACGTGCCAGTGGGGACACTCTTTCAAGGTCTACGAGCTATTGACTCCCCTATGGGAATTAGGTTTTCCTCAGGCTATGAGCACAGCAGGCCTGGACCGCCGCAGCCGCCGTCGGCAGCAGACCATCGACGAGATCCTGGACGTCTCCATCGCGCTGATGGAGACCGAGGGCGTCGCGGCGCTGAGCCTGTCCGCGGTGGCCCGGCAACTCGGCATGCAGCCGCCGTCGCTCTACCAGTACTTCCCGTCCAAGCTGGCGATCTACGACGCCCTCTTCCGCCGCGGCGCGGAGGGGTTCCGGGACGCGCAGCGGGTGGCGACGGTCGATGCGGCTCCGGAGGATCAGCTGGAGCTGGCGATCACCGCGTTCAGCCGCTGGTGCATGGCGAACCAGGTGCTGAGCCAGTTGCTCTTCTGGCGCACGGTTCCCGGCTTCGAGCCCTCCGCCGAGGCCTTCGCGCCGGCCGTCGACGCCATCGACGATCTGAAGCTCTGTCTCCAGCAGGAGGTCGACGGCGGCCGGCTTCACCAGGACGCGACCAGCGACGAAGGCATCGCGCTCTTCACGGCGATAACCGCCGGCGTGCTGTCCCAGCAGCTGGCGAACGAACCACAGGCGGCCTTCGAGACCGGCCGCTTCACGCAGTTGATGCCGATCGTGATCGAGATGTTCTACCAGCGCTACAGGGGGAAGAAGAGATGACCACCACAGCCATACCCGCGCGGGAGATCGCCCGCGCCGACCGCGGCACCGCCCGGCGGCACCGCGATGCCGAACTGACGGCCTGGCACGACCTGATGACCACCATCGACGGTCCCGACTGGAAGCGGCCGACGGTCTGCACCGAGTGGGACGTCGCCGATGTCGTCGGCCACCTCTGCGGTCAGGCCGAGGACGTCAACAAGCCTTGGTTGTTCCCGCTCCGGGACCGCCGCGCCCGCCGCGTCTATCCACAGGTCGGCTTGCTGGACGCGCACATGCTGATCCAGGCCGACGACCACCGCGGTACGCCGGAAGCCGTCCTCCGCGAGCGCTTCGACAAGCTCTGGGGCCGGGCGACGAAGATCATCAGCCGCACCCCGGCCCCGATCCACCGGTTGCAGATCAAGGTGGAGGGCATGCCCGGCTTCGACAAGATCAGCCTCGGCTACGTCCAGCACATCCTGCTGGCCCGCGACCTGTGGATGCATCGCGACGACGTCTGCCGGGCACTCGGCCGCGAGTTCGACCCCGGCCCGTACGCCGGTGAGCTGATCGCGCAGGTGATGCTCGACCTCGTGGGCGGCACGTTCTGGCCCGGTACGCCGGTGGTGCTGACCCTCACCGGCCCAGGCGGCGGCACCTACCAACTCGGCGAGGGAGACCCGATCGCCGCCGTCAGCACCGACGCGATCGGCTACATGCGAACGGTGTCCGGGCGCGATGACCAGCCCACCGTCGTACTCGTCGACGGGGATCCGCTCGGCGCCGAGGCCGTCGCCGGCTGCCGGATGCCCTTCTGACACAGCATTATGGCGGGATGACTGAACTTGCTGCCGGTCTCACGGTCCGTCCACCGCAACTGTCCGACGCGGAAGCGATCCTGCGGCTCGCGGTGGAGTACTTCACCCGGGTGCTCGGCCGGCCGGTCGTCACGATGGCGGAGATCCAGGAGGCGCTGGGCGCGTCGACGTTCACTCCGGAGCAGGACGGCTGGCTGGTGCTGGACGGCGCGGGCGAGGTGGCCGGCTTCGGGTTCGTGCTGCTCAGCGGCGATCGCCGATTCGTCCAGTTGAGTGTGATCACGGCTGATCCGGCGATCGCCGGCTGGCTGCTCGCGACCGGCACCGAGCGAGCGCGAGCAGCCTCTGGCGAGAAGGGCAATCCTGAGGTGACCGTCCAGGTCGGCTTGTTCCGTGCGGACGAGGAGCTGCGTGACGTGGTCAGCGCCGCGGGCTTCGAGTTCGCAACCTCGTTCCTGCAGCTGCGGATCGATCACTCGGCGCCGCTGTCCCTGCCGGAACCACCGGCCGGCACGAAGGTGCACGTCGGCGCGTACGACGAATCCGCTCGGCGGGCAACCCATGAGGCGCTGACGGCCGCCTTCGAGGGGCAGGACAGCGCGGAGCTTCCGCCGTACGGCGAATGGCTGGAGTCGCACGAGCAGAGCCCGTTCTTCGACTGGTCGCAACTGACGCTGGTCGAGCGCGACGGTCAGGTCCTCGCGGCGAGCGATCGCAACGACAGCTTCGTCGAGACGGAGAACTGCGGGTACGTCGGCCGGCTGGGCGTCCGCGCCGAGGCTCGCGGTCTCGGGCTGGCGAAGTACCTGCTGCGGCACGCGTTCGCCACCGACGCAGCGGCTGGCCGGGTCGGCACCATCCTGCACGTCGACACGAGCAATCCGACCCCGGCTCTCGGCCTTTACGAGTCCGTCGGGATGCGCACGGTCGAGATCGCCGACAGCTGGGACCGGCGGCTGCCGACTCTCTAGAACGCAGGAAGCCCTGCCCGCGGACCGGAGTACGGCGGCGGGCAGGGCTTCACAAGCGACTCAGTAAGCGGGCTGCGACGGGTCGATCTGGTCGACCCAGGCCACCACGCCGCCACCGACGTGCACGGCGTTGGAGAAGCCGGCGGCCTTCGCGATCGCCAGCACCTCGGCGGAGCGGACGCCGGACTTGCAGTGGAAGACCAGCTGCTTGTCCTGCGGCAGCTTCTCCAGCGCGACCCCGGTCTGGAAGTCGGCCTTCGGGATCAGCACCGAGCCGGGGATCCGGTTGATCTCGTACTCGTTCGGCTCCCGGACGTCGATCAGCTGGAAGTCCTTCTCGCCGTTGTCCTTGAGCTTGATCCACTCGCTCAGCGTCTTCACCGAGATGGTCGAGCCGACGGCCGCGTCGGCCGCCTCCTCGGTGATCGCGCCGCAGAAGGCGTCGTAGTCGACCAGTTCGGTGACGGTCGGGTTCTCGCCGCAGATCGCGCAGTTCGGGTCCTTGCGGACCTTCAGCGCGCGCCAGTTCAGGTCGAGCGCCTCGTAGATGTTCAGCCGGCCCAGCGAGACGTCGCCGATCCCGGTCAGCAGCTTGATCGCCTCGGTCACCTGAGCGGCGCCGACCGACGCGCAGAGCACGCCCAGCACGCCGCCCTCGGCGCAGGACGGGACCATGCCCGGCGGCGGCGGCTCGGGGTACAGGCAGCGGTAGCAGGGACCGTGCTCGGCCCAGAAGACGCTGATCTGACCGTCGAAGCGGAAGATCGAGCCCCAGACGTAGGGCTTGCCCAGCAGCACCGCGGCGTCGTTGACCAGGTACCGGGTGGCGAAGTTGTCGGTGCCGTCGACGATCAGGTCGTACTGCTCGAAGATCTCGAACACGTTGTCGTTGTCGAGGCGGACCTCGTGCAGCACCACGTTGGTGTTCGGGTTGGTCTCGAGGATCGACTCCTTGGCCGACTGCGCCTTGGACTTGCCGACGTCGGACTGGCCGTGGATGATCTGGCGCTGCAGGTTGGACTCGTCGACGGTGTCGAACTCGACGATGCCGAGCGTGCCGACCCCGGCCGCGGCCAGGTAGAGCAGCGCCGGGCTGCCCAGACCGCCGGCGCCGATCACCAGCACCTTGGCGTTCTTCAGCCGCTTCTGGCCGGCCATCCCGACCTCGGGAATGATCAGGTGCCGGGAATAGCGGCGGACCTCGTCGATGGTCAGCTCGTCGGCCGGTTCGACCAGCGGTGGCAGCTGTGGCACGGAACACTCCTCGTCAGCGGGAAACTTCGCGGGACTGCAAGCTTTCAACCAACTGTCCCTCCCCCATGTTCCCGCACCACTCCAGGGCAGGCCCGCCGGGTCCGCATCGCGGACCTGCTGTCTCAAAACGAAGGACGGCGCCCACCTGGGAGGTGGCGGACGCCGTCCGGTCAGACCCCGAGGGTCAGTCGTTGTCGGTGATGGTCCCGGTGAGGGTGGCCGGCAGCTTGTAGTCGGTGCCGTCGCCTTCGGTCAGGTTGAGAGTGAAGGTCTCAGTCGGCTCCTTGACCTTGTCGTCGACCACGGTGACGTCGATCGAGCCCGTCGTCTCCCCCGCCTGGAGCTGGCCGTAGGTACCGCGGTCCGGCGGGTTGCTGGTGCCGTCGTCGTCCGGTGTCGCGTAGTCCTTGCGGATCACGGCGGTGCCGTCCTTCAGCTGGCCGCCGAGCCAGATGTACTTGTCGCTCGGTGCCGACAGCTTCAGCGGGAACTTCAGCGTCTTCGCGTTCTCGGCCGCGGTCGGGTTCCCGACGGTCAGGATCGGGGTCGGGTCGTCGTCGACCACCTCGCCGTTGCCGAACGACTTGCCGAGCAGCGCGTCGTGCGGCACCGACAGCACCAGGCTGAAGACGGTGTCGTAGCTGTCCCGGGTGTTCCCGGTGATCGGCACGCTGACCTTCTGCTTGGTCTGACCCGGCTTGAAGACCAGCTCCTTGAAGACCGAGCCGACCGTCAGGCTGTCGCTGGTGGACTCGGCGTACACCCGGACCGGTCGCGGGCTCGGCCGCGACAGCGTCACCCAGAAGTCGGCGATCTGGGTGCCCGAGTTGCCCTCCTTGAACTTGCCGACGTCGGTGGCCGACACCCGGGTCAGCTTCGACGGCGCCGACTTGCCCAGCCCCGGGGTCGAGAACGCCAGGTCACTGACGAACACCGCACCGGTCGCGGCCTTGTCGGTGACCAGCTCGATCGCCCGGACATCACGCAGGTTGATCCCCTTCAGCGAACTGGTCGGGATCCGGACCGTGCGCAACAGGTTCTTCGGCAGCCCCATGCCGGCAGCGCCGGGCATCCGCAGCAGCGCGTCGCTGACCGCCGACACCGGTACTGCGGCCGCGTGGCCCTTTCCGTCGATCACCCGGACGGTCAGGTCCGTCTTGGGCGCACCCGTCGGGTCGGGGGTCGCCCGGAACGTCAGTGCCGAGTACTTGCGGACGTCGCGCTGCAGCGCCCCCAGATTGATCCGTACTGCGCCCTGGCCGGTCCACGTGAGCTTCGTGACCGCCGTGGTCGGCGTGTGCGGGGCGAGGTACGACTCGATCCAGTGCGGCGAGTCGCCGCCGTCCGAGGTCAGGCAGGTCGCCGTCTTGGCAGCAGCCTTCGCCGCCTGGGTGTAACCGGCGCACACGGTCGCCTTCGCCTTGCCGGTGACCGCGCCGGCCGGCAGTGCCTGGTCCAGCCGGTTCACGTCCCGCCGAGTCGCTTCCGGCGCCTGCGAGACCACCCGTACTACGGCCTTGCCGGTCGAGGCCGGGTGCGCGTTCGACCCGTCGAGCAGCGGGAGCAGCTTGGTCTCGCCCCCGAGTTGCAGCCGGAAGAAGCCGGCCACGTACGCCGTACCGACGGCTTGCTGCTCCTTCGCCGTCAACCGGCCCGCGTACTTCGCGCCGCACGGGGCGGCCTGCTCGTTCTCGTCGTACCAGTCGTCGTTCGACGGCGCGACCGACTGGCCCGGAGTCCACTCGGTGTTGAAGAAGTTGTGGTTCGCGCCCAGCACCGTGACGGTCGAGCGGGGCGCGGCGTCACCGGTCACGGAGTACCGGGTGTCGTCGTAGAACTTCTGGCCCTGCAGGTCGGAGACGTCACCGTCGCAGTACGGCAGGATCACGCTCATCGCGACCCCCGGCACCGTCGCCCGGGCGAAGTCGGTCGGGGCGAGCGGCAGTACCGCGCGGATCCCGTACTGACCACCGCGATCGGCGTTCAGGACCGCGGCCCGGGCAACGCCCTCGCCGCCGCGGGAGTGGCCCATCAGGCCGACGTTCTGCAGGTCGACCTTGCCGACGAACTTGCTGCCGAACGGGCCGCCGCCGGTGGTGGACCACTTCTTCCACAGCGCCAGGTGGTCGAGGATCAGCTCGGCCCGGGCTTGCGCGCCCTGGTCGTAGACACCGCCGTCGAACGCGTTGACGGCGTTCGCGCTGATCGAGACGACCTGGTAGCCGTTGCTCGCGAGCGCGTTCGCTGCGCCGTCGTACCCCTTGTAGCTCGGAATCGGCTTCTCACCCTTGGCGCACGGCCACGGCACGGTCGGCTGCTCGGTGGCATCGCCGTAACAGACCGAGTGCCGGCCGTGCAGGAAGACGACCAACGGTCGCGCGCCAACCGCCGCGCGCGGCGAATAGACCTTGCCGACGACCTCTGACTTCTGGCCGAGACCGGGCAGGAAGACAGCTTGGTCGCCCAGGTTGTACTCCGCCGTGTCGACCGCGTATTTGCCCGCCGCGCCGGGATCGACCGCCAGCGGCGCGCCCAGCGGCGCCTTCAGCCATTCCTTGTCGGTGGTCGCGCCACCGACAAGGCTCTTGCCCTGCTTGCCCTTGCTCCGGCCCAGATCGCCCGACCAGACCAGCTGGACGTCTTTTGCCTTCAGCAACGACGGGTCGGGCGTCACCAGCGAGACGCTGCGCCGGTCCGGCGACTGCTTCGCCACCCCGACCGGTACGCCGTCCGCCGCGATCAGCGGCAGCGCGTCCCGCATCGGCGCCGGCTCGTCCAGCCGGAGTGTGACCCGGTAGCCGCCGGCCACCGGCTCGACCACCCATTTATTGCCCTGAGCAACTGATGGCTCGGGCGGCGCGGCCTGCGCCTGGCCCGTCGGGGTCAGCAGCGCTCCACCGAGCAGCGCGAGCGCCAGCCCCGCTCTTCCGAATACCCGCACAGCGGTCCTTTCGTCAGCAGACAGATCACCTGCCTGACTCCGGAGCCGGGCGGTTCGTTGTCCTGGGCGACGAAATGCTCGCAGGATCATCCCGTGGGATGACCTCGGCGCGCCGATTGCCTACTGAGGTCGGTACCGCGGGAGGGGGCGGAGCTGCTAGCGGATCAGTTGCCTGAAGCCACGTTCGACTTCCTGCGGGTGCTCCATCTGGGCGACGTGGCCCGACCTCGGCAGGTAGAGCAGCCGGGCGTCGGGGAACGCCTGCTGCGCCTTCAACCGGATCCGCGCGTCCACCAGCCGGTCGCGTCCGCCGTACACGAGCAGGACGGGACAACGGACCTTGGCCGCATCGGCCCACAAAGACCGTCGCGGCGGGGCGAACTGGGAGGAGAGGATGCTGCGGGCGCCTTCCAAAGTGGCCTGCGGTCCCCAGGTCTGGGTGTCGCGAGCGCGAAGCTCGGCCTCGTAGGCCTCGAGGACCTCCGGTGGCAGCAGCCGTGGCTCGCCGAAGATGACCGAGAGCGAGGCCTTCAGCCGCCGCTCGAACGGGATCCGCCGGGTCCGCTCCAGCACCGCCGGGCCGAGCCGTGGCGTGGAGACGGCGGTGAACCAGAGCGCGCTGGCGGAGATCCGGGGATGTGGCAGTGCCGGCGAGACCAGGGTCAGCGAGGCCACGTGGTCCGGTCGCCGCGCCGCGAGTGCGACCGCGGCCGCGCCGCCCATCGAGTTGCCGAACAGATGCACCGGCTCGTCGAACTCCCGGTCCATCAGCTCGCCGAGCAGGTCGGCCTGCTCGCTGATCCCGCCCATACCCGTCACCGGCGGGGTCTGGCCGAAGCCCGGCAGGTCGGGCGCGATCCCGCGCACGGTGTCGTTCAGCAGCAGACCGAGAGTCGTCCAGTTCAGCGAGGACCCGCCCAGACCGTGCACGTAGAGCGCGGGCGGGAGGCTCTTGTCCGCGCCCGGCACGTCTCTGACCAGCAAGTCCACCCCTGAGACCGGCACGGTGCGTGCAGGCCATTCCTGCGCTCCCTGCGACGCCCCAGCGCCGGTTACTGCCGCGTAACTCTCCATTAGTGCATGGTAGGACGCATGGCGGCCGGACCGAAGCAACTCACTACCGAGGTCGATGGGCAGCTGATGAAGCTCACCAACCTCGACAAGGTGCTGTACCCGGAGACGGGCTTCACGAAGGCCGAGGTGATCGACTACTACCTGCAGGTCGCGCCGCTGCTGCTCCCGCACCTGTCGGACCGGCCGCTGACCCGCAAACGCTGGCCGGACGGCACCTCGGCGTCGTACTTCTTCGAGAAGAACGCACCCCGCGGTACGCCGGACTGGGTCCGCACCGTGACGCTGCCGACCCCCGGCAGCTCGACCGGCCGGGACGAGGCGGACTTCGTGATCGCCGACGACATCCAGACCGTGGTCTGGCTCGCCAACCTGGCCGCGCTCGAGCTGCACGTCCCGCAGTGGCGGATCGGGCCGTCGGACCAGGGCAAGACGCCGATGGCCGACCTGATCGTCTTCGACCTCGACCCGGGCCCCGGTACGACGATCGTCGAGTGCTGCGACGTCGCGCTGGCCCTGCGCGAACTGCTGAACCACTTCGGTCTCGAGGGCTGGCCCAAGACCTCCGGCAACAAGGGCATGCACCTGTACGTGCCGATCGAGCCGGCCTCGTCCCGCGCCACCAGCGCCTTCGCCAAGCAACTCGCCGAGCAGCTCGCCGAGGCATTGCCGGAGAACGTCACGGCGAACATGACCAAGGCCCTGCGGCCGGGCAAGGTGTTCATCGACTGGAGCCAGAACGCCAGCGCGAAGACCACGCTGGCGCCGTACTCGCTGCGCGGCGCCGAGGAGCCGCGGGTCTCCACCCCGATCGACTGGGACGAGGTGGCCGGCGCCACCGAGGCGGCCGACCTGACCTTCCTGCCGGCCGACGTACTGGCCCGGATCGACGAATACGGCGACGTGCTCGACGGCCTGTACGACGACCCCCAGCCGTTGCCCGGGTAAGCATCACCGGGTGCCGAAGCTACTGGCGGGACACACCGCTGGGTAGGATTCGGATTCAAGTACCCGGGGGTTGCCGCTCCCGAGCCGCACCATCGAAGGAGCCCGACGTGTCGACGACACCGGAGACTGCGCCCAAGAGAGGCAGCCGCCTGCCGCGGCTGGCCCGCCGCGCGCAACTGCTCGAGGCGGCCCAGGAAGTCTTCGTCGCGAACGGCTACCACGCCGCCGCGATGGACGACATCGCCGACCGCGCCGGCGTCTCGAAGCCGGTGCTCTACCAGCACTTCCCCGGCAAGTTGGAGCTCTACCTGGCCCTGCTGGACACCTCCTGCGAGGCGATCGTCGCCTCGGTCCGGGACGCGCTGCGCTCGACCGAGGACAACAAGGAGCGGGTCGGCGCGACGATCCACGCCTTCTACGACTACGTCGCCAACGCCCAGGGCGCGTTCCGGCTGGTCTTCGAGTCCGACCTGACCAACGAGCCCGCCGTCCGCGAGCGGGTCGACCGGGTCACCCACGCCTGCGCCGAGGCCTGCTCCGAGGTGATCAGCACCGACGCCGGCCTGAGCAAGGAGCAGTCGATGGTGCTCGCGGTCAGCCTGGTCGGGATGGCCCAGGTGAGCGCACGGTACTGGCTGGCCTCGGACAACCCGACCCTGATGCAGCAGCAAGCCGCGGACCTGGTCGCCAACCTCGCCTGGCGCGGCATCCGCGGCTTCCCGCGCACCGAAGGCTGACCGCGCCCGAGCGGCCGGAGGCTGCCTGATGCCGATCACCGGGCTCATCGCGCTCGCGTTGGGTGTCGTCGTCGCGGCTGTGGCGGCTTACGTCGTCGCCGGTACTGCGACGCCCACCGACCCGCAGATGGTGTGGGAGGCACGGGTCGCCGTCGGCTTCGGCGCCCTGATCCTGGCCGGCCCGTTGTTCGTCGCCCAGCTCGTCTTCACCATCCTCGCCATGCCGCGCGGTGGGCCGATCTGGCTCTGGCTCTGGTTGTTCGCGGCACCCGCGCTCGGGGGCAGCTTGGTCGCGTCCGCAGTACGGGCTGTGCGCGGTCGCCGCTGACGCGCCGGGGTTCTGCTGTGGGCGGACGGGTGAGAACCCGGGGGCCGCAGCGGATAGGCTCGAATCGGGTACCGGCGAGAGCCGCCGGTCGGAACGTGCCCGGGAGGGTTTCGTGGAGGTCAAGATCGGCGTACAGCACGCCAATCGCGAGTTGGTGCTCGAGAGTGAGCAGAGCCCCGAAGAGGTCGAGAAGGCCGTCGCGGACGCACTCGCCGGCAAGTCCAATCTCCTGCAGTTGACGGACGAGAAGGGCCGCAAGGTGCTGATCCCGGCCGACCGGCTGGCGTACGTGGAGATCGGCGAGGTCTCGATCCGCAAGGTCGGTTTCGGCGCGATCTGATCTCGGTCCGGGCGGCGCACGTTTACGACTTCCGGACAGCGGTAACCAGTGCCGCATGGAAATCATTGGAGTGATCGTCGCAGGCATCATCATCGGCCTGCTGGGGAAGTTCGTCGCCCCGGGTAACCGGGACAACATCCCGCTCTGGCTCACCGTGGTGTGCGGTGTCGGAGGCGTTCTGATCGGCTACTACCTGGCCGCCGCTCTGGGCGTCGACGCCACGAAGGGGATCGACTGGATCCGCTGGATCATCAGCATCATCGTCGCGGCCGTTCTGGTCGTCGTCGCGGCCTCGGTCACCGGGAAGTCGAGAGCCCGGTAACAGCTCGAACTCGCACCGGCCGTCACCTTCGGGGGACGGCCGGTTCGGCATGTCCGGGCCTGTTCACTGCCACCCGGTGAACATCCGGTCACGGACGGCGAGTCGGACTCGTCCGGCCGGAGCGCCGGGAGGACGATGAAAGTACGCACTCCAAAGGAGGAACACCGTGGGTTACTGGGTCTGGATGATCATCGTCAGCCTCATCGCGGGAGTGATCTTCGGGCCGCTCGCGCGACTCGTACTTCCCGGCAAGCAGAACATCAGCCTCGGCTGGACCATCCTCGGCGGTGGTATCGGCGCCTTCATCGGCGGCCTGATCGCGCACTTCGCCGGCGTCAAGGACACCCCTGGGCCGGACTGGATCCAGTACGTGATCCAGATCGCCTGCGCCGCGGTCGTGGTGGCGATCATCTCGTCGCGGAACAGCGGCAGGGCACGAGCCTGATCGCAGTACCAGCGCAGCGGCCGCCACCCCAGTCGGGGCAGGCGGCCGCTCTGCGTTTCAGGCCTGCAGGCCGAGCGCCGTCATCCGGGCGGTGTGCGCCTCGGTCAGCCGGGTGAACATCCGGCCGATGGCGGCCAGGTCGAGACCGGGACGGTCGACGCTGCCGGCCAGCAGGGCGGCGAGCGGGTCACGGTCGGCGGCGATCCGCTGGGCCTGGCTGAGGGCCTCGCCCACCAGGCGGCGTCCCCACAGCGCGAGCCGGCCACCCAGCTTCGGGTCCTCCTCGATCGCGGCCCGGACCCGGTCCACCACGAACTCGGCCTGACCGGAGTCGGCGAACACCTCCAGCACCAGCGCCCGGGTCTCGGCGTCGACGTACGCCGCGACCTCGCGGTAGAAGTCGTTCGCCAGACCGTCGCCGACGTACGCCTTGACCAGGCCCTCCAGCCAGTCCGACGGGGCGGTGTGGTCGTGGAAGGCGTCCAGCGGCGTGACGAACGGCTGCATCGCCTCCATCGGGTCCACCCCGAGGGTGACCAGCCGGTCCCGCAGCTGCACGAAGTGGCCGAACTCGGTGGTCGCCAGCTGGGCCAGCTGGGCCTTGTCGTTCAGGGTCGGGGCGAGCTTGGCGTCCTCGGCGATCCGCTCGAACGCGGTCAGTTCGCCGTACGCCAGAACTCCCAGCAGATCCACCGCCGCGGCCCGGTAGGCGGGATCATCAAAGGCCGTCATCTCGGTCATGTTGCGCACACTATCTGTCCGGCAGCGCGCGGGGTGCAAAACCAGCGAAGCGGCCGTGGCGGGTATTCCGGCTACACTGGACCGTGTTTCGCCGGTGACGCGCCCAGATGGGCAGCTGGTGCGAGCCGCTTGCACAGTGTCCCGCGCCGTGAAAAGTAGGGCATTCCACGCCCACCCGGCCACCTGATGCAACGTCCGTACAAGCATGTGAGAGGCGATTAGCCTGACCACCTTCCGAGAGCTCGGCGTCCTGCCCGAGATCTGCGACGCACTCGATCGCGTCAACATCAAAGAGCCGTTCCCGATCCAGGAGATGACGCTCCCCGTCGCGCTGCTGGGCACCGACCTGATCGGTCAGGCCCGCACCGGTACCGGCAAGACCCTCGGCTTCGGCATCCCGCTGCTGCAGCGCACCATCTCCCCCGGTGAAGCCGACTACGAGCAGCTGGCCGCGCCCGGCAAGCCGCAGGCGCTGGTCGTCACCCCGACCCGTGAGCTGACCATCCAGGTCGCGAAGGACCTGGTGACCGCGTCGACCGTGCGCACGGTCCGGATCCTCACCATCTACGGCGGCGTCGCCTACGACCCGCAGCTCGACGCGCTGAAGGCCGGTGTCGACGTGGTCGTCGGCACCCCGGGCCGGCTGCTCGACCTGGCCAACCGCGGCGTGCTCGACCTGAGCCACATCAAGGTGCTCGTCCTTGACGAGGCCGACGAGATGCTGGACCTGGGCTTCCTGCCCGACGTCGAGCGGATCCTGCGCAAGACCCCCGAGCTGCGCCAGACGATGTTGTTCTCGGCAACCATGCCGTCGGCCGTGATCGGCCTGGCCCGCACCCACATGCGGCACCCGCTGAACATCCGGGCCGAGTCGCACGACGACTCGCAGATGGTGCCGACCACGGCGCAGTTCGTCTACCGGGCGCACGATCTGGACAAGCCCGAGGTGGTGGCCCGGATCCTGCAGGCCGACGACCGCGGCCGGGTGATGATTTTCTGCCGGACCAAGCGCGAGGCGTCCCGGCTCACCGACGACCTGATCGACCGCGGCTTCAAGGCCGCCGCGATCCACGGTGACCTCAACCAGCAGGCCCGCGAGCGGGCGCTGGACCGGTTCCGCGGCGACAAGGTCGACGTACTGATCTGTACCGACGTCGCCGCCCGGGGTATCGATGTCGAGGGCGTCACGCACGTCATCAACAACACCTGCCCCGAGGACGAGAAGGCCTACGTCCACCGGATCGGCCGGACCGGCCGGGCCGGCGCGAGCGGCATCGCCGTCACCTTCGTCGACTGGGCGGACCTGGTCCGCTGGAAGACGATCAACAAGGCGCTCGACCTGCCGTACGACGAGCCGCAGGAGATCTACTCCACGTCGCCCGAGCTGTACCACGACCTCGGCATCCCGACCGAGGCCAAGGGCCGGATCAAGCCGCCGCGTGAGCCTGCCGAGCGGCAGGAGCGGACCGAGCGTCCGTCGCGCGACAAGTCGTCGGGCCGTCGTGGTGAGCAGGACCGCAACCGGGCCCCGCGCACCCACGACGAGCCGAAGCGGACCGAAGGCGAAGGCAGCACCAGCGACCGTCCGGCCCGCAAGCGGCCGAACCGCAACCGTCGCCGGTTGCGCGCGGGGCAGCCGCTCGAGGGTGGCGAGGCGACCGAGCAGAAGTCGGGTCAGCAGGAGCACAAGTCCGATGCTGATGTGACGGCGAAGACCGTAGTACCGGCGAGCACCGAGTCGGCTCCGGCCGGCGAGGGCACGTCGGAGCGCAAGCCACGCTCGCGGAACCGCCGTCGTCGCGGTGCCGATGCAGCTGCCGCGCAGACCGCTGAGGTCAGTGCGTCCGAGGCTCCGGTCGCGGGCGAGGCGGCTGTGGTTGCGGCGGCTTCGGTTTCGGCATCGGCTGCGGTGGAGGCTCCGGCGCAGGCCGCGGCTGACACCGAGGCGCCGGCGAAGCGGACACGTAGTCGGCGTCGCGCGACCGAGGGCTCTGCCCAAGCGAGTGCGACTGAGGCTCCGGCTCGTGCGGCGAGCGCGGCTGAGACTCCGGCTCCCAAGGCGAGCGAGGTTGCGGCCGAGGCTCTGGCCGCGGCCAAGGCCGAGACAGCGTCGAGCGCTGGTGCGGTTGACGCAGGCGAGGCACCGGCCAAGCGGACGCGTAGTCGGCGTCGTGCGGTGGAAGGCACGACCGAGGCGGCAGCTCCGGTTGAGAAGGCTGTGGTCAAGCAGGCTTCGCCTGAGGCGGCTGTAGCTGAGGCTGTTGCCGAAGAGGCGCCGGTGAAGAAGGCTCCTGCTCGGAAGCGGGCTGCCAAGAAGACGGCCGGCAAGCCGGCTGACGACTTGGTGGCAGTGGCCGAGGCGCCGGCGGCCGTAGTACCGGTCGAGGCTGCGGAGGCCGAGCGGCCGGTGGCCAAGAAGAAGGCGGCGGCCAAGAAGACCGCCGCGAAGAAGACCGCCGTCAAGAAGGTGGCGGCCGACAAGCCTGCTGCCGACGTGAACGGCGCCGACGTCAAGGGTGCCGAGCCGGCCCCGAAGAAGACGACGGCCAAGAAGGCAGTGAAGAAGGCTCCGGTGAAGAAGAGCGCGGCGGGTGTCGTCGTGCCGACCTTCACCTCGCCGGAGTAACGATCGGTAACCGGCGCGTCACTGTCGGAGGCGAGACCAGTTCGTCGCCTCCCCGTGCCTGAACAGTGACCGCCGGACCGCAACGCCCGCCCTCCCCCGGCCCGTCCTAGCTGCGACGGGGACCATCGTGGGAGGAAGGGTGTGGCGATGACGAGGATGCGCCTATCGGCCGCGGTTGCAGGAGTTTTCCTGACCGCGGCCGTACTGCTGTCCGGTTGCGGCGCGAGCGGCGACAGCAAGAGCACGGCCGGCGACGCCGCCGCGGCGCCCGAGCAGGGCAGCGAGAACGCGGGGCCGCAGAGCAGCACCGGTTCGGCGGGCAAGACCGGTTCGGAAGGCACTACCGGTTCGGCAGGCAAGACCGGGTCGGACGGCAAGGCGGCGCCGGCGACCCAGCCGTCGATCGCCCGGGCCATCATCAAGACCGGCTCGCTCAGCGTCGAGGTCGACGGCGAGAACGTCAGCGGCCAGCGGCAGAAGGCGATCGGCGTGGTCACCAGCCTGCAGGGTCAGGTCGCGTCCGAGGACACCACCAGCAACACCGACGGCCGGATCACCCAGGCCGACCTGGTGCTCAAGGTGCCGACCGCGGCGTACGAGGACGCGATCGAGAAGCTCTCGGCGCTCGGCAAGCGCACCTCGATCCACCAGGAGTCCAGCGACGTGACCGAGCAGGTGGTCGACGTCGGCAGCCGGATCAACTCGCAGAAGGCCAGCCTGGAGCGGATGCGCGCGCTGATGGCGAAGGCGAACTCGATCGGCGAGATCGTCTCGGTGGAGAGCGAGCTGACCCGGCGCGAGGCCGACCTCGAGGCGCTGCTGGCGAAGCAGAAGAACCTTTCCCTGCAGACCGAACTGGCGACGCTGCGGCTGACCCTGGCGGAGAAGGGCAAGGTCGTCGAGGTGGAGAAGCAGACCGACGACAAGGGCTTCCTGGCCGGTCTGCGCGGCGGCTGGGACGCCTTCAGCAAGACCTTCTCGGCGCTGGCCACCGCGTTCGGCGCGCTGCTGCCGTTCCTGATCGCGCTGGCCCTGATCGGCTACCCGCTCTGGCGCTTCCGCGCTCGCCTGCGCCGCAACGCGCCGCAGGTGGTGGCTCCCGCCGGGATGCCGGCCGGCGCCCCGCCGTACCCGCAGCATCCGGACAGCAAGAGCTGAGGCTCAGAGCAGCGACGTCGCCACGGCTCGGTAGGCCTTCGCGCCTGCCGAGCGGGGCGAGGTGGTGAGGATCGTCTGCCCGATCGCGGGCGCCTCGGCGAACCGGATGGACTTCGGGATCGCCGGGGCCAGCACGGTGAGCGCGTAGGTCTCGGCGATCGTGTCCAGCACCGCTCGCGCGTGGGTCGTGCGGCCGTCGTACAGGGTCGGCAGCACTCCCAGTACGGCGAGGCCCGGGTTGGTCAGCCGCTGCACGTCGTGGATCGTGTCCAGCAACTGGCCGACCCCGCGATGCGCGAGAGTCTCGCACTGCAAGGGAATCAGCACATCGGTCGCCGCCGAGAGGCCGTTCACGGTCAGCAGTCCGAGGGTCGGCGGGCAGTCGATCAGGATCCAGTCGTACGCCGCCTCGACCGGGCGCAGCGCAGTACGGACCAGGTGCTGGGGGTTGCTCTCGGCGGCCAGCCGTACTTCGGCCGTGGCCAGCTCGATGGTGGCCGGCAACAGGTCGGGACCTTCGTCGGACGGCACGATCACGTCCCGCGCCTTCACCCCGCCGAGCAGGACGTGATGGATCGACTTGTCCAGGTCCTCGGGGTCGAGGCCGACCGAGAACGTCAAGCAGGCTTGGGGGTCCAGATCGACCAGCAGCACGCGCTGCCCGAGCTCGGCCAGCGCGGCGCCGAGTGAGGCCACCGTGGTCGTCTTGGCCACGCCACCCTTCTGGTTGGCGACTGCAAGGGTCCGGGGCACCCGGCCATTGTGCCGCACCGCGGAACGGCGGCCCGTACCCGATCCCCGGACCCGATACCGTGGACGCGTGAGTACGCCGCGCACGCTGACGCTGCCCGACGGGGTTCACCCCGCGACGCTGGAGACCGATCGTGGCAACTTCGCCACCCTGCAGGCGAAACCGGACATCGGTACGCCGCTGGGCACGGTGCTGCTGGTCCCCGGCTGGACCGGCAGCAAGGAGGACTTCACTCCGCTGGTAGACCACTTGGCCCGGTACGGCTGGATCGCTGTTGCGGTCGATCAGCGCGGCCAGTTCGAGACTCCGGGACCGGATGACCCGTCGGCGTACACGCTGGCCGAGTTCGGTGCCGACGTGGTCGCGATGAGCCAGGCGCTGGGCGGCTACAGCCAGTTGGTCGGGCATTCGTTCGGCGGACTTGTCGCGCGCGAAGCGGTGCTGATCGACCCGAGTCTGTTCTCGACGATCACCTTGCTCTGCTCGGGCCCGCAGGCCTTCGGCGACGAGGAGAAACTGCAGGGGCTGCAGATGCTCGCGTACGGGCTGGAGAACCTGCCGATCGAGCAGGTCTACGACCTCAAGCTGGAGCACGACCGCAAGAACCCGCGGTACGTCGTACCGGCCGATGATGTCGCGGCCTTCCTGCGCAAGCGGTTCACCGGGAACACTCCGGCCGGGCTCGCGGCCATCACCCGGCGGCTGATCGACGCCGACGACCGGACCGAGAAGCTGGCCGCGACCGGGGTCCGGTCCCAGGTCCTGTACGGCGAATCCGATGACGGCTGGCCGTTGCCGGTCCAGAACGAGATGGCCGAGCGGCTCGGCGTACGGGCGCAGATCGTGCCGGACGCCGCCCACTCCCCCGCGATCGAGCAGCCGGCCGCCACTGCCCGGTTGCTGGTGGATTTCTTCCACCGACAGTAGGGCGCCGACAGGCAAGGGTTTCCATCAGAACTGAATGTTCCGTGCGCTGGCCCTCCGGCCGACCTATTTTGGTCTAGTCCAAGTTGGCCGAGCGGAGGGACAGTGGATGTCCGAGCGAAGCTGTTGGTGGGGAACGTCATGACCGCGGAGGTGATCTCACCGCCGACCCGCAGTCCGGCGCACAGCGAACTCGTCCTGGGCAGGCTGGACCAGGTCCGGATCTCGGTGGCGCCGGCGCCGATGGCCAGTCTGGTCTCGCTGGTGGTGGACGCCCTCGGCGGTCCACGGCAGGGCATCTCGCCGGACTGGATCAGGAGTATCCGGCGCGAATTGCCGGTCGACGCGGCGCAGGCCGTGATCCCGATGTTCGACCGCACCCGGGCGCTGCTTCCGAGCTGTCTGACGCCACTAGGCATCGACGGCGCTCCGGTCAAGGACCAGCTCGCCCAGGTCGCCGATGTCTCCCCCGACGAGCTGAGTGAAGGCGTCGACCAACTCGGGGAGGGCGACGTACCGCAGCCCTGGCAGAGCGCACTCCGGCAACCGCGGCGATGGCTGAGCCTGTACGTCCGGGTGTTGTCCGCAGCCTGGCAGGCGTACGCACCGATCTGGCAGCAGTCCACCGCACTCCGGGCGCGCGAGACCGAGCGAATCGGTGCCGCCGCTGTCACTGGCGGCTTGGACGTCCTGTTCGCGAGCCTGAGCAACCGGGTCCGGTACGACGCCGAGACGCTCTACCTGTCCGACCGGCACCCGTACCGCGTGGAGTTGGCCGAGCGGCCGGTTGTGCTGGTCCCGCTTGTCTCCGGCGCGACGGCCTCGGTGTTCAACCTCGATGAGCCCGAGCAGGCCTGGCTCGGCTACCCCGTACCGGGCTTGAGTCGGCTGGGCACCAGCACACCAGAGGCGACCGACAGCCTGACCCTGTTGATCGGGCCGATCCGCGCCTCGATCCTGCGCGCTCTGAACCGCCCCAGCAGCATGGGCGGCCTGGCCGATCACCTGGACGCGGGCCCGAGCACAGCGACGTACCACTGCACCCAACTGGCCGCGGCAGGTCTGGTACTGCGTCAGCGGGCCGGCCGCGAGGTCCGGATCCAGCGGACTCCGCGCGGCGATGCGCTGGTGGATCTGTTGAGCTGAGATAACGACGCGCCGGGCAGAATGGGAGCTGCTGCCCGGCGCGTCTTCAAATCGCCGGCCTGGTGCAACAGGCCTGGCGATGGTCAGCGCCAGGGCTGTGATCAGCCCGGTTCGAAAGATACCCAGCGGCGAGGTCACCGCTGAGATGTTGTTGTCTGCGTTGTTGCCCTCGGCCCGGGGAGGTCAGCGGATCGGTTTCACCTCGGGCTCGAAGGTCAGCTTCTCCAGCCCGATCGGGGTGAAGGCGTCCAGCACCTTCTGGTTGACCACCAGCAAGCTGATCGTGGAGGTGCCGTCGTCCGGCCCCTGGCCACCGCCGGAGGAGATGTCGAGATCGTTCTGGCTGCCCATCACGTCGCTGATCCGATCGGTCAGCAGGTTGTTCTCGGTCAGGCTGACCTTGCCCTGAAAGACGCACAGGTTGCCGGTGAAGATCTTCTCGAACCTGGCCCGGAAGGCGTCCAGATCGCCCTTCGCGACGCCGACCGCGATCACCACCGGCGCTGTCCGGCTCTGCCCGGCGGGGTACTTCAGCCGGGTCCCGGAGATCACGCCCTCGTTGGCCTTGAGGAAGTTCTGCACCTGCGTGGTCGAGAAGTTGCTCGGCTTCGACTTCCAGCCACCGGGCGGCGCGGGACAGGCCAGCGCGTCCGGGGCCCAGCCCGGCGGCTGCTGGTACGGCGTCTGCTCCTCGACCGTGATGGTCCTGTCCTTCCAGATTCCGACGATGCGGGCGTTGCCGACGCGGACCCCCTGGATGGTCTGCGGATCGGTGATCTTGGCCGGGTCGAACCCGATCAGCTTGATACCCCGGGTGCCGCAGTTCGGCGCGGGCTCCGCGGACGTCGACTCACTCGCCGGCGCGGCCCTGACGAGCACCTGGCAGTAGACCGGGTCCTGGCCGGGCGCGGCGATGACCTGACCATTGACCTCGACCTTGTCGCCGTTACTCACCAGCAGATCCTGAGCACTCGGCTTACCCACCCGGGCGCTGCCTTCGGCGAGCTGCGGGGTCGGTGAGCTGTTGGCCGGCGGGGCGACGGCTGGTTCGTTGTTGTCCGAGTTGTCCGGCAGCACGGTCAGAGCGGCGACGGCGATCGCGGCGACGCTCGCCGCCGCCAGGGTAGGGACCAGCCAGCGACGCTTCTGCTGCTTGCCGCTGCCGCCGGTGATCCGGTCGAGGTCCGGCTCCGGCGCCGACGGTTGGCTCGCGCGCCACTGGGCGCCGGCCTTCGCCAGCAGGTCGTCGACCTTGTCGGTCGGGTTCATTCGCTGACCTCCAGCAAGGAGCGCAGGCGGGCCCGCGCGTCGGAAAGAGTGGATTTGACGGTGCCCTCGGAGCAATCCATCACGGCCGCGGTGTCGGCGATCGACAGGTCGGCGAAGTAGAAGCAGTCGACCGCGAGGCGCTGCCGGGGCGACAGCTCACCGAGCGCCTGGTCGACGTCGACCCGGCGCTCGACGTCGGGCCGGAGTACCGGCTCGTCGTGATCGGCGAGCTCCGCGACCGGGCGCAGCTTCCGGACCGCCTTGCGGGCTTGGTCCGCGGTGATCGCGAGCAGCCAGGAGGAGGCCGCGCCGCGCGATCCGTCGTACTGGTCGCGTTTCAGCCAGGCCCGGGTGAGGGCCTCCTGGACGATGTCGTCGCGATCGGCACCGACCGCGAGGCGCGCGGCCAGTCTGGCCATCGCCGGCAGATGAGGGCGCACCCAGTCGACGAAGCCGCTGCTGTCGGCCGGTGGACCGGCCGACGGATGCTTGGCCGGCACCGGGTCTTCCGTCATCGTCGGCATACCTTGTCTACCCCGCGAACGCTGATCCGGTTGGGCCCTCCGGCAAGTCAACGAGAGCCGTCACGCCAAGTCATGGCCTGGCGCGGCCCGGACCATCACGGTCCTGACACAGCCTCGTCTCTGCTCCAGCCTGGCAGGTGGCGGCGGTCCTGTGCAGCCGGAAACGAGTTGACGGTGCGTCGCGGGCGCGCGTACTGTCCGATTCCTTCCCTTGACAACGGCATGGCTTTCGCCTGCCGCCACAGTGGTGTCCGAACCCCCCGGCCGTTCCGGAACGGGGGCGGTTCTGCGTGCCGCTAGCCCTGTTTCGGACACCACTCCAGTGCTCCGAAGGAGGTTCGTGATGGGCGTGTACTGGGCGATCGCGGCGCGGTCGTTCCGCCGGTTCTCGACGTACCGGATCGCCACCTGGTCCGGCGCCTTCACCAACACGGTGTTCGGCTTCATCTTCTGCGGCGTCTACCTGACGCTGTGGGACGCGCGCCCCGGCCTCGGCGGGTACGACGTGTCCGACGCGCTCACCTTCGTCTGGCTGCAGCAGGGCCTGCTGCTGCCAGTGGGGATCTTCGGCGCGAGCACCACCACTGAGCTCGGCGATCGGGTCCGGACCGGTGAGATCGCGGTCGACCTGTACCGGCCGGCTCACCTGATGCTGTGGTGGCTCTCGATCGACGCCGGGCGCGCTGCCTTTCAGCTGCTGGTGCGGGGTGGCGCTCCGCTGCTGGTCGGGGCGTTGGTGTTCGATCTGCGGTTTCCGTCGTCGGTGCGGCAGTGGCTGGCGGTTGTGGTGGCGATCGTCCTCGGGATCACGGTCAGCTTCGGGGTTCGGTACCTGGTGGCGTTGTCGGGGTTCTGGATCACCGACTCGCGCGGGATGGAGAACCTGGCGATGGCGTTGTCGCTGTTCTTCTCCGGGTCGACGCTGCCGCTGGTGCTGTTCCCCGGGTGGATCGGCGAGGTGGCTCGGGCCACGCCGTGGGCGGCGACGCTGCAGGTGCCGATCGATGTCTGGCTCGGGCGCAATCCGGGTGGGATCAGCGCCGCGTTGGGGTTCCAGTTGGGGTGGGTGCTGGTGCTTGCGCTGGCCGGGTGGCTGGCGACGTACCTCGCGACGCGTCGGGTGGTGATCGCGGGTGGCTGAGTCTGATCTGCGGGATGGTTCGCGGAGTGGTTTGCGGGGCGGTTTGCGGACTGCGGCTGGTTGGCCGGCGCAGTACTGGATGCTGGTGATGATGTGGATGCGGTCGGGGCTGGCCTATCCGCTGTCGTTCGCGCTGAGTCTGCTGACCGGGGTGCTGATCACCGGGACCGATTTCGCCGCGGTGTTCCTGATGTTCAGTCACATCAGGTCGTTCGGCGGCTTCAGCCTGGGTGAGATGGCGATGCTCTACGGCACCGCGTCGATGACGCTCGGGCTGGCGAACCTGCTGACCGGCTCCCTCGACCGGGTCGGGCAGCACATCCGGTCCGGCGAGCTCGACGTCTGGCTGGTGCGGCCGACCCCCGCGTTCGTCCAGGCGGTGGCGAACGACTTCGTGCTGCGCCGGATCGGCCGGCCGCTGCAGGCCGCGCTGGTGCTGGCCGTCGCGGTGCCGCGGACCGAGGTCGACTGGACGGTTGCCAAGGGCATCGTTCTCGCGGTCTCGCTGGTCAGCGGGACGGCGATCTTCGCAGCGATCTTCGTGCTCGGCGCCGCGTTCCAGTTCATCTCGATCGACTCGGCCGAGCTGAGCAACTCGTTCACCTACGGCGGGCAGCAGCTGACGCAGTACCCGCTGATGGTCTTCGGCAAGGACGTGGTCCGGGCCGTCACCTTCGTCGTACCGCTTGCCTTCGTCAACTACTACCCGGTGCTCTACGTGCTGGGCAAACCCGCCCCACTGGGGCTGCCGTCCTGGATCGGCCTGCTCGCCCCGGTGGTCGCCGTCGCGATGCTCGCGCTGGCGGCCCTGGCCTGGCGAGGCGGGCTCCGTCGCTACCGCAGTACAGGGAGCTAGCTGTGTCCGTGATCGAACTCGAGAACGTGTCCCGCGCCTTCACCGTGCGGGGCCGGATCGGCCTGCGCCGTACCCGGCGGGAGGTGCGCGCGGTCGACGGCTTGTCCTTCACCGTCGAGCCCGGCGAGGTGATGGGCTACATCGGCCCGAACGGCGCCGGCAAGTCGACCACGATCAAGATGCTCACCGGCATCCTGGTCCCGACCGGCGGCTCGATCCGGGTGGTCGGCGTCGACCCGTCCCGCAACCGCCTCAAACTGGCGAACCGGATCGGCGTCGTCTTCGGCCAGCGCACCACGCTGTGGTGGGACCTGCCGCTGCGCGACTCCTTCGCCGTCCTGCAGAAGCTGTACCGCGTACCGCGAGCCCGGCACCTGGAAAACCTGGCCACCTTCGTGGAACTCCTCGACCTGGGCTCCCTGCTGGACGTCCCCGTCCGCCAACTCTCCCTCGGCCAGCGAATGCGCGGCGACATCGCCGCCGCCCTCCTGCACGACCCCGAGATCGTCTACCTGGACGAACCCACCATCGGCCTGGACATCATCAGCAAGGCCCGTCTCCGCGAGTTCCTTGCCCAGGTCAACAAGGACCGCGGCACCACGATCATCCTCACCACCCACGACCTCGACGACATCGAAGCCCTCTGCTCCCGCGTGATGGTCATCGACCACGGCCACCAGATCTACGACGGCACCCTCACCGGCCTCCGCGCCAGCCAGTCAGCACCCCGCACCCTGATCGTCGACCTGGCGACCTCTCTGCCACCCATCGACATCCCCGGCACCACAGTCACCAAAACCGAAGGCCCGCGCCAGCATCTCAGCTTCCCACCGACCACGAGCGCCGCACCGTTGGTCGCCCAGATCGCTGCGTCTTATCCGCTGGTCGATTTGTCGATCTCGGACCCGAGCATCGAATCCGTCATCGCCCGCCTGTACGCCGACTCAGGCAAGGTCAGCGATGTGTGAGGCGAAGACGTCCTCGGTGGTCAACGCCTGGGGATCCTGCTGCCAGGCGTCCAGCGCGTCCGACTGCCACTCCTCCGTCAACGTCCCGAGGCCGGCAGCGATCAGCCGGCGAGCCTCCGACAACCCGATCTCGGCGTACTCCAGCTCGTTCAGCACAAAGAAGTCGTGCCGCAGCCCCGCGTTGCGATGGAAGCGCCCGGTGTTGGCCACATAGGTCCAGATGTCTTCGTCGATCAACGCGGCCACCCATACCTGCTGGCCGGCTTCACTGACCAGGAAGAGTCGTGTCATCGCGACCTCCCCTTTCGGTGCTCGAGGTTTGTCACCCGCTGTGAGGCTGCCGGACCGGCTTCGGCCGGGCGCTGCGTCCCGGTCTCAGGCCGAGGCGCGGGCGCTCTGCTCGACCTACCGTAGCTTCTCACTGCCATCGGTACGCCGCCGAGCTCACTGAGCCTCTCGATCCCCACAGGTTGGCGCATCCCATCCGAGAGAGCGACACACTGCGCACGCGCTCCAGCCCGTGTTTCCTTGTCCTGCCGCGGATCGCGCTCGATCTCGTACAACAAGGTCGTCTGCGTCTTGATGTCGATCGACTCCCGTGAGTGGACCTGCAGTTCGACCAACATGCCGTGAGCCCGCAGGAAGGCATGCAGTCCCTTGTACCTGCTCCCGTCGACGTACGAGTGATGCGCCGCCTCCGCATCCCACCCGCCTGACCGGAGCGCTTCCACGGTGTCGCCGGCCGCCTCGACCAGATCATCCGGCTCTGGCGCCACCACTGTGTACCGCAGCAGATCCTCAGGCGTTGTCTGCTTCGCCCGATAGGCATTGACGGTACTGAGTTTGCGGGCAAGAGACTGCGGCGACTTCACCCTCGACTCCAGCTGATAGGCAACAATCCCTGGCCGTACTGCGGCAACAAGCTCCTCGGTCACGGCCCGTTCCACTGCAGCGACCTCGGCCAGCAAGGCCAGGCTTCGCGTCGTCGCCACCACACCGAACTCCTCGGCGATCGCCTTCTTCGAAGGAATCGGATCACCCCAGTCGAGCATCCGGAGCACCGACATCCGCACATGCAACTCCCCTGGCTCTGGCAGACCTGCCAAGCCTTCTCCGGCGGGCGCCATCTGTTCCTCCTGCCTCGATCGATACTCCGACCGTAGTCAGCAGAAACACTCCCGTGGGGCCCGATTCCGAATCTGTGGACAACTCTTCAGGGGTTGAAGCCGGCTGCCATCGACAACACCTCGGCTGGATCGAGCGGTTTCGGATCGGCACGCCACCCGACGAGGGCTTCGGCATACGCGGCCTCGTCCAGCCGGCCCAGTCCGTCGTCGATCAGCCTGCGGGCCTCGGCGCTCCCGATCTCGTCGTAGGAGAAATGGCGTTCCATGTAGAAGTCGTTGCGCAGGGCAAGGTTGTCGTGAAACTTGCCGGTGTTCGGCACGTAGCTGTACATCACCTCGTTGGCCAGCGCAGCCACCCAGACCGACCGATCGCGTTCTTTCACCAAGTAGAGCTTCATCGCTGCATCACTCCAGTTCTTACTCGGGAGGTCAACGCGCCACCCGACCGCGGGGCGACATCAGAATCCGCGGACAACCCGGTCAGGGGTTGAAGCCGGCTGCCATGGAGAGAACCTCGGCCGCCTCGAGGGGTTTGGGATCGGCACGCCACTCGGCCAGTACGTCGGCGTAGTCGTCTTCGTCGAACGGGGTCAGCACCTCGTCGATCAGCCTGCGCGCTTCAGCGCTGCCGATCGGCTGGTAGCTGAAGTCGCGCTCCATGTAGTAATCGTTGCGCAAGGCATTGTTGTCGTGGAACTTGCCGGTGTTGGGGACATAGCCGTACATCGTCTCGTGCGCCAACGCCGCCACCCACACGGGCTCGTCGTCTTCCTTGAGCAGAAAGAGCTTCATCGATTGATCCCATCCTTGGTGATCTTTGCCACCGGCTGTTCCGCAGCTTGGTGACCCTGACGCTGACTCCGACCTTGCCCTGCCACCGGAGCTTTCGCGCCTGCTCCGGTGCGGGAATCACTGTAATTGTTGACCTTGACCGGCTGCCCACCCAGCTCGGTCAGCCCGGCGAGGCCCTGCGGCTGCACCAGGGTGGCGGACAGCCGGATGCACTCCCGCCGCGCCGCAGTTCGTTCGTCCGGAGACGCCCGGGCGCTGCGCTCGATTTCGTAGTACGGGGTGGTCAGCTCCTTGACCCGCACCGAGGCGACCGAGTGGAACTGCACCTCGACCCGATCATCGGATCCTGTCTGTAGTAGAGCGTGAATCCCCTTGTACCGCGAGCCTTCCGTGTAGGAGTGCATCGCTGACCTGACCTGCCACCCGGCTCGAACCAACTCATCGAGCGTATGCCGGGCCGCCACAACCAGCATCTCAGGAACCTGCGTCAGCACGGTGTACCGCAGGATGTCCTCCGGCGGCTTCCCCAACCGGCCTTTGCGGGGCCGATCAGCAAGTTTCCGGGCCAGGGAATGAGCCGACTTGATCCTCGAGGCAAGGTGATAAGGCGCCCCGGACGAAGGCAGCGCCTTCAGAAACTCCGCCGTGACGCGCGGCTCAGTTCCGACCGTGTGCTGCAGCAACTCGAGACTGCGGACCGCAGCCGGTACGCCGTACAACCGCGCGATCTCTGCCGCCGACGGGAGATCGTCGCCCCACTCGACCTCACCATGCCGCTTGAACGCGGCAAGCAAATCACTGGTCTCGAGTACGTCGCTGAGGCCGGTCGGCGGCATCTGGTCCCCCTGTCGATTTCGGTCCTCCAACCGTAGGGAGCCAGCAACCGCCCGTGGGGCGTCAATCCGAATCTGTGGATAACTCGGTCGGGGGTGAGGGGTGGTGGTGATCGTGAGCAAAGCTGACACTGCTCTCCTTGCCGCGTAGTAGCGGCTGCAGCTTGGGCTGGCGCCGCGTAGTAGCGGCTGCAGCTTGGGCTGGTGCGGATTCGATTTGCTGATGAGGAGGCGTCCATCGGCGGCGATCGCCACGGGGGCTCGGCCGGACAGCTCGTGCCTCAGGAGGTCGGTGACTCTATCCCGACGCGCCTCGACGTCTGACGATCCACTGGTCCTGATGCCGCCGTACAGCCGCACCATGCGGATTGCCGGAAGTCACGCGGCCGCCCACACGGTGGCCAACCTCTCCGGGAGCTCCGACCACTCCGGACGCGCGAGGCGTGGTCGAACTGCTGGGGTGTTCGCCTCCTCGCCGGGGCGAGCGGCTCAGGCGGGTCGGGCCAATGGTTCGCCGCCCTCCGTGTGGTCTTGAGCTACACCGAGGTCAGGCCATGGGTTCAAGGCCGCAACCTCTTCAGGAGTAATCCAGGTGCTGTCGTTGGTGTGCGACCGGCGGCGGGTGGGCGCTGGTGTGGGTGGTGGTGGGTCAGTAGTGGTGATCGTGGACGGCGCTGGGTCGGCACCGGTGGTGGTGCGTCGGGCTGGGTCGGTACCAGCAGTGGTGGACGGCGATGAGTCGGTACCCACGGTCGTGAACGGCGCTGGGTCGGTACCAGCAGTGGTGGACGGCGCTGGGTCGGTACCAGCAGTGGCGGGCGGCGCTGGGTCGGTACCGGTTGTGGCCAATCGGGCTGGGTCGGCGTTGGTGGTGGGTGAAGGCTCGGTGGCGTTTGCTGTCGCGTCCGCACGTGAGTGATGGCTTGTGGTGGTGGTCGGCTTTGCAGGTGGCGTGCAGGTGTCAGCGTCTGTCGCCGCGAGAGGTGCGGGGGCAGCAGGGCTGAGCGAGGGTGGTTTTCGATGCCTACCGGAAGGGCGGTTCGCCCAGGCAGGTGGAGTGACCTTCACCTGATCGTCCTCGATCGCGACCGTCCAGTGGCCCTGGTGCAGCGAGGTGTGGTCGACGCGGCAGAGCAGGACCATGTTGGAGAGGCTGGTGTCGCCGCCTTCGGCCCAGCTGACGACGTGGTGGGCGTCGCAGTAGATCGGTGGGGCGTGGCAGACCACGCAGCCTCGATCACGGACATTCAACGCATTGCGGATCGCAGGGGTGACCAAGCGATGCTCACGGCCGACATCGAGAGGCTGGCCGGCGGAGCCCAACACGATGGGGATGATCCCGGCATCACAGGCCAGACGACGGACCGCGGCCGCCGACAACCCGTCGCCGAAGGCCAGATCGCCGGTGGCGTGCTTGCCGGCCTCGAGCAGATCCTTCAGGGCGATGGTGACGGTGATGTGGGGTTTGATGCCGCCGCGGGCCGGCAGGTCGCCGGAGTTGAGGGCGATGGTCATGGCGTCCATCAACGCATCAGCCTGACGCTTCCCGCGAGACCGCGGGTCCGGGTCCCCGTCGTCGGTGTTGTGCGGCTTCGCACCGGCCTGGAGGACTGTTTCCAGGGCTTCGGCGTTCTCGGCGGCGTAGAAGCCGCCGAAGCGGATGCCGCCGTCGTCGGTTTTCTTGGTCCAGACCTCTTCGCGGCGCCGGGCGGCGTCTTCTCGGGGTTCGGGGCCGTCGGTGTCGAGAAGGTTGCGGACCTGGACACCCAGTGTCCGCAGACCGGACGGTGACAGGTGTTCGCCGGCTTCGACCATGCGGAGTTCGGCTTCGGCGAGGTCTTCGACGGCGACATTGGCTCGGGCGGGGATTTTGTCGAGGGCGGACACGATGGCTTCGGCCTGACCCATGTGCAGCACCACTGCGCTCTCGCCGCTGTCGCTGTCTCCGCAGTCGCCGTCGATGGGGGCGTCGCTGTCATCGTCGTCGGTGGTGCGGTCGAGGTAGGGGGTGGCGAGCGCGGCGGCGACGACCGGGTACTTGTGGAGCCTGGTTGCGAAGTGGACGCGGCGGTGGGCCTCGGTGGGATCGAGCCTGTATCGGTGGGTCAGCAGCCGGGCGGTGTCGTGGGCGCCGACTTCGGCGGCGTAGCCGAGCTGGTCGAGGCGGTTGAGGATGTGGGCCTGGCGGGCTTTGAGTTCCTCGAGTTCTTCGTGCAGGGCGTCGTAGGCGGACAGCAGTTCGCTGCCGCTCATCAACACCACCGCACGGTCGTCCATACCTCAAAGGCTAGACGATCCGACCGACAGAAATCGGCCGAGTTTCCCCTTATCCACAAAGAGGAAACATCACATCGGGCTAACCCGGAAAATCAGTAGACTGTTTGGCAGCTCGGCGCGAACGAGGCGTCTCCGGTGGGCGGTGCGCCGATAGTTGTTCTCGACAACGACGCTGGCGATCTTGTCTAGCGAACCGCTGATCGACCCTGGTCGATGCCACCCCGGTGGCGACCGCCCTGCGACGCGTTTAGCGACCAGCCCCAGTCGCTCGCCGTCGGCCCTGAGCGGGCTGACGTCAAAGGCGATAGTGCACCGGCTAGCCCCGTGGTCCGTGAGTCCGTGGGTGCACCCTTGCATCGACCAAGCCGGTAGTCACTCTGGTCGCCCGGCTCAGCTCGAGGATCTATCCTCTTGGGCTTGCTCTTGCTCTTGGGCTTGGGCTGGTGGGTGGGTCAGGTGAGTTCGGCTTCCAGGACTTGGGTTAGGAGGGTGGCGAAAGGGGTGGGGTGGCTGAGGTAGCCGGGGTGGGCGCCGGGGAAGGTGACTACTGGCCAGCCGAGGTGGGTGGCGAGGGTGAAGATCGGGAGGGCTGGGAGGTGGTTGGGGGCTTGTTGGCCGGCGGCGGGGATGATTTTGGTGGCGTGTGGGAGGAGTGCCGGGAGGTTGGGGGTGTAGGTGATGAAGGGGAGGAGTTTGTGGGCGAAGTAGGTTTCGGTGTTTTTGCTGGTGCGGGACTGGAGTTCTTTGTATTCGGGGCGGAGGTCTTCGGGGTTGGGGAGGGGGTCTTCGGAGAGGCCGGTGCCGCCGGCGTAGAGGAGTTGGGCTGTTTCGGGGCCTTCTCGGAGGTTGGTGGCGTGGACGTCTTCGAAGAAGGCTCGGGCGTCGGTGGGGGTGGGGAGGAGTTCGATGCAAGGGGGTTCGTGGGCTACCAGGAGGCGGACTCTGCTGGGGTGGTGGGTGATTAGGTCGAGGCCGGTGATGGCGCCGGTTCCGGTGCCGAAGACGAAGGCTGGGGCGGTTGGGGAGAGTAGGTCGATCAGGGCCAGGGCGTCGGCGGTGGAGGTGGCCACCGGGTCGTCGGTAAGCGAGGCCGGGGTGGCGGCGGGGGTTGGGTTGTCCGGAACGGCTGGAATGTAAGGGCTTCTTGAGTTGCCTCGGGGGTCGTAGGCGACGACGGTGTACGCCGTGGACAGGTGCGCGGTGATGTCGTCGAAGGCACCGGCGTCGCTGTCGCCGTCGGGGATCAGGAGGAGCATGGGGCCGGAGCCGGTGACCTCGTAGTGGAGGGTGGCGCCGGGGACGGGGAGCTGGTTCAGGGTTCGGGTGGTCATCGGAGGGCTCCCGTCAGGACGCGGTGGAGCAGGGTGGCGAACTCGAAGGGGTGGCTGGCGTAGCCGCCGTGGCCGCCGGGGAAGGCGATGACGTCCCAGCCGACGCGATCGGCGAGGGCGAGGATCGGTTCGGCGGGGAGGATCTTGGATGATTCGCTGCCGACCGCTGGGACGAATTTGTCTTCCAGGGCGACCAAGGCAGCTACGTCGGGGATGTAGCTGGTGAAGGGCAGTAGCTTGTGGGTGGAGAAGATTTCGTCGTTGGCTTCCATTCGTTCGGGGAACTCGTGGAAGAACGCGCGCGCTGACGTTGCATCCGGCAACAGTTCGATGGCCGGCGGTTCGTGGGCGATCAGCAGGCGGATCCGGTCGGGGTGGCGGACCAGGAGTTCCATCGCGGTGATGGCGCCGGTGCTGCTGCCGAAGACGTACGCCGGTACGTCGCAGCCGATCGCGTCGAGCACGGCCAACGCGTCCTCGGCGGCCATGCTCACGCTCTCGTCGGCCGGGGCGTCGTCGTACGGGCTGCGGGAATTGCCGCGTGGGTCGTAGCAGACGACCGTGTACTGCGCTGCCAACTGCGGCACGATGCCGTCGAAGATCGCCGCATCAGTGCCTCCCCCGGCGATCAGCAGCAGGACCGGGCCGCCGCGGCCGGTCACTTCGTAGTACAGGGTCGCGCCGGGGACAGGCACCCGGCCGGCAGTCTTGGTGAACATGTAGTCGCCCCTCTGATGTGGTGACTACAGACTGCTGACCGACGCTGGTACGGCGCGCACATCCGGCTGGCATGAACCAGCCGGGCGTACCAGGCGGGAACTAACCCGCCTTGATGAAGTCCGTCACCGCGTCCGCCACCAACTGGACGGCGATCGCGCTCAGCAGCAGACCCGCGATCCGGGTGACGAGCAGAACGCCGTTCTCCCCCAGCACCCGCATGATCAGCCCGGAGAAGCGCAGCGTCAGCCACATCACCAGGTGGATCAGCACGATGCCGACCGAGATCGCCACCACGTCCGGCAGTTTCCCGTCGGCCTGCTGGACGAACACCATGGTGGCGACGATCGCGCCGGGACCGGCCAGCAGCGGGGTGCCGAGCGGGACGAAGGCGATGTTCACGTTCTTGGTCTGGACCGGGTCCTCGGCGGTGTCGGTCAGCAACTGCAGAGCGATCAGCAGCAGGAGCAAGCCGCCCGCGCATTGCAGGGCGGGCAGAGAGATCCCCAGGTGACTAAGGATCTGCTGACCGAAGGCGGCGAACGCCACGATCACGCCGAAGGCGACCAGGACCGCCTGCCAGGCAGCCTTCTTCCGTACTGCGCGCGACTGCCCGGCGGTCAGCGAGATGAAGACCGGCACGGTGCCGGGCGGGTCCATGATCACGAACAGCGTGACGAAGACCGAGCTGAGCAGGGAGAGGTTGATGATCTCGTTCACGGCAGGTACGCCTCTGGAACCGTCACATCCACCGCGGTGGACGCGTTCGCCTTGGCGACGTCGAGGATCCGCTGGAACTGCTCCGGGTCCGTCGTGTTCACACCCAGCTCGTGGTCGATCTTGCCGATCCCGTGGTGGTCGCTCGAGCCGGTGGCGATGATGCCCAGGTCCTGGGCGATCGCGCGCAGCGCGGTACGGGACTCGGGCGAGTGGTCCTGGTGGTCGACCTCGATCCCGGCCAGGCCGTGCTCGTCGACCAGGGACGCGATCATCTCGGCGGTCATCACCTTGTGACTGGACCGGCCCCACGGATGCGCGATCACCGGTACGCCGCCGGCGCCGCGGACCAGGTCGATCGCGCGCCCCGGGTCGATCGCGTAGTGCGACACGTGTCCCGGCCGCCCGTCGGCCAGGAACCGGTCGAACGCCTCACTCCGGTTGGCGACCGTGCCGTTGGCGACCAGCGCGTCGGCGACGTGCGGGCGGCCGACGGACGGCGTACCGGTCGCCTGCGCCAGTACTTCGTCGACGGTCAGCGCGACGCCCAGGTTGTTGAGCCGGGCCACGATCGACGGCAGCCGGTCGGTACGGCCCTCACGGACGGTGGCCAGCTCGCGAGCCAGCGGCTGGTACGACGGATCGGGCAGGTACCCGAGCAGGTGCACGCTGATGCCGTTCAGCTTGCAGGAGATCTCGATCCCCGGCACGAAGCCGATCCCGAGGTCCTCGGCGGCCCGACGCCCCTCGCCCCAGCCGTCGGCCGTGTCGTGATCGGTGAGCGCGATCACATCCAGGCCGTCCCGCTTCGCGTGCGCGATCAGGACGTCGACCGGGTCGGTGCCGTCCGAGCGGTTCGAATGGGTGTGCAGGTCGATGCGCACGAGTGATCGGGATCCCTTCTCTGGACAACTGTCAGCGCTGATGCTATCGGGCCGGGCGGCGGGCCTATGGTTTTCCCCATGGAACAGCAGCGGGTCGACTGTGTCGGCGCTCTCGTGTACGACGAACAGCACCGGCTGCTGGTCGTCCAGCGGGCCAACGAACCCGGTCGCGGGCTGTGGTCGTTGCCTGGTGGGCGGGTCGAGCCGGGCGAGGACGATCCGGCCGCGGTGGCGCGGGAAGTTGCCGAGGAGACCGGGCTCGAGGTCGCAGTCGGGGAGCTGGTCGGCGAGGTCGAGCGGGATGCGCCGAACGGGCGGCTCTATGTGATTCGTGACTACCAGGCGGAGTCGGTCGGTGGCACACTGGTGGCGGGTGACGATGCGCTGAATGCGCGGTTCGTGAGTCGCGAGGAGTTCGAGAATCTGCCGACGACGACGTTGCTCGCGTCGACGTTGGCGCAGTGGAACGCACTGCCAGGGTAGCTAGTTCACTCGTACCAGCGTGTTGTCGTCCGCCGGGGCCAAGCGGATCGAGCCGCACGAGCTGCAGTCTTTCCGGGGCTTGGGCCGCTTGACATCGATCTGGCCGGTGTACGACTTGAGGAACTGTTTTCCGTTGTAGAGCTCCAGCGTGATGCTCGAGGCGTCGTAGATCTCCGATCCGAAAGAGACCGACTCATCGAGTCCGGCCTTCTCCGTCGGTATCGGCTGCAGCGCGCCGCACTGGCCGTCGAAGCAGATCCGGGTGCCGGTGCTGCCCGCACGGACGGGCCTGATGTCGATGTACCCAGTTCCAAGGCAGGGTTTGCAGTCGAGAGTGCTCGTACACGCCGCCAGCACGAGCGTCAGCGCGACGCAGGTGAGCAGCTTGTGGCGCATTCCTCCAGTGTGACGGTCAGGCGTTCCACTGGTGGATGGCCGGGGAGCCGCGGTCCCAGCCGAGCACCGAGACCGTGGCGGTGTTGAGGACGAAGTGGCGACCTTCGGTGACGTCGAGTTCGAGCCAGCGGGCGGTCAGGGCGCGGAGGGCGTGCGAGTGGCCGAAGACCAGGACGTCGCCGTCGACGGCGGCGATCCGGGTGTTGACGCGGTCCAGCCGGGTGGCGACCTCGGCCGGGGTTTCTCCGTTGGGTACGGGATCGGCCCAGACCGTCCAGCCGGGTACGGTCTTGCGGATCTCCGCGGTGGTGATGCCCTCGTAGTCGCCGTAGTTCCACTCGACCAGGTCGTCATCGACCTCGGCCTGCGCGAAGCCCGCGAGTTCCGCCGTACGCCGGGCGCGCTGCCGCGGGCTGGTCAGCACCAGGTCGAACTCCTGGGCCGCCAGCCGTTCCTTGAGCGAGGACGCGATCCGCTCACCCTCAGCGGTCAGCGGGAGGTCGGTGGTCGACGTGTGTTTACCCGACTTGCTCCACTCGGTCTCACCGTGGCGAACCAGCCAGAGCCGGTCCTTCCGCTCCGTTGACTCTGCGTGTGTGGTCACCACGACATCGTCGCAGAAGAGCGATCCAACCGGGCCGAGCCCTTGACCAACCAGCGCCAGCCAAGGCAAGGTCGAAAACTGTAAGCGCTTCCACTTTGACCTGGAGGAGACCGAGCGATGGCGTCCGGACCGACCGGCAGGCCCGCGACGATCTACGACGTCGCGGCGCTGGCGAAGCTGTCGATCGCGACGGTTTCGCGTGTCCTGCAAGGGACCGGGCCGGTATCGGCGAAGGCTCGGGCGCGGGTCGACCATGCGGCGCACGAGCTGAACTACGTACCGCTGCGCGCCGCCCGGAGTCTCGCGGTGCAGCGTCACGAGGCACACGGGCTGGTGCTGCCCGATCTGGCCGGTCCGTTCTACGGGGATCTGCTGATGGGGTACGAGCGGTGGGCCGGTGAGCACGGTCAGAGCGTGATTTTGACTGTCACCCACGGCAATCCTGATCCGGCGCGGAGCCTGCGCGATCTGGCTGGGCGGGTGGACGGGATTGTTGTGCACGGCAACGCGCTGGATCTGCCGGCGGTACAGGGGCTGCGGCGGGCGAATGTGCCGGTGGTGCTGGTCGCGCATCCGCCGGTGCCGGGGTGTGATTCGGTCCGCACGGAGAGCGCATCGAGTGCTGAACAGCTCACGGCACGGCTGCTCGACCATGGGCGCACCCGACTGCTGTTCGTTGGTGATCCCGCCAGCTCGTACGACGTGTCCGAGCGCTATGCAGGTTTCTCGGCGGCGCTGCGCGCCCGGGGGTTGGATGTGCCGGAGCCGGAGCGAGTGCCGCTCACGGAAGAGGCGGGTGCGGCCTTCGCGACCTCGCTCCTGGCTGAAGCCGATGGAGCCCGCGGAGCCGTTGGGGCCGGCCGCGGTGCGGCAGGAGGCGAGCTGCGCAGGTCCGCAGGGACAGGGCCAGGGCGAGAGCGAGGGGCGGCGTCAGAGCGAGGGCCGGCACCAGAGCGAGGGCGAGGCCCAGGGCCGGACGCTTTGGTCTGCGCCAATGACGAGTTGGCGCTGGCGATCCTGAAGACCTTGGGAGAAGGCGGCATCGACGTACCCGACGACGTAGTGGTGACCGGCTGGGACGACGTGATGGCCGCTCGCTACGTGTCCCCGGGGCTGACGACGGTCCGCCAGCCGATGGCCGAGTTGGGCCGGTTGGCGGCGCAGCGGCTGGCCGAGCGGATCACCGGAGAACGCACCCGGGGGCGGAACGACGTACTGGGGACCGAACTCGTGCTGCGCGGTAGTTGCGGCACGGCACCGGGGGAAAGACAAGCAGCACGATCAACCGGTTGAGGAGAAACAACTGATGTTCACCCAGACCACCCGCCGCCGACTGGTGATCGGCGGTGCGGCACTCACGGCGACCGCGCTCGCGTTGACCGGTTGCGGCCGCTCGGCCGAGACCGCGGATTCCGGGCCCAAGGCAACGACCAGTGTCGGGGACGGTCCCGCCACCGGCGAACTGACCGTCTGGGCGATGGGCACCGAAGGGGAGAACCTGCCCAAGCTGACCGCTGCCTTCGAGGCGGCCAACCCGGGCGTCAAGGTGAAGGTCACCCCGATCCCGTGGGACGCCGCGCACAGCAAGTTCACCACCGCGATCACCGCGCAGACGACGCCGGACGCCGCGATGGTCGGCACCACCTGGATGGGTGAGTTCGCCGACCTGGACGCGCTCGACCCGACGCCGGGCAACATCGACACCGCGGGCTTCTTCGAGGGCGCCAACGAGACCACCAAGGTCGGCGGCACCAGCTACGGCGTGCCCTGGTACGTCGAGACGCGGCTGGTCTACTACCGCAAGGACCTGGCCGCCAAGGCCGGCATCACCACTCCCCCGACCGACTGGGACGGGCTGAAGGCGATGGCCAAGGCGATGCAGGAGAAGGCCGGTGCGAAGTACGGGATCAATCTGCAGCCGGGCGGTACCGGGTCGTGGCAGACGGTGATGCCGTTCGCCTGGTCCGCGGGTGCGGCGATCACCGGGGACGACCAGAAGGAGTTCACCTTCGACACCCCGGAGATGCAGGAGGGGCTGAAGTACTACCAGAGCTTCTTCACCGACAAGCTGGCCGGCAGCGACCTGCCGCCGAACCAGACCGAGGCGCAGTTCGTCAGCGGTCAGGTGCCGATGTTCATCTCCGGTCCGTGGATGGCCGGCTCGGTGGCCAAGCTCGGTGGGGACGCGATGAAGGCGAACATCGGGGTCTTCCAGTTGCCGAAGAACAAGACGGCGACGTCGTTCGTAGGTGGCAGCAACTTCGTGGTGTTCAAGAACGGCAAGAACAAGGACAGTGCCTGGAAGCTGGTGAAGTGGCTGTCCGACGCCAAGACGCAGGCGCAGTGGTTCAAGTTGTCGACCGACCTGCCGGCGGTGAAGAGCGCGTGGGAGGACCCGAGTATCGCGAGTGACCCGCTGCTGCCGGTGTTCGGCAAGCAGTTGGAGGACGCCAAGGCGCCGCCGGCGATCGTGAACTGGGAGCAGGTCGCGACCGCGTTCGACGCCGAGGTGGAGAAGATGGCGAAGTCCGGGCAGTCGCCGGCCGACACCGCGAAGGCGATCCAGACCAAGGCCGCGTCGATCGGCACCGGTAGCTGATCGCTGATGAGTTCAGTCGCAGTCAGAGGCTCCAGGGGGCGGCAGACCGCCGCCGCCTGGATCCTGACCCTGCCCTTCGTACTGCTCTTTCTGGCGTTCACCGCCGGGCCGGTGCTCGGGTCGCTCGGGATGAGCTTCACCGACCTGAAGCAACGCGACCTCCGGACACCCTTCGCGGTGAACGGCGTCGGCTTCGACAACTACGTCAAGGCGCTGTCGGACGAGACGTTTCGCAAGGCCGCGCTCAACACCGCGTACTTCGTCCTGGTCGGCGTCCCGTTGACGCTCGGCCTCGCGCTCGCCGCGGCGTTGCTGCTGGATCGCGGCGTCAAGCGGTTCCAGAGTCTGTTCAAGGTCGGCTACTACCTGCCGGTGATCACCTCGATCGTCGCCATCGCGGTGATCTGGCGGTTCGTGCTGTCGCCGGACGCCGGGCTGCTGAACACGGTGCTGTCCTGGGTCGGGATCGACGGGCCGAACTGGCTCGCCTCGAAGACCTGGGCGATGCCGTCGCTGATCATGATGGCCGTCTGGCGCAACTTCGGCTCGGCGATGATCATCTTCCTGGCCGGTCTGCAGGGCATCCCGGCTACCGTCGAGGAGGCCGGCCAGCTGGACGGTGCGGGCTCGTGGCAACGGTTCCGGTACCTGATCCTGCCGTTGCTGCGGCCAACCGTCCTGTTCACCAGCGTGACCACCGGGATCGGCTACCTGCAGTTCTTCGAGGAGCCGTTCGTGATGACCCAGGGTGGTCCGCTGAACAGCACGGTGTCGGTGTCGATGTACACCTACCAGCAGTTCGGCTTCGGCAACTACGGGGTCGCGACCGCGATGAGCTACCTGCTGTTCGTGGTGATCGCCGTGGTCACCTTCATCCAGTTCCGGCTGCTGAGGGAGAAGTGATGCGCCGCACCTGGTGGATCTACCTGATCGCCGTCCTCGGCCTGATCGCGGTCGCCGCGCCGTTCCTGTGGATGCTGCTCGGCAGCTTCAAGACCCAGGGCGAGCTGCTCCGGGTCCCACCGACCTGGTTGCCGGAGGCACCGACCACGCAGAACTACGACGACCTGTTCAGCAAGGCCAACTTCCCCCGGTACTTCGTCAACTCGACCGTGGTCGCCCTCGCGGTGACGGCGGGCAACCTGTTGTTCTGCTCGATGGTCGGCTACGCGCTGGCGAAGCTGAACTTCCACGGCCGCAACGCGCTCTTCGTCGTGGTGCTGGGCACCCTGATGATCCCCGGCGTGGTCACCTTCGTCCCGCTGTTCGTCCTCGTCACCAACGCCGGGCTGGCCAACACCTATCCCGGCCTGATCCTGCCGTTCCTGGTCTCGCCGTTCGGGGTCTTCCTGATGCGGCAGTTCTTCCAGGGCCTGCCCGACGACCTGATGGATGCCGCCCGGGTGGACGGCAGCAGCGAGCTCGGTATCTTCGCCCGGATCATGCTCCCGTTGACCAGGCCGGCCCTGGCCACCCTCGGGATCCTCACCTTCCTCGGCTCCTGGAACAACTTCCTGTGGCCGCTCGTGGTCGCCCAGACCGAGGAGAAGTACACCCTTCCTGTCGCCCTGGCGCTGTACTCGACCGGACAGAACGCGCAGAACTTCGGCCTGCTGATGGCCGGCGCGGTCGTCGTCGTAGTACCCGTGCTGGTGATCTTCCTGGCCTTCCAGCGCCATGTCACCAAGGGCATCGCCATCACCGGCATCAAATAACTCTCTGGAGGCTCCGATGACCGCCAACATCAGCCGACGCACGCTCCTGGCCGCCACCGGCGGTGCCGCACTGGCCGGCTCCGCCGGCCTCACCACCAGCTCGTACGCCGGTCCGCAGGGCGCCGCCGGTCTGCAAGGCGCCGCCGGCCGGGATCCCGGCGCCCTGCTCAAGGGCAACTGGCACCCGAGTCGCCACGACCGCGCGCTGGTCGGCCGCTGGGCCCGGGACACCTGGCGCAGCCTGGTCGCGATGACCGACGAGACGACCGGCCTGCCCGCCGACAACATCGGCGCCTCGGTCAGCAGCCCGGTGCGCAGCAAGTACACCTCGCCGACCAACATCGGCGGCTACCTGTGGAGCGTCGTGGTCGCCCGCGAGCTCGGCATCATCTCGCCGCACGAGTCGGTCCGGCGGCTCACCCAGACGCTCACGACGATGTCGCGCGTCGACCACCACGAGCCGAGCGGGATGTACTTCAACTGGTACGACGAAGCGACCGGCGAGGTGCTCACCGTCGACCCCGACGGCACCAAGCAGATCACGCCGTTCGTCTCCAGCGTGGACAACGGCTGGTTCGCCGCGGCCCTGATGGTGGTCCGCAACGCCGAGCCGCGGGTCCGCCGGCTGGCCGACTCGCTGCTGAACAAGATGAACTTCGCCTACTACTACAACCCCGCTGCCCGGCCCGGCGGGCTGATGCGCGGTGGATTCTTCGAGACGTCGCCGCCCGACGAGGAAACCGACAAGGGCAACCACGCCGGTACCGGTCCGGACGTCTACTACCGCAAGTTCCACTACGACACCCTCAACACCGAGGCCCGGATCGCCGGCTACATCGGCTTCGCGCTCGGCCAGGTGCCGCACACGCAGTACTTCGCCACCTACCGAACCTTCCCGGACTCCTGCGACTGGTCCTGGGTGGAGCAGCGCCCCAAGGGTGTGCACCGCACCTATCTCGGGCTCGACGTCTACGAGGGCACCTACTCGTACCGCGGCATGCGGCTGGTCCCGTCCTGGGGTGGCGACATGTTCGAGTCGCTGATGCCTGACCTGTTCGTGCCCGAAGCGAAGTGGGCGCCGCGCAGTTGGGGGATCAACCACCCGCTGACCGTCCGGGCGCAGATCGAGCACGGGCTGCTCGAGGCGAAGTACGGCTACTGGGGCTTCTCCCCCGCGTCGAACCCGAAGGGCGGATACGCCGTCTACGGCGTCGAGCCGATCGGGATGGATCCCGGTGGCTATCCGTCCGACCTGGAAGGCACGAACTACGACGGCGGTTTCGAGGGCTGCCGCGACGGCGCCAACCCGAACCCGACGTACGGCGACGGCGTGGTCACGCCGCACGCGGCCTTCCTGGCCATGAGCTACGCGCCCCGGCAGGCGATCGCGAACCTGAGCAAGATCGAGAAGGAGCTGCACGCGTACGGCGCCGGCGGCTTCTACGACGCGGTCGCGGTGAAGTCGGGGCTGATCGCCAAGCGCTATCTCGCGCTGGACCAGGCCATGGTGATGGGTGCCATCGGCAATGTCTTCGGCAACGACCTGATCCGCCGGAACTTCGCCGACCGGCGGGCCGAGCGGGGCATCCGGCCGGTGATCGCGATGGAGCAGTTCTCGTCCGGACTGGAGTAGTGGGAGCCCTTGAGTATGCAGAGCAACGCGAAAGCTGACTGGGACGAGCGGATCGCCCTCCGCAGCGACGAGACCCGCGCGGTCGAGCTGCCTGACCTGGACCCGCCCACGAGCGTGACGGCGGTGGGCGGGGTCGGGCAGGTGACGGTGGACTGGTCGCCGGTGGCGGGTGCCGTCGGCTATGTGATCCTGCGCGGACTGGACGACTCGTCGCTCGAGCCGGTGGACCATCACAGCGGCGACATCTTGTCGGTGCCCGCGCCGCCGTACGTCGACACGACCTGCACCGCCGGTACGACGTACAGGTATGCGGTGGCTAGTGTGCCCGAGGTGACCGTGCACGGGCGGCCGGGCGCGTCGGTGGAGGCGACGCCGTTGGTTGATGACGGCAACGTTCCTGCTGTCCGGCTGACCGTGGATGCTCTTGCCGAGGGCACCGATCTGCCCCGGCCGTGGGTACCGATGGTGGGCAGTGAGCGGCTCAGTCAGCTGCTCTGCAAGGACCTGACCGGCGGTCGCGAGATCGGCGCCGAGCTGGAGCAGGCGTTGCGTCGGATGCGTGACGAGATTGGTGTCCGGACCGTGCGGGCGCATGCGATCTTTCATGACGACACTCGGGTCTACACCGAGGTGGACGGCGTACCGGCGTACGACTTCGGTGTGGTCGACGCGATCTACGACAAGCTGCTCGGGCTCGGATTGCGGCCGGTGGTCGAGTTGGGGTTCATGCCCCGCGACCTCGCCGCTGATCCGACGAAGACGGTCTTCGAGTACGGCGCGATCATCTCGCCGCCGAAGTCGTACGAGCGGTGGCACGACCTGGTGCGCGAACTGGTCGCGCATCTGGTCGAGCGGTACGGGCTGGACGAAGTCCTGGGCTGGGACTTCGAGGTCTGGAACGAGGCGAACCTCGAGGTGTTCTGGTCCGGCACCAAGGCCGAGTGGATGCACCTGTACGACGTGAGCGCGGCCGCCGTGAAGTCGGTGGACGAGCGGCTGGCCGTCGGTGGGCCGTCGTCGGCAGCGGCCGGATGGGTGGACGATCTGCTCGCGCACGCCGCCTCGACCGGGTCGCCGGTGGACTTCGTGACGACGCACACCTATGGGAGTCCGCCGCTCGACGTGCAGGCGTCGCTGGATCGACATGGGTTCAGCGCGGCGCGGATCCTGTGGACCGAGTGGGGTGTGACGCCGAGGCACTTCAACCCGATCAACGACTCGGTGTTCTCCGGGGTGTTCCTGCTGCGCGGGATGCGGTCGGCGGCCGGGCGGGTGGACGCGCTCGCCTACTGGGTTGCGTCGGACCACTTCGAGGAGCTCGGCCGTCCGCCGCGGTTGCTGCACGGTGGGTTCGGGCTGCAAACCGTTGGCGGGTTGGCGAAACCACGCTTCCACGCGATGTCACTGCTGAGTCGGCTCGGGCCGGTCGAGCTGCCGATCGCCTTCGAGGGCGACGGCGGCGGGAGTCTGGTGGAGGCGTGGGCGTCGCGCGACCGCGACCGGGTCGCCGTACTGGTGTGGAACCTGACGCTGGATCAGTCGAAGGCGGACGGCGCGCCTGAGCTCGCGCGGACGGTCACCGTCGCGGTGCCCGGCGTCGATCCGGGTTGGGAGGTCACGGCAACCACCCTCGCGGCCGGTAGCGGTGACCTGGTCGAGGTCGCCACCGAGCTCGGGATCGGCGACTGGCCGCGCGCCGAGGAGTGGGCGGCGCTCGCGGAACGGAGCGCGCTGACAACCGAGTCGGTGCAGTCCGAAAACTCCACGGTGACGATCAGCCTGCTGATGCCGTCCGCGGTGCTGCTGGAATGGCGACCGGCCGGCCGGTGAATATCTGAGAACCGGAACCTGTTCACCGGCCTGGGTAGCAGAAAGTTGTGGTGAGATAACTCCATGCTGCCCCGGTCACTGAAGATGTTCCTTGCGCTGGCGTTGACGGCCTCCGGTCTGGTGGTCCCGCAGTCCGGTGCCTCGGCCTCCGTTCAGGCGGCCCCGGGCATCGCCCACCGCAGTACGACGTCGGGCGGGATCACCACTCCCGGTACGTCGCTGGCACTGGCCAAGCCGGCCGGCACGGTGGCCGGTGACGTGCTGGTCGCGCAGGTCGCCAACCGGGACAACGTGGCCACCACCTTGACGCCGCCGGCCGGCTGGACGCAGGCGAACGTGAAGGCCAGCGCCGGGCTGTTGAAGTCCTGGGTCTTCACCCGCGTCGCCGGTGCGGCCGAGCCCGCGTCGTACACGTTCACGCTCAGCGCGGCGTACCGGATGGCGGGCACGATCTCGGCCTTCAGCGGCGTCGACAACCTTCGGCCGGTCGACACCATCGACGCCCTGGTGAACGGCAACACCGGGACCTTCACCGGGAAGCCGGTGACCGTCGCGAGCGGGAACGCTCTGGCGGTGTGGTTCGGCGTCCAGCTCTGGAGCGGCAGCGCTTGCCCGAGTCCAGGCATCACGCAGCCGGCCGGCTTCACCGAGGCGCGGGAGGACTGCCTGATCTCCCCCGCCAACGGCCTCCTGTACGACGCGGCGTACAGCCAGCTGGGCACGCCGCTCGCACAACCGGCCTGGACGGGCAGCTCGCCGTTCGCCAACACCAACATCACCCAGTCGCTCGCACTCCGCCCGGCGGGCGCGCCGATCGCGCATCGCGCCACCACGTCGGCGAATGCCAACAACGTGACCTCGCTGGCGCTGACCAAGCCCGCCGGCACGGTCGCCGGTGACGTCCTGCTGGCCCGGGTCACGAACCGCAACAGCGTCACCGCGACGATCACCGCACCGGCAGGCTGGACGCTGGTGAACGAGAAGCAGACGTCGTACTCGCTGCACAACTGGATCTTCAGCCGGGTCGCCACCAGCTCCGAGCCGGCCAGCTACTCGTTCGGCTTCAGCACGGCGCTCTACCTGTCGGGCAGCCTCTCCGCGTTCAGCGGGGTCGACACCGCCCGGCCGGTGGACGATCGCGACGGGCAGTACAACTCGTCGTCGGCGACCTTCACCCTGCCGTTCCTGACCACAGCGGTCGACGGCGAGTACGGCGTGTGGTTCGGCACGCAGGTGACCACGGCGAATCCTTGCCCCGCCTCGTCGGTGACTCCGCCGCCGGGCTTCACCGAAGTACTGGACGGCTGTCTCGCGTCGTCATCGACCGGTATCGGATACAACGTCGCCGTCAGCCAGCTCGGCTTGGCCGGTGACCAGCCTGTGTGGACCGGCAGCTCCGCAGTGGCAGCCAGCAACCTGACCCAGGCCGTCACGCTTCGCCCGGCCGCTGCCGTCCAGGTGGCCGACACCTACGCCTCGGCGCCGGTGACGGTCGGCAACCTGTGGGACGGGCTCAACCCGGACGGCAGCAAGAACACCGCGATCGCGCAGTCCGTGCTCTACCAGCCGTCGGGTCTGGCGGCCAGCCGGATCAACCCCAACGTGCAGTACCTGCACAGCGAGAAGGACCGCCAGACCATGGTCGCGGTCAACACCGGCACGGCCCAGGTGGTCGGCAAGTACACCGTCACCATCCCGAACGTCTTCGACTGGGAGGACATCGCGACCGGACCGTGCCCGGCCGGCACCTGTTTCTTCGCCGGTGACATCGGCACCGCCCGCGACATCCCCAAGCCCAACGGCACCAGCTCGGTCGTCCGGGTCAAGGAGCCCGACCTGGCCGCCGGCGAGACCAGCGGCACCCTGACCGGCGACTACTTCCCGTACACGATGCCCGGCGGCCCCAAGAACGCAGAGGCCCTGCTGGTGCATCCGGTCACCGGCGACATCTACGTGATCACCAAGGCCGAGTCGGGGATCAGCGACGTCTACAAGTTCCCCAACCCGCTACCGGCGCCGGGCACCTCCAGCCTGCTGACCAAGGTCGCGACCCTGACCCTCCCGACGCTGGCCGGCGACATCAACTATGCCCAGCTGACCGCGGCCTCGATCCACCCGGCCTCGAACCGTTTCCTGGTCCGCACCTACCGCAAGGTCTACGAGTACCGCGGCACGCCCGGCGGCTCGTTCGAATCCGCCCTGACCGGGACGCGGGTCGACCTCACCGACACGTCCGAGGGCCAGGGCGAATCCATCGAGTACGCCGCGGATGGCTCCGGCTACTTCACAGTCAGCGAGGCCACCGCGGCGCCGTACGCGTTGAAACGAGTCGACCGCCGCTAGGGCTGGTCGAGGTTCGAGACCGGGCGGGTCATGCTGTCGGGGTCGGCCGGCCCGGCTGGTCGCCGCCGCGTGCCTCCAGATAGGAGTTCTTCGGGACCATCACCTTGCGTTTGAACAGGCAGACGACGGTGCCGTCCTGCTTGTAGCCCTTGGTCTCCACGTAGACCACACCGCGGTCGTCCTTGGACTTGGACTCCCACTTGTCCAGTACGACGGTCTCGCCGTAGATGGTGTCGCCGTGGAAGGTCGGGGCGATGTGCCGCAGCGACTCGACCTCAAGATTGGCGATCGCCTTGCCGCTCACGTCCGGCACCGACATGCCGAGCAGGATCGAGTAGATGTAGTTGCCAACCACAACGTTCTTGCCGAACTGGGTGGTCTGTTCGGCGTAGTTGAGGTCCAGGTGCAGCGGGTGGTGGTTCATGGTGAGCAGGCAGAACAGGTGGTCGTCGGACTCGGTGACCGTCTTGCCGGGCCAGTGCTTGTAGACGGCACCGATCTCGAACTCCTCGTAACTGCGGCCGAACTGCATACCTGCTCCTTCCGGTGACCTCTCCCGGCTCCAATGCTGCCCTAGATCGACCCCCGCGGAGGGACCTGGAGAGAAACGTCACCCGGAGGTGAGCGATCGGTAAGGGGCGGCTGTTTCCCTGGTGCCCTGGGGTCACTGGGCCCGGTCCAGCGTGGATCGGGAGTGGGAAGGACAGTCATGCTGCGGATTCACTTCACCGCCGAGGATTTCGCCCGTACGACGATCGCCGCCGAGCCGGACCCGCTGTGGGAGGTGCTGCTCAGCCTGCACATGCTGCAGGTCGAGGACGGCCCGCTGGCGTACGGCGCCTGGCGGCAGCGCATGCGCCGGCGGCTGCCGCGGGAGACCGTGGGACCGCTGGCCGCGCTCGCCCCGCCGGTGGGCTACTCCCCCGACTTCCTGACGCCGACCGCCCGGTCCAGCGAGTTCGGTGACGCTGTCGACCTGATGCTGTCGGCGCCGCGTCAGCAGGTCCGTGCCGACCTCTCCCGGTTGTCCGCCCGGCGTACTGCGGCCACTTGGGTGCGGCAGCTCTCCGAGGCGCGGCCGGAGACCCTGCACCGGCTCGGCCACTCGGTCCGCGTCTACCATCACCAGGCGCTGGCGGCGTACTGGCCGTCGCTGCGGGCCGCAGTACAGGCGGATACCCGGCATCGGATGCAGCAGCTGACCACTGGTGGCGTCGCGTCGATGCTGGAGGGCATCCACCCGCAGGCACGGTGGCAGGGCCAGGTGCTGGAGATCGCGGCCTTCCCCGACGACGAGATGAAGCTGAACGGCCGCGGCCTGCGGCTGCAGCCGTCGTACTTCTGCTGGCAGGCGCCGACGAAGCTGGCGGACGGCGAGCTACCGCCGGTGCTCGTGTTCCCGATCAAGCACGCCACCGGGCTGACCCACAAGGAACGGTCGGGCGTTGACACCCAGGAGCAGCTCGCCGCCCTGGTCGGCCGGACCCGGGCGACCGTGCTCGCGCTGACCGTTGGCGGCTCGAGCACGACCCAGCTCGCGCGGTCCTGCGACATCACCCTCGCAACGGCCAGCCACCAGACCGCAGTACTGCGGGACGCGGGGCTGATCGTGTCGCAGCGGCAGGGAAAGTCGGTGATCCACCGGGCGACCACCTTGGGACACGCACTGCTGGAGGGCACCGACCCCTGGTCGGGGGACGCCGCCCAGCCTCGCGCCTAGTTCGACTGCTCCGGGAGGCGCGGGGCAACCTCGCCCTTGAGGGCCAGCTTGGCCAGGTGGTTGCGGGCCTCTTCAGCGAACTTGAAGTCGCACAGTACGTCGTACGTCGTCGCCACCACCGCGGTGCGCGAGGTGAAGTCGCGACGGCCGGCCGACTGCGCGTAGCCGATCGCTGCGAACGCCATCCCGAAGATCGCGCCCAGCACCACGCCGGTGATCAGGGCGGCCAGCCAACCGCCGTCGGCGCTGGTGAACAACCCGAGCAGCACCCCCACGAACAGACCGAACCAGGCGCCGCTGGCCAGGCCCGCGGTGATCGCCCGGCCCCAGGTCAGCCGGCCGGTGATCTTCTCCACCTGACGCAGGTTGTTGCCGACGATGGTGGTGTGCTCGACCGGGAACTTCTCGTCCGAGAGGTAGTCGACCGCTCGCTGCGCCTCCCGGTAGGTGTCGTAGGTCCCGATCGTCAGGCCGGTCGGCCGGGGGTCTATCGAACCCATGCCCTGCGTGGTCATCGTCGTTCCTCTCCGCTTGCTTCCAACTCCATCATTGCCGACGGCTGGTGACGGCACATTGATAGCCTCGCGTCGATGACCGGGCGAAGGTGGGACTTGAGCGCGACACGCCGGGTAGGACGTGTCTTCGCGAGGCGTCCCCCGGGCGATCCCGCACCGCTGGATCTGGTCGGCAGCGGCAAGCTGGACGGCGCCCTGATCGACTGGGCCTACTACCGCGACGGCCGCCGCGACCACCGCTCCGGCTCGTACGTCGACGCGCTCACCCGGGCCAGACGCGGCGACGGCTTCGTCTGGATCGGCCTGTTCGAGCCCAGCGTCCACCAGCTGGCCGTGATCGGCAGCGAGTTCGGGCTGCACAAGCTGGCGCTGGAGGATGCCGCCGAGGCCCACCAGCGGCCGAAACTGGAGCGATACGGCGAGACGCTGTTCGCCGTCCTGAAGACCGTCCGGTACGTCCCGCACGGCGACCTGACCGCCACCAGCGAGGTGGTGGAGTCCGGTGAGGTGATGGTGTTCTGCGGTCCCGGCTTCGTGATCACCGTCCGGCACGGCGACCACGGCGAGCTGACCGGTCTGCGGCAGCACCTGGAAACCGAGCCCGAGCGACTGGCGGCCGGCCCGGGTGGAGTGCTGCACGCGATCGCCGACCATGTGGTGGACAGCTACCTGGCGGTGGCGGACGCAGTACAGGCCGATATCGACCTGATCGAGATCGAGATGTTCAGCCCGCGTGGCTGGCGCAACATCGACCGGGTCTACCAGCTCAAGCGGGAAGTGCTGGAGTTGAAGCGAGCTGTAGCTCCGCTGACCGGGCCGATGCGCGCGCTGTCGACGCTGCGGCATCCGCTGATCGGCGACGACATCCGCAACTACTTCCGCGACGTCGACGACCACCTGCTGCGGGTGAAGGAGCAGGTGGTGTCCTTCGACGAGCTGCTCAGCTCGATCCTGCAGGCCGGGCTGGCCCAGGTGCAGGTCTCGGAGAACGACGACATGCGCCGGATCTCGGCCTGGGTGGCGATCCTCGCCGTCCCGACCCTGATCGCCGGCGTCTACGGGATGAACTTCGACAACATGCCCGAGACCACCTGGAAGTACGGGTACTACGCGGTACTGGCCCTGATGCTGACCGCGTGCAGCGTTTTGTACCTCTTGTTCAAGCGGAACCGGTGGCTCTGACACCGTCCCGGCCCCTGGATGTCACTCAGTGACCGCCAATACCGCCTCAGTGGTCAGCTGGCAACCTCTTGCCATGGCCGCCACTGCCCGGGCGCAGTGTGACCTAACCGGTTGTGTGGTCTAGAACGGACCTGATTCAATCGGCCTGTCGCGTTCGGTCAGCGATCCGCCACATTGTGCGACCGACGGCATCGGGGGATGTCGTGCGCCGAGGATCTGGGAGGGCTTCTGTGCTTCGCATTCACTTCACTCCACGCGATCTCGCGCGAACGACCGTTTCGACCAAACCGGCGCCGTCGTGGGAGATCCTGCTCAGCCTGCACATGCTGCAGCAGTCCGACGGCCGGCTGATCTTCGAGGACTGGCGCCGCTCGGTCCGGACCAAGGTGTCGCCGGACCAGATGCGGCTGCTGCTCGAGCTGACCCCACCGAAGGGCTACTCGCCGGACTTCCTCACCCCGGCCGAGTCCGCGCCGGACTTCGAGACCGGGCTGGAGATGATGCTCTCGACGCCGCAGCCGCAGCTCCGCAGCCAACTGGAGTTGCTGAGCAAGTACCGGCCGGTCTCGCCGTGGACCCGCGAGCTGGCCCAGGGCGACCGCGGCTCGCTGAACCGGCTCGGCCGGGCGATCAGGTCGTACCACGATGCCGCGATCGCGCCGTACTGGAAGTCGATCGGCACCCACGTCTCGGCCGACCACGCCCATCGCGGCGAGGCGCTGGCCCAGCACGGCGTGGACCGGCTGCTGTCGACGCTGCACCCACGAGTTCGCTGGGTGGCGCCGGTGCTGCAGGTACTGGACATGAACGACCGCGACCTCTACCTGGACGGCCGTGGCATCGAGCTGCAGCCATCAGCCTTCTGCTGGCAGGTGCCGACCAAGCTGCGCGACCCGGGACTGAAGCCGATCCTGGTCTACCCGATCCAGCACGCGCCCGGCATCCTGCGCTCGTCGTCGGTCGACACCACCGAGGCGTCGGACGTGCTCGGCTCGCTGCTCGGCTCCACCCGGGCCGCGGCCCTGGAGGCAACTGTGTCCGGGTGTACGACGACCGAGCTGGCGCGCCGCTGCAAGATCTCCCCCGCCGCGGCCAGCCACCAGGCGACCGTGCTGCGCGAGGCAGGGCTGATCACCACCCGGCGGGCCGGCGCGTCCGTGCGGCACGAGGTCACCCAGCTCGGGATCTGGCTGCTGTCCGGCCACGGCTCCGGCAGCCTCCGTCCGATCGGCCGGACGGCGGCAGCGGCCAGCTAGAGCTTGTAGTCCTCCAGGAGGCGGCGGCCGATGATCATCCGCTGGATGTCGGCCGTGCCCTCGCCGATCAGCAGCATCGGCGCCTCGCGGTACAGCCGCTCGATCTCGTACTCCTTGGAGAACCCGTAGCCGCCGTGGATCCGGAACGAGTCCTCGACCACCTGTGAGCAGTACTCACTGGCCAGGTACTTCGCGACGCCGGCCTCGAAGTCGTTGCGGGACCCGGCGTCCTTCTTCCGGGCCGCCTTCACCATCAGCTCGTGCGCGGCCTCGACCTTGACCGCCATGTCGGCCAGCCGGAACAACACGGCCTGGTGCTCGGCGATCTTCTTGCCGAACGTCTCGCGCTGCTGGGCGTAGGAGATGCCGAGCTCGAACGCGCGCCGGGCCACGCCGCAGCCGCGGGCGGCCACGTTCACCCGGCCGACCTCGACGCCGTCCATCATCTGGTAGAAACCCTTGCCCGGTACGCCGCCGAGGATCTGGTCGGCCCCGATCCGGTAGCCGTCGAAGATCAGCTCAGTGGTGTCGACGCCCTTGTAACCCATCTTCTCGATCTTGCCCGGCACGGTCAGGCCCTGGTCGACCTCGCCGAAGCCCGGCTCCTTCTCGACCAGGAAGGTGGTCATGTTCTTGTAGACCGAGTCGGACCCCTCGTCGGTCTTGACCAGCACCGCGACCAGGTTGGACGAGCCGCCGTTGGTCAGCCACATCTTCTGGCCGTTGACGGTGTAGCTGTCACCGTCCTTGACGGCCTTGGTCTTGATCGCGGCGACGTCGGAGCCGCACCCCGGCTCGGACATCGAGAAGGCGCCGCGGACGTCGCCGGTGGCCATCCGGGGCAGGTACTTCTGCTTCTGCTCGTCGGTGCCGTGCTGCAGCAGCATGTAGGCGACGATGAAGTGCGTGTTGATGATGCCGGAGACGCTCATCCAGCCGCGGGCGATCTCCTCGACGCAGAGCGCGTAGGTGAGCAGCGACTCGCCCAGCCCGCCGTACTCCTCGGGGATCATCAGCCCGAACAGACCGAGCTCCTTGAGCCCCTCGACGATCTTCGTCGGGTACTCGTCCTTGTGCTCCAGCTCGGTGGCGACCGGCAGGATCTCGGACTCGACGAAGGCCCGGACCGTCTTCAGGATCTCTTCCTGGATGTCGGTGAGTCCCTCGGTCTGCTGCAACCTGCTCATCAGCGGCGCTCCTTCCGTCGGCCCACGGCTACTTACCCGTGAGTATCGCGGCTCCCAGCATCGCGGTCGCACCCGACACCCGCTGTGACACCGGCCACGCCGACACCGTCGCCTGACTCACGCCCGTCCGCCGTTGCGCCGGTGGCCACAGCCGCTTCTCAACTAGTTGCGGTTCCAGCCGTTGCCGTTGTTGTCGCCGTTGGTGTCGCCGTCCTCGCCGTCGCCCTCGTCGTTGCCGTCGCCGTCACCGGCGGCGAGATCGGCCTGCAGCTTGGCACCGACCCCCGCGAACATTGCCGAGATCTGCGGAGTCGACTGCCACCGCCCCTGCTGCTGGGCGATCAGCAACCGCTGCCTGGCCTGCTGGTACTGCCGCCAGGCCTGCCCTGCGTCACCCTCGTCGGAGGCCTTCGCCGCCTGCTCCAGATCCTTGGCCGCCTCGCGAACCGTCCGCTCGGCGTGCTCCTGCTTGTGCTCCCGCACCAGCTTCGCCAGCGACCGCAGCGAGGCCGCCGTACCGTTCTGCGGCGCCGACGGCTTCTTGCTGGGGGTCTTCTTCGGCGTCGGCTTCTTGCTGGGCGTCTTGGTCGGCGTAGGAGTCGGCTTGGGCTTGGAGACCGGCTTCACGCTGGCGGACGGCGTCACCACCGGCGCCGGGCCCTGCGCGGTCGGCTCGGGCTTGACGCCTTCCCGCAGTAGCCCGGCGATCAGCACGCCGGCCAGCACCACGCCGACCCCCACCAGCGTCTTGGCAAACGGGAACCGCCGCTTCGGCGCCACCACGTGCTCGTCGTCCCGGAACGCCCTGGCAGGAAGAATGCTGGCCGCAGCCGCAGCATTGCCGGCGACAATTGCCTCCGGCTTGATATCGCTTACTGCTGCAGGGGGAAGCAGCAACACGCGGGTGCTGCTGCTATCCGGGGCTTGTGGCGCGGGTGAGTTCAGGTAGCTGCTGACCCCAACGGCCGAGGACGGGCGCGCGGCCGGGTCCTTGGAGAGCAACTGCATGACCAGGGCGTCGAGACCCGGGGCACCCTCAGTACGGCGTACGGGAAGCGGTGCGGCGTCGAGGTGCTGGTGCATGACGTCCATGACGTCCGGGCCGACGAAGGGGGTGGTGCCTTCGAGCAACTCGTACAGAACGCAGCCAAGGGCGTACCAGTCGCTGGCGGGCGTCGCGCGCTCGCCGCGGACCTGCTCCGGGGAGACGTAGGCCGCAGTGCCGAGCAGCACCGGCCCGGTGGCGCCGTCGACGCCAGTGGCCTGGGCGATGCCGAAGTCGGTCATCTTGAGCGTGCCGTCGGGTGCCAGCAGCAGGTTGCCCGGCTTGACGTCGCGGTGCACGATCCCGGCCGCGTGGGCCGCGTCCAGCGCGCGGGCGCCCTGCGACGCGATGTCGGCGACGAACCGGTCCGGCGGCAGCCCCTTGGTGCGCAGCAACTGGGCCAGGTCGGGGCCGTTGACGAGCTCCATCACCAGGAACACCTGGCCGTTCGCGGTACCGACGTCGTACGTCGCGACCACGTTCGGATGGGTCAGCCGAGCGGCCGCCTGGGCCTCGGTGCGGAACCGGTCGAGGGCGTCCATCTGATCGCCGTCCAGCCGGCGCAGCAGTTTCACCGCCACCTGCCGGGCCAGGACCGCGTCCTCGGCCCGCCACACCTCGCCCGCGCCGCCGTTCCCCAAGGGGGTCAGCAACCGATAGCGCCCCGCGAGTACCTCGCCGTTCACACCCAACACCTCACTGTCAGCCGTATCGCCGCCCTACCCTAGGCGTCCGCTCCGGTGAGAGCGAGTCGTGGCGGAACACCCGGCCAACCTTTGACCTGGACCGAACGTTCGGCCCACGACGCCGCGCTTTCCAGTGACAGCGCTGTCATGTCAGGACTAGGTTGACGAGCATGTTGCGCAGACTCTGTTTCGTGGTTGCCGCAGGCCTCGCCGCCGCGACCCTCACCTCGACCAGCGCGGGCGCGGCGCCCGCCGTACCGGCTGGACACCGACCGCCGACCGTGCGGTGCGAGTTCACGCCGACCCCGGAGAACCCGGCCGCCAAACCGGTCACCGTGCCGAAGGCGACGGCGCTCGCGAAGGGCACCGTCGACGTGTACTTCGTGACCAACTACGGGCCGTTCGTGGTCCGGATGGACCGCGCCAACGCGCCGTGCGGGGTGTCGAACTTCGTGCACCTGACCAAGAGCCGGTTCTACGACTGGACCCAGTGCTTCCGGCTGACCAACTCGGCCCGGCTCGGCGTCCTGCAGTGCGGTGACATCTACCGCCAGGAGGAGGGCGGACCGGGGTACAAGTTCCCCGACGAGGTGACCGGCAAGGAGACCTACCCGCGCGGAACCGTTGCCATGGGCAACCAGGGGCCGGGGACCAACGGCAGTGAGTTCTTCGTGGTGCACTCGTTCGCCAACATCCCGCCGGACTACACCGTGCTCGGGCACGTGATCTACGGGATGTCCACCTTCGACCGGATGGTCAAGGCCGGTATCGCCGACCCCGACCTGGACGGCCCGCCGGTCCGGCCGATCCGCATCCTCAAGGTGCTGACGCTGGGCTGATCCCCGGTTCTGACGCCCCGGCCGGCCCGACTCCGGGCCGGCCTCGGGGTGGCGTCCGGCTCAGCTCTCCGGCTTCCAGACGTTCGTCCGGGTCATGTTGGCCGCGCGGCCCTTGGCGGAGATGACGAGCGCCATCTTGCGGGACGCCTCGTCGATCATCTCGTCGCCGAGCATCACCGCGCCGCGGGCGCCGCCGGCGGCCGAGGTGAAGTGGTCGTAGGCGTCCAGGATGTTCTCGGAGTGGTCGTAGTCCTCCTGCCGCGGCGAGTAGACCTCGTTCGCGGCGGCGATCTGGTCGGGGTGCAGCACCCACTTGCCGTCGAAGCCGAGCGCCGCCGACCGGCCGGCCACCCGGCGGAAGCCGTCGACCTCCTTGATCTGCAGGTACGGGCCGTCGATCGCCTGCTTGCCGTAGGCGCGGGCCGCCATCAGGATCTGCATCAGGATGTAGTGGTACGCGTCGCCGACGTCGTAGCCGGGCGGCTGCTCCCCCACCACCAGCGACTTCATGTTGATCGAGGCCATGAAGTCGGCCGGGCCGAAGATGATCGTCTCGACCCGCGGCGAGGCGGCCGCGATCGCGTTCACGTTGGTCAGGCCGAGCGCGTTCTCGATCTGCGCCTCGATCCCGAGCCGGCCCTGCTCCAGCCCGTGCACCTTCTCCAGTTGGGTCAGCAGCAGGTCGAGCGCGACCACCTGCTCGGCGGTCTGCACCTTCGGCAGCATGATGCAGTCCAGGTTGGCGCCGGCCCCGCCGACCACCTCGATCACGTCGGCGTAGGTCCACTGGGTGGTCCAGTCGTTCACCCGGACCACCCGGGTCTTGCCGCCCCAGCCGCCCTCGTTCAGCGCGGCGACGATGTTCTTGCGCGCGTCCACCTTGGCGATCGGCGCGACCGAGTCCTCCAGGTCGAGGAACACCTGGTCGGCGTCCAGCCCCTTGGCCTTCTCCAGGAACCGCGGGTTGGACCCGGGGGTCGCCAGGCACGAACGCCTGCTCCGGAGGGCCTTGCCGGTGGTGGTCTCGTCAGCCATCGCAGCATCCTAAGGTCGCGGTTACCCGTCAGTCACTCGCAGCGTACGGCGAACTGGCGGCGCCGCGGCCGGTGACATCGCTCACGCCAGTCGGCGATGTGGCGGGAGTCACCGCGACCGAACGACCCGGCCGTGGGTGAGGATGGTGGTGTGCTGGAGCCTCTTGGTCTGACTCGCGCCGAGCAGGACCTCTATGAAGATCTGGTGTCGCGGCGGCCGGTGACCGAGGCCGAGCTGAGTGACCCGGCGGCCGCTCGGCGGCTGGTCGAGCTCGGCCTGATCACCCTGATGCCCTCCGAGCCACCGCGCTACCTGGTGCTCCCGCCGGACGTCGCCCTGGAGCTGCTGGTCCGGGACCAGGAGCTCGAGCTGGCCAAGGCGCGGCAGGAGACAGTGCTGCTCGCCACCCAGTTCCACACCGGTACCGCGCGGGCCGAGCCGCCCGAGCTGATCGAGGTACTCCGCGGCGAGGCGGCGATCGCCGCCGGGATCGAGCGGCTGATCCGCAGCGCCAAGGCCGAGGTGTGCTTCTCGGATGCTCCCCCGTTCATGACCGACCCGACCCGGGTGGACCAGGAGGAGCTGGAGCAGCTGACGGCGGAGGTCGGCATCCGGATCCTCTACGACCGCACCCGCTCGGTGGACCGGCCGGGGCGGCTCGCGGCCCGGGTCAGCGGGGTCAACGACGGCGAGCAGGCCAGGGTCGGCGACGTACCGCTGAAGCTGCTGCTGACCGACGGGCCGATGGCGTTCGTCCCGATCGACATCAGCGCCACCGAGTACTCCGCTGGGCTGCTGATCCACGACCCGACGCTGGTAGCCGCCTTGCAGGTGCTCTTCGAGCAACTCTGGAGCCGGGCGATCCCCCTGGCGACGTACGCCGGGCAGACGGGGAGCGCCGATGGTCCTACCGACCAAGAGCGGGACCTGCTGGCCCTGCTGATGTCAGGCCTCACCGACAGCGAGACTGCCGTGCAGCTGGGCTGGACCGAGCGCAGTGTGCGTGCCCGGATCGACCGGATGCGTCAGCGGCTGGGAGCCGACACCAGGTTCCAGGCCGGCTACGAGGCCGTACTGCGCGGATGGCTGGAACCCCATGAAGGATGACCTCTCCGTGCTCGGGCTGACACCGGCCGAGCAGTCGGCGTACCGGGCTCTGGTCGGGCGGGAGCCAGTGGCGGCCGACGACGTGCTGGCCGCGCTGGTGGAGAAGGGTCTGGCGACACTGATCGGCGGCCGCCACGTCGCGGTGGCCCCGGACATCGCGCTGGAGGTGCTGCTGGCAAACCGGGAGCGAAGCCTGCGGGAAGCCCGCGAGCACATCTCCGCCCTGAAAGTTGCCTACCGCAATCATTTGACCCGGCCGACGCCGACTCTGCTCGAGTACGTGGGCGGGGCGGCGGCTGTGCGGCAGCGGATCGTCCAGATCCAGCAGGCGGCTCGGTCCGAGGTCCGCCGGTTGATTCGATCGCCGCAACCTCCTGTGGAGCTGCTGGCTCAGTGCCGGACCATCTATGAGGCCGCGGCAGTGCCAGCTGATCCTCCTGCGGATGCCCGGGTGGTGCCTGTGCTGCCACTGGAGCTCTATCTGCTCGACGACCGCCTGGCGCTGGTACTGCTGGAGGAGGACCGGGCAGTCATCCTGCAGCCGTGTGGACTGCTCGACGCCTACAAGCAGCTCTTCGAGCGGCTGTGGGAGCGCTCGCTGCCCGCAGTGCCCGATGAGCAGGCGGAGGCACGGCTGCTGACATCGCTGCTGCTGTCGGGGCTCTCGGACCAGGCGATTGCCAAGGAGCTCGGCGTCAGCCCGCGAACGGCTCAGCGCAAGCTTGCGGCGATGCTGCAGGACCTGGGCGCGCACACTCGCTTCCAGGCTGGAGTCCAGGCCGCCATGCGCGACCTGTGACACCCTGTCCAGGTGACGACTGACGAGGCTGTTGCGGAGATCGCCGGGGTGATGAAGAAGGCCGGGCTCGTCTGGTTGTCCTGGAACGGCGGCCGGCCCGCACCGGCCTGGTTCGCCACAGTGGACGGGGCGTACGTCGTACTGGCTGATCGGGCGGGGAGTGCCGAGCAGCCGCTGCCGGGGCTGGCTGAGGCGGGGTCCGCTGAGGTCGTAGTACCGGCTAAGCCTGCTACCAACCGTTTGGCGGGGTGGAAGGCCACTGTTCGGCGGCTGGAGCCTGGTAGCGAGGAGTGGACGGCTGCCGCGCTCGTACTGCGTACTGAGCGGCTCAACGCGGAAGGGCTGGACACTCAGCTCGACCGGTGGCGGGTAGAGGCCGACCTGCTCGTACTGGAGCCCACTGGTGAGATCACCGAGGCTGTCGGGCGATTCGACGGCAGCCTGCGACTAGGGACTCCTGTCGGGAGTCCTGCCACCACCCGCGGCAAGCGGCCGATCACGCTGCACCGGCGGTCCAAACGCAGGCCGAAGCTCACCTGAGTCATGTCCCGGGCCATGTCCCGGGCGGGGAGAGGCTGCTGGGGGCATTAGCCTTCGAGTTATGAGCGGCCCTCCTTCGCGCGTCTACGTGGCCCGGCTGGCTGGTCTTCCCGTGTACGACCCGAACGGGGACCAGGTCGGCAAGGTCCGTGACGTCATCGTCATGCTCCGGCAGGGGACGCAGCCGCCGCGGGTGCTCGGGCTGGTGGTCGAGGTGTTCACCCGGCGCCGGATCTTCCTGCCGATGACCCGGGTCACCTCGGTGGACGTCGGCCACGTGATCACCACCGGGCTGGTGAACATGCGCCGGTTCGAGCAGCGCAGTACCGAGGTGCTGGTGATCGGCGAGCTGCTGGACCGGACGGTGACGATCCGCGAGTCCGGCACCGAGGCGACCGTGTTCGACCTGGCGATGGAGCAGTGGCGGACCCGCGACTGGGTGCTCTCGAAGGTGGCCGTCACCGAGGGCGGGAAACGGTTCCGGCGGCGCCGGGGGCAGTCCCACGTGCTCGACTGGGCCGAGGTGAGCGGCTTCGCGCAGGTCGAGGAGGGGCAGGGCGCGACGCACATCCTGGCCGCCTTCGAGTCGATGAAGCCGGCCGACCTGGCCGGTGTGCTGCACGAGTTGTCGCCGAAGCGGCGCAAGGAGATCGCCGCCGCGCTGGACGACGAGCGGCTGGCCGACGTACTGGAGGAGCTGCCGGAGGACGTCCAGGTGGAGATCCTGGCCGGCCTGGACACCGAGCGGGCCGCGGACGTGCTCGAGGAGATGTCGCCCGACGACGCGGCCGACCTGATCGCCGAACTGCCGACCGAGACGGCCGAGGCGCTGCTGACGTTGATGGAGCCCGACGAGGCCGAGGACGTCCGCCGGCTGCTCACCTACGAGGAGCGGACCGCTGGTGGGCTGATGACGTCGGAGCCGGTGATCCTGCCTGCCGATGCCACGGTGGCCGATGCTTTGGCGCACGTCCGCAACGCCGAGCTGAGCCCGGCACTGGCCGCGATGATCTATGTCTGCCGGCCGCCGCTGGAGACCCCGACCGGTCGCTTCATCGGTATCGGCCATATCCAACGGTTGCTGCGCGAACCGCCGTCCGCGCTGGTCTCCGGGGTCCTCGACACCGACCTCGACGGGCTCCGGCCGGACGACAGCCTGCATGCGGTCAGCAAGTACCTCGCCACCTACAACCTGGTCGCGGCACCCGTGCTGGACGAAGAGGGCCGGCTGCTCGGCGCGGTCACCGTCGACGACGTACTGGACCATCTGCTCCCCGACGACTGGCGCGAACCCAATCAGCGAGAGGCGGACGGCCATGCCCCGCGATGACCGCAGCAGCGACGACCGCCGGCTGACCCGATCGACCCCTGCGCGGCTGGACATCCCGCGCGAGCTGCGCCGGACGATCGTGCGCCGCCGCGCATACGACGCGGACGCGTTCGGCCGGCTGTCGGAGCGGATCGCGCGGTTCCTCGGCACCGGGCAGTTCCTGGTCTACATGACCGCCACGATCGTGTTCTGGGTGCTGTGGAACATTTTCGCGCCGGAGCAGATGCGCTGGGACCAGTACCCGTTCATCTTTCTGACGTTGGCGTTGAGCCTGCAGGCGTCCTACGCGGCGCCGCTGATCCTGCTCGCGCAGAACCGGCAGGAGGCCCGGGACCGGGTCCAGTACGAGCGCGATCGCGACGTGGACGCGCGGACCCGGGCCGACATGGAGTTCCTGGCCCGCGAGATGGCCGCGCTGCGGATGTCGGTCGGCGAGGTCGCCACCCGTGACTTCCTGCGGTCCGAACTGCGCTCGCTGCTGGCCGACCTGGAGCTCAAGGATCGCGAGGACGACCGGGTCTGAGGTAAGCCTTGCCTTGCAGGGTGGACGTCACAGTGGACTGGGGTCGGGCGGCTGGTGCCCAGCACGTAGCCTGGTGACATGGCCCCAACTGCAGATCAGGTGACCGTCGCACTCGGTGGCGTGATTGACCCCGAGATCAAGAAACCGATCACCGAACTGGGCATGGTCGAATCCGTCGTGGTGCGGACCGACGGTGTGGTCGCGGTGAAGATCCTGCTGACCGTCGCGGGCTGCCCGATGAAGGACACCCTGCGCCGCGACACCAATGCGGCCGTCAGCGCCCTCGAAGGCGTCACCGGGGTGGAGATCGAGCTCGGCGTGATGTCCGCCGAGCAGCGCGCGGCCCTGCAGACGCAGTTGCGCGGCGGCGTGGCGGAGAAGGAGATCCCGTTCGCCCGGGCCGACTCGCTGACCAAGGTGTTCGCGATCGCGTCCGGCAAGGGCGGCGTCGGCAAGTCGTCGGTGACGGTGAACTTGGCGGTCGCGATGGCGGCCAAGGGGTTGTCGGTCGGCGTCCTGGATGCCGACATCTACGGCCACTCGATCCCCGCGATGTTCGGTGTCGCCGACGAGCGGCCGACCGCTGTGGACGACATGATCATGCCGGTGCCCGCGCACGGCGTGAAGGTGATCTCGATCGGCATGCTGAAGCCCAAGCGCGACCAGGTGGTCGCCTGGCGCGGCCCGATCCTGGACCGTGCCCTGGTGCAGATGCTCGCCGACGTCTACTGGGGCGACCTCGACGTCCTCCTGCTCGACCTGCCGCCCGGCACCGGCGACATCGCGATCTCGGTCGGCCAGCGGCTGACCAGCGCCGAGGTCATCGTGGTCACCACCCCGCAGGAGGCCGCCGCCGAGGTGGCCGAGCGGGCCGGCACGATGGCGCAGATGGTCCACCAGCGGGTGGCCGGCGTGATCGAGAACATGTCCTTCCTGCCCTGCCCGCACTGCGGGCCTTCGCACCGGATCGAGATCTTCGGCTCGGGCGGCGGGGCGCGGGTTGCGGCGACCTTGTCCAAGCGGTTGGGGTACGAGATCCCGTTGCTGGGTGAGGTTCCGCTGGATGAGCGGTTGCGGTCGGGTGGGGATATCGGGGAGCCGCTGGTGAAGGCTGATCCGGAGACACCGGCCGCGATGGTGCTTGGTCAGATCGCTGATCGGCTGGGCGGCAAGCCTCGTGGGTTGCTCGGTCGTCAGCTGGGGTTGTCGCCCGCTGGTCGGTAACCGCCACCTTGGGTAGCCCGGTTTGACTGTGCCCCAAGGGCACAGATTTGAGTGCTTCTCGTCAGTAGTTCGAACAGACGAGAAGACGGGCGACAGGATGAGACGGGGACAGGTAGCGGGATTCGGGTTGGTGCTGGTCGCGGTCGGTGGGATGTTGACCCCGGCGGCGGCGAACAGCGCCGCCGGCGAGGTGGGTCCGAAGGTTGCCTGGGGCAACTGTCCGGCGGACGTGACCGCGAAGTACCCGGCCACGGTGCCGCAGTGCGCCAAGGTGCCGGTGCCGTTGGACTACGCGCGGCCGGGCGGCGCCACCATCGACATCATGATCTCGCGACTGGCCAGTACCGGGTCGGCGCGGCGCGGGATCCTGATGACCAATCCCGGCGGGCCCGGCGGGGCAGGGTTGTCGATGCCGGCCGAGCTGATGTCGTTCGGGCTGCCGGCCGGCGTCGCCGAGCGGTACGACCTGATCGGGATGGATCCGCGCGGGGTCGGCCACTCGTCACCGGTCAGTTGCGGCTTCACCGAGGACCAGGCGTACACCAAGACCGGCAACGTCCCGCCGTACGCCGTGGACGCGGCTGATGTCGCCGCGCAGGCGAAGATCGCCAAGGCGGTCGCCGACCAGTGCGCCGCCCATGACGACAAGAAGCTGCTCCAGCACATCTCGACGGCCGATGCCGCGCGGGACATGGACACCATCCGCGCTGCACTCGGCGAGGAGAAGCTCAACTATTTCGGCGGCTCCTACGGGACGTCGCTGGGTGCGACGTACGCGTCGCTGTTCCCGCAGCGCACCGACCGGGTGATCCTGGACAGCGTCTCCGGCGGTCCGGTGCTCGATCGGGCCAGCCAGCGGAGGTTCGGCATCGGCTTCGAACTGCGCTTCCCGGACCTCGCCGAGTTCATCGCGGCCAGGCACACCGCGTACGGGCTGGGCCGGACAGTTGCCGAGGTACGCCGCAACTTCGTCGCCTTCGCGGGCCGGCTGGACAAGGCGCCGGTCGAAACGATCACCGGGGTCGAGTTCCGGGGCTTCGTCTTCGGCTCGCTCTACAGCGATGCCCAGTTCCCGCAGGCGGCGCAGTTCTGGCAGTCCCTCGCCATCGGCGACGCAGCCGGCGTACGGCGGGCGCTCGCGGTCGCGGCGGCCGGCAATTCGCAGTACGACAACTTCTTCTCGGCCTACCTGGCGGTGACCTGCAACGACTCGGTGTGGCCGAGGGACCTGGCCACCTATCAGCGCGACGTCGCGGCCGACCGGAAGGCCTACCCGCTGTACGGCGCCGCCGGGGCGAACATCATGCCGTGCGCCTTCTGGCACAACCAACCTCGTGAACTGCCGGCGAAGATCACCGATCAGGGGCCGAAGAACGTGCTCCTGCTGCAGAACCTGCGCGACCCCGCCACTCCGCACGTCGGCGCGGTCCAGCTGCGCAAGGCCTTCGGCGACCGCAGCCGGCTGGTCAGCGTCGACGCCGGCGGCCACGGCGCCTACGTCTACTCGACCAACGCCTGTGTGACGAACGTGGCCACGGCGTACCTCGTCGACGGCGTCTTGCCCAGGAAAGATGTGTTCTGCAAGGCTTCGTAGTTCGACGTTGGGACAAACCGGTGGCGTGGAGTACTCGTCAGCTGGCCGAGCTGGCCGGCACGACCGTGAAGACGGTCCGGCACTACCACAAGCTCGGCCTGCTGGAGGAGCCTGAACGCGGCACCAACGGCTACAAGCACTACGGCGTCGCCCATCTCACCAGCCTGCTCCGCATCCGCCGCCTCACCGAGCTCGGCGTACCGCTGGCGCAGATCGCGGAGATGGGCGACGCCGCGCCGTACCCCGAGGAGACCCTGCGCCTGCTCGACCTCGAACTCGCCGCCGGCATCGAACGGCTGCAGCGGGCACGGCAGGAGCTGGCGCTGATACTCGAAAACGCTTCACCCACCGACCTGCCGGCGGCCTGGGCGTCGGCCGGGGAGATGTCGGCGACCGATCGGGCGCTGCTGGTGGTACAGAGCAGATTGCTGAGCCCTGCCGGGATCGAGACTTGGCGGCGGTTCGTGACGGAGTACAGGCCGGACGAGTCGGTGGGCGAGTTCGACCGGCTGGATGCCGAGGCTGATGAGGTCACTCGGCGGGAGCTGGCTGAGCGGTTGCGGGCGCATTTCGATGAGGTCCGGTTGAAGTATCCGGAGCTGAGGGATGCGCGGGAGTCGGCGCCGGGTGGGGCGCGGGAGGTGGCGCGGACGATCGGGTTGGCGATGGAGGATCTGTACAACCCGGCTCAGCTGGACGTGCTCGAGATGGTCCGGGCGGGGCGGGGCCGCTGACCAAGCGGGCGAAGTACTAGGTTGCCTCGGGATCGAACGGAGCGCGCACCCCGGCCGGCAGCCGCTGCGGCGTCATCGAGTCCATCGAGTTCGACACCGGCTTGTCGTCGAAGTCGTCATCGATGCCGTCGAGCAGGTGTTTGCGGACGAAGCTGCGCGGGTTGAGGTCGCGGACGTCGAGGTCGGCGAACTCCGGGCCGAGCTCCTCGCGGAGGTCGGACTGCGCCTTGGTGACCATCCCCCGGACCTGCCGGAGCAGCTGGGCGGCGGTACGGGCGAACTCCGGGAGCCGGTCGGGGCCGAACACGAGGATCGCCACGATCGCGATCACCGCTATCTCGAGCGGTCCGATGTTGAACATGCCCCACCCTCTCCGATCATCGCCTTGCGCCGCGGACAGCGTAGCCCGCGAATGGTCACCGGCCCGCGCGGGTCGGCCTTACGGCTCGAGGTCAATCGTCCCGCGCGGGGCCAACTCGTCCGGCGCGGGGTCAGCCGGTCCTGCGCGGGGTCAGCCGGTCTTCTGGTCGAGTTTGATGGTCGCCGTGCGTGGTTTGCCGCCGCGTTCGAAGTCGAGCCGGACGCTCTCCCCCGGCCGGTGGGTGCGGATCGCCACGATCAGCGCCTCGGCGGTGTCGACCGGCTGGCTGTTGATCTTGACGATCACGTCACCGGTCCGTAATCCGGCTCGCTGCGCCGCGCCGTTCGGGATCACCTCGCTGACCCGGGCGCCGCCCTCGAACTGCATGTCCACGTTGGCGCCGATCACCGGGTACGACGCCTGGCCGGAGGCGATGATCTGCTGCGCGGTCCGCCGGGCCTGGTCGATCGGGATCGCGAACCCGAGCCCGATGTTGCCGCTGGAGCCCGGTTCGGCGCCGCGGACGGTGGCGATCGCGGAGTTCACGCCGATCACGTGCGCGTCCATGTCGACCAGCGGGCCGCCCGAGTTGCCGGGGTTGATCGCCGCGTCGGTCTGCAGGGCGTTGATGTAGGAGATCTCGCCCTCGCCGCCGGCGGTGACCGGGCGGTTCTTGGCCGAGACGATGCCGGAGGTGACCGTGCCGGCCAGGCCGAGCGGCGAGCCGATCGCCACCACGTCCTGCCCGACGATCGCCTTCGCGGACTCGCCGAACTGCACCGACGGCGCCTCCAGCCCGACCACCTGGACCACCGCCAGGTCGTACGCCGGTGAGCGGCCGACCAGCCGGGCGGTGGAGACCTTGCCCTGCTGCGTCACCACCTGGATCGAGCCGCCGGTCGCGGCGGCCGAGACGACGTGGTTGTTGGTCAGGATGTGCCCGGAGCCGTCGATCACGAAGCCGGAGCCGGTCGCGTTGGAGTCGTCGGAGCCTTCGACCTTGAGCTGGACGACGCTCGGCAGCAGGGTCTGGGCGACGGCGGAGACCGAGCCGGTCTTGATCTTCGGGTCGGTGCCTTGGCCGATCGCCGGGCCGGACTCGTCGTCGACGACGCCGTTGCGGTCGAGGGCGACTACTGCGGCCGCCGCGCCTCCGCCTGCGATCAGGCCGACGACCAGGGCGACGATGGCGGCGAGGCCGATCACCTTGTTGCGCTTCTCCGGCGGAGACGGCGTGTAGGCGCGAGCCTGCTGCTGGTGCCAGTCGGGCGGCGGGGGCGGGACGTACGTCGGCTGCTGGGTCGGCCAGGCTTGCCCGGGGTACGCGGGGCGGAAGGCCGGCTCCTGCGGGTTGGGCTGGCCGAAGCTGCGCTGGGTGGTGGAGCGGCCGGTGCTCTGCTGGTACGCCGAGCTGCTGCTTGCCGGGGTGGGGAGGGGTGCTGCGCCTGCTCCGTAACCCAGAGCGGTGGCTGCTGGTGGCGCCGGGGCGAATGGCGGTACTGCGGGTGTCACTGGCAGAGGTGCTGTGAGAGCCGAGGCTGCGCCGACCAGCGTTGATTCTGTGGCCGAGTCAGGCGCAGGGTTGCCGGGCTGTCCGCTTGACGCAGTGGGGTTAGGCCGGGTGGGGTCGGCAGCAGACGTGGCGTGCGTGGCCGGCTCGGCGGGGCTGCCAGGCCCGCCGGAGGCGCCGGGCGTGGAGCCGGTGTCTGGCGTGGCGGAGCCGGCCGGGCCGCCGGGCGTGGCGCCGGTGTTTGGCGTGGACTCGGCGCTACCGGCTGCGGTGCCTGCTGTGGGGTTCTCTTGGGTGGCGTCCCGGGGCGCAGGGGTCTGCGGGGTTCCGGGGGTCGGCTCGGCGTCATCCCAGCTCACGGTGTCCGCCTCACGTCGTCGTCATCTTGGGGTCGGGAGCGCCTGCGCCGGGGTGCCGGGAGGTGCTTCCAGAATTGATTATCCCAGCTTGTGGGAGAGCGCACCCATCGGAGTGAGCCACGACGCGATTTTGGCCAGTCCGGTACCGGTCCGCTGCACGGCGGTCACCTTCGGCGGCGGGGTGTGCGGGAAGGCCGCCACCACCTTCCCGAGGGTCTCGAACGGGAGGTCGCCGACGAGCGTGTAGACGATCCCGCCGGACGACCAAACGACGTACGACGGCATCCCGTAGCGCTGGTAGATCGGGGCGCCCTCGGCCGTGGTGGTGGCCGTGTAGCCCGCCACCGCGGCCGGGTCGAGCTCGCCGCGCTGTTCGAAGAGCGAGACGTTGAAGAGACCGTCGGAGTACGAGAACTGCAGTGACTTGGTCGCCTGGTCCTGGTGGACGTCGAAGAGCTGCAGCGACGCCGGCAGCGACGGCGAGCAGGTCCAGCCCTGGGAGCGCAGCCCGTCGACGTTGCTCATCCCGACCGACTCGACGGTGCCCGGGGCCATCGGCGGCAGGTGGCCGATGAACTCGGATCCCTCGATCTCCAGGTCGGTGAAGACCGTCGCCCGGACCATCGTCCTGCCGTCGTCGCTGAACAGCTGCCGCTGCAGCAGCAGCCCGGTCGACTGATCGATCCAGAACCGCGCCGCCACCGTCTGGTCGCCGCGCAGCGCCTCGATCAGTACTGCGGGCCGCCCGATCGTGTCCGTGCAGCACTTGTAGACCAGCTGGTACGTCGCCTCGAGCAACGCGAGCGGTCCACCGTCGACGGTCGGCCCCGCGGCGTGGTTGGCGCGCTGCACGAACGCCTTGGCGCCCGCCGAGGCAGCCGAGCCGACCACGCTGATCTCCGACCCCTGGGACGCGGCGTGGACGATGTCGAGCATGGCCGAGCTGGAGCCCTGCGGCCCCCACGAGGTGATGATCTGGGTGCCGTGGAACGACACGTGGTCCGGCGCCGCCGCGGCGCGTTCGAGCCAGGCGACGGCGGACGGGTTGTCTTCACGCTGCGCGGCAGGCGCAGGCGTGGCCACAGCGGGCAGGGGCAGGCCGAAGCCGATCAGCGCGGTGCCGACCAGGACGGCGAGCCGGGACAGGCTCACCGGTCAGCGACCCGTCAACGCCACCGGCTGCAGCGTCGGGCTGAGCCCCGCGTATCCAGACCCGTTGAAGGAGTTCATCAGGGCCACCGGGTCCGCGAACCCGGCGCTGTTGGCCGCCGCACGGTCGGCCGTGATGCTCGACACCGGTGGCTGCAGCCCAGGGGGCTGCTCCGACCGCGCCGGGTCACCCAGGACGAACGCAGTACCGAGTAGTGAGGCCATGGCGGCAGCAGACCCCGCCGCACCCAGTACGCCGGTACGCCGGCGGCTGCGGGTCGGCGTCCGGGTGCCCGGCCGAGTCGCGTCGGTCCGGGCTGCCGGGAACGCCGAGCGTTGCGGGCTGAGCGTGAAGGCCGGCGTGAGCACCGGGCGGATCTCCTCGCGCAGCTCCGGCGAGAACGACGAGACGCCCATCAGGCGCTGCATCAGGTCCAGTGAGGGCTCCGGGGCGGCCGTGGCGGCCAGCCGGGCCTTGAGCCGGCGCTGCGCCTCCACCTCGGTGCGGCAACTGTCGCAGCCGACCAGGTGGCTCAGCACCTTGTCGCGGGAGTCGTGGTCCAGCTCTCCGTCGACGACAGCGCTCAGCTTCTCCAAGGGATGTTGCAGGGTCACCGGTCGCCACCTCCGGCAAGGTCGGGCCCGTCGGCGGACGGGCCACTGATACGGGTCTGGCCGGCCCGGGGCGCACGGTGCTCGAGGTGCTTGCGCAGCATCGAGCGGCCTCGGTGGATCCGGCTGCGGACGGTGCCGAGCTTCACATCCAGCACGTCGGCGATCTCGTCGTAGGTCATGCCCTCGATGTCGCAGAGCACCACGGCCGCCCGGAAGTCCTCCGGCAGCGCGGCCAGCGCGTACTGCACGTCGTGGTCGAACAGGTCCTGGTCGAGCTTCTCGGCCGGGCCGGAACCCTTGGACGGCAACCGGTCGTGCGCGTCGTCCGGCAGGCCGTCGAAGCGGATCCGCTGCTTGCGGCGGGCGCCGTCCAGGAACAGGTTGGTGGTGATCCGGTAGAGCCAGCCCTCGAAGGTGCCCGGCGTGTACGACGACAGCGACCGGAAGACCCGGACGAAGACCTCCTGGGTCAGGTCCTCGGCGTCGTGCTTGTTGCCGGTCAGGCGGTAGGCGAGCCGGTAGACGCGGGCCGAGTGGGCCCGGACGATCTCGTCCCAGGACGGCAGCGCCTCGGCCTCCGGCCGGAGCTGCGGGGTGCTCGGGGCGGGCGCCACGGAGGTGTCGATCGGCTTCACGACAACGCCTCCCTGGGTCCGCTCGGCAACGAGTGAGAACACCATGGTGCCGCGTTCACCGTCCTCTTCGCACGTCGGGTACACCCTGGTTCGACCCTGGGATGCCAGTACGACGGGACAACGGCCTCCGCGAACGGGAAGTTCCCGGCCTCGGTGGTTCTCATCAAGGAAGACGCCTGAGCGGTCATGAAGGTTGAGCGTTACTTCTCTTCGATGACCGCGATGGGGTCGCCGTCGCGGACGACCTCGCCCTCGGAGACCCGCAGCTCGGTGATCGTGCCGGCCACCTCGGCGAGCACCGGGATCTCCATCTTCATCGACTCCAGGATGACGAGGGTGTCCTCCGGCCCGACGGTGTCCCCCGCCTTGGCGATGATCGACTGCACGCTCGCCACCAGCTCTGCCACCACGGTGTGACTCACGCGCTCTCCTCGGTTGCCGGGGTCTTCGCAGTGATCCTAGTTCTCTTGGTTGCGGCGCGCTCGGTGCAGCGCGACCCGGGTGCGGCTGGAGCAGGTCGGCGTACAGAACCGGCGGGGGCGGCGCTCGGCCGCGTTGACGAAGACCCGCTCGCAGTCGGGCGCGGCGCAGGTGTCGATCGCCTCGAACCCATGGCCGGCAGCGAACCCGGCGAGCCCGAGCGCCGCTCCGGCGGCCAGCCACTCCGCCCAGGTCGCCTCGGGCTTGGCCACGTGCAGGTGCCACGGCGATCCGTCGTGATCCGACAGATAGGGCCGTACTGCGTACTCCGCGAGCAGGTCGTTGAGAATGCCGGCCGCCTCACGGGGCTCGGCGTGGAAGATCGGCCGGATGCGCTCGCGCACTGCCATCACCGCCGCCAGGTCGCCCTCGTCGACCGTCACCACCGGCTCGCCGTGGTCGTGCAGGAACTGCTCCAGCGCGGCCGGCGACGTCAGCTGCTCCGGGGTGCGGGACTTGGTGTTCACCAGGTCCACGGCGATCCGGATCATCCGGTCGGGGGTCGTCAGGCTCTCCACTCGCCCTAGCGTAACGGCTTTGTTAACGTAACGCGTAACTATCCCTTATGCGTTACCGAAGGAGGCCGGAGATGCTGGCGCGCTACCTGATTGCCGCGACGCTCGCGCGGGTCGGGGACGAGATGGTCGCCTTCACGCTCGTCCTGCTCGTGCTGGAGCGCACCGACAGCGCTGCGCTAGCAGGCGTGACGGGAGCCGCCTATGCGCTTCCGGCGATCGTGACGGGCCCATTGCTCGGCGCCTGGCTCGACCGGACGGCGTACCGGCGTACTGCGCTTGCGGTGAACCAGGCGGTGCTGGGCGGGGTCATGGTCGCCATGCTGGCTGTGGTCGGACACAGCGCGCACTGGGTGACGCCGGTGCTTGCGGCAGTCGCCGGTACGACGCTGCCGCTGGTCAGTGGTGGGTTCACCAGCATGTTGCCGAGCCTGGTTCCTGGTGACCGGCTCCCCCGCGCCAACTCGCTGGAGGCGGCCAGCTTTGGTGCGGCCACGATCACTGGGCCAGCGGCGGCTGCCACGATCGCCGCGGTCGTTTCGGTGGAGGCCGCGGCTGTGGTGATCGCTGTGACGGCGACGCTCAGCATCCTGGCTATCGCTCGTCTCCCCGCTCTCCCTGCCGCCCGCGGATCGCAGGAGCCCTTCCTGGCGTCGGTCGCAGCCGGGCTGACCCACCTAGCCCGTACTCCGCGCCTGCGGGCCTCGACGGTCACCACGACTCTGCTGATGGGCGTGACCGGCATGCTGCTGATCACGCTGCCGCTGCACATGGCGTCGCTTGGCATGCCTCGCTCGGCGGCTGGCTACCTCTGGACGGCTCTGGAGCTGGGCAGTGTCACCACAGCTCTTCTTCTGGGTGGCTTCCAGACCCGCTGGCGGCCGGAGTACGTGGTGATGGTGTCTGTGGCTGCCTATGGGCTCGCCTTCACCGCGTGGCCGCTGGCAGGCAGCTTTGTCGTGCTGCTGGTGCTGGCGACGGCTACTGGTCTGCTGGAGGGGCCGATGCTGCCGGCGATGTTTGCTGCTCGTCAGGTGTACAGCCCGCTGGAACTGCAGGGTCGAGTGAGCACAACTGCAGCCAGCCTGCGCGTAGGCGCTGCTGCACTCGGACAGGCGGGTGCCGGGCTGCTGGTCCCCAAGGTGGGCACGCACACCGCACTACTACTGATAGCTGTGGGACTGCTCGCAGCCTCAGCTCTCGGTTACAGCACAAAGGTGGTGGCACATGCTGGTCAAAGCGTGGGCTGAGGGTTGGGCGACTGTTCGCCGTACGGCTGCGCCAGTTGAGGTGCCTGAAGGTTGGCGCATCGAGGTCGGTCTGCCGGGGCATATCGCGCGCTATGTGCTTCCCGCACCGGCACCAGACCTGGCCGCCCGGCTGACGACCCCTGACACCTGGCTGAAGATCTGCGCCGACCCGGCCGTCGTCGAGCTCGACGAGCGGTGGCAGGTGCAGCCGACCGAGTATTTGATGACCACCCAGCTGACCGCCGAGCCGGCGACCTGCGGGCCGGAGTACGAGCTGCAGGTGACGCGAGCGGGCAGCGTTGTCGACGTGCTCGTGAGTCAGCGTGGCGAGCCGGCGGCGCGGGGGAAGGCGGCCGTCACAGGTGACTACGCGGTGATCGATCAGGTGGTGACCGAGCCCGATCACCAGCGTCGGGGGCTCGGAACCACCGTCATGCGGGCGTTGAGTCAGGCGGCGGGCGCTCGTACCGGACTACTGGTGGCTACGGCTGACGGTCGAGCGCTCTACAGCCGACTGGGGTGGGAGCTGGTGTCTCCGGTCACCGCTGCTCGACTGTGCGCGCCAGGATGCCCAGCGTCGCGCGGAGACCGGCCTCGGGGATGATCGGGAAGTTGACCTTGCCCCGGTAGCGGTCCTCGATCTGGCTCCAGTCGTAGTACGACGTGACCAGGGTGCCGCCGTCGCGGGCTTCCAGCTGGTAGCCGTAGAGGTGCTTGATCGGCGGCTGGATCGTGCCGGAGATGGTCCACTCGAGCTCGGCGTCCTCGACGAACCGGGTGATGATCACCGTGACGTCGTACTTGCCCATCGGCAGGTCGTTGAGCGCCTCGCGGTCCATGTGCACGACGAACTCGTCGCCGACCTGGCCGACCGTCTCGCCGTCGGCCGACTGGAGCATGCCGGAGCTGTCGATCGCGACGTGGCCGCGCGGCTCCCGCAGTACGCCGAAGATCTCCGCGGGGGTGGCAGCGATCAGGCGTCGTACTTCGAACCGCTCGTCGTTGGTCATCCACCGAGGATGCCAGCAGCCGTCAGCGCGCCGGCCGCCAGGTCACTGGCCGGCGACGCGCGGCGGCAGCCTAGGCGAGGATGACCGAGCGGCTCAGGCTGCGCGGCTGGTCGGGGTTGAGGCCGAGGGCGAGCGCCTTGGCGACCGCCACTCGCTGGGCCACCACCAGGGAGGCCAGTGGGTCGAGTTCGGCGTGGTGGATGATCGTCGCGCCGGTCGCGGTGACGTCGTCGACCAGGTCGGCCGGCGGTTCGCCGAAGATCCAGACGCCGCGGCCGGGCTGCGCGATGGCGATCGGGCCGTGCCGGTAGTCCATCGCCGGGTAGGCCTCGGTCCAGGCGGAGGCGGCTTCGCGCTGCTTCAGGCCGGCCTCGTGCGCCAGGCCGATGGTCCAGCGGGTGCCCAGGTAGGTGACCTGCTCCAGCTTCGCCAGCTCCTCGACGTCGATCGTGAGCGCGATCTCGGCGTCCGCGGCGGCCTGGGTCAGGTCCTGGCCGAGGGAGGCCCGCAGCAGCGCCAACGTTGTAGTGGCGAACCTGGTTTGGACGACGGACTGCTCGTCGGCGAAGTCCAGCATGATGGTGTGGTCGGCCAGCTCGACGATCGGTGAGCCGGGCGTCGCGGTGATCGCGATCGTCGGCAGCTCGGTGGTGCGGATCAGGTCGAGCACCTCGGTGGTGGTCCCGGACCGGCTGATCACCAGCACCGCGTCGTACTCGCGGCCCGCCGGGAACTCCGATCCGGCGAACGCGTCGGTCAGGCCCTGGCCAAGGTCCTCGCGCAGGGCGGCGTACGTCATCGCCATGAACCAGGACGTGCCGCAACCGACAGCCGCGACGCGGAGGCCGGCCTTGGGCAGTGCGCCACCGTACTGCGCGAAACCGGTGGACACCTGCCGCCACAGCTCGGGCTGAGTGGCGATCTCAGTGCTCACGAAGGGCGTATCGGCCAAAAGGGGCTTGTCGGTCATGTCGTCTCCGGAGATGTAATGGTCGAAACTGCTCGAACGTGATCGAATGGTGCCAACCGGCAGCCGTCCGGCTGACCGATTGTGTGAAGGAGGACGCCCAGGTGAAGCGTTATGAACGCCTGAATACGTTGCTCGAGGCGCTGGCCGAGAAGGGCGCGATCGATGTCGACGAGCTCGCGGTGCAGTTGCACGTCTCCGCGGCGACCATCCGGCGCGACCTGGACCACCTGGGAAAACAGCAACTTCTGACCCGTACCCGCGGCGGCGCGGTGGCCAACGCGGTCTCCTACGACCTGCCGCTGCGCTACAAGACTGCGCGTTTCGCGTCGGAGAAGCAGCGGATCGCGCAGGCCGCGGCCACCCTGGTCCGTCGCGGCATGGTGATCGGCATGAACGGCGGCACCACGATCTCCGAGGTGGCGCGGACGCTGGCGACCCGGCCGGAACTGTCGGCCGAGCACGGCGAGCCGGCCTTCACCCTCGTCACCAACGCGCTGAACATCGCCAACGAGCTGATCGTCCGGCCGCACGTCAAGATGGTGCTGACCGGCGGCGTGGCCCGGCCGCAGTCGTACGAGATGATCGGCCCGCTGTCGCACCGGATCCTGGCCGACCTGTCGCTGGACATCGCCTTCATCGGCGTCGACGGGATCGACGAGACCGGCGCCACCGCCCACCACGAGGGCGAGGCGAACATCAACCAGCTGATCGTCAGCCGGGCCGCCAAGGTGGTCGTGGTGGCCGACTCCAGCAAGCTCGGCCAGCGGGCCTTCGCCCGGATCTGCGAGCTGAGCGAGATCGACACCCTGGTCACCGACGCGCAGGCCGACGAGTCGCAGCTGTCCATCTTCAAGGAAGCCGGGATCGACGTCATCCGCTCCTGACATTCGGTCCGCACCTCCTTCGCCGGGTCGTTCGCCAGGTGATCTCTGCCTAGTCAACACGATCATATGTGCTCGGGTCTACAAGTTACGAGCAAGAGTGCGCAACATAAGCGTGGACAAGGCACTCGGTCGAGCGCGGGAGGCGCGGTCCGGAGACCCCGGGACGCTAGGCTTCGCCTCAGAACGACCACAGGATGAGTACCGCAGCGCCATCGATCAGGGAGGGCATCATCGCCACGGGCATCGACCCCACGTCCTGGGCCTACGCCGAGGACTACACCGGTGAGGACGAGGTCGTCACGGGTGCACGGGCGAGCGCCGAGGACAGTGGCATCGCCCCGATCGGCCCCGGCGCGGCCTCCGCGCTGAGCCTGCTGGCCGCCGCGGTGGGCGCCAAGGCGGTCGTCGAGATCGGCACCGGGACCGGCGTCTCCGGCCTGGCGCTGCTGCGCGGGATGCGCACCGACGGCACCCTGACCACGGTCGACCTCGACGCCGAGAACCAGCGGCTGGCCCGCAAGACCTTCCTGGACGCCGGCGTACCGTCCAACCGGTTCCGCCTGATCGCAGGCGCCGGGCTGGACGTCGTCACCCGGCTCACCGACGGCCACTACGACCTGGTCTTCTGCGATGCCGACAAGCGCGAGTACACGGCGTACCTGCACGAGGCCCTGCGGCTGCTGCGGCCAGGCGGTGTCGTCGTCTTCGACAACGCCCTGCTCCGCGGCCGGGTCGCCGAACCGTCCCACCGCGACCCCGAGACGACCGCTGTCCGCGACCTGATCCGCGCGATCCGGGACAACGACGACCTGACCTCGGCGCTGCTCCCCACCAGTGACGGCCTGCTGGCCGCCGTCAAGCGCGCTTAAGCTCGGCGGCCAGGCGGTCGATGGCTTCCCGAACGAGGGAGGCATCGGTGGCGAAGCAGAGGCGGTAGTAGCCAGGTGTCGTGCTGTGGAAGCTCGCGCCCGGGGCGAGGTTGATGCGGGCTTCGGTGCGCAGGCGCTGGGTCAGTGCGGCTTCTGCTTCGAAGGTGGCGGCATGACCGGTGAGGTCCAGGTAGAGGAAGAGTCCTGCGGCGGCTGGTAGGTAAGAGATGCCAGCAGCGGTCAGGGCCGCAGTGGTCTGCTCGTACGCCGTACGCAGGCGGTTGCGCGCTTCTGTTTGGAACTGCTCGAGCCAGGCGGTGTCCAACAGCAGGTCCCGCAGCAGCGCCTGGGTGTCGCTGGAGGCGTTGGCCAGCCGGGACTGGGCCTGTACGGCGTCTCGGACCTCGGCGTTGCGGGTGTGCAGGACGCCGACCTTGTAGCCGCTGAGGCCGAAGTCCTTGGCGAAGCCCCAGGTGATGTGCAGCCGGTCGGAGGGGACGGCTCGCGCAGTACTGACGAACTCGCCGGTGTGGACGGAGCCCGCATAGACCTCGTCGGCGATCAGGTGCAGGTCGTGCTCGACCGCGACCCGAGCTACTGCCTGCAGCGTGCACTCGTCGTACACCTGTCCCAGCGGGTTGTTCGGGGAGACCAGGGCGATCGCCCGGACGTTGTGGTTGCTGCGGATCGCGTGGTCCAGCGCCTCGGCCGATACGTCGGGTGCGGGGATGATGCGGGCCCGTGAGCGGCCGGCCAGCTCGCCGTCCAAGCCGGAGAAGTAGGGCGTCGGTACGACGATGCCGTCGCCCGGCTCACACAGGGCGAAGGCGAGGGTCTCCATGGCGACGCCGGTGCCCGACAGGACCACCAGGTCGTCGGCGTCGACCTCGGCCTGCCAGAGGCGGCTCAGGAAGGGTGCCACGGCGGCACGGAAGGACGGTGAGCCGGCGGAGTCCTGGTAGTGGGTGTCGGCCGCCGTGATCACTCGTGGCGCGTTGAGCTTCGGTTCCAGCAGGTCGAAGAGGAGGTGGTTCTCCGCAGTACCGAGGTCGATGAAGCCTGCCGTCACTCCTGCGCCCAGCCGGCGTATCTCGCGATCTCGGTGGTCACGTGGGTCCAGGCGTTGCTCAGCGGGTCGATCAGGTCGAAGTGGCCCGCGCCCTCGACCGGGACGAGCCGCGCGGTCGGGTGCGCGGCGACGTACGACTCGGACAGGGCGATCGGCACCCGGGCGTCGGCGGTGCCGTGCACGATCGAGACCGGCATGATCGGGGCCGGCAGGTGGGTCGGATCGAGGTCGTTGCGTACTCCGCCGCCGAGGAAGTCCTGTACTGCGGTCTTGTCCAGCTCGAGCTGGTCGGCCATCAGCAGGTCGGCGACCGGCGCCAGCGCGACCACACCCTTCAGCCGGATCGGGTTGAACGTCGACGCCGCCCACAGAGCCAGCTGGCCGCCGGCGGAGTGACCGACGAGCACGAACCCGGCGCGCAGGTCCATCAGGTCTTCGAGCTTGCCGAGCGCGTCGCGGACGTCGTCGGCGGTCGAGTCGGGGTTGCCGGGCTCACGCCGGTAGTCGATCGACGCGACCGGCCAGCCCTCGTCGGCCAGGGCCTCGCCGAGCGGCCGGGCGTGCATCCGGTCGTACTCCGGGCGCCAGAACCCGCCGTGCAGGAAGACGATCGCCGGCCGGCCCTGCTCCGCGTGCCAGACGTCCAGCATCTGCTCCGGGTACCTGCCGTACTGCAGCTCTTCGTCCGGATCTCTCGCCTCGCGGCTGAGGACGGAGCGGTCCTCTGACATTTCAGACCTCCCAGTTGGGTCCCAAGAATCGAAGGGCGTTCTTGGACAGCAGCTTGACCTGCTGATCGGCCGAGAGCCAGTCGGCCCGCCGTACGACGTCTCCGACGGGTCGCTCACCCAACGGATACGGGTAGTCACTGCCGACCATCACCTGGTCCTCGCCGAGGGTGTCGACCAGCAACCGCAACGCTGGTTGCTCGAACACGACGGTGTCGACGGAGAAGCGGCCGAGATAGTGACTGGGCGGATGCTGAGACTTCCCCCGTACTACGTCACCGCGGCGCTGCCAGGCGTTCTCCACCCGGCCCAGCCAGAAGGCGAAACTGCCACCCCCGTGGGCAAAGCAGATCCGCAGTGACTCGGGCAGCTCGTCGAAGGCGCCGCCGAGAATCATCGCCAGCAGCGAAAGGTGGGTCTCCGCAGGCATCCCGGTCAGCCAGCGCGCCATCCACCGGTCGAGCCGCGGACCGCCCGGCATGTCCCACGGATGCACCAGCACCGGGGCGCCGACCTCCGCACAATGTTTGAGAAAGGCAACGATCCCGGCGTCGTCGAGATCCTTGTCGCCGACGTGGTTGCCGATCTCGACCCCGGCGTGGCCCGCCGCCATGCACCGATCCAGCTCCGCGCAGGCGGCATCCGGATCCTGCAACGGCACCTGACAGAACGGCACCAGTCTGTTGTCCCCGGCAAGCGTCTCCAGGGTCAGGTCGTTGAAGATCCTGGCCACCTTGATCGCCTGGTCGGCCGGCCGCTCGTAGGCGAAGAACACCGGCGTCGGCGAGACCACCTGCAGATCGATGCCATCGGCATCCATATCCGCACGCCGGGTGGCCGGATCCCACGCCTGCGCACCCACCGGGCGGAACTCGGTCTCGCCGATCATGATCATCGCCGCCCGCTCGGAGTCGATCCGCAACCACGGCCAGTCGTCTCCCCCACAAGCCTTTCCGAGGTCGGGCCAGCCCTTGGGGACGAGGTGGGTGTGAACGTCAACGCTGTGCGGCATCAGGCCTTGCCTGGGTGGAGGGTGCCGCAGGACGGGCAGGTGCGGGCTGGTTCGCTTTCGTAGAAGGCTTTGAAGACCGGCGGCAGGTCTTCGACGATGTCGGTGACCTGGAGCTCGACCTCGTGGACGACGGCGTGGCAGTTGGCGCAGTACCAGCGGAACTTCTCCAGGGTGCCCTGTTCGCGGACTCGCTCGATCACCAGGCCGATCGAGTCCGCGTCGCGCTGTGGGGAGTGCGGCATGTTGCGCGGCAGCACCCACATCTCGCCCTCGTTGATGTCCACCCGGGCCGGGCCGTCGTCCGTCATCACGTCGACGTGCATGGTGCCCTTGATCTGGTAGAAGAACTCCTCGTACGGATCGACGTGGAAGTCGGTGCGCTGGTTCGGGCCGCCGACCACCATGGTGATGAAGTCGTCGCCGGTCGGGAACATCTGCTTGTTGCCCACCGGCGGTTTCAGCAGGTGCTTGTTCTGCTCGACCCACTCGGGGAAGTTCGTCGACTCCAGGTTCGCCATCTCCGGATCACCTCTCCTGTACGGCCGCGACTGCTTGGATCTCGATCAGTAGCTGCGGGTGCGGCAACTGGTGGACCGCGACCGTCGTCCGGGCCGGCCCCGACGAGTCGAAGAACTCGCCGTACACCTCGTTGTACCCACCGAAGTCGTTCATCGACACCAGGTACGTCGTGACGCTGACCAGGTCGTCCAGCCCGGCGCCGACCGCGGCCAGGATGTCCCGGATGTTCTCCAGTACCGCGCGCGTCTGCACCCGGATGTCCAGCGTCGTGGTCCCGAACTCGTCCACCGACGCGCCCGCGATCGTGTTGTCCGGCAGCCGGCTCGACGTCCCGGACACGTAGGCGAAGCCGTTCGCCACCTTCACGTGCGGGAACTTGCCCCGCGGCGTCGCCTTGCCTTCGACCAGCTTCGCTTCGGTCATGACAGCTCCACACAGACGTTGGTGAGTTCGGAGTAGAAGTGCAACGAGTGGTTGCCGCCCTCGCGGCCGATGCCGGACAGCTTCGTGCCGCCGAACGGCGTGCGCAGGTCGCGGAGGAACCAGGTGTTCACCCAGACGATCCCCACGTCGAGCGCCGCGCCGGCCCGGTGCGCGCGGCCGACGTCCCGGGTCCAAACCGTTGCCGCGAGCCCGTACTGGCTGTCGTTGGCCAGCGCGAACGCCTCGGCCTCGGTGTCGAACGGCGCGACGTGGCAGATCGGGCCGAAGATCTCCTCGGTATTGGTCCGGGCCGTCGGCGGCAGACCGGTCACCACGGTCGGTTGCACATAGCAACCGTTGTCGCGGGCGTCGCCGAAGGACGGCACCCCACCACCGGCGAGTACTTCGGCACCCTCGGAGCGGGCCAGGTCGTAGTACGAGAGGACCTTGTCGCGGTGGGTCTTGGAGATCAGCGGCATGTTCACCGTGGCCTCGTCGGACGGCCAGCCGAAGGTGAGTTCGGCGGCCCGAGCGGCCAGCCGAGTGCAGAACTCGTCGAAGATCGGGCGTTCGACGTACAGGCGTTCGGTGCAGAGGCAGACCTGGCCGCCGTTCGTGAAGACCGAGCGGACGGAGCCTTCGACCGCCGCGTCCAAATCGGCATCGGCGAAGACCAGGCCGGCGTTCTTGCCACCCAGCTCGAAGGAGACCGCCTTCACCCCATCGGCGGCCACCTTGGCGATCGCAGTACCGGTGGCTGATTCGCCGGTGAAGGTGATCGCGTCGACGCCCGGGTGCTGGGTGAGGAACTCGCCGGCCGAGGACGGGCCGAAGCCGTGCACCAGGTTGAAGACACCTTCTGGTACGCCGGCCGCTGCCATCACCTCGGCGAGCACGGTGGCCGAGGCCGGCGTCTCCTCCGACGGCTTCACCACCACGGTGTTGCCGCAGGCAAGGGCCGGCGCGACCTTCCAGGTGAGCAGCAGGAGTGGGAGATTCCAGGGGACGATGATCGCGACCACGCCGACCGGCTTGCGGACGGCGTAGTTGAGCGCCCGTCGACCATCGGCGAGCACGGTGGTGAAGGACTCGGTGGAGGCGGTGGTCGCGAAGTCGGCGAAGGACCGGAAGTTGGCCGCGCCGCGCGGGATGTCGAGGGTCCGCGCCTGGCTGATCGACTTGCCGGTGTCGCCCACCTCGGCGGCCACCAGATCGTCGAAGCGCCGCTCCAGCTCATCAGCGACCCGCCGGAGGACCACCGCTCGGCCTTGCTCCCCCATCTGCCCCCAAGGTCCAGTGAGAGCGTTCCGGGCGGCGGTGACGGCGGCGTCCACCACCGAGGCGTCGGCCTCAGCGACATCGAAGATCTGCTCGCCGGTTACCGGGCTGATCTTCGCGAAGGTCGAGCCGCCCTCGACGAAGGATCCGTTGACGAAGTTCCTCAGCAAGCCGACCGTCGCAGGCTGCCCGGTCAGCAGACCCGGCTGCCACAGCTCCGCACTCACGATGCCCACCCCGCGTTCATCGGCGTCGTCCGGCGGAGCGGGCGATTCGGGTGGCGGTCGTCAGGACAGCCGCGGCCAGGAGCACGGCGGCCGCGAGGTACTGGTGCTGGCGGTGGACGCGTTGCTGGACTTCGGCGTACGGGGTGGTGGAGAAGGAGACCAGCTCGTAGCGAGAGACGTAGCGGCCGGGGAAGGCCCGTTCCAGTGCGTGCTCGATTCGCTTGGTCAGCCGGAAGACCGGGGAGGCGACCTTGTCGCGCATCTCGATGAAGTTGTTCAGAGCCATCTCGGCGATCGCTTCGGTGTTCGCCTTGCGGCGGTGCTCGTACAGCGGCAGCGCGCGGGCCCACGAGCCGCCGGTGTCGGACAGGCACCGGTCGAGCTCGACGACGTCCTCGAAGGCGCAGTTGGCACCCTGCCCGTAGAACGGCACGATCGCGTGCGCGGCGTCGCCGATCAGCGCGGTCCGGCCATGCGCCTGCCAGGGTTGGGTGTGCACGGTGCCCAGCACGCCGACCGGGTTGTGCAGGTAGTCGTCCACCAAGGACGGTGCCAGCGGCAACAGATCGGGGTAGTGCTCGGCGAAGTGCTGCTCGATCGACTCCCGGTTGCTCAGGGCATCGAAACTGCCGGCCGGCCAGAACAGCGTGCAGGTGAAGGAGAAATCGGGGTTCGGCAGCGCGATCATCATCGACGTGCCGCGCGGCCAGATGTGCAACGACCCGGGATCCATCGCAAAATCCCCACCCACAGCGGGGATACTCAACTCCTTGTACCCGTAGTCCAGGAAGTCGACGTCGTCCCGCACAGCACCCTCGGCCAGCAACTGCTCCCGTACTGCGGACCCAGCCCCATCAGCCCCCAGTACTACGTCCGCCGTCGCCTCCACCTTGCCCTCAGGCGTCTCGAAGACCATCGCCCCGGAAGCAGAGTCCAGCTCCAGCAGCCGATGCTCGAAGAACACCGTCACCCCAGGAGCCGCGGAGGCTGCGTCGAGCAGCGCGTTGTTCAGCGTCCCGCGGCTGATCGAGTTGATCGCCCGCTCCCCTGATGCGCTGTACTGCTGGAAGTCCAGCGGTCCCTCGACCGGATGGATCATCCGGCCCTTCATCGGCAACGCGTCGGCCATCACCTGGTCGACCAGCCCGATCCGCCGCAACGCGTCCAGCCCACGCTCGGAGATCGCCAGGTTGATCGACCGCCCCCGCTCGGGCTGCCCGACCCGCGGGTCGGAGCGACGCTCGTACAAGGTGACCGACAGCCCTCGTCGTGCCAGGTAACACCCGAGCAGGCTTCCTGCCAGGCCGGCTCCGACGATGGCGACACGCTCAGTCATGCATTCTCCGGAACTGCTTCGGCCAGCGCTTCCGCAGCGCGCCAGCAATCGTGGTACATCGAATAGAGCGGCACGGGCGCCAGCCGCAGTACGTCGGGCTCGCGGGCATCGGCGATCACGCCGTGCTCGAAGCGCAGTACGCGGGCCAGCTCGCCGGCTCGCATCCCGCCGATCCGCAGCGAGAGTTGCGCACCGCGGCGGACGGGGTCGCTCGGCGTGATCAGCTGCAAGGGCCGCGTCGCGACAACCGGAGCCAGCAGCTTCTCCAGGTACGCCGTGAGCCGCAGACTGCGCTCGCGCAGTACGGAGATGCCGACCTGGTCGAAAATCTCCAGCGAGGTGCGGACCGGGCTCATCGAGAAGATCGGCGGATTCGACACCTGCCAGGCATCGGCGGAGGCCGGCGGGCGCGCCTCGGGCGCCATCTCGAACCGCGACGCCTCCTCGGTGCTCCACCACCCCTCGAAGCGCGGCAGCGAACCGGCCAGGTGCCGCTCGTGCACGAACGCACCGGCCAGCGAGCCCGGCCCGGAGTTCAGGTACTTGTACGAGCACCACGCCGCGAAGTCCACGTCCCAGTCGTGCAGCGACAACGGCACGTTGCCGACCGCGTGCGCGAGATCCCACCCGACCACGGCGCCGGCCGCATGACCGGCCGTCGTGATCGCCGGGATGTCCATCAGCTGGCCGGTCAGGTAGTTGACGCCGCCGAGCAGCACCAGCGCCACGTCAGGACCGATCGCGGCGACGACGTCCTCGGTACGCAGTACGTCCTCACCTGGTCGCGGTGTCAGGCGCACCACCGCGTCATCGGGCGAGTAGCCGTGGAAGCGGACTTGCGAGCGGACGGCGTAGCTGTCCGACGGGAAGGCCGAGTCCTCGATGACGATCTTGAAGCGGTCCGCGTCCGGCCGGTAGAACGACACCATCAGCAGGTGCAGGTTGACCGTGAGCGAGTTCATCACCACGGTCTCGGTCTCCAGGCCGCCGACCAGCCGCGCTGCCGGGCCGGTCAGCAGCGAGTGGTACGACAGCCAGGGCCGGGCAGCATCCAGATGCCCCTCGACTCCCCACTGTCCCCAGGAGTCCAGGTCCTCGATCAGCTCCACCCGGGTCACCTTCGGCCGCAGCCCGAGCGAGTTGCCGGCGAAGTACGCGACCTCCGGAAAGCCCCCGGAGTCGACCGGCGGGATGTCGAACAACTCCCGCCGACCGGGATCGGCCTCGTCGAGCTCGACCGCGGCCGCCTCGGCCCCGGTCGGGTTCACGATCCAGTCCGGCCTCGTCCAGCCCTGGCTCACAGCTCGATGACCGTGTCTTTCCCGACCGCTGTCACGCCACCTTTGCTGACCGTGTAGCCGCGTTCGCGGTCGCGGTCCAGGTCGACGCCGACCTCGGCGCCGTCCGGCACGATCACGTTCTTGTCCAGGATGACGTTCTTCAGCACCGCGTTGGCGCCGATCTTGCAGTTGTCCATGATGACGGCGTTCTTGATGTTCGCGCCGGCGCTGACGATCACGTTGGCGCCGAGCACCGAGTGGTCCACGGTCGCGCCGGAGATGATCGAGCCGGCGCAGACGATCGACTCGCCGACGGTCGCGTTGTCGGTGAACTTCGCGCCCGGCAGCTGCGGGTGCGAGGTGAAGATCGGCCAGTCGGAGTTGTAGAGGTTGAAGACCGGCTGGATCGAGACCAGGTCCATGTGCGCCTCGTGGTACGAGTCGAGCGAACCGACGTCGCGCCAGTACGAGCGGTCCCGGTCGAGCGCGCCCGGTACGTCGTTGTCCTGGAAGTCGTAGACCCCGGCCTTGCCCTCGGCAACCAGCATCGGGACGATGTCGCCGCCCATGTCGTGCCGCGACGCCGGGTTGGCGGCGTCCTTGCGCAGCGCCTCCACCAGGACGTCGGCGCTGAACACGTAGTTGCCCATCGAGGCGAAGGTCTCGTCCGGCGAGTCCGGCAGCCCGGGCGGGTCGGCCGGCTTCTCCAGGAACTCGGCGATCCCGAAGCCGTCCTCGGCGGTCTTGATCACGCCGAACTCCGACGCCTCGGCCCGCGGCACCCGGATCCCGGCCACGGTCACGCCGTTGCCGCGCTCGATGTGCGCCTGGACCATCTGGGAGGCGTCCATCCGGTACACGTGGTCGGCGCCGAACACGACGATGATGTCGGGTTTCGCGTCGTTGATCAGGTTCATCGACTGGTAGATCGCGTCCGCGCTGCCCTGGTACCACTGCGGGCCGAGCCGCTGCTGGGCCGGGACGCAGGTGACGTAGTTGCCGAGGAAGGTCGACATCCGCCAGGTGATGGTGACGTGCCGGTCCAGCGAGTGCGACTTGTACTGCGTCAGCACGCACAGACTGCGGATGCCCGCGTTCACCAGGTTGGACAGCACGAAGTCGATCAGCCGGTAACTGCCCCCGAACGGCACGGCCGGTTTGGCCCGGTCCGCCGTGAGCGGCATCAGCCGCTTCCCCTCGCCACCGGCCAGCACGATTCCCAGAATTTTCGGTGCCTTAGCCATGTCCGCACCTTAGCTTCCGATGCCCCTTTGCATAAGACGCTTGAGAGTGTCGCGACACTGGGCCTATGCCGATGCTTGTCGAACCCACCACTGTTGTTCACCGTTCCTTCCTGCAGGCTTGGGACGAGCTGGATGCCCGCGAGGAGCGATGGATGGGCGCGCACGGCTTCCATCAGGCCTGGAACCGGCAGCAGGCCGAGGACCCGATGGAGTTCGCCCGGATGGTCGAGGCGATCCGCGCGGACGCCGACGAGAGCGTGCCGACGCCGCCCGACCTGGTGCACCAGACGATGCTCTGGTTCGTCGACGACGGCACCGACTGGCTCGGCCGGCTCTCCATCCGGCACAGCCTGACCCCGGCGCTGGAGGAGCTCGGCGGCCACATCGGGTACTTCGTCCGCCCGTCGGCGCGGCGCCGCGGCCACGCCACCCAGATGCTGCACCAGTCGCTGCCGATCGCCGCCCGGCTCGGCATCGACCCGGCCCTGGTCACCTGCGACGCGGACAACGAGGCGTCCCGCAAAGTGATCCTGGCCGCCGGTGGCGAACAGGAGGACGAACGGCACGGAAAACTGCGCTTCTGGGTCGCGACACGAATGTCGTGAGGTGGTTATGGTCGGGGCATGAAGATCGCGATCCTGACCCGGGAGTTCCCACCCGACGTGTACGGCGGGGCGGGGGTGCATGTGGACTTCCTGGTCCGCGAGTTACGCAAACTGCGTCAACGAGGTCAGGTCGAGGTCGAGGTGCACTGCATGGGTGAGCCCCGGGCCGGTGCGATCGCGCACTCCGAGGACGACGCGCGGATCCAGCACGCGAACTCGGCGCTGCGGATCCTGTCCACCGACCTGACCATCACGGCGGCCGTCGGCAGCGCCGAGCTGGTGCACTCGCACACCTGGTACGCGAACATGGCCGGCCACTGGGCCAAGCTCCTGTACGACGTGCCGCACGTGGTGACCGCGCACTCGCTGGAGCCGCTGCGGCCGTGGAAGGCCGAGCAGTTGGGCGGTGGGTACAGGTTGTCGAGCTGGGCCGAGCGGACGGCGTACGAGGCTGCTGATGCCGTGGTCGCGGTCAGCAACTCCACCCGGCAGGACATCCTCGCCAGCTACCCGGCGATCGACCCGGCCAAGGTCCACATCATCACCAACGGCATCGATGCTGACTTCTACCACCCGGATCCCTCGACGAGCGTGCTCGATCGCCTCGGCGTCGACCTGAGCCGACCGTACGTGACGTTCGTCGGCCGGATCACCCGCCAGAAGGGCGTCCCGCATCTGCTCCGCGCCGGGCTGCAGCTGGACCCGTCGGTGCAGCTCGTGCTGCTGGCCGGTGCCGCCGACACCCCTGAGCTGAAGGCCGAGACCGACGCGCTGATCGAGGAGCTGAAGGCCACTCGTGACGGTGTCTTCGTCGTCTCGGAGATGATGCAGCGCGAGGAGGTCCGGCAGGTCCTCACGCACGCGCTGGCCTTCTGCTGCCCGTCCGTCTACGAGCCGCTCGGCATCGTCAACCTGGAGGCGATGGCCTGCGAGACCGCCGTCGTCGCCAGCGCGGTCGGCGGCATCCCGGACGTCGTGGTCGACGGTGTCACCGGCACGCTGGTCCCGTACGACGAGAACGATCCCACCACCTTCGAACGCCAGCTCGCCGAAGGCATCAACGCGCTGGTCGCCGACCCCGCCCGGGCCGAGGCCATGGGCAAGGCCGGCCGTGCCAGGGCCATCTCGGAGTTCGGCTGGGACGCGGTCGCCGACCGGACCGTCGAGCTCTACCGATCGCTGGTTTAGTGGGCCTAGGTCTACCAGCGATCGGGGGCCGAAAGCCCTCGTGAGGACGGAGCGGCGACGGTTGGCTTGAGGTATGACTTCTCGCCTCGTCAGAACCGTCGCCGCCGTCCTCGCCACCGCCGCGCTCGTCGCCGCTCCCCTGTCCGCCTTCGCCGCCGCTCCGCTACCAGCCGCCCAGCCAGGGCTCGCCGCAGCCGCGGTCTCCTCGTCGCACGTACTCCGCGGCGCGCTCGTCTCCGCGGTCCCCACTGCTCAGTTGACCGCCAGTGAACTGGATGCCGCCGCGGCCGCCGCCGGCTTCGAGGGAGCCCCCGCCGCGAGGTACGGCGTCACGGCGTACCGGCTGGTCTACCGCACGATCGACCCCATCGGCCGCCCGACCACCGCCAGCGGACTCGTCGTCCTGCCAACCGGCAAACGTGGCGCGCTGACCGCCGCGGAGTACCTGCACGGAACCATGGCCACGAAGGCCTACGCGCCGTCGGTCGACCCCACCGACAACGACGGGCTCGTCACCGCGCTGTTCGCCGGTGCGGGGCTGGCCGGTCTCGCCCCCGACTACCTCGGTCTCGGACTCGGCCCGGGCGGGCACCCCTACATCGACACCCGGACCGAGACCAGCGCCTCGGCCGACCTGTTGCTCGCGGCAAATTCCTTCGCGGCCCGGCACGGCGTCGTCCTGAACCGCGACGTCCTCGTCACCGGCTTCTCGCAGGGCGGCCGTGCGAGCCTCGGCCTCGGTCGCGCCCTCCAGCGCGGCGAGGTCGGCCGCTTCCGCCTCGGCGCCCTGCACGCCGTCGCCGGCCCGTACGACCTGGCCGGTACCGAACTCCCCGCCGCCTTCGACGGCCGCCTCGCGCCCGCCACCGCCACGTTCTACCTGGCTTACTTCGCCACTGCGTGGAACCGCACAGTCGGCCTGTACGACGCCCCGCGCGACGCGTTCCAGCCGCCGTACGCCGGCACCGTCGAGGGCCTGTTCGACGGCAGCCACAGCTACGAGGAGATCGTGGCCGGCCTCCCGGACAGTCCCGGGAAGCTGTTCACTCCGCAGTTCCTGGCCAAGCTGAAGCACCCGTCGGGTGCCTACCTCAAGGCGTTGACCGCAGCGGACCGGATCTGCGACTGGACCCCGAAGACCCCCGTCCACCTCTACACCGGCACCGCCGACACCGACGTCGTCCCGGCCAACGCCGACGTCTGCGCAGCCGCCCTCACCGGCCCCGGCGCGCGGGTGACGATCCACTCGATGGGCGCGGTCGACCATTTCGGCACCGCCTTCGCGGCGTTCCCGCAGATCGTCGGATCGTTCAGCCGCTGGGGCTGACCGTCAGCCGATCCCTGCGGTCGGCGCTTCGCCCGCGAGCCAGGTGGTGAGCAGGCGGGCGCCGGCGCCGGTGGCGCCGAGGGAGTACTCGAACTCGTCCCGCGGCGACTCGGCGATGCTGGACAGGTCGAGGTGCGCCCACGGCAGGCCGCCGGCGAACGCCTTCAGGAACAGCGCGGCCGTGATCGAGCCCGGCCCCTTCGAGCTGTTCACCGAGTCGGCGATCGGGGTCGAGATCAGGTCGGTGTAGACGTCCGGCAGCGGCATCCGCCACAACCGCTCGCCCGACACCTCACCCGCGCCGGTCAACTGCTCGGCGAGGCCGTCGTCGGTGGCGAACAGTCCGCCGTACAGCATCGAGCCGAGCGACACCTTGATCGCGCCGGTCAGGGTGGCGATGTCGACGATCGCGTCCGGCTTCAGCTCGTTCACGGCGTAGGCGAGGCCATCGGCGAGCACCAGCCGGCCCTCGGCGTCGGTGTTCTTGACCTCGGTGGTGCGGCCGCCGTAGTGCCGGATCACATCGTCCGGCCGGTACGCCGTGCCCGACGGCATGTTCTCCGCCGAGCAGATCAGCCCGGTCACCTTGACCTGCACACCCAGCTCGCGCAGCGCCGCCATGGTGGCGATCACCGAGCCGCCGCCGGTCATGTCGCGCTTCATCGACACCATGCCCTCGCGCGGCTTCAGCGACAGGCCGCCGGTGTCGTAGGTGATGCCCTTGCCGACCAGTACGACGTACGGCGTGTCCTTGGTGGCGCCGGCCGGGACGTAGTCGAGGCGGATGAACCGCGGCGGCCGGGTCGACCCCTGACCGACCGCGAGGATGCCGCCGAAGCCGTCGGCCGCCAGTTGCTTCTCGTCCCAGACCTTGACCTCCAGGCCGGTCTTGCCTGCCAGCTCGGTGGCGCGGGCAGCCAGCCAGGCCGGGTCCTTCTCGTTCGAGGGGGTGGTGGCGAGCTCGCGCGCCAGCCAGCCGGTCCGGCCGATCACCAGGCCGCGCTCCAGCGGGGCGGCCCGGTCCAGGGCGGTCCCGTCGGTCAGCACGATCCGCTCGACCACCGGCTTGCCGGTGTCGACCGTCTTGCGGGTGAAGCTGAACGATCCCAGCGCGACACCCTCGGCGAACGCCTGCAACCCCTCGTCGTCGATGCCCTCAGCAACGACAGTGGTGAGCTCTGCCTTGCCGCGGCCGAACCGCGCGATCGCCGCTCCGGCGTGTCGCAGCTCCGGCGGAGTGCCGTCACCGGCGCCGACCAGCAGCACCTCGGCGACCTCGCCGGTCAGCAACGGGTACGCCGCGGTCGCGCCCGCCGCCGGGCTGAAGCCGGTGTCGCGCTGCACCTCCAGCAACCGGTCCAGGTCGACGCCGAGCCGTTCGCCGGCCTCCTTGGCGGCCACCGGCAGTCCCGCCTCGCCGACCACGATCACCCAGGTCTGCGAGCCGTGCACGGGGAGTCCGGGCTGCCAGACGACAGCAGGCAGAGTCGGGAAGATGTTGCGGGCGCTGCTGCGGCGAGCCACCTGACGTCCTCACTTTCGGGTCAAAGGGTGTGGAGACAACCGTAACGACCCCGGCCGGTGCCGGAAACGGCACCCACCGGGGTCGTGGAGTTGTTACGAGGGCACTCGGAGGAGCGCCCCGAGGATCGGATCAGCCGACAACGGCTTTGAGCGCGTTCCCCAGCTCGGTCGCCTCATCGGCGTTCAGCTCGACGACGAGCCGACCGCCGCCCTCGAGCGGAACCCGCATCACGATGCCCCGGCCCTCCTTGGTGACCTCGAGCGGACCATCGCCCGTCCGCGGCTTCATCGCCGCCATGCGCGCACCCCTTCCCTCATTGGATACTGCCCTCTTCGGTGTTGAGCGACGACACCGCACAGGCCTTCCGTCGCCGGCGCCCGTGCGGTGATGCGCCGTCGGCGCGCATCGCAAAGTGTGTATCTGCACCCATTATCCCCGATCCCGGGCCAGAGCCGTGCACCATACGGCAGACTCAGGTCTCGTGCACGCTCGTTCAGCCCTCTTCGACCTCTACGGCGACCACCTGCGCGCCCGCGGCGCGCAGGCGCCGGTGGCTGCCCTGGTGCGGCTGCTTGCCCCGCTGGGCGTGCATCCTCCGGCCGTCCGGACCGCCGTCTCGCGGATGGTCCGGCAGGGCTGGCTGGAGCCGGTCCGGATCGACGGACAACCTGGTTACGGCCTCACCTCCCGGGCGCGTCGCCGCCTCGACGACGCCGCCGTCCGGATCTACCGGACCGGTTCCGGCGCCGACGGCAACGACGCCGGCGAGGCCCCGGCGACCGGCCGGAGCGGCGAGCCGAGCTGGGACGGGCACTGGCATCTGGGCATCCTGCGCGAGGTGCCGAACGCCCGCCGCCGCGACCAACTGGCGGGCCAACTCGCCTTCCTGGGTTGGGCTCCGCTGTCCGACGCGGCCTGGGTCGGACTGCGCAACGACGCCGAGGTGGACCAGATCCTCGGCCAGGAAGGCATCTCCGCGGACCGGTTCCGGGCGCCGGTCGAGGACGACGCGGCCGAGTTCGCCCGCCGGGTCTGGAAGCTCGACGCGCTCGGCGCCTCGTACGACGCCTGGCTGACCCAGGCCAAGCCGCTGGCCGACAGCGCCGGTGACGAGGTCACCGACGAGCAGGCGTTCGCAGTACGGTCGGAGCTCGTGCACGAGTGGCGCAAGTTCCTATTCCTCGATCCGGGGTTGCCGGCCGAGCTGCTGCCGGCTGACTGGGCCGGCACCCGGGCCGCCGCGTTCTTCGATTTCCACGCCACCCGGTTGGGCCACGCGGCCGGGCGTTTCGTGGACAACTGCCTGACTGTTCACTGACTGTTTTCACCGAGTGTTGGGAGCGAGCAACAATGAGTGACTCTGTCGCGTACGACGTGACCGCGGGCGTCGCCACGATCACCCTGAACCGCCCGGACGCGATGAACTCGCTCGACACGGCCACCAAGGTGGCGCTGCGGGACGCCATCCAGGCCGCGGCCGAGGACGACGCGGTCCGGTGTGTCGTGCTGACCGGGACCGGGCGCGCGTTCTGCGTCGGCCAGGACCTCAAGGAACACATCCAGTTGCTCCAGGCCAACGATCTGGACGCGCTGTGGAGCACCGTCCCTGACCACTTCGCCCCGATGGCGCTGGCGCTGGCCGAGATGCCGAAGCCGGTGATCGCCGCGGTGAACGGGGTCGCCGCCGGCGCCGGCGCGTCGCTGGCGTTCGCCTGCGACTTCCGGATCGTCGCCGAGACGGCCGGCTTCAACCTGGCCTTCGCCGGGATCGCGCTGTCCTGCGACACCGGCATCTCGTGGACGCTCCCCCGGCTGGTCGGCCAGGCCCGCGCCACCGAGCTGCTCTACTTCCCGCGCACGGTTCCGGCGGCGGAGGCGTTGACTCTCGGGTTGGCCAGTTCCGTCGTGCCGGCCGATGAGCTCGCCACCGCCACCAACGAGCTGGCGACGCGGCTGGCGAGCGGGCCGACGCTGGCGTACGGGTCGATCCGGCAGTCCTTGGCGTACTCCGCGACGCACACGCTGGCCGAGGCGCTGGTGTTCGAGGCAGGCAAGATGCAGCTGACCGGCGGGACCGAGGACCACAACAACGCGGTGGCCTCCTTCGTCGCGAAGGAGAAGCCCAGCTTCAACGGCCGGTAGGAGCACAGACTGCGGCCCCGGAACCCTGACCGGTTCCGGGGCCGCAGTGTTTGCGTGGGGTCAGCGAATGGTCTGGAAGGTGCTCAGACCGGTCTTGCCGTTGGCCCACAGCTGGTTGACCCGGCTGCGCTCGGCCGCGTTCGGGTTGGCGTTCTGGCACGAGGTGCCGGGGCCGCCACCGGACATCAGCTCGGAGCACGGACCGGAGTAGTGGTCCGGCAGGCCGAGCACGTGACCGGTCTCGTGGGCGACGATCCGGGTCTTGTTGTACTGCTGCGACTGGGCGAAGTCGATGAAGATGTAGCCCCGGCCGTGGCCGTTGGTCGACGCGTACGAACCGCGGGAGTCGTTGCCCTGCGTGTAGTAGAAGTCGTACGCGCCGGTGGTCGCCTGCAGCTTCACGTTGGAGACGGAGGAGTTCCAGATCGACGTCGACTGGGCGATCTGGCTGGCGAAGTTCGGCGCGTTGACCCGGTACCGGACGGTGACCGCGGCGAGCTTGTTGCCGCTCGCGGCCTGCTTGGCCAGCGCGGACTTCATCACCGCGTCGTAGAACGCCTTGTTGGCCGCGGCCTCGGCCGGCGAACCGGCGTACGACGACACCGTGGTGGCCTCGGCGCGCTCGGGGGCGGGCGCGGCGGCGGCCGGGACGGCGGCGAAGGCGGTGGCGCCGAGGGCGGCGGTGGCCAGGACGGCCAGGGAGGACAGGATCTTGCGTTGAAGCATGGGCGGGCCTCATTCAGATCTCGGGGCGGAGAGCGATCGGCGGACTACCGAACGCGTCTGATTCCGCAGTGATATCAAGAGGCCGGGTTTTCCGCAGTACGCCGGGAAATAACCGAGGGTATTCCTGCACGTACCCTCGGTTGATCGTGAAAATCCACCGGGTAACCCGGCGTTTGAGACCGCTTACAGGCTGCAGTGGCCGGCGGTTGGCGGGTCAGCGGTAGAGGGCGGCGGCGATCCGGGCCAGCGAACGGATCGGCGGCGTGCGGTTCGCGCTGGACCAGGCCAGGACGAGATGGCTGGGTGGCATGTCCCGCAGCCGCACGGAGGTCAGGCCGGACGGCAGCTCGTGCGGGATCGGGGTGATGCCGACGGTGCCGTTCCAAAGGACTGACTGGATGCACTCGTGCACGGTTCGCACGACCGGACCCTCACGATCGGTGCGCGAACCGCTCCAGTAGGCACGCCAGAGCGGGTCAGCGCCTTCGGGGAGCTGGAACCACGGGCGGTCCTCGAGGTCGGCCAGGGTCAGGGAGTCACGATCGGCCAGTGGGTCGTCGGTGCGCAGTACGACGGCGACGGGGTCGGAGCGCAGGACCTGGGTGGCGATGCCGGTGTCGTCGAAGGGTGCGCGGGTCAGGGCGACGTCGACCAGGCCGGTGCGCAGGCCGATGGTCGGGTCGGTGAAGTCGGCTTCGTGGATCCGCACGGTGATGCCGGGGTGCTGCTCCCGGAAGGCGGCGATCAGGTCCGGGCCGGCGAGTTCGACGCTGTTGGCGAGGGTGCCGATGGTGATGGTGTCGGCTCCGGCCGCGATGGCGACGCGGGACCTCAGCTGGTCGACCTGCTTGAGCAGCAGGCGCGCTTCGTCGTACAGGGCGGTGCCTGCGGGGGTGAGCGCGACGCCTGCCGGCGAGCGGGTCAGCAGGATCGCGCCGAGGTCGGACTCGAGTTGCTTGATCGCCCGGCTCAGCGGTGGCTGGGTCATCGTCAACCGCGCCGCGGCCCGGCCGAAGTGCAGTTCCTCGGCGACGGCGACGAAATAGGTCAGCGTCCGCAGCTCCATCACCAGCGACGATACCCGGGCGGTATCGGGCCGACCGGATCGGACTTGGACGCAGGCGACTCCCCCGCGCTGGACTGGACGAGACACGAAAGGGAGTCCTCTTGATGGAGATAGCAGAACCGGTCGTCGAGGTCGCGGGTGCGGTGGAGATCGCCCCCGACCTGGTCGTGATCCCCAACCACGACGTGCAGTTGGTGCCCAACATCGGCGTGATCGGCGGCCGGGAGGCGGTCCTGGTCGTCGACACCGGGATGGGTCCGCGGAACGCTGCCCGGGTGCTGGAGTTCGCCGTCGAGTACGCCGCGGGCCGTCGCCTCTACCTGACCACGTCGCACTTCCACCCCGAGCACGCGTTCGGCGCGCGAACGTTTGCCGGCGAGGCGTCGTACCTGGTCAACCAGGCGCAGGCCGACGATCTGGTGACGAAGGGGCCGGGGTACCTCGAGATGTTCCGCGGGCTGGGCGAGACGGTGGCGCGGGAGCTGGAGGGGGTCGAGCTGCCTCAGCCGGATCTCGTCTATGCGTCGGCGTACTCGCTGGATCTCGGTGGGCGGGTGGTCGAGTTGCAGGCGACTGGGCGCGGCCACAGCAAGGGTGATCAGGTCATCCGGGTCGACGATGTGCTGTTCACGGGTGATCTGGTGGAGGCGGGGCAGTTCGCGATCTTTCCCTGGTTCCCGCCGTACGACGTCGATGTGTCGGGGATCGACTGGCTGGCGGTGATGGAGCGGCTGGCCGCCGAGGCGCCGCGGGTCGTCGTACCGGGGCATGGTGGGGTTGGCGGTCCGGAGTTGCTGAGCGACACTCGGGACTATCTGGAGCTGCTCCGGGACGAGACCTGGCTGCGCCGCGACTCCGCTGCTGACGAGGAGACGATCGTCGCCGAGGTCACCGAGGTGATGCTGCGGCGCCATCCCGAGTGGGCCGGGCGGGACTGGATCGACAACGGCGTCCGGTGCCTGTGTTCGGAGCACCCGGCCGGTTAGCGGGCGATGCAGTTGGCGAGGTGGTCGTTGACGATGCCGGTCGCCTGCATCAGGGCGTAGGCGGTGGTGGGGCCGATGAAGACGAAACCCTTCTTCTTCAGGGCCTTGGACATCGCGACCGACTCCGGTGTGGTGGCGGGGACGTCGGCCATCGTCTTCGGGGCTTTGTGCTTGGCGGGCTGGAAGGACCAGAGCAGGTCGGTCAGCTCGCCGGGGGCCAGCTCCAGCAGGGCGCGGGCGTTGGTGATGGTGGCGTTGACCTTGAGCCGGTTGCGGACGATGCCGGGGTCGGCCATCAGGCGGTCGAAGTCGTCCTCGCCGTACTGCGCGACTCGCTCGGGGTCGAAGTGGTCGAAGGCTTTCCGGAAGTTCTCCCGCTTGCGCAGGATGGTGATCCAGGACAGGCCGGACTGGAAGCCTTCCAGGGTCAGCCGCTCGTAGAGGCCGCGGTCGTCGCGGATCTCCTTGCCCCACTCGTCGTCGTGGTACGCGATGTACTCCGGGGCCGAGGTCGCCCAGCTGCAGCGGATCTGGCCGTCGGGCTCAGCGGCGGTCATCGGGTGCTCCGGTGCGGCGGGACATGCTTGCGGCGTGGCAGGTCATCAGGTGGGGCGCTGGACGGAGCTCACGTCGGGTGCCGCGCTGTGCCGGCCGCGCGGCTGGCCGTCGCTGTCCAGCGCCTCTGCGTCGTCAGCGCCGGCGCCGCCAAGGGCGTCGTCCCGGGCGGCATCGTCGCGGGCAGCGTCTTCGCGGGAGGTGTCGTCGCGGGAGGTGTCTGCGTCGAGGTCGTCCAGGTCGGTGTCCGGGGTGATCGCCTGGAAGGTGCCGGTGTGGTCCGGCGGCGGCTCCTTGGCCTCGAACCACGGAGCAGCTTCCGGCTCGTCCTCGGTGTGCGTGTGGACGAGTTCCTGCAGCATCGGCGGCAACGGCACCGGCCCCTGCGGCCGATCGTCCACCGGAGCAGCCGGCACGGGCTCGTCGAACCAGTCGTCAGCCTCGACCTCTTCGGCCTCCTCTACCTCAGAGGCTTCCTCCAGCGCAGCGGCCTCCCTCGGCGCAGCAGATGCCTCCGGCGCGGGAAGTGCCTCCGGTGCGGGAGCTGCCTCGGGTGCGGGAAGTGCCGCCGGTGCGGGAGTTGTCTCCGGTGCGGGAGCAGACTCCGGTGCCGCAGGTGCCTCGGCGGTCGTCTCCACGACCGGCTCAGCCACCTCAGCAACCTTCGAGGCCTCCGCCTCCTGGGCAGGGAAGTCTCCACCGACCAGGATCGGCTGGTTGTACCCCGTGTCGTCGAAGTCGGCCGCCTGGAAGTCCGCCCGGGCGGTGAACCCAGCGCCCTCCGGCCCGTGGATGATCGGCCCGACGGCGCGCTCCAGATCGGCGATCCGGCGGTCGCGTTCGGCCACCTCGCGGCCGACCCGTTCGAGCAGGGTGTCGACCTCGTCCATCCGGTACCCGCGCAGGCCGACGCCGAAGCGGGCCGTCTCCAGGTCAGCGGCGGTGAGCGCTTGCCGCGCCGGCACCGTCAGATCCGGCCGGTCGTCGTACGCCGGGGCCATCGCACCCCACCGTCCCGACGCAACGACGGCAACAGCCCCGATCAGGAGCACGACAATCAGCCCGAAGAACCACATCACGGGACCGATCGTGCCATGCCGACGGACAACCCCGCACAACCACGGGCCGGTCGCCGGTTGTCAAGAGGCAGTTTCAGCTCCCGTCCGAGCCCAGCCGGCGCACCTCGCGCCGCTCCCGGGCCTCCGGACTGTCCGCCTCGGCGACGTCCCGGGCAGCCGCCGCGGCAGCTTCCTCGGCCGCCGCGTCGGCCAGCTCGCCGGCCTTCACGATGTAGCTGATCGCCTCGTCCACGTCGTCGGTGATCGTGAACATGTCCAGGTCCGCCGGCGAGATCTTGCCGTCGGCAAGCATCGTCTCGCGCAGCCAGTCGGCCAGCCCGCTCCAGTACGACGTGCCGAACAGCACCACCGGGAACGACGTCACCTTGCGGGTCTGCGCCAGGGTGAGCGCCTCGAACAGCTCGTCCAGGGTGCCGAACCCGCCCGGCATCACCACGAACCCCTGGGCGTACTTCACGAACATCGTCTTGCGGGTGAAGAAGTAGCGGAAGTTCATCCCGATGTCGACCCACTCGTTCAGGCCGTTCTCGAAGGGCAGCTCGATGCCGAGCCCGACCGACACCCCGTCCGCCTCGGAGGCGCCCTTGTTCGCGGCCTCCATCACGCCCGGCCCGCCACCGGTGATGACGGCGTACCCGGCGGCGACCAGCTTGCGGCCGAACTGCTCGGCCGCGGCGTACATCGGATCGTCCGGCTTGGTCCGCGCCGACCCGAAGACGCTGATCGCGGGCCCGAGCTCGGCCAGCATGCCGAAGCCCTCGATGAACTCCGACTGGATCCGCAGCACCCGCCAGGGGTCGGTGTGCACCCAGTCCGACGGGCCGCGGCTGTCCAGCAGCCGCTGCTCGGAGGTCGACTGCTGCACCTGGTTGCGGCGCATCACGATGGGCCCTCGCTGCTGCGAGCCCTGCGAACGGTCAGGGGTGCTCGATGGTTCTTCCATACCCCCAGGTTAGTGCGGCGGGCCAGTCAGGACCCGCCGAAACCGGGCGCGCCTCACGCCGTCAACCAACTCCTCAGCCGCTGTTCACACTGCTCGATCTCCGCCTCGGGCACGTACTCCTCCTGCTTGTGCGCCAGCAGCGGATCGCCCGGCCCGTAGTTCACCGCCGGTACGCCGAGCAGCGTGAACCGCGCGACATCGGTCCAGCCGAACTTCGGCTTCGGCTCGCCGCCGACCACCTGCAGGAACGCGGCCGCGGCCGGCCGCTCCAGCCCCGGCAAGCCGCCCGGGGACGAGTCGGTCACCACCACGTCATACCCCGCGAACACCTCCCGGACATGCGCTTCGGCCTCTGCCTCGGACCGGCTCGGCGCGAACCGATAGTTCACCGACACCACACACAGATCCGGTACGACGTTGCCCGCGACCCCGCCGCTGATCGCGACCGCGTTCAGCCCCTCGCGGTACTCCAGCCCGTCGATCGGCACCCGCCGCGGCTCGTACGCCGCCAGCCGGTCGAGGATCTCGCCGGCCGCGTGGATCGCGTTCTTGCCCATCCAGGACCGGGCCGAGTGCGCCCGCTCACCCCGGGTGGTGACGTCGACCCGCATCGTCCCCTGGCAGCCCGCCTCGACGACCGCGTTGGACGGCTCCATCACGACCGCGAACACGCCCTGCAGCAGCTCGGGGTCGGACTTGGTCAGCTTGAACAGCCCGTTGAGCTCGGCGTCGACCTCTTCGCAGTCGTAGAAGACGTAGGTGATGTCGCGGTTCGGCTCGGTCAGCGTCGCCGCCAGCCGCAGCCCGACCGCGACGCCGCCCTTCATGTCGCAGGCGCCGAGCCCGTGGATCAGCCCGTCCGCACGCCGGGAAGGAAGGTTGTCGTTCAGCGGCACGGTGTCCAGGTGCCCCGCGATGACGATCCGCTCGGCCCGCCCCAGCTCGGTCCGGGCGACCACGGTGTTGCCGTGCCGGCTGACGGTCAGATGCGGGTACGCCGACAGCGCCGCCTCGACCGCGTCGGCGAGCTCCTGCTCGGTCCCGCTGACCGAGGAGACGTCGACCAGCGCGGTACACAGGTCGGGGCCGGACAGGGACAGATCAAGCTTCGCCATCGGAATCCTCAGCAACTGGGGGTAGGAACACGCAGAACTCGTTGCCCTCGGGATCGGCGCAGACGTGCCAGCCGATCGTGTCGTCCTTGGGCCGCAGCAGTCTCGCACCCGCGGCCAGCACGCCGTCGAGGTCGTCGGCGGTGATGTCCCAGTGGATCCGGTTCTTCACCGTTTTCGGCTCCGGCACCGGGGTGAAGACCCAGTACCTGAACGGCATCCCGGGCACGTTCTCCAGCCAGTACCACGGCTTGCCCGGCTCGTGCCCGACCTCGCCACCGACCACCCCGGCCCACCAGCGCGCCTGCGCCTCCGGGTCGGCCGAGTCGACCACCAACTCCATCAACCGGTACTCCGGCAGCTGCTCGCGCACGAACGCGCAGAACTCGCCGCCCTCGGGATCGGCCATCACCGCCCAGTGCTGCTGCGCACTGCTCGGGCTCAGCACCCTCGCCCCACGCCGCTCGAGCGCCTCGATCGACCGGGCGTGCAGATCCAGGTGAACCCGCTGCTTCACCGTCCGCGGCTCAGCCACCCGGTTGATCCAGATCGTCTTCTCCGGCCGGTCACCGAGCAGCACCTCAGGGTTGTCGGCAGGCGACGTCAGCCCGAGCAACTGCCCCCAGAACGACGTCATCACGCTCGGAGACACGACATCGACACACAGATCCTTGAAGCGCCCCAGACTCATACCTCAAAGGCTAGAGGTCTGGACCGACAAGACCGGGTAGCAGCCGGGCCCATGGGAGCATCAGACCTGTGACACCGGATCCGGAGCTTCGCGCCGCACTGTCCGCCGACCGAACCGGTACGGCGGAGCGGATCGTCGCGTTGACCGCGGATCTGGAGACGATCATGGAGGCCTCGCGGCTGGTCGCGACCGATGACGAGCACGATCCGGAGGGGTCGACGATCGCGTTCGAGCGGTCCCAGACGACGACCTTTCTCGAGGACGCCCATCAGCACCTCGCCGACCTCGACAGCGCGCTCGAGCGGCTGGACTCCGGCGACTACGGGAGCTGCGCCGTCTGCGGCCGGCCGATCGCGACCGGTCGCCTGCTGGCCCGGCCGACCGCCCGGACCTGCATCGACTGCGCCACCTGATCAGTCGACCGTGAAATCGTCCACCTGGATGAAGGTGTCCACCCCAGGAGCCGTGAACCCGGCGTAGACAGTCACCTCGTGAACCCCCGCCGGAACAGTCACGGTGACCTCCTGGTGGACGTAGCCGCTAGAGGCACCAAAGGTTTTCTCTCCCAGCACCTGACTGCCCTCGGCACCCAACCGCACCCCGAACCGCCCAGCCGCTACAGGGAGATTCGCCGACGCGTTGATCCAAGCCCCGAACCTGTACTGCGTGCCCGGTGTGACCGGAACCTTCTGAGTCAGCGCGCTCCACCCCGTGCCCGACGTCCTGATCCATCCGTTGTTGGCCCCTGAATGCGCGAACCCGAGCCCACGATCGACCCCATTCGCCGCGGTCCCCTCGAACACCCAGGCAGGCTTACCGCTACCCGTCGCCTCGAAGCCGCCGTCAGCCAGCTGTACGGCGTACCGGACCGCCACCTCCGACACCGACGTGAAGCTGCGTGTTCCACCCGGCAGCCCGATCACGCGCACCCCGTCGGTCTCGACCGCCGGGAAGGTCAGCTGGTACGTCGTGTTCGCACCCGCTGACGCATCACCCGGATAGGCCGGCGTCACCGACTGCGAGCCGACCTCGACCCAAGCACCGTCCTTCTTCACCTGCACCCGCGGCCGCCCGGTGAACCACCCACACTGCGCGGACACTGCGCCGGAGGTGAAATCCACCCGGTTGACGCGATGCCTGGCCGGCCAGGTGTAGCCCCACCAGGAGGCGCCCTTCACCTCGTCGTCGAAGTCGTCCTCGCTGCCGGTCGTCGTTGCGTCGTTGAGCGTTGCCAGGCTGCCGGACCGCGACGACTTGGCGATCGCCACGGCACCTGTCGACGGCGCCGCCAGGTTGACCTCCGAGGACGGCAGGTCGGTCGCGGGCGCCGGTGACGACGGCGTGAGGACGAGCTTGCGCAGGTTGAAGTTGTAGACCGACGTACCGATCCCGCCGCCCCCGCACGGGCACACGTTCGCCTGCAGGTACATCGTCCGGCCGTCCGGCTGGACGAACTTCGACGGGATGGTCACGCCGTACCCGCCGTACTTCGAGGTCGACCAGGGATATCCGCCGAAGTCCTTGCTCAGGAAGTGCTTCCACGGTCCCCACGGCGTGGCCGCCTCGTAGAACTCGAAGGTGTACTCCGTCCACGACGTGTAGACATAGCGCTTCTGCTGCGGCAGATACGTCACTCCGCCCTGGCTGATCACACTCAGGTTGCTCGCGTTGGTGCCGTAGGTCTGCGGATAGAGCCGCCGCTGATCGGTCAGCACGGGCTGTCGGTCAGCCACCTTCCGCGACCACTGCGGCCGTCCGCGATCGTTGTTGCCAGCAAAGAACTCCCAGGCCTTCCGGTCCTGCACCTTGGCTTTGGGCACGCGGGCCAGGAAGACGCTCTGCGGATCCGCCACCGTGTCGTCGAAGGAGTCCCGCCAGTTCCCGTCCAGCCCGTAGGCATAGACGTAGCCGTCCGGCGCCGCCGCCCCACCCCGCCCGAAGTCGGCGAACCAGATCGTCGTGAACACGTGGTCGGCGAACATCGGCTTGCGCCGGTCCCAGCTCCAGGTCCGCCCGTGATCGGTCGACTTGAGGATCGTCGCCGCCGGTACGTCGTTGAAGTCGAGCGCCAGATCCTGCACGGCGAGGTACAAGGTGTCGCCGACGCAGACCAGACCCGTCGGCTTACGGTTGTAGCCGGCCCCACTCCAGATCGGCCCGACCTGATCGGCCCGCGCGACCGTCGTACCGGACAGGCTGCCCGGCTGGTCACCCTTGATCTCGCTCACCGCGATGTCGGCGAACTCCTGGTCGAGACTGAAACCCTTGCCGTCGCCGTTGGCAGCGTACAGGTTGCCGTTCCGCGCCCAGCAGGACGGCCACAGGTCGCCGTCGCTCGGACTCGGGATGCCCTTGGTCTCGACAGTCGCCGTGCCGATCGCAGTACTCGGCAGCACCGGTGGAGTGGGAGAGCCGACGGACGACTGGGTCAACATCGCCGCCGAGCCGAGTACCAGCGGCAGTACTGCGAGCAGGGCGGTGCGCTTCATGACTTGCTCCTTATTTGAGGCCTGTTGTCTTCATCGCGTCGACCAGGCGCTTCTGACCGGCCACGAAGACGACCACCGTCGGGATCGCGGCGATCACCGCGGCGGCGAGGATCAGGTTCCACGCCGAGGCGTACTGGCCTTGCATGCCGGAGATGCCGAGCTGGATCACCCGCAGGTCGGGGTTGCGGGTGATCGTCAGCGGCCAGAGGAACGCGTTCCAGTTGGCCAGGAAGAACAGCACCGACAGGCTCGCCAGGATCGGGCGGCTGAGCGGCAGGATCACACTCCAGTACCGGCGCCAGTAGCCGCAGCCGTCCAGGTCGGCCGCCTCTTCCAGCTCGCGCGGGATGTTCAGGTAGTACTGCCGGAGCAGGAAGATGCCGAAGGCATGGAAGATGCTCGGCACGATCAGCCCCGCGTAGCTGTCGAGCAGGCCGAGTTGTTTGGCCACCAGGAAGAGCGGGACCAGGATCACCGGCAGCGAGACGAGCAGCGTCGACATGATGCCGGAGAAGATGATCCCGCGCCCGGGGAACCGCAACCGGGCCAGCGCGTAGGCCGCCATCGAGTGGAAGAACAGTGCCACGACAGTGACGACCACCGAAACGATCGCGCTGTTCAGCAGGAACCGCGGCAGCGGAATCTTCAGCAGCACGTACTGCAGGTTGTCGAACGTCCAGGTCGACGGCCAGCCGAACGAGAACACGTCCTCGGCCGGCTTCAGCACGCTGATCAGCACCCAGAGCAGCGGCGCGACAGCGAGGATCGCCAGCACGTGAGCCAGGACGGGAAAGAACCTAGTCCTCATCGAACCGGCCTCCTCGGGTGAAGGCGAACATCACGCCGGTACAGAGAATGAGCAGCCCGACGACCACGGTGGTCAGCGCCGCGGCGTACCCCAGGTTGTTGAAGGTGAACGCCTGCTCGTAGATGTAGAGCACCACCGTGCTGGTCGCCCGCGCCGGGCCGCCCTTGGTCAGCACGTAGACCAGGTCGAACGCCTGCAGGCCGGTCACCGCGCCGATGGTCGAGTTCACCACGACGAAGAAGCTGGTCGGCCGCAGCAACGGCCAGATCACGTACTGGAACCGCTGCCACGCGCTCGCGCCGTCGATCTGCGCCGCGTCCTCCAGCTCCTGCGGGACGTCCTTGAGGCCGGCCAGGAAGACCAGCATCAGGTAGCCCATCAGGAACCATACCGAGATCACCACATAGGTGCCCAGAGCAAGCGACGGGGTGCCGAGGAAGGACACGTCGCCCAGCCCGAGCGGCGCCAGCAGCTTGGACAGCGCGCCGCGTTTGTCGACCAGCAGGAACTGCCAGATCAGACCGACCACCACCAGGCTGACTACGTTCGGCAGGAAGAACGCCGACCGGACCCAGCCGATACCGCGGAAGTGGTTGCGGACCAGCATCGCCAACGCCAGGCTGACCACGAACACGATCGGCACGAACGTGACGACGTAGATCCCGGTGATCTTGAGCGAAGCCAGCAGTTGGTCGTCGCCGGCCATCAGGCGGTAGTTGCCCAGGCCGACGTACCGGTAGTTGCCGAAGCCATCGACCTTGAAGAACGCGACCCCGAAGGCGAGCACCATCGGCACCGCGACGAAGACCAGCAGGCCGATCACGTCCGGCGCGAGGAACGCGTACGCCGCCAGCGCCTCGCGCCGCTTCTTCGTCATCGGCACCTTCTCCCGCGCCGCCCGCGTCTTCGCGGCCGGCTTGGACGGTGCTGCGCTGGTGGTCGCCGTCATGTGATGGGCGCGCCCTGGTAGGTCTTCAGGAAGGTGTCGATCTTCTGCGCCGCGTCGGCCGCCGCCTTGCCGGGATCGGAGCCGTTCAGCTGGCAGGCCTGGATCGCGTCGGCGATCGGCTGGTAGACCTCCGGCGGGAACCGCGGTTCGGGCTTGCCGGTCGGCGCGATCTCGCTGACGAACTTCTTCAGCGCCCCGTCGGCGAACGCGCCTTTGGCATCCGCGGCGGTCTGCACCGACTTGCGCGGCGGCACGTTCGTCTTCACCACCGTGTTCCACTGCCGCTGCCGCTCGACGCCCTCGGCATCGGTCGAGCCGAGCGCCCAGGCGATGAACTTCGCCGCCGCCTCGGGGTTCTTGCCCTTCGAGTTGGCCACGAACGCCCAGCCGCCGAGATCGGTGGCCGGTTTGCCGCCGTCGGGGGTGGGGTGCGGGATCACGCCGTACTTGAAGTTCTTCGCCTTGCCGCGCAGGTCGGCCACCGCCCAGATGCCGCTCTGCTGCATCGCGGTGGCGCCCGAGCCGAGGTTGGAGACGACATCGCCGCCGCCGTCGCCGAGGGCCTTGCGCGGCGCGACCTTGTTCTTGATGGTGTCCTGCCAGAACTTCAGCGCCTGGACGGCCGCCGGCGAGTCGAAGGCCGCCTTGCCGTCCTTGATCGGCGTGCCGTCGCCCTGCCAGAGGAACGGGTACCAGGTGAAGTTCTGGTAGTAGCCGGGCAGCGTCTCGAACATCACGCCGTACCGGTCCTTGCCGGTCAGCTTCTGCGCGACGGCGAGTGTCTGGTCCCAGGTCTTGGGCAGGTCGGCCTCGGACAGCCCGGCCTTCTCGAAGGCGGTTTCGCTGTAGTACAAGGCGAGCGGTTCGATCTCCATCGGCAGGCCGTAGGTCTTGCCGTCGACGCTGCGCGCATCCAGCAGGCCGGGCAGGTAGTCGGCCTTCGTCTCCTCCGACAGATTGCTGGACAGGTCCTGCAGCACGCCGCCGTTGTAGTAGCGCAGGAAGTCGCCGGGGCTGATCAGGAAGATGTCGGGGCCCTGCCCGGACTGGAAGGCGGTCTGCAGCGTCGTACCGCTGAGGTAGTCCTTGCCGGGGATGTAGCGCAGCTTGACCTTGACGTCGTTGTTCTTGTTCCACTGCTCGGCCAGCGCGACGAACCACTTGCTCTGCGGGCCGTTGTCGTCGGAGGGGCCGTAGAAGTTCCAGAACGACATCTCTTTGCCGTCACCGCCGGCGTCGTCACCGCCGCACGCGGTCAGCAACGGCCCGGCCGCGGCCGACGCGGCCAGCGCGCCGAGCACCGTCCGGCGGCTGAGCAGAGGTCCTGGGGAGGATGCGGGCATCGGGACTCCTTGGGCAATCGATTTCCCGCAATCTATGACCGCAGGCCGAGGTGGTCAAGGTTTCGTGACCGCCGGATCTGGCCGGGTCGGCCGGGATCGCTTGTCTAGAACAGGATGCAGCCGTTGACACGTCCACGCCGTCCTGCCTAGTCTTCGGAAATCGATTTCTGACTCTGGACCGGAAAGCGGGTCGAGGATGCCAGGTACGACGCCTGTGGAGTTGCCGCGCGATCTGGTCACCCGTGGCCTGGCCGCGGCCCGGAGCGCGATCGAGACCGAGGCCGCCGCCGTCTCGGCGCTGGCCGACCGGCTCGACGGGGTGTTCCTCGACGTGCTGACCGCGGTCGCTGCCTGCGAGGGGCATCTGGTCGTCACCGGGCTCGGCAAGTCCGGGCTGGTGGGCCGCAAGATCGCTGCCACGCTGGCGAGTACGGGCACCCCCGCGACGTTCATCCACGCCGGCGACGCATTGCACGGTGACTCTGGCGCGGTCACGTCGCGCGACCTGGTGCTGGCGTTGTCGGCGTCGGGCGAGACCGCTGAGGTGTGCGCGTTCGCGCGGATGCTGCACGATCGCGGGATCCCGGTGATCGCGATGACGGGGGCCGAGGAGTCCACGCTGGCCGGGCTGGCGACGTACACGCTCGACACGATGGTGCTGCGCGAGGCGGATCCGCTGAATCTCGCGCCGACCGCGTCGACCACCGCCGCATTGGTGATGGGCGACGCGCTGGCCTGCGCTCTCGTCGTACTGCGGGAGTTCACGCATCACGACTTCGCCCGGTTCCATCCGTCCGGCGCGCTCGGCCGCAGGCTGCTCGGCGCCGGGGAGGACGCATGACGCAGTACGACGTGTGCGTGCTGGGGTCGTTCATGAAGGACCTGGTGGCCAGCGCCGAGCGGCGGCCGTTGCCTGGTGAGACTCTGCACGGCACCGGCTTCGCGGAGTTCCTTGGCGGCAAGGGAGTCAACCAGGCCGTCGCCGCGGCGCGGATGGGGGCGCGTACCGCGATCGTCGGGATGATCGGCGACGACCGGTACGGCGAGGAGTTCCTGCAACTGCTCAAGGGCGACGGGGTGGACACCGACTGGGTGCTGCAGCATCCGTCGCTCGGTACCGGGGTGGGGCTGCCGCTGGTGCTGCCGGATGGGAGCAACTCGATCATCATCGTGGCGCGGGCGAACTCAGCGATCACGCCGGCCGATGTCGAGGCGGCTGCTTCAGTGCTGACCTCGTGCGCGGTGCTCAGTGTGCAGCTCGAGTTGCCGGTGGAGGCGAGCCGCACTGCGCTTCAGTTGGCGTCGGCCGCGGGAGTGACCACGATCCTCACCCCGGCGCCGGCTGGTCCGGTCGATCCGTCGCTTGCCGCCTTCGTCGACATCTTGGTGCCGAACGAGGTGGAGGCCGCGGCGCTGACCGGTCTCGACTGTGGTGACGAGAGCCAACTGCCGGTGATCGCGCGACGGTTGGCTGATGAGTGGGAGCTGCGCGGTTGCGTGATCACGCTCGGCGGACGCGGGGCATACGTGCTGGATCCTGTGAACGGATTGGAAGAGCGGGTGGCGGCTCATTCGGTGGCGACGGTCGACACCGTCGGCGCGGGTGACGCGTTCTGCGGGACGCTGGCGGCGTCGTTGGCCGACGGCGCGGCGCTGGCGGACGCAGTACGGCTGGCCAATGCCGCGGGGGCGCTGTCTACAACGATGAATGGTGCGGCGACCTCGTGCCCGGACCGATCGGCGGCCCGGGCGCTGCTCGCCGCACAGCCGGCGGAATCGTCACCGTATCCCGTCTGACCTGCGGACTCGTGAGATCCTGGTGCCTTTCACCCGGCAGCTAGGAGCACGAAATGACGACGATCTACGACGTCGCGCGTAGATCTGGCGTATCGCCGGCCACCGTGTCGCGGGTGCTCAGCGGCCGCCGGAACGTGGACCCCGAGCTGTCCGAGAAGGTCCGCGCGGCCGTCGCGGAGCTCGGCTACCGGCCGAACGGCGTGGCCCGCAACCTGCGCCGCGCGAGCACCAACCTGTGGGCCGTCGTCATCTCCGACATCGAGAACCCGTTCTTCACCTCGCTGGTCCGCGGCCTGGAGGACGTCGCGCAGACCGAGGGCTACCACGTCGTGCTGTGCAACTCCGACGAGGACCCGGCCAAGGAGGCGGCGTACGCGTCGGCGGTGCTGACCGACCAGATGGCCGGCGTGGTGATCTCCCCGACCTCGAGCGCCGAGGGCGTCCAGCTGCTCGACGGCGCGAAGACCCCGATGGTGCTGATCGACCGCCGGGTCGAGGGCGTCGAGGCCGACACCGTCCTGGTCGACAACGAGCACGGCGCGGCCGAGGGCGTGAACCACCTGATCGACGGCGGCTACACCCGGATCGCGTGCATCACCGGCCCGCGCCGGGTCAGCACCGCGATGGACCGGCTGGCCGGCTACCGCGCCGCCCTCCGCGGCGCCGGAATCCGCTTCGACAAGGACCTGGTCCGGCACGCCGACTTCCGCGAAGCCGGCGGCTTCGCAGCCATGGAGAGCCTGCTCGACCAGCCCGAACCCCCCGAAGCCCTCTTCGTCGCCAACAACCTGATGACCGTCGGCGCCCTCGAATGCCTGGCCAAACGCGGCCTCCGCGCCCCCGACGACATCGCCGTGGTCGGCTTCGACGACCTCCCCTGGGCCGACCTGGTGGTCCCGTCCCTCACCACCGTCGCCCAACCCACCTACGAACTCGGCCGCACCGCCGGCCTCCTCCTCAAAGACCGCATCGCCTCCCCCGGCCGCCCACCGTCCACGGTCACCCTCCGCACCGAACTCCACATCCGAGCCACCTCAGCCCCCAAAAAATAGCTCTGCTAGTGCGGTGGGGGTGGTGGGGTGTTGCCGGCGCGGATCCAGTCGACGCAGGCCTGGGCTGACTCCTTGGCTGGTCGAACAGTGAGGCCGGCGGTGAGGGCTTTGGTGTTGTCCAGTTGGAAGGTGCCTTTGTCGAAGAGGTGGAAGCGGTCTTCGGTGGGGTGCCAGTTGATCGGCGGACTACCCGGTACTACGGAACGCCACGCCTCGGCGAGCTCGGAGATTGGCCGGGAATCGCTGACTGCGTTGTAAGCGCCGCCTCGGCCCTCGGTGGTCAGGCGGAGCAGGAAGGTGGCGAGGTCGCGGGCGTCGAGGTACTGGATGGGATGGTCAGGTGCGGCGGCGCACTCCATCGTCTTGCCGGTGGCCAGTGCCTCGCCCCAGTTGCCGAAGTCGGGGTTGTAGGGGCCGACGACGAAGCCGGAGCGTACTGCGCTGCCTCGGTCGCCGAAGGTTTCGGTGAGTAGCGCTTCGGCGCGGGCTTTCGAGCAACCGTAGAGGTCCATCGAGAACTTGTCTTCGGGGGCGCCGTCGGGCCAGGCCAGCAGGGCCGCGTCCTCGGTCATCCCGGGTGTTGTCCTGTCGGCGTAGACACCGATCGTCGACATGAAGGTGTAGTGGCCGACGCGGTCACGCAGGAGTTCGAGGCTCAGGCGGATGTCCTGGACCAGGAAGCCGGACATGTCGATGACCGCGTCCCACTCCCCCGTCGACAGCGCGGCGGCAGGCGCGGAACGCTCGCCGATGAGGTGATCGGCCTCAGGGAAGAGGTCCGGGTTGGTCTGGCCGCGGTTGAAGAGCGTGACGTGGTGGCCGGCCGTGAGTGCTGCTTCGACCAGGTGGCGGCCGAGGTTCTTGGTGCCGCCGAGGACGAGCAGTCTCATGCGAGATCCTTCGCGAGGTCGTCCAGCTCGGTCAGTAGGGGCGCGATCCATTCGCTGGAGGAAGGGACCGTCTGGCTGCCTTCCTCGACGATCCAGGTCAGCGCACGCAGAGTGAAGGCGACTCCGCCGAGCGCCAGCTGACGGCGTACCAGCTCGGGATCGGCGCCCGAGGCATCTATGTAGCGGGCAACGATCGGCTCGGATTGGTGGCCGACAGCAACGGCATCGCGAGCCAGGGTGTAGAGATCGCTGAGGTGCGGAGCGACATATGCCAACGGCCAGTCGACGATGGTCCAGCGAGTGCCGTCGGTGACCAGGTTCTTCGGCACGTAGTCGCCGTGGACGACTCGGGCCGGCGTCTCCTCGTGCAAAGCGTCGACCGCGCTGACCAGTGACTCGAGTCGCGCCGTGAGATCGGCGTCGGCCGGACTTCGCAGTACCAGATCGAGCAAGTGCGACGAGGTGAACTCGCTGGCCGCGTCCACCGGCTTGGATCGCACCTCGGCCAGCAACGACGCCGCCGCGAGGAAACCCTCCGCCGTCGGCTCCTGCTCCAGATTCACCAGCCCGACATCGGCCAGCACCAGCAACACCGCGTCATCCGTGGTCGAGGAATGGATCAGCCGCGGCGCCGGCAAGTTCAACGGCACCACGAACCGCTCGTACGCCGAACCCTCACTCGTCTGCGCATCGCTGCCCCGCTTCACGATCACGCTGCGCAGGCCGTACGAGAGCCGCCAGACCTCCGACGATCCCCACTCCCGCAGTACTTCGCCTTTGAGCTCACCGACGTCCGGCGCTTGCGTGGCCGCGAGGACAGGCTCAGCGATCGGATCGAGCCAGACGGGAAGCATGGAAAGAATCCTTCCTGACGAGGGCGGCGACCAGTAGACCACGCCCCGGCAACCCCCCGCCGCTGGTTTTCCGGCGTCTGGCAGGCTTTGGGGTATGACTGAGACCGCCACGCGCGCCTGGGGCTTCGGCCTCGCCACCGTCACCACCTCGGGCACTGTGCTCGACGTCTGGTACCCGGCCCCCGAGCTGGGCGAGGCGCCCGCTGACGCGAAGGCGCCGGCCGAGCTGATCGCTGCCGAGGGCAACGACGACCTCCGCCAGGTACGCCGTACCGTCGTGCAGGCCGCGATCACCCTCGACCAGGCCCCCGACGGCACCGCCGACGCCTACCTGCGGCTGCACCTGCTGTCGCACCGGCTGGTCCGCCCGCACGGCCTCAACCTGGACGGCATTTTCGCCGCCCTGCCGAACAACGCGTGGACCTCGCACGGCCCGGTCCCGGTCGACGAGATCGAGAACGTCCGGCTGCGCGCCCGCGCCGCCGGGCTGCACCTGTCGGTGACGAGTGTCGACAAGTTCCCGCGGATGACCGACTACGTCGTCCCGTCCGGCGTCCGGATCGGCGACGCCGACCGGGTCCGGCTCGGCGCGCACCTGGCCGCGGGCACCACCGTCATGCACGAGGGCTTCGTGAACTTCAACGCCGGCACCCTCGGGACCTCGATGGTCGAGGGCCGGATCGTGGCCGGCGTCGTGGTCGACGACGGCAGCGACATCGGCGCGGGCGCCTCGATCATGGGCACCCTGTCCGGCGGCGGCAAGACCGTCGTCTCGATCGGCAAGCGCTGCCTGCTCGGCGCGAACGGCGGCACCGGCATCTCGCTCGGCGACGACTGCGTGGTCGAGGCGGGGCTGTACGTGACCGCCGGCACCAAGGTCACGCTGCCCGACGGCACCGTGGTGAAGGCGCGCGACCTGTCCGGCCAGCCCGGCCTGCTGTACCTGCGCAACTCCGTCACCGGCGCGGTCGAGGCCCGGCCCCGCAAGGGTGAGGGCATCACCCTCAACGAGGCACTGCACGCCAACGCGTGACGAATCACGCCAACCAAGCCGAGCGGTCGCACGTCATACAGAACGTGACCTACTTCCAGGAACCCCGACGCCGGGCCCGCACGTTGGATCGGGTATGCCGATGAACCGTGGCGCCCTGGTCGCAATTGGTGCAGTGGGGGCGCTGGCGCTTGCCGTCGGGGCCGGGATCCACTGGATCAGCGGCAAGGAGTTCGGGCCGCTGCTGCCACCACGCGAGCAGTGCGAGGCCACGGTCAGCGGCGGGTCCGTAGTACTGGATCTGGAGCAGGCCGAGTCGGCGGCGATCATCGTGGGCGTCGCCGTACGGCGTGGGCTGCCGGCGCGGGCGGCGACGATCGCCTTGGCGACGGCGTACCAGGAGTCCGGGCTGCGCAACCTGGCGCACGGGGACCGGGACTCGCTCGGCCTGTTCCAGCAGCGGCCGTCACAGGGCTGGGGCACGGTCACCCAGGTCCAGGACCCGCACTACGCGGCCGGGAAGTTCTACGACGCGCTGGTGAAGGTCCGGAACTACCAGACGCTCGCAGTGACCGTCGCGGCCGACAAGGTCCAGCGCAGCGCCTTCCCCAACGCGTACGCCGACCACGAGGCGGACGCCCGCGTGCTGGCCTCCGCCTTGACCGGCCAGACCAAGGCCGCCTTCAGTTGCACGGTCAACACCGAGTCGCTGCCGGCCGAGACGATGGGCAAGAACGGGCTGACCCCGCGCGCCGAGGCGGTCCGCAAGGACGTGGCCGCCACCTTCGGCAAGCTCTCGACCGGCGGCTACCAGCCGGGCGGCGTGAAGAGCGGGCACATGGAGGGTTCGGCGCACTACGAGGGCCGGGCGGTGGACATCTTCGTCAAGCCGATCTCGGTGCCGAACACGGTCAAGGGCTGGGCGATCGCGCAGTACCTGGTCGCCCGCGCCGACCACCTGGGCATCCGGACCGTCATCTTCAGCGACAAGATCTGGACCGCCGGCGGCAAGTCGGACAACGGCTGGCGCGACTACACGGCGCCGGACCGGGCCGGGAACAAGGACACGCTCCGGCACCTGGACCACGTCCACGTCGACGTGATCGACCAGTAGAACGCGAAACACCGCAGTACGCCCTGCTCGGCGTACTGCGGTGTCCGGTGCTGAACAGCCTTACTCGTCGTGCTCCTGCGGGGGCAGCGCCGCGATGAAGGCGTGATCCTTGTCGATCTTGCCCATCTTGGACGCGCCGCCGGGCGAGCCGAGGTCGTTGAAGAAGTCGACGTTGGCGGTGTAGTAGTCCTTCCACTGCTCCGGGGTGTCGTCTTCGTAGTAGATGGCTTCCACCGGGCAGACCGGCTCACAAGCTCCACAGTCGACACACTCGTCGGGGTGGATGTAAAGCATCCGGTTGCCCTCGTAGATGCAGTCGACCGGACACTCCTCGACGCAGGCGAGGTCCTTGAGGTCAACACACGGCTGCGCGATGACGTAGGTCACTGGTACTCCTCCTATAGCCAGCAGGCGCAGCGGACTGGGTGCTGCGGTGCGGTGTTCCCGATGCTCATATGGTGGTGGCGCTACCTAGTATCACGGTAGTACCCGCCCCACTCTGCCAGGAGTCCGCATCGTGTCAGGCCTCAGTGCCCGTGATATCGGCCACCGTGTCGTGGTCCGCCACCGGCTTCCGGGCGGCCAACTGACCGATGTGATCGGGGTGTTGCAGTCGTACGACGCGAGTTCGCTGGTGGTCCGGCACTCCGACAGTACGCCGTACGAGGTCCGCGTGGAGGACGTCTCAGCAGCCAAGCAGATTCCCCCGATGCCGCTGCGGCCGGTGGACGTCGAGCAACTCTTCCTCACCACCGCCCTGGGGCGCCCCGCCGTGGAGACCGCACACGTCGGCCAGTGGCTGCTGCGGGCCTCTGCAGGCTGGACGGGACGAGCCAATTCGCTACTGCCCGCCGGTGACCCCGAGATGCCTGTCTCGGAGGCGCTGAAGCGGGCTGAGGTGTTCTACGCCGAGCGGGGGCTTCCCCCGCTGGCCCTGGTTCGGCTGGAGAGTCCTGTCGTGCAGGAGTTCGAGCAGCTCGGTTGGGTGGACGCCCGGCCGGAGGAGGCCGACGTGTTCGTCCTGCACACGACGCTGGACCTGGTGAACGGCGTACCGCAGTACGAGGTGAGTGTCAGTGACAAGCCGGACGCCGGTTGGTACGGGACGGCCTTCGAGGGCACTCCCCCGGCTGTGGCGCCCACTGTGATGGAGGGTGCTCCCAAGACCGCCTTCGCCGCGGTGGAGCTGGACGGCAAGGTTGTGGCAGTCGCCCGCGGCGCCATGACGGGCCACTGGCTGGGTGTGGACGCGGTGAGGGTCGATCCGGCGTACCGGCGGCGTGGGCTCGGCACAGCCCTCGTGCAGGGCCTTGCACGCTGGTCTGGACAGGAGGGCGGCCGCCGGACCTACCTGGAGGTCGTCTCGTCCAACCTGCCGGCCCTGACGACCTACCAGAACCTCGGGTACGCCGTTGCCTATCGCTACCGCTATCTCACTGCCGGGAGTCGGTAGTCTCGGCCCATGGCTGAGTTGGAGCGACCGGCGTACGCGGGTGACTACGAGGGCACGGTGCGGGTCGAGTACACCCCGCACCCCGACGACGGGGTCGCCGATCCGGGCGAGGTGGTCTGGACCTGGGTGCCGTTCGAGGAGGACCACACCCGCGGCAAGGACCGGCCGGTGCTGGTCGTCGGCTCGGACGGGCCGTTGCTGCTGGCGCTGATCCTGACCAGCAAGGACCACGACCGCGACGCGGCCGACGAGGCCCGCTGGGGCCGGGTCTGGTTCGACATCGGCGGCGGCCCCTGGGACAAGGAAGGCCGCAACAGCGAAGTACGGCTGGATCGCGTACTGCGGATCGACCCGGCCGCCGTCCGGCGGGAGGGCGCTGTGATCGGCGAGGAGATCTTCAACCAGGTCGCGGCGCAGCTGCACGAGCTGCACCGGGCATGACAAAGGGCCGCCCCCAGCAGGGGACGGCCCTCAGTCGTTGGCTCTGAGATTCAGCTCGGCGGCGAGGCTCAGCTCGGCGGCCGGGGAGTGCCGACCGGCGGCGTCGGCTTGCCCGCGCCCGGAGGCGTGGTCTCCGTCCCCGGCGGCGGCGTGGTGCCCGGCTTCGGGCCGCACTTGATGGTGTCGGCCGCGTTGTAGTTCGTGGTGAAGGACTCGGTCTTGACCCGGGCACCGTTCTTCGCGAAGTACCGGTAGATCTTGATGTCGAAACCGGCGGTCGGCGCCTGCGGCCGGCAGTTCGCGGCGGTGTCGTAGACCAGGCCCGGGCTGCGGAAGTTGGTCTTCTCGGACTTGCCCGCGGTGATGTCCCAGACCTTGGTGCCCCAGATCTTCACCGTCAGGGTGCCCTGACCGCCGGGCTTGGCCGCGGTGAAGAGGGTCTGCACGTAGATCCCGTGGCCGGAGTCGTTGAGGAACTTCAGGTCGACCGACGGCCAGGCCACGGTCGCCTCGCGGCCGATCGGGTAGCGGTCGATGTAGACGCTGTGGGCCTTGTGCTCGACGTCCTTCAGGCCGGCGAAGAAGGCCGCGTTGAAGGTGGTGGTCGCCGACTGCGAGACGCCGCCGCCGAGGTCCAGGACGAACTTGCCGCCGCTGATGATGTTGCCGTCGGTGAAGCCGTTCTCGCGGGTCCGCTCGCCGACGATCTTGTTCAGGCTGAACGTCTCGCCCGCCTTCAGCAGGGTGCCGTCGATCTTGCGGGCGGCGGTGCCGATGTTGACGTTGCGGTACTCGGCGTAGGGGAAGTGGGTGGTGGACTCCCCCATCACCTCCTTGATCCCCAGCGCCGCGGCGGCCTCGGTGGTGACGGCGGCCTTGGTGTGCGCCAGGCCGACCGCGGCGGTGCGCTGACCGGACGGCTTCGGCAGGATCGCGAGGATCGCCGGCACCACCTTGTCGCGGGCGACCACCATGCCGTCGACGGCGGGGATGACCTTGACCTTGCCGGCCACGACGCCGATGGTGGCGTCCTTCGGCAGCGTCTCGAGGGTCTTGAACCGCTCGGCGAACAGCGGCTCGAGCAGCTTGGCGTTCAGGCTCGGCGTGAAACCGCCGTCCTTGGCGACCAGGGTGAGCGCGGGAGCGAGCTCCTCGGGCTGCAGATCGGCCTTCTTGTCGCCGACGGTCAGCCGGACCGGGCCGGACATCGCGGGCACGGCGTACTCGGTCATCGCCTTGTCGATGGCCTCGCTGCCGGCCTTCGGCTTGGTCACGCTGACCTGCAGGTCCTTGGGGTTGCCGTCCGACGGGAAGCCGGACAGCACCGTCTCGGTGGCCTTCTCGTTGTCCAGTTGCAGCCCGTCGGCCGACGGGTGCTGGACGGCCTTGGCCTTGACGAAGGTGATGGTGCCCTCGGTGGCCGGCCGGTTCACCTGCGCGGCCAGCTTGTCGATGGCCGCCTTCAGCTTGGCCTCGTCCTTGCCGACCACCGGCTCGATCGCGTCCCCGCCGGTCATCGCGCGCAGGATCCGGGCCGGGTTGAGGCTGCGCCCCGCGCCCGCCTCGGCGACGGTGGCGTCGACATCGAGCGTCAGGCCCGCGTCAGCCGGCTTCACCTGGTACGTCGTCTGGCCGGCCTTGACGTTGATCGGCAGCAGCAGGCGATCCTTCAGACCGGCCTGCAGCTTCGCCTTCGCGTCGTCCTCCGACAGACCGCCGAGGGGAATCCCCAGTACGGTCGTATCCCCCGGGACCTTGTCGCCGGTCAGCGCGAACGCCGCGCCGTAGGCGACCACGAGCACCCCGAACCCCGCCGCGGCAATGATCCCCGCGAGCTTGTTTCTCCCCACCGGACAGAGTCCTCCTGCTCGAGACCAGATAACAGCAACGGCACAGACTACAGGACAGGGCAGACTTATCTGCCCCCGAGTGCCCTGTACTGGCCCTCGTAGTAGATCAGTGCGGCAGGGTCATCCAGCTGCCCTTCACCAAGGCTCAGAACCTCACCGACAACGATCGTGTGGTCACCGCCCGGATAGGTCGCCCAGGTCCGGCACTCCAGCCATGAGAGCGCTCCCTCGATCACCGGGCACCCGGTCTTCGGACCAGGCTGGGTGGCGACCCCGTCGAACTGCCCGTAGAGGTCCCGCCCCGACTTGGCGAACCGCGTCGCGAGCTCCCGATGACTGTCGGACAGCACCGACACCGCCCAGAACCCACAGTCCAGTACCGCGTCGTGCATCCGGACCCCGTGATCCACACAGACCAGCACCAACGGCGGGTCCAGCGAGACGGAGGTGAACGCGTTGGCGGTCATCGCGTGCGCGATCCCGTCCTGCGACGTACTCATGATCGTGATCCCGGACGCGAACCGGCCCAGCGCAGTACGGAAGTCTCCGGAGTCGATACTGCCGCCGGGTTCCGTCACCCCAGCAGCCTAAGTCCCCCAGCTGGTTGACGCCTCAACCCCGCGTGTGGGACCGGTCACTGCTCAGCCGGCAACCCGGCCAGGAGTCCGCGTACGTCGTCCGCGAGCGGCGATCCGTGCGCCTCGTACAGCTGCAGCGCAGTAAGCCAGTCCTCGCGGGTTTGGTCGCCCCGGCCCGTTGCTTGCCAGGTACGCCCACGCCGGAGTCGGATGTTGGCCTCCCGGTCCCAGAGTCCGTGCTCCGACCTCTCGGCAACTGCTCCTGGGTCAGCCCCGCCGACGACCGGTACCTCCGGAGCAACTCACCGAAGTCAGCCATGTCGGCAGATGATAGTCACGCCCGGTCAAGCAGCAACCGGACGTCTTCGGTTGCGGCGGCGCCGTGGTACTCGTAGATGCCAAGTGCTCGCCGCCACGCGTCGGCTGCCTCGGCCTTCCGGCCCAAGGCACTGAGGCGGTTGCCGAGGGCGACCTGGATGCGTGCCTCGCAATCCCACTGCGCCTGCTCCTGCGCGAGCAGGAGGGCCTCCGACAGCACAGCTTCGGCCTCGTCGAGGCTGCCGGCGCTGACCAGCGTGGCCCCGAGTCGTTCGAGCACCGCGGCGACGTTGAGCTGGTCGTCCAGTTCGCGGTAGCGGGACAGCGCCTCGCGGTACGACGCCTCCGCGTCGCCGTCCTGCCCGGCCTCGGCCAGTGACTCGCCGATGATGCGATAGCGCATCGCCAGGTTGCCTGGCGGCGCGCCGGCCGCCCGATACAGCTCCAGCGAGCGTTCGAAGGCGGCTCGCTGGCCCGCCAGGTCCTGCTCCTTGCCCGCGGCCATGCCCAGGATCAGCTCGATCCAGGACGCGATCCGCTCGTCCGGCCGATGGTCCTGCACCTGCTGGGCCACGGCGCGGGCCTCGGGCAGCCGGTTCGCCCGTTCGAGCGCGTGGCCGAGGTTCACCAGGGCGGTCACCTCGAAGCCCTGCTCCCCCATCTCCCGGGCGGAACGGGCTGCCTGGGTCAGGTACTCGACGCCCTGCTCGAACTCCTCCAGCTCGTTACAGACCAGACCGAGGTCGAAATGGATCATCCCGCTGCTGACCGGATCGTCGAACTGCCCGACGACACCGGCCGCGGCCTCCAGGATCGCCCGCCACTCGCTCCACCGTTTCCGGGTCTGGCCGAAGTCGTTGATGCCCGCGGCGATCCGGACCACCGCGAGACGCTCGGCCGGAGATCCACCGGCCGCGGCCCGAACGGCGGCCACACAGTTGGCGCGGTCCGCATCGAGCAGGTCGGTCGCCGTTTCCAGATCGAGGTCCTTGACGGAGATCGACCACCGGGGGTCCCGCCACGCATCGGACATCGCCCCCATGCCGCTCGTCTCCTCGATCCGCCACCCCAGCGCGAGGTAGTGGTCGAGCACCCTGCCGCTCACGGCCTCGCGATCAGAGCTCCGGGTCTTCTCCCGGCCGATCTCCCGGACCAGATCGTGCATCCGGTAGCGGTGCAGTTGCGGCGTCTCCAGCAAGCTGACGTCCACCAGGTGCTCCAGCGCATCCTCGACCTCGTCGATCGGCAGGTCCAAGGCCGCGGCCGCGGTCCGCAGTGCGAAATCGTCGACGCCTAGCAGGGCTACGATCGGGAACACCGCGGCGGCGGTCCGTGCGACCGTCCGCGGATCGGCGGCCAAGGCTCGCAGCGACAGGTCGATGCTCGCCCGGACACCACCGCCATCGGCCGACAGGACCTTCGCCCGGGAGCTTTCGAGCTCGTCGGCCAGCCGCCTGAACTTCTTGTCGGGCTGTCCTGACAGAGACCCCGCGGCGATCCGCAGAGCCAGCGGAAGGTGACCGCACAACCGAGCCACCGCCAGCGCCGCCTCCCGCTCCTCCTCGACCCGCCCCTCCCCGAGTACTGCGGCAAAAAGCTCCAGCGCCTCCTGATCCGACAGCACATCGAGACGCAGCTGCCGCAGACCAGCCACCCCGGTCAGCTGCTTTCGACTGGTGATCAGCACAGCCGATCCACTCGTGCCGGGGATCAGCGGAGCGACCTGATCGCTGCTGGCCGCGTCGTCGAGCAGCACGAGCAGCTTCCGGCCGGCCAGCGCCGATCGGTACCGCGCGGCAGCCTCGGCCACCTCGCGAGGAATCTGACTCTCCTGGACGCCGAGCGCCCGGAGCAGTCGCTGGAGCAGCTCGAGCGGCTCAGCCGGCCGCCCGCCGCCGTGACCCCCGAGACTGACGTACAGGAAGCCGTCCGGAAAGTCGTCGGCCAGCAACCTCGCGCCGTGGACCGCAAGCGTGGTCTTGCCGACGCCGCCCATCCCCGCGACAGACACCAGCGCGACGGCCGGAGCTTCGCGCCCCAAGGCGTCGACAAGTTGCCGAAGCTCAGCGGTCCGGCCGGAGAAGTCGTCGATGTCGGCGGGCAGGTCGTGCGAGGCCGCCTGGCGTCGCCGCGCGGCCTCCTCCAGCCGCGACAGGTCGGCCTCGGACAGTCCGAGCGCCGCCACCAGCTGTTTGATGGTCGACGGTCGCGGGTGGCGCCGCCGGCCGGCCTCGAGGACGCGGATCGCCTCGACGCTCAGCCCGGCTCGCTCGGCCAGTGCTTCCTGGGTGAGCGCGGCCTCCCGCCGGAAGCCGCGCAGCAACACACCGAACGCCGGGGCAAACGTCATGCCGACGATCGTAGACCCGCCCGGTCGGGGCGGTTCCGAGCTAGCTCAGAGGCCTGCGAAGAGGTCGGTTTCCACGCCGTCGGGGCCGGGGGCCGGGGTGCCCTTGACCAGGCGGTAGGACTCGCTGCCCCAGATCTCCAGGCCGTTGTTGTTCGACAGGGCGAAGAACGGGCCGTCGACGGTGATCTGGGTGGCGTGCGCCTTCATCGCGTTCATCTTGCGGTCGAGGAAGCCCTCGGCGGAGATCACGCAGTCGACCAGGTGGTCGGGGGTGATCATCGGCGGCATCGGGCCCTCGGGGTCCATTCCCTCGAAGGTGGTGCTGTCGCCGGCCTCGCGGAGCCGGCGCAGGCTCTCCCGCATCGACGACTCGGCCATCGTCGGCCAGTAGATCTTCGCGATGTCCCAGGGCTCACCGAGGTCCTCGCGGTACGACCGGGCGGCGGCCAGCGCGGCGGCGTAGGTAGCGACGCGGTGGGCCTTGATGTGGTCCGGGTGGCCGTAGTTGCCGAACTCGTCGTAGGTGATCAGCACCTGCGGCTTGACCTCCCGGATCACCGGGACCAGGTCGTTGGCCGCGGCCAGCAGGTCGGCGTCCCAGAAGCTGTCCGGCCGGGTCTCCAGCGGGACGGCGGCGTTGCCCTCGTCGTTGTAGATCATCCCGGTGTCGCGGTACTTGCCCGGGCCGCCGAGGAAGCGGTGGTCGGTGACGCCCAGCTCGTCCATCGCGGCGGCCAGCTCGCCGATCCGGTGCTTGCCCAGCCCGTCGGTCTGGTCGCTGGCCAGGTGCTCCAGCTCCGGCACCAGCACCTCGCCCTCCTCACCCAGGGTGCAGGTGATCAGGGTGACCAGGGCACCCTCGGCGACGTACCGCGCCATCGTCGCGCCGTTGTTGATCGTCTCGTCGTCCGGATGCGCGTGAACCAGCAGCAGGCGGCGGTCAGGAAGCTCGGTCATGGCCCCAACCCTACGTGGGCCGTCGGACAGAATCCCGGCGCCTTTTCAGGCGCCGGGGCGCTCCGGCCGGCTCAGCCGAAGCGACGCACCAGCAAGCAGCCCGCCTGGAACCGCGACCTGGCGCCGAGCCCGGCGATCAGCGCGCTGATCTCGGCCCGGACGGTCCGCAGCGACAGTCCGAGCTGCCGCGCGATCGCGGCGTCCTTCGCCCCGGTCGCCATCAGCCGGCCGATGGTGACCTGGCGGCTGGTCAGCTCCTTCGCCGCCCCCGGCGTCGCGCGGCGCGATCCCAGCTCGTAGACCTCGCACACCACCTCCGGCGCGAAGTCCTCACGTCTGACCGCAGGTACAGCCTGGTAAACCGACATCCTCATCCCCTCCCCAGTCGTCTTGCAGGTTCAATTCTCGACTGGTCCAGACCGGCTCACCAGGTACAACCCATACAGTTCACCCATACAAAAGTGACGATCGGTGGAGGTGTACGGGGTGGAATCGCAGTTCGCTGCCCTGCTCCGTCGCCATCGGACCGCCGCCGGGCTGACCCAGGACGAGCTGTCGGCAGGCTCCGGCGTCAGCGTGCAGGCGATCAGCACCCTCGAGCGCGGCACCCGGCGCTACCCCCAGCTGAGCACCGTCGAAGCCCTGGCCGAGGCACTCCACTTGGATCCCGACCAGACAGCCTCGCTGGCCGCCGCAGCGTCCCGCCGGGGCCGGACCGACAAGGCCAAGGCCAAACCGGCATCACCGGCCTCCCCCAGACAGCTGCCGTTCGCCAGTGGCGACTTCACCGGCCGGGTCCGTGAGATGGAGCTGCTGACCAAGCACCTGACCACTGCCAAGGGCGTCAGTGTGACAGCCATCACAGGCATGGGCGGCATCGGCAAGACCACTCTGGCCATCCACACAGCTCACCAGCTCGCCGAGCACTTCCCGGACGGCCAGCTGTACCTCGACCTGCGCGGCTTCGGCATCGGCCCGCCACTGGAGCCGCTGGACGCCCTGACCTATCTACTGGAGGACCTGGGCGAGACCCCGCCCGCAGACCTCGCGGCAGCAACCTCTCGCTTCCGTACTTCGCTCGCCAGCCGCCGCCTCGTGCTGCTGCTCGACAACGCCTCCGACAAGGAGCAGATCGAGCCGCTGCTGCCCGGGTCCGGCGGCTGCGCGGTCATCGTGACCAGCCGGCGGAGCATGGCCGGACTGGCCGGCCGCCAGTTCCCACTGGGCGAGCCGCCGCTGGAGGAGTCGATCGAGATGCTCCGCCGCATCTCGGAGCGCCCGGATGCCCCGGAGGACGACTGTGCCGAGGTGGTCCGGCAGTGCGGCGGCCTGCCGCTGGCGATCCGGATGGCCGGTGCCCGGCTGGCGTCCCGCCCGACCTGGCCGGTGGCCCACCTGGCCGAGCGACTTGCCGACGGCCGTCGCCGACTGGACGAGTTGCAGCTGGACGACTCCGGAGTACGGGCGACGCTGGTGCTGTCGATCGAGCAGCTGGCGGGCAGCGACGATCCTGTCGACGTACAGGCCGTCACTATGTTCGCGCTGCTCGGGCTGTCGGACTCTGTCGAGCTCACGTCGGCACTGGCCGCCGCACTGTCCGACAGCCCCGAGCCGGAGGCTGCCGTAGTACTGGAGCGGCTGGTGGACGTACACCTGCTCACGACGCCCAGTCCCAGCCGGTACAGGTTGCATGACCTCGTGCGAGTGGCTGCACGGGAGCTGGCCGAGCAGATGCTGACTGAACCCGACAAGGCTGCCGCCACTACTAGGTGGATCAAGCGGGTCTCCGCTGTCGTCTGGAAGGCCAGCGAGTACGCCGGCCACGGGGTGACCCGGGAGGCCTGGCTCGACAAGGAGTGGCTCGACGGCGCTCAGGACCTGGCCGAGCAGGAGCATGTCCTCGCCTGGCTGGACAACGAGCGGACCACTCTCGTCGGCACCGTCCAGCGGGCGGTCGCGGACCAGCCTGGCCTCGCAGTACAGCTGGCCATCGGGCTCAACGCGTACTACACGAGTCGCCGGGCCTGGCTGGAGTGGCTGCAGGTCAACGAGGCCATCCTGCGTCTGGTCAGCGGTGGCCCCGACCGCGTCGCGGAGGGACTCGTCCTGCATGACCTGGGCGCGGCCCACGCCGAGCTGGGGCAGTACGAGCAGGCCGTGGCTCCCCTAAGACAGGCAGTCGACACAGCCGAGGCTTCCGGCGACGGCAACCTGCAAGCGCTCTGCCTGAGCAGCCTGAGCCATGTGCTGGAACGCACCGGCCGTACCAACGACGGCATCCCGTACGCCGAACGCGCTCGCGAGATCGGCCTGCGACTCGGCATCCCTCCCCGCGCCGCCTGGGCCTGCCTTGCCCTCGGCATGCTCTACCTGAAGACCGGGATGCCCCAGTCGGCCGAGCGGCACTTCGCCGAGGCGATGCAGATCCTGGACGAGCCGGGACTGGAGAAGTACCGCGGCATGATCGCGCAGAACGTGGGCGTCGCCTACCGGGAGGCCGGCGAGTTCGAGGTGGCCGGCAACGCGCTGCGCGAGAGTCTGATCCTGTACCGGACCGCCGGGGCATCGATCCCGCAGGCCGAGGTACTGAACGAACTGGGCCGGCTCCGGATGGCCGAAGGCCGGTACGCCGAAGCGATCGCCGCCCAGAGCGAGGGCCTGGCGATCGCCGGCCAGCACGGCGACTGGCTGGTCGAGGCGGACATCCGCAAGAGCCTCGGCGAGGTGCACCGGGCCGAAGGCAAGCTGCCGGAGGCAAGGCGGGAGTGGCGGATCGCGCTGTCCATCCACGAGCAGCACAACGCGCACGGCGCCGCGGCGCTGGAGCAGCTCCTCCGGTCCACCTGACACAGCAGAAGGGCGGCTCCCCGAGGGGAACCGCCCTTCTTTCACCTGACTACGGCGAAGGTGCTACCTCGATCAGTTCGCCTTCTTCAGCGCGATCTGGGTGAGGTCCGGCAGACCACCCGAGTTCGGGTCGGCCACCGCGTTGTCGATGTTCGAGCCGACGACGTAGACGTTGAGGTCCTGAACGGTCGGCACCAGCGGCGCCGTCTTCATGATCTCGGCGTAGACGTCGGACAGGCCGGAGGTGAGCTTGGCCTTGTCGGTCTCCTTGTTCAGCTCGGCCAGCTTGTCCCAGCCGGCCTGGCTGCGGCCGTAGTTGTTCTGCGCGGCCTTGTTCGTCGCGGTGGTGTCCGGTCCGAGAACCGGCGGCACGACGGTCGCCAGCGACGCCCAGTCCGGGCACCAGCCCGCGGTGATCAGGTCGGTCGCGGAGTTGTCCTGCTGCTGGGTCGAGTAGTAGTTGTCGCCCGGGATCTTGCGGATGTCGATGTTGACGCCGATCGCCTTCCAGGACGCCTGAGCGGCCTCGGCCGCCTTGACGGCCAGACCCGAGTCAGCGGTGCCGAGGACGAGCTTCTCGCCCTTGTAGCCGGCCTCGGTCAGCAGCGCCTTGGCCTTCTCCTTGTCGCCTTCCGGCGGAGCCTTGAAGGTCTCCTCCGGCTTGTAGCCTTCCAGGTCCTGCGGGATGACCGAGTCGACGACTGCTGCCAGCCGCTCGCCACCACGGCCGTCGCGGTAGCTGGTGCGGTCGAGGCCGTAGTACAGGGCCTCACGCAGCTTCTGGTTCTTCAGCAGCGGCTTCTGCTGGTTGAAGGCGATGTAGCGGCGGCACAGGTCGGTGGACTCGATCACCCGGTCCTTGACGTTGGCCTGGTTCGTCTTGGCGATGTTCTCCGGCTGGACACCGGCGAAGCTCACCGAGCTCTTGTCGGCCGCGCCGTCGGCGAACAGCCGCTGGTCGACGGTCGCCTCGGCGTCACCGAACTTGAAGATGAACTTGTCCGGCTGCGCGGTGCGCAGGGTGTCCGTCTTCTGGTCCCACTGGTCGTTGCGGACCAGCACCAGCTGCTTCTTGCGGGTGTAGGACTCGATCTTGTACGGGCCGGAGGAGACCGGCTTGTTGTCGTACGCGGTCTTGGTGTCCTTGGCCTTCGGCACCGGCGACCAGATCTTCATGCTGGCCGCACCCTCGAAGGTGGTGACCGGCTGGTTCAGCTTGAGGACGACGGTCTTCTCGTCCGGCACCTCGATCGCGGTGCAGCCCTTGCCGCCGTTGTTGCCGGCGACGTACGGGCCCTTGTAGCCCGGGCAGTCCAGGTACTGCTTGGCGTACGGCGCACCCTCGGCCATGTCCGCGGCGAAGGAACGCTCGGCGCCGTACTTGATGTCAGCGGCGACGATCGGCGTGCCGTCCTCGTACTTGATCCCGTCCTTCAGCTTGAAGGTCCAGGTCTTGAAGTCCGGCGAGCTCTCGTAGCTGGCCGCCAGGTCGTTCTCCAGGACCGTCTTCTTCGCCTTGGCGTCGTAGCGGTACTCGGTCAGCGTCCGGGTGATCAGCTTGCCGATCATGCCGGAGTCGGTGACGAAGTTACGTCCCGGGTCCAGGTGCTCTACATCATTGACGTGGTAAACGGTGACGGTGCCCCCCTTGGCCCCGGCCGTGCCTTCAGTAGTCTTCGTGCCGGCGTCATCGCTGCCGCCACCGCAAGCGGTCGCCAGCAGGGTCACGGAGACTCCTGCGGCAACTACCTGTCCTACTCGTTTGGCATACTTCATAGCCAGTAGTTCCTTCCTTGTCATGACGTTCCACGCCGGGTCGCGGCGGCCGGTAGGTCACTTGACGTCAATTCGCGGTCATCAACTCACGGATTCACAAGTGGCGCAACGAGCATTCCGCTCGGTGACCAGATCGTGATTGCTTCAATGCCATCGCTAGATCTTTCAGCTACCCTGTGTAGTTTTCAGATCACGTCGCGCTCCTCCGGGAAGTGGCAGGCCGCCTGGTGACCCGGGGCACCGATCTGCACCAACGGTGGTTCCTGTTCGGCGCAGATGTCTTCCGCTTTCCAGCATCGGGTCCGGAATCGGCAACCCGACGGAGGATTCAGGGGGCTCGGCACGTCACCGGTGAGCCGGATCCGCTCCCGGTGCGCCAGCGCGTCGGGGTCCGCTTCGGGGACCGCCGACAGCAGCGCGTGCGTGTAGGGGTGCCGGGCATGGTTGTACAGCTCGTCACGGTCTGCGATCTCGACCACCTTGCCGAGGTACATCACGGCCACGCGATCGGAGATGTGCCGGATCACCGACAGGTCGTGGGCGATGAACATGTAGGCGAGGTTGAACTCGTCCTGCAGGTCCTCCAGCAGGTTCACGATCTGGGCCTGGATCGACACGTCCAGGGCCGACACCGGCTCGTCGCAGACGATCAGCTTCGGCCGCAGCGCGAGCGCCCGGGCGACCCCGATCCGCTGCCGCTGGCCGCCGGAGAACTCGTGCGGGTAGCGGTTGTAGTGCTCGGGGTTCAGCCCGACCCGCTCCATCAGCGCCTGGACGGCCTTCTTGGTGCCGCCGTCGCTGTCCACCTTCTGGATCTCGAACGGCGCCGCGATGATGGTGCCGATCGTCTGCCGCGGGTTCAGCGACGAGAACGGGTCCTGGAAGATCATCTGGATCTCACGCCGGAACGGCCGCATCCGCTGCCGGCTCAGATGGCTGATGTCGTTGCCCTCGAACCGGATGGTGCCACCGGTCGGCTCGTCCAGCCTGGTCACCAGCCGGCCCGTGGTGGTCTTGCCACAGCCCGACTCGCCGACCACGCCGAGCGTCTCGCCGGTCCGGATGGTCAGGTCGATCCCGTCGACCGCCTTGACCGCGCCGGTCTGCTTCTGGAAGACGATGCCCCGGGTGACCGGGAAATAGCGCTGCAGTCCCTTGACCTCGAGCAGCGGCTCGCCCTGCTCCGCGCTGACGACCTGCTCGGCCGACGTCGACGTACTCACGATCGCTCCTCGTTCTTGCGGTTCGCCATCACAGGGCCGGCTTGATCTGCTCGGTGAAGATCTCGCGCCGCTTCGCGGACTCGATGTGGCAGCGCACTCGATGCTCTTCCGCGCCGATCTGCAGCAACTGCGGAACCTCGTCGACGCAGACGTTGCCGTCGACGTGCTGCTGGTAGTCGCAGCGCGGCTGGAACGGGCACCCCTTGGGCAGGTTGATCAGCGACGGCGGCGTACCCCGGATCGACTTGAGCCGGTGATCGCCACCGCGGTTGACCCGCGGGATCGAGCCCAGCAGACCCCAGGTGTAGGGCATCTCGGGCCGGTAGAAGATGTCCCGGACGGGACCCGACTCGACCACCCGGCCGCCGTACATGACGACCACGTCCTGGGCCATCTGAGCGACCACTCCGAGGTCGTGGGTGATGATCACGATCGCGGAGTTGAACTCCTTCTGCAGATCCTGCATCAGGTCCAGGATCTGCGCCTGGACGGTGACGTCCAGGGCGGTGGTCGGCTCGTCCGCGATCAGCAACTGCGGGTCGCACATCAGCGCCATCGCGATCATCGCGCGCTGCCGCATACCGCCGGAGAACTGGTGCGGGTAGTCGAAGAACCGCTTGTCCGGCGACGGGATGCCGACCCGGTCGAGCAGGTCGATCGCGCGCTTCTTGGCGACCGCCTTGGTCACCTGGTTGTGCACCCGGTACGCCTCGACCAGCTGGTCGCCGACCCGGTAGAACGGGTGCATCGCCGACAGCGGGTCCTGGAAGATCATCGCCACCTGCTGGCCGCGCAGCCGGCGGATCTCCGGCACGGACATGCCCACCAGCTCGGCGCCGTCCAGCCAGATCTCGCCGGACACCTGGGCCCGGCTGCCCTTGTGCAGCCCCATGATCGCCAGGCTGGACACGCTCTTACCGGAGCCCGACTCACCCACGATGCCGAGGGTCTTGCCGCGTTCCAGGCTGAAGCTCAGTCCGTTCACTGCCTTCACCAGACCGTCATCGGTCGGGAAGTGCACCTGCAGGTCCTTCAGCTCCAGGAACGGCTTGCCGGTACTACGGTCCGCACTTGCTGTGGTTGTCACAGACTCGGTCACTTGTCTCCTCGTCGGGTCTAGGACAACCGCACGCGCGGGTCGATGAAGGCGTACAGGATGTCGACGATCACGTTGGCGACCACGACGAAGATGGCGGCGAACAGCACGACGCCCATGATCGCGGGCAGGTCGTTGCCCAGCACCGAGTCGATCGAGAACTTGCCCAGGCCGGTGATGCTGAAGATCTGTTCGGTGATCACCGCGCCGCCGAGCAGACCACCGAGGTCGAGACCGAAGATGGTCACGATCGGGGTCAGCGCCGAACGCAGTCCGTGCTTGAAGATCACGGTGCCCTCGCCGAGGCCCTTGGCCCGGGCGGTCCGGATGTAGTCCTCGTTCATCGTGTCGATCATGTTGGCCCGGGTGATCCGGGTGTACAGCGCCGCGTAGACCAGCGCCAGCGTGATCCACGGCAGGATGTAGAACTGCAGCCACTTCAGTGGACCCACGGTGAACAGGGCCGCGTTGGCCGTGTCCGGGAACGGGATCCACTTGAGTTTGACGATGAACAGGAACAACAGCAGATAGCCGAACACGATGGTCGGGAACGAGACGCCGAACAGCGCCAGCCCGACGCTCAGCTTGTCGACGGCCTTGCCCTTGCGCAGGGCCGCCAGCAGACCGAGCATCACGCCGAAGATCAGCCAGATGATCGCGGCGCCGGAGGCGAGCCAGAAGGTCGCCGGGAAGGCGTCGGAGATCGAGTCCCAGACCGGGATGCCGTTCTGGTACGACTCGCCGAAGCACGGCCACGGGCAGTTGCGCTCGTTGCCCTCGGAGCCGATCTCACGGCCACCGGGGCTGACCAGCCCCTTCATGTAGGTGCCGTACTGGACGATCAGCGGGTCGTCGAACCCGTACGTCGCGTTCACCGTCGCGATCGTCTCGGTGTTGCAGTTCTTGCCGCAGATCAGCAGCGCGGGGTTGGCCGGCGTGATCCAGAACAGGAAGAAGGTGATGGCGCTGATCACCCAGAGGATGACCAGGGTCTGCAGCAGCCGGCGAATCAGATAGCGGCCCATGGGTCAGCTCCTCCCGGCACGCGGGTCGAGGGCGTCGCGCACGGAGTCACCGAGCAGGTTGAACGCCAGCACGGTGATGAACAGGGCGAGCCCCGGGAAGAACAGGTAGAGCGGGTTGCTCTCGATCCAGTCCGACGCGTCGGAGATCATCCGGCCCCACGAGGAGGTCGGCTCCTTGATGCCGACACCGAGGAAGGACAGCGCCGCCTCCGCAGTGATGTTGCCGGGGATCAGCAGCGTCGTGTAGACGAGCAGCGTCGGGATCAGGTTCGGCAGGATCTGCTTGAAGATCACGTACGCCGGTCCGGCGCCGAGCGACCGGGCGGCCTCGACGAACTCGCGCTCCCGCAGCGAGAGCGTCTGGCCGCGCACGATCCGGGCCAGATATGCCCAGCCGAAGAAGCCGAGCACGAACATCAGCACGCCTAGTCGAAGCTTGTTGTCGTCGGGGATGCCCAGCAGGTCCTGACCGCGGTCGGCGACCACCGGCGTCAGCGCCATGATGAACAGCAGCGACGGGAAGCTCAGCATGATGTCCATCAGCCGGCTGAGCAGGGTGTCGACCCAGCCGCCGAAGTAGCCGGCCACCATCCCGATCACGGTGCCGAGCACGATCGCGATCAGGGTGCCGCCGAGGGCGACGAGCAGCGAGACCCGGGTGCCGTAGACCAGCCGGGAGAAGACGTCGCGGCCGTTCTGCGGCTCGACGCCGAACCAGTGCTCGGCGCTGGTGCCACTGCCCCACAGGCCGCCGATCGGGATTCCGCCGTCGCGCGTATTCAGCAACGGCTGACCGTCTTCGTTGAGCTTGTTGAACTGGTCCGGCGGGAAGCCGTTCAGCTTCACGATCAACGGCGCGAAGACCGCCACCACGATGATCAACAGAATGACGATCGCGCTGATCACCGCGATCTTGTCCTTCTTCAGCCGGGCCCAGGCGATCTGCCCCAGGGACCGGCCCTCGATCTGTTTGGCCTCAGTTGTCTCGGCCAATCCGTCGGCCGGAAGACCACCGTCTGGAGACAGGTCTTCGGAAACCCCCAGCGTCATCGCTGTTGCCTACCTTCCCCTTGTTCGCACCGTCGGATCCCGACGGTCGAGTTGCCGGGAACCCTACGGATCTCGCAGTGTGGACGCCACTGGGCTGGCGTCGATGTCACGGAATCGTGACGGATCGAATTACGCACCGAAAACCTCACGTAATAAGGGCAAGAACGGCCGGTCGGCCGGCAGCCAATCGAGCTGCGTCAGTTCCGCCGCCGAGACCCATCGGACGGCGATGTGTTCACGCAGTACGGGCTCGCCGACCAGCAGTGACGCGACGTACACGCGCAGTACATATTTCTCGTTGACGGGCTGGTCGAGACCGAGCGAGCTCCCCGGTTCGATCTCCAGTCCCAGCTCCTCGCGCAACTCACGGACGGCGGCCTGCTCGTCGGTCTCCCCTGGTTCGACCTTGCCGCCGGGGAACTCCCAGCCACCGTCCGGCCCGGGGCGCAGCGCGGCGAGGACCTGACCCGCGCGGATGACGGCTACGCCGACGACGATCTGCTGCTCACTCATGACGCCGCACTGTGTCAGAACTGTCGGCGCCGACAGTGAAGATGGTGCCGTGCCGCTACAGAACAGAGTGCTGCCGACGCAGGAGATCGTGGCCGACCGCGGCCGCGGGCTGCTGATGGGCAACCGCGGGTCGCTGCACCATCCGGACCGGACGCTGGGCGTCACCCGCTGGCGATCGAAGGCGTGGATCTGCTGCGTCCTGGACTGGAAGGGCGTCCAACGGGAACCGATGCCACCCGGACGCTGGACCGCACTGTTCTTCTTCGACGAGGCCGTGGCGCTGGCCGCCGGGCATCGCCCCTGCGCCTACTGCCGCCGCTGCGACTACCTCCTGTACGCCGGTGCGTGGGCCGCCGGGCGCGGCCTGTCCGAGCGCCCGCGGGCCACCGCGATGGATGCCCAACTGCATCTCGAGCGGGTCGAGCCGAGGACTCGCCGGCAACGTACGACGATCGCCGACCTGGCCGAACTCCCGGACGGCGCGATGATCCGTTGCGACGGCAGACCGGCCCTCGTGCTGGCCGGGAAGGTGCTCGGCTGGTCGTGGGAGGGATACGACACACCGGCCCGGCCGGCCGGGTTGCGCGAGGTCGAAGTACTGACCCCGCCGGCGAATCTCCTTGTCCTGAAGGCCGGATTTGCCCCTTTACTCCACCCGAGCGCCATCGGCAACTGAGGTAGCCCTAACTAGAAACACGCCGTACCGAGAGGTCTTCCGTTGTGCGCCGCGCGGGGGCAAAGTGTGCCCATACTTACAGCGACAAATCCATCACTGGAGTCGGCATGGGTGACGGCAACAGCACCGTGGCAGCGGTGCAACGCGCTCTCGAAGCGCTTCATGGCAGCGTCGGAAAACTGAGCCAGGAGTACGGTGACACCCTCGGCGTTCGCCGATTGGTGTCGGACGTGGCCCGGCTGAGCGACGATCTGGCCGAGCTCGGCCCGCCCGACCCGCATCACAGACCCGGACCTGTTCCGGAGGAACTCGAGGAGATCCCCGACGTGGAATACGACGCGTCCATGTGGACCGACGCGGAGCACGAAGGCTTCGGCGCACCTGACCGGCGCGCTCCCTGATGGCGTCCGGAACGAGCGCGCCGGGCCGCGCACAGATCAAGCAGAAGACTCTCCGCACCGATCGGTGGTGGCTGGCGCCGCTGCGGATCGGGGTGATCCTGGGCTTCTTCATCGTCTACGCGACGGTGCGGATCTTCATGAACAAGTGGTACTGGGTCGACGACTTTCACTACCTCACGCCGCTCTACTCGCCCTGCATCACGGCGTCCTGCGTCGAGGGGTCCAGCCACCTGGGCACCTGGTTCGGCGAGTTCCCGCGGGTCATTCCGTTCAGCATCATCACCTTCGCGGTGCTGGCCGGCTTCCGCGGCACCTGCTACTACTACCGCAAGGCGGGCTGGCGTTCGTTGCTGCTCGCACCGGCCGCCTGCGCGGTACCGGAGCCGCACAAGAAGTACAACGGCGAGCGCAAGTTCCCGCTGACCGCGCTGAACCTGCACCGCTACTTCTTCTACGGCGCGCTGGTCTTCGGTGTGCTCAACGTCTACGACGGGGTACTGGCCTTCCACGGCAAGGACGGTGGCTTCGGCATCGGCCTGGGCACGCTGATCATCTGGGTCAACCTGGTCGCGCTGTGGCTGTACACGCTGTCCTGCCACGCCTGCCGGCACATCGTCGGCGGCCGGCTGAAGAACTTCTCCAAGCACCCGCTGCGCTACCGGTACTGGACCTTCGTGTCCAAGCTGAACCCGAAGCACGGCACCTTCGCGATGGTGTCGTTGTTCACCGTGATCCTGACCGACGCGTACATCATGTCGCTGTCGGCGGGCTGGTTCTCCGATCTGCGCTTCTTCAACTGATACGGACGTTTGTCACCTATGACTGAGCTTGAACGACACCAATACGACGTCGTCGTGATCGGCGCCGGCGGCGCCGGCCTGCGGGCGGCGATCGAGGCCCGCGAGCAGGGTAAGCGCACCGCGATCGTGTGCAAGTCGCTGTTCGGCAAGGCGCACACCGTGATGGCCGAGGGCGGCTGCGCGGCGGCGATGGGCAACGCGAACTCCAACGACAACTGGCAGACCCACTACCGCGACACGATGCGCGGCGGGAAGTTCCTGAACAACTGGCGGATGGCCGAACTGCACGCGCAGGAGGCCCCCGACCGGGTCTGGGAGCTGGAGACCTACGGCGCCCTGTTCGACCGGACGCCGGACGGCAAGATCAGCCAGCGCAACTTCGGCGGCCACACCTACCCGCGGCTCGCGCACGTCGGCGACCGCACCGGGCTGGAGCTGATCCGCACCCTGCAGCAGAAGATCGTCTCGCTGCAGCAGGAGGACTTCGAGGCCACCGGCGACTACGAGGCCAACCTCAAGGTGTACGCCGAGTGCACCGTCACCGAACTGCTCAAGGACGGCGACGCGATCTCCGGCGCCTTCGGGTACTGGCGTGAGTCGGGCCGCTTCATCTTGTTCGACACCCCGGCGGTCGTCCTGGCCACCGGCGGCGTCGGCAAGTCGTTCAAGGTCACCTCGAACTCGTGGGAGTACACCGGCGACGGTCACGCCCTCGCGATGCGGGCCGGCGCGACGCTGATCAACATGGAGTTCATCCAGTTCCACCCGACCGGCATGGTCTGGCCGCCGTCGGTGAAGGGCATCCTGGTCACCGAGTCGGTCCGCGGTGACGGTGGGGTGCTGAAGAACTCCGAGGGCAAGCGGTTCATGTTCGAGTACGTGCCGGACGTGTTCCGGGCGCAGTACGCGGAGACCGAGGAAGAGGCCGACCGCTGGTACAAGGACGCCGACAACAACCGGCGTCCCCCGGAGCTGCTGCCGCGGGACGAGGTCGCCCGGGCGATCAACTCCGAGGTCAAGGCCGGTCGCGGTACTCCGCACGGCGGCGTCTTCCTCGACGTGTCGTCGCGGCTCCCGGCCGAGGAGATCAAGCGCCGGCTGCCGTCGATGCACCACCAGTTCAAGGAGCTGGCCGACGTCGACATCACGGCCGAGCCGATGGAGGTCGGGCCGACCTGTCACTACGTGATGGGTGGCGTCGAGGTCGATCCGGACACCGCTTCGTCCGTCGTACCGGGTCTGTTCGCGGCCGGTGAGGTTGCCGGTGGCATGCACGGGTCGAACCGGCTGGGCGGCAACTCGCTGTCCGACCTGCTCGTCTTCGGGCGGCGGGCCGGCAGCGGCGCGGCGATGTACGTCGAGTCGCTCGGCGCGGACCGGCCGAAGGTCGCCGAGGCCGACGTCACCGCGGCGGCCGCCGACGCGCTGGCGCCGTTCGAGCTCGAGGGCGGCGAGAACCCGTACACGATCCACCAGGAACTGCAGCAGTCGATGAACGACCTGGTCGGCATCATCCGCAAGGCCGAGGAGATGGAGCAGGCGCTGGCGAAGCTGGCCGAGTTCCGCGGCCGGATCGCGAAGATGACGGTCGAGGGGCACCGGCAGTTCAACCCGGGCTGGCACCTCGCGCTCGACCTGCGCAACATGCTGACCGTGTCGGAGTGTGTCGCGAAGGCGGCGCTGGAGCGGGAGGAGTCGCGCGGCGGCCACACCCGCGACGACTTCCCGGGGATGAACGCCGACTGGCGCAAGGTGCTGCTGGTCTGCTCGCAGGAGCAGGGTGGCGACGGCACCGTGCAGGTGGTCCGCAAGGCGCAGATCCCGATGCGCGAAGACCTGCTGGAGCTGTTCGAAGTGGACGAGCTGAAGAAGTACCTCACCGAAGAGGAGCTGCCGGTATGAGTTACAAGGGCAAGTTCCGGGTCTGGCGCGGGGATGCCGAGGGCGGTGACCTCAAGGACTACGAGGTCGAGGTGAACGAGGGCGAGGTCGTCCTCGACGTCATCCACCGGCTGCAGGGCACCCAGGCACCCGACCTGGCCGTCCGCTGGAACTGCAAGGCCGGCAAGTGCGGCTCCTGCAGCGCCGAGATCAACGGCAAGCCGAAGCTGATGTGCATGTGCCGGATGAACACGTTCGAAGAGGACGAGGTCGTCACGGTCACGCCGATGCGCACCTTCCCGGTGATCCGGGACCTGGTCACCGACGTGTCGTTCAACTACGTCAAGGCCCGCGAGGTCAAGGCGTTCACGCCGCCGGCCGACCTGAAGCCGGGCGAGTACCGGATGCAGCAGGTCGACGTGGAGCGCTCGCAGGAGTTCCGCAAGTGCATCGAGTGCTTCCTGTGCCAGGACACCTGCCACGTGATCCGCGACCACGAGGAGAACAAGGAGTCCTTCTCGGGCCCCCGGTTCCTGATGCGGATCGCCGAGCTGGACATGCACCCGCTGGACGCCGCCGACCGTCAGCACGACGCGCAGGACCAGCACGGCCTGGGCTTCTGCAACATCACCAAGTGCTGCACCGAGGTGTGCCCCGAGCACATCAAGATCACCGACAACGCCCTCATCCCGATGAAGGAACGCGTCGCCGATCGCAAGTACGACCCGATCGTCTGGCTGGGCAACAAGATCCGCCGCCGCCCGTCCTGACCATCAGCACTCCGAAAGCCGTCCCCACCGCAGCGCGGGGGCGGCTTTCGCCTTGTTCCTTGTCTGTTGCTCTGTTCTTCTGTCGGGGGAGGCAGGTCCCCCGCGTGGGTGAGGTGGGCCGGCGGGTTGGCCGCCTAGGGTGCGGGGATGGATGTGGTGCTGGTCGGGTTGATCAATATCGGTGTGTTCATGGTGTTGTTCGTGCCGATCTCGCAGCGGTTGCTCGGGGTGCGGTTCGGGTTGGGGCGGATGGCGGTCGGCGCCGCGTTGACGCTGGCGATGTTCACGCCGTTGATGAGTGCGCTGGCGGGGCCGTTGCCGTGGACGGGGTCCAACGGCGCGGCGTTCGCGTTGCTGGGGTTGGCGACCTTGTGCTCGACGCTCACCGGGCTGATCTTCCTGGTGCTCGCCGAGGCGCTGGTGCCGACGGGATCGTTGCCCAGGGCACGGGATCTGCGGCGTTACCTGAGTGGGCGGATCGCGCGCACCCGGCGGTACCTGCAGATTCTCCGGATCGCCCTCAAGCACGGCCTCGGCCCCTACCTCCGTGGTCGTCGCCGGCCCGGTCACGAGAACGCCGCCGGGCAAGCCGATCTCGCCCGTTCACTCCGCCTCGCGCTCGACGAAGCGGGGGTCACCTTCGTCAAACTCGGCCAGGTGCTCTCCACCCGCAGCGACGTGATTCCTGCCTCCGTCGCGCTGGAGCTCAGCCGGCTGCAGGATCAGGTCTCCCCCGCGCCCTGGCCGCAGATCGAGGCAGTGCTCACCGAGGAGCTCGGCGCCCCGCCGCACCAGGTGTTCGCCGACTTCACCACCGAGCCGCTCGCCGCGGCCTCAGTAGCTCAGGTGTACGCCGCGACGCTGGACGGCGTACCCGTCGTCGTCAAGGTCCAGCGACCCGGCATCGCCTCCGTCGTCGACCGCGATCTCGACATCGTCCGGCGGCTCGCCCGGCTGCTCGAGCGGAACACCGACTGGGGCCGGTCGATGGGCGTGCGCTCACTCGCGACCGGGTTCGCCGACGCGATGCGGGAGGAGCTCGACTTCACCGTCGAGGCGGGCAACATGGCCAGCGTCGCGGCCGGCAAGTCCGTCCTGGGTAACCGCGATGTCGTCGTACCGACGCTGTATCCGAAGCTCTCCACCGGCCGCGTGCTCACCATGCAGCGCCTCGACGGCATCGGTCTCGGCAACGCCGCGCAGTCGATCGCCGACCGCGGCCTCGACGCCGCCCGGCTGGCCAAGGTCCTCTTCGAGTGCCTGCTCGGCCAGGTCGCGATCGACGGCGTCTTCCATGCCGACCCGCACCCGGGCAACTTCATGCTGCTGACCGACGGCCGGATCGGCATGCTCGACCTCGGCTCGGTCGGCCGGCTCGACCCCTCCACCCGCGAGGCACTGCAACGGTTCCTGCTCGCCGTCGACCACGGCGATCCGGTCGCCGCGACCGACGCCCTGCTGGAGATCGTCTACCGCCCCGACGTGATCGACGAGCAGAGCCTGGAGCGCGCCGTCGGCCAGTTCATGGCACGGCACCTGGCTGCCGGCGCCCAGCTCGGACCGGCGATGTTCAACGACCTGTTCAAGATCATCACCTCGCACGAACTCGGCGTCCCGCCCGAGGTCGCCGCGGTCTTCCGCGCCCTCGCGACCGTCGAAGGCACGATCTCGCGGATCTTCCCCGCCTTCGACCTGGTCGCCGCCTCCCGCTCGTTCGCCGCCGCCCACGTCACCGACCGGCTCGCCCCCGACGCCCTCCGCCGTACTGCGACCGAAGAGCTCGCCACCCTGCTCCCGATGCTCCGCCGACTCCCCCGCCGGATCGACCGGATCGCAGCCGCCGCGGAGAGCGGCCGGCTCGGCCTCAACGTCCGCCTGTTCGCCGACGAACGCGACCGCCGCCACATCACCGGCCTCCTCCACCAGACCCTGCTCGCCATCCTCGGCGCCACCGCAGGCCTGATGGCCGTCCTCCTCCTCGGCACACCCGGCGGCCCGAAGGTCACCGACGCCGTCAGCCTCTACCAGCTCTTCGCCTACAACCTGCTCGTCATCTGCGCGGTCCTCGTACTCCGCGTCCTGGTCCTCATCTTCCGCCTCCCCGACAGCCGCTCCCGCGCCTGACAACGGCCCGGCAAGGTCGCGCCGGTCGATCACGAGCAGGAACACCGGTTGACCTTCTGGCGGTCACTGGGCTGGTGCCAGTACCACTAGAGTGGCAGCCATGTCTGAGCTGCTGACCGATGACCAGATCGACGCCGCGTTGCGCGACCACCTGCCGGAGTGGAAGGTCGTGGAGAACACGCTGGTGCGCAGCGTCCAGAAGGAGACGTTCCTGGACGGCATCCGGCTGGTCGCGACGGTCGCCCAGCTGGCCGAGTCGATGAACCACCACCCCGACATCGACATCCGCTACACCACCATCACCTTCCGGGTCACCAACCACGACGCCGGCGGCCTGACCGACGACGACCTGGTGCTGGCCCGCCACATCGACACCGCGGCGGCCTGAACCCGCTCGCGGTTCCGGACAATCCGGAGGACCGGTAACTATCCAACGACTACGGTTGGATGCGTGACCACCGTTGAGGAGTACCGCCTGCTGGGTTTCACCGATGCTGATCGGGAGGCGGCTGAGGGATTCGCCGCCGACCAGGCAGTGGTGGAGAAGTTCGCCGGGCAGCTCCGCGCCGCGATCGGCACCTTTCGCGGTGAAGGCGACGGCCTCGAGCTGCCCGAGGATCCCCGGAACTCGGTCGCGGCCTACCTGCTGACGCTGCCGGACATCCGGCGGTACCACGCCGAGCGCGGGATCAGCGACGAGGTCAGCTGGGCGACGCTCGCCGACCTCGGGCAGCAGCTGGACGTGCACCGCCGGACCTACGGTGAGTACGGGCTGGGCACGCACTGGTGGATGTCGATCCACTGGACCGGCCTGATCTACGCCCTCGGCCGGCTGCAGTACCTGCTGCACCAGGTGCCTGCTGACCGGCCGGTGCCCGGCACCGAGCCCGGCGAGTGGGTGATCGGCCTCCACATCCCGGAGACCGGGCCGATCACGCCCGAAGCGGTCGACCAGAGCCTCGACCAGGCTCGTGAGTTCTTCCCGCGGTACTTCCCGGAGTACCCGGTGAAGACGGCCACGCTCGGGTCCTGGCTGCTCGACCCCTACCTGCTGGACCACCTGCCGCCGGAGTCCAACACGGTCCGCTTCGGCCGCCGCTTCACGCCGTACAGCAGCCCGCGGGACTCGCAGGTGGACGCGATCTTCTTCACCTTCCGCAGCCGCGACCTCGGCCGGCTGGACGAGTTCGCCCAGAACACCAGGCTCGAGCGGCTGGTGGTCGAGCGGATCAAGGCCGGCGGCACCTGGCAGAACGGCTACGGCTACCTCAAGCTCTAACGACCCGGTACGCCGTACTTCGTCAGCCAGCTGACCAGTTCGACATTGGATACGCAGCGGACGTCCGCCTGCGTGCAGGTCTCCTTCACGAAGCTGGTGAGCGCATCGGAGTACACGCTGTTGTTCCAGCGGTTGAAGTGGTTGCCGAGGAACAGTGGCGGGTTGCCGCCGTTTCGGGAGCGCGCCAGCGCCATCCGGTAGGTGGCGAGCACCTGTGCCTTCAGTGCGGGCGCATGCGCGGCCGGAGCCTCGTGTGCCTCCGTCTGGGCGTACCAGAGGTTGTAGTCCATGGTCAGCGTGTTCTTGTGCGTCCCCGCCAGCTGCACCGACTGCAGCGGGAAGTTCCACAGCCCGTCTTCCTTCTTCGGCCATGCGATGTAGCCGGGCTCGGATGCGTCGTAGAGCATCCCGCGCTGCTTCATCACCGCCCGGTACGCCGGCCGGTTCCCCTCCAGGCACGGCGTCCGCATCCCCATCACCGTGCCCGGGTCGAACGGCGGCGCCAGCGCTTTGCCTGCGGCGAGTGCCGGGCCGGTCCGGACCATCAGGTCGAAGGCGTTCAGCTCACCGGCCCACTGCGCTCCGGTCCAGCGGGCGATGCCGTCCTTGCCGCAGAAGTGGCCGTTGGCGTGCGTGCCGATCTCGTGCCCCTCGGCGATCGCCTGCCGCAGTACGACGGCCCGCCGCAGCACCTTGTCGGTGTCACCCCAGCCGATGTCCGACGCGCCAGGCTTCTTGTACGGCGGCTTGTAGTCGGTACGGCGCTCCTGCGGGTACAGGTACGGGCCGGAGAGGAAGAACGTCATCCGGGCATCGACCTGCTTGGCCAGTGACCGCCACTGCGACCACAGGGTCAGGTCACCGGCGCCGTCGAAGGAGATCACCACGAACAGCGGCGGCTTGCCGTTCTTCAGCTTGGCCGGGAAGCTGCGGGTCACCGGCGCGGCGCTGGGCGGCTTCACCCCGGGGGTGAGCGTGGCCGACGGTTCCGGCGTCGCACTGGGTGTCGCACTAGGGGTCTTGCTCGGCGTCCGACTCGGAGTCTGGGACGCCGCAGTGCCAGGCGCCCCCGGCTGGCCGGCAGCCCCGTCGAGCGGCACATCAGCACAGCCGCCGACCAGCGCCGCCACCACAGCGGAACAGGTCAGCAAACGAAGCACCCCAGGCCTCACCACACCTCTACTGACGCATGGGGATCCACCCTGGTTGGACCAGGACACGCGTTCGCGCGGAAAGCGAACGATTGATCGTTACCCGGCTGTGACCTTGGCTCCGCGCCGCCGCAGCATGATCCGGCGGGACGTCTCGATCACCAGTCCGATGGTGAAGGCCAGGCTGAGGCTGAACGCCAGCGCCTTGAGCGAGTCGTGCGCGAACGCGTCACCGCCCAGGTAGCCGAGCAGCGCGACGTACGTGTACGCGACGGCCACGCCGGCCGCGGTGAACAGGATGAACTTGCGGAACGAGTACGCCGTCGCGCCCGCGGTCAGCGTCGCGACCATCCGCGCGCCCGGGATGTAGCGCACCGTCATCAGGATCAGCCCGCCGCGCGTGTGCAGCGCCTTGGAGACCCACTCGAACATCCGTTGCCGCCGCTCCTGCCGCTTCATCCAGCGATGCAGCGCGGGACCGGAGCCACGGCCGAGGAAGTAGCAGACCGACTCGCCGATGATCGAGCCGACCATCGCGGCCACGATCACCAGCAGCAGGTTCTGGTGGCCGGCCGCGGCCGCCATCCCCGCGGTGACGACCAGGCCCTCGCTCGGCACGACCGGGAAGACGGCGTCGATGGTGGCGGCCAGGAACAGCACCAGGATCAGCCAGTGGGAAGCCATGGCGACCTCGAGGACGTGCCGGGCGGCTTCCATCAAGTCAGTCATCGCAAGCCAGCATGCCATCCGCTGTCAACCGCGGCCGAATCCATGCAACGCACCTCAGGCGGGGAACTCCCAGGAATTCATCCTTAGGGACCACAGAGTTTCCAGTGGCGCCCGGGCGAACTCGCCGGGGTCGCCGTCCAGCGCGCGCTGCCAGACCAGAGCCCGCGCGACCTTGCCGATCCAGCACGCCAGCTCGAGCTCGGCGCGCAGCTCTGCCGGGTCCCCGAACACCTCCAGATACGCATCGCGCGGGCGGAGTACGAGCGGGTCGTCGGGAGCGACCCCGAGATGCTGGCTCAGGGAGGACAGCGCGACCAGCATGCTGCTGAACGGGTGCGCGAGCACGCTGTCACCCCAGTCGTAGAAGCGCACCGGAGCGTCGGGCCGCCCGAGGATGTTGTTGGTGTGCAGGTCGTTGTGATCGAGGCTGACCCGGTCCGGCAGGTCAGCACAGCGAGCGGCGTACTCCGAACGCTGCGCGGCCACCCACTTGTGCGCCTCCTCGTCGCTGTACCCACTGGTCGCCTCCAGCGCCTCCTCCAGCCGCTGCGGCATCACTGCCGGCCGCATGTCGGTCACACCGGCCACCAGCAGATAGTCCACATGCGGCGTCAGCTCGATCTGCAGTTCCGCGTACTGCGGCAGCACACGCGTCATAGCCTCCGACAGATCCCCGTCCCCCAGCTCCTCGCGCAGCGTCGGCCCGCCGTCCGGGAGCAGCAGCAACCCGCGCTGGACGTCAATGGCGATCGGGTCGAGCACCCACCGCGGTGCGGCCGCCGCAAGCAGGCCGTAGAGCGGTACTTCGAACGCGGTCGCCTGCCCAGGCGCCTTCAACCACACCGGCCCCGCGGTCGTGTCGGCCCGCAGTACGGTCCCCCAGGTCCGCACCCGCGGCTGAGTCAGCTCACCGGTCCGCTTGATGCCGACCGCGGCCAGCTGCTCGTCCAGCCAGTCCCGTGTACCGGCGAGCCACTCGTCAGAGGTCCAGGTCGAAGCATCCACAGACGGACCCTCCCACGACGGCTACCGGACGGCCTGCGATTTACGCGCGGTCAGGACCAGACTTCTCCAGGATTTCGGCGAGCTCGGGGCGGGAGTGGATGCCGAGCTTCGTGTAGACCTTGCGGAGGTGGTACTCGACGGTCTTGGGGCTCAGGAAGAGCCGGGCGGCGACGCTGCGGATGCTCTGCCCGTCGGCGAGGAGCAGTGCGATCTGTCGCTCCTGCGGGGTCAGGTCGTCCGCAGTACTGGGCTCCCGGCGGCGTGCTGTTTCCCCTGTCGCCTTCAACTCGCCTGCTGCCTGGTCTGCCCAGCCTGCTGCTCCTAGCTGGTCGAAGGCGGCTACTGCTTGGCGCAACTGCTCCCGGGCGTCCACTCGCCGTCGTGCTCGTCGCAGCCAGGCGCCGTAGACCAGCCTCGTCCGCGCAGTCTCGAAGACATCCAGTGTCCCCGCGTGCCACTCCAACGCCTGCAGGAACTGCTGCTCGTCCTCGTCGACCAGTCCCAGCGCTCTAGCCGCTCGTGCCTGCGCCCACGGCTGCCCCTTCTCTCCCGCCCGTACTGCGAACGCCCGCGCAGCCACCGCGGCGTCGTCGGCCCGTCCCAGCCGTAGGTAGACCTCAACCAACTCCGGTACCGGCGACAGGTCCGGATCCAGCACCCCCAGCGAGGCCAACTGCTCAACCAACCTCTCGTACTGCGGTAGTGCGGCCTGCGGATCTCCCTTGCCCAGCGCGAGATCCCCCAGCGCGAACAGCGACCAGAGCAACCCCAGATAGATCTGCCGTTCCTCAGAGATCTCCATCGCCTCAGCGACGCTCGCCAGACACTCCTGCTCACGCCCTTGGTGGGCCAACAGCCACGCCGAGCCCGCCAGGCTGATCGCGAGTTCGGTCGTCTGCCCCGTCTCCCGGCTCAGCCGCACCCCCTCGTCGTACGACGCGGCCGCATCGGCCCACCGATCGGTAGTGGCGTCGTCGCGGGCCAGCAGGAACAGCACAGCCGGCAGTACTCCGACCGCCACCTGGTCGCGGCGCTCGCGCACCGTCTGTTCGATCAGGGCTCTGCCGGTACCGGTCTCGCGCAGGAACATCGGGGCGATCATCATCCAGACCTGCCGGCGCCGGTCGCGATCCAGAGCGGCAGACGGCGCCAGTGCGATGGCTTGGCGAATCTCCTCGGTGCCACCGCGCCCAGCGAGCACCTTGGAGACACCACTGGCCAGCAGGCCGATGATGCGGGCGCCTGAGCGGTCGACCACCTGTAGCAACTCGGTCAGGTCGGCTGCAGCCTGCAGCGCTGTGGCGGCATCGCCGAGCCGGAAGCAGGTGTAGACCACGTCGGCGAGCAGGCCGACCGCCACCTCCGGGTCGGTGGCTTCGGCCGCTGCGGCGACCAGGATGTCCCGGGCGCGGACCGGTGAGCCGCACTTGACGGCAATGTCACCGCGGAGCTCGTCAGCATGAGTGCGGACTTGCTGGGGTGGGTCGAGGGTGAGGGCCTCGTTGAGCAGGGTGTCGGCTCGCTCGGCCAGTCCGGCGTACCAGGCCGCCTGACCGGCCGCGACCAGCCGCAGCGCGCGAGCGCCCGTAGTACTGGTTAGGCGGGCGGAGCGTTCGAAGGCAGTAGCAGCGACCGCGTGTGCTCCTCTGTCGACGGCATGGTCGCCCGCTAGCTCCAGGGCAGCCGCTACTGCGTCGTCTGTGCCGAGGACTGTCTCGGAGAGATGCCATGCTCGACGGTCGTCGTCCTGCACCGCATTGGCCACTGCTAGATGCACTGCACGTCGGTGAGCGGGTTCTGCGTTCGCATAGATGGCCGAGCGGACCAGTGGGTGCCTGAACTCGACCCGGCCGTCTTTGAGCTGCACCAGATTGGCCTGCTCACCTTCAGCCAGTACTGCGACGTCTACCTCCAGCTCAGCGCAGGCGAGAGCTACTACTCCCAACTCACCGTCATCCACCGAGGCGATGAGCAGCGCGGTCTGCGCCTCGCTACTGAGCTTGTTTGCCCTTGCTGCAAAGGCTTCTGCAAGCAGAGCCGGCACAGGCACCGGTACGCCGGGCGGTACCCGCTGCAGCTGCTCGGGATCCCGAGCCAACTCGATGAGCGCCAACGGGTTCCCCGCCACCGTGCGATGCAGACTCGCCACCAGATCCACCGGCAGCCCGGCCACCAACTCCTGCGCCGCCACCAGCCCGACCCCACTGAGCCGCAACTCCGGCAGATCCGCCTGCGCCAACGGATGCGCTTCTCCCGCCCGAGCCGCGATCACCAGCACGATCGGATCAGCCACCAACCGCCGCGCCGCGAACAAGATCGCCTCGGCCGACGGCAGATCCAGCAGGTGCGCGTCGTCCACCAGCACCGCCAGCGGCGCCCGCTCCGCGAACCGGCAGACCAGACTCAAGGTCGCGGCCCCCACCGCGAACCGCTCCTCCGAGCTGAGCCCGGCCGCCACCACCCCACCTTCCCGGACCTGCGGCGGCTGAGGCACCTCCAGCGCCAGCGCAGCAGCCAGCGCGGCCCGCTGCGGAGCAGGAATCCGCTCCAACTCCCCCAGGGCCGGGCGAAGTAGTTGATGGAGAGCGGCGAACGGAATGTCCCGCTCGGCTGCCGTCCCCCGCGCGCGCAGCACGCGCAGCCCCGCGGCAAGCGTCGCCGTCTCCGTCACGAGAGCCGTCTTCCCGATCCCTGGCTCCCCGGTGATCAGGAGTACTCCGCTGGATCCCACCCGCGCCCCCGCGACCAGTCGTTCGATCGCCTGCCGCTCGGTGTCCCGCCCGATCAGCATGTCTGGCAGTACACACCAGGTGGGTCACCTGATGCGAGCACCCCAGCCCCGCTCCTAGGTTCGGCGTACAGATCCAGGGAGGGAACTGAGATGACAACAGTTGCGATCGACATGGACAAACTGATGGCGTTCGTCGGCCAGGCCGTCGGCGAGGTGGGCGCCACGCTGAACGCCGCGCTGGTGGTGATGGGCGACCGGCTCGGCTACTACCGCGCGCTGGCCGACGCCGGCCCGGTCACCCCGGCCGAGCTGGCGGAGCTCACCAGCACCAGCGAGCATTACACGCGTGAGTGGCTCAACGCCCAGGCCGCCGGCGGCTTCGTCGAGTACGACGGGGCGAACGGCAAGTACCGGCTGCCACCCGAGCAGGCAGTAGCGCTCACCGACGAGAGCAGCCCGGCGTTCCTGCCCGGCTTCTTCCAGATCGCTCTCGGCACCGTGCAGCACACCACCGAGACCATCGAGGCGGCCCGGAGCGGCGCGGGGATCGGTTGGCACGAGCACAACTCCGACGTGCACCTGGGGTGCGAGCGCTTCTTCCGCCCCGGCTACAACGCGAACCTGGTGGCCGGCTGGCTGCCTGCCCTCGACGACGTCGTACAGAAGCTGGGGACCGGCGCCAAGGTCGCCGACATCGGCTGCGGCCACGGCGCCTCGACGATCCTGATGGCCCAGGCGTTCCCGCAGTCGACCTTCACCGGCTCCGACTACCACCCGGAGTCGATCGAGATCGCCCGGCAACGCGCTGCCGAGGCAGGGGTCGCGGATCGCGTGACGTTCGAGGTCGCGTCGGCTACGCAGTACAGCGGGAGTGGCTATGACCTGGTGACCACCTTCGACGCCCTGCACGACATGGGCGACCCGGTGGGAGCCGCCAAGCGGGTGCGCGAGTCCCTGAAGCCCGACGGCACCTGGATGGTCGTCGAGCCGATGGCCGGCGACCGTGTGGAGGACAACCTCAACCCGGTCGGCCGTGCGTACTACGGCTTCTCCACCCTGCTCTGTACTCCGGCCTCGCTGTCACAGGACGTCGGCCTGGCACTGGGGACGCAGGCCGGTCCGGCGCGGATCAAGGACGTCACCACGGCAGCCGGCTTCACCCGGTTCCGCACGGCCGCCGAGACGCCGTTCAACCTGGTCTTCGAGGTCCGGCCCTGAGACAGTGCGAGACATGGGGGAAGGGCTGATGAAGGAACGTCCCGCTCGACCGGCCGACCAGGGGGGATCGGTCGAGCGGGACGGGGTGACGACCGTCTACCAGGTATGGGACGGCCCGACGGCCGACGCGGCCACAGTGCTGCTGCTGCCGACCTGGTCGATCGTGCCGTCGCGTGTGTGGAAGGCCCAGGTGCCGTACCTGGCCAAGCACTTCCGGGTGATCACCTTCGACGGGCGTGGCTCCGGTGCGTCCAGTAAGCCGGTTGGTGCTGCCGCGTATGCCGAGCCGCAGTACGTGGCCGATGCGGCCGCAGTACTGGATGCGGTGGGGGTCGAGACGTGTGTGGTGGTGGGCTTCTCGCGCGGATGCCCGTGGGCGTTGCAGCTCGCAGCTGAGCAGCCCACGCGGGTACTGGGCGTGGTGTGTGTCGGAAGCGCGCCCGGGCTCGTCCCGGAGCCCAGGGGGTTGTGGGGCGACCGGCAGGACTCCAACGAGGGCTGGGCGAAGTACAACCGCTACTACTGGCAGGAGGGCGGCTACGAAGACTTCCTCCAGTTCTTCTTCGGGCAGTTGTTCACCGAGCCGCACTCGACCAAGCAGATCGAGGATGCGATCGGCTGGGGACGTGAGATCGGCCCGGAGCGACTAGTGGACACCGAGGCGGCTCGCCAGGCCGCCAGCCCTCGACTACCTCCGGTGGAGTGCCCGGTGCTCGTCGTACACGGCTCGGACGACGCAGTACGGCCGCTGGCGGAGGGGCAGCGGCTGGCGGACCTGTACCGGGGTTCGCTCGTCACCATCGAGGGTGGCGGTCATGCGCCGCACGCCCGCGACCCGGTGGTGTTCAACCGGCTACTCAAGTCGTTCGTCGACCGGGTCGCACCCCAGCCCGTACGGCGTACTTGGACGCGCGCCTTGAACCGGCCGCGGCGAGCCCTCTACCTGTCGTCACCGATAGGCCTCGGGCACGCCAAGCGCGACCTGGCGATCGCCCGCGAGCTGCGCCTGCTCCGACCGGACCTGCAGGTCGACTGGCTCGCGCAGCATCCCGTCACCCGGGTCCTGGCGGATGCCGGCGAGACCGTGCACCCGGCCTCGTCCTGGCTGGTGAACGAGTCGGCGCATGTCGAGTTCGAGGCCGAGGAGCACGACCTGCACGCGTTCCAGGCGATCCGCCGGATGGATCAGCTCCTGGTCGCGAACTTCCTCACCTTCGCCGACCTGCTGGACGACCAGCACTACGACCTGGTGATCGCCGACGAGGCCTGGGAGGTGGACTACTTCCTGCATGAGAACCCGGAGCTCAAACACTTCGGCTATGCCTGGCTGACCGACTTCGTCGGCTGGCTCCCGATGCCCGACGGCGGCGCGGCCGAGGCTTCACTGACCGCCGACTACAACGCGGAAATGCTCGAACACCGCGCTCGCTACCCACGGCTGCGCGATCACTCGCTCTTCGTCGGCGACCCGGCTGACGTCACCACCGCCACGTTCGGCCCTGGGCTCCCGTCGATCCGCGACTGGACCGTCGACAACTACACCTTCACCGGTTACGTCACCGGCTCTCCGTCGACTCCGCTCTCCCGTGAACGGCTCGGCTACACCGCTGACCAGTTGCTGTGTGTGGTCAGCGTCGGCGGCTCAGCCGTCGGCGCCAATCTTCTGCGCCGGGTGCTTGACGCTGTCCCGTTGGCTCGTCGGCTGGTCTCTGGGCTGGAGTTCGTCTTCGTCACCGGCCCGCGCATCGACCCCGGCGAACTACCAACCACACAAGGCGTCACCGTGCATGGCTACCTGCCTGACCTCGACCAGCACCTGGCGGTCGCCGATCTCGCCATCACCCAGGGCGGTCTCACTACCTGCATGGAGCTGACCGCCCTCCGCGTCCCCTTCATCTACATTCCGCTCCAGCACCATTTCGAGCAGAACTTCCACGTCCGTGCCCGCCTCGAGCGCCACAACGCCGGCCACCATCTCGCATACTCCGAGGCGTGCGACCCACACCTGCTCGCCGAGGCGATCGCCAAACAGCTGACCCAACCGACCGACTACCTCGCCGTTCCTACCGACGGCGCTTCCCGTGCGGCGGCTCTGCTGAACCAACTGCTCTGACCGCTTGACACGACACTTCACCAACTGGTGAAGTGTCGTGTATGCCTCTGGTCACCACCTTCGCCGCCCTCGCGGATCCGACGCGGCTGGCGATCGTGCAGCAACTCAGCCGGGGCTCGGCCACGATGAGCCAACTGACCAGGCCGCACACCATCACCCCGCCCGCGATGACCAAGCACGTCGGCATCCTGGTCGACGCGGGCCTGGTGACCCGCCGCAAACACGGTCGGTCGGTCGTCTGCAGTTTGCAGCCCACCGCGCTGGGCGAAGTACAGACCTGGCTCGGTGACCTGACGGCGTACTGGAACAGCGCGATCGACCGGCTGGAAACCCTCTTGGAGAGTGACGACGATGAGCAATGACGTCCGGATCGAACGCGTGCTGAAGGCAACGATCGACCGCGTGTACGACGCCTGGACCCGACCCGCGCTGCTCGTCCGCTGGTACTGCCCCAACCCGGCGCTGGACCTGAAGGTCGATGCCGACGTCCGGGTCGGCGGCGAGTACGTCGTCACCATGGGCCCGTACGTTGCCCGCGGCACCTACACCGAGGTCGACCCACCGAAGGCGCTCGGGTTCAGCTGGCAGTGGGACCACGAGGGTGGCCCTTCGCAGGTCCGGGTCGAGTTGACCGAGGTTGCGGACGGCACCCGGCTGCTGCTCACCCACACCGGGCTGAGCAGCCCAGAGGACGCCACCGGCCACCAGGAGGGCTGGGAGCTCGAGCTCAACCGCCTGGCCGAACTGCTCAGCGCTCCACCGACCGGCCTCGCAGTCGATCCAGCGTGATCACCAGCACGACCGTCACAGCAAGCAGGACGAGAGACTCGGCGGCCGCGGTGAACGTCTGGCCGCGATCGGTCAACGCGAACACGCTCACCGGCAACGTTCGCCACGACGCCGGATAGACCATGATCGTCGCCCCGACCTCGCCCATCGACAACGCGATCGACAGACTCGCGGCCGACACGATGGCCGGCCGCAACATCGGCAACCGGATCTGCCACAGCACCCGGGCCGGTGACGCGCCGAGGGAAGCGGCGACCTCGGCGTACGCGGTGTCGGTTCGTTGCAGCGCGGCGGCAACCGTTCCATAGCTGAAGGCAACCATCAGGACGAGATGGGCGATCACCACGATCCACTTGGTGCCGTTGAGCAGCACCGGTTGCCGCGAGAAGGCAACGAGCAGGCTGAGGCCGACCACCACCGACGGTACTGCGATCGGCAGGTGATGCAGCGCATCGGCCAATCGGGCCAACGGTTTCGGCGCGCTCTGCGCAGCGAGCGCAGCCCAGGTGCCGAGGGCAACAGCAAGCAGCCCACCGAGGAACGCTGTCTGCAGACTCACCGTCAACGACGCCAACTCGTCACCCGCCAGAGCTTCGGTGAGATGCGAGGCAGTCGGGTCGGACGGGAGGACGCCGTTCCAACTGCCGGCGAAGGCAGCCGCGGCAACCACGATGAAAGGCGCCAGGACGAGTACGCCGAAGACCAGCGCGAAAGCCACCCAGGTGACGAGCTTGGCGGGTTTAGTCCAGAGCAGCACGGCGGCCTCCTTGCCTCGCGAGGGCCGCCCGCAGAGCGACGTACAGGCCGATCGACAGCAGCACCTGGACGACGGCGATCACGCACGCTCCCGGGTAGTCGAACATCACGATGCCCTTGGTGTGCACGAGCATCGGCAGCGTGGTGGTGTCCCGCGCACCAAGGAAGAGCACGATGCCGAACTCGTTGAGGGTCAGCAGCAACGTCAGGCCGCCACCGGCCGCGAGAGCCGGCTTGACCTCGGGCAGCACGACCTGGCGTAGTACTCGCCAGGGACCGCCGCCGAGACTCGCGGCCACATCGAGCTGAACGCGCGGAATCTGCGCCATCGCGCCGAGCAGCGGCCGCATCACGAACGGCGTGTAGAAGGTGATCTCCGCGAGGATCACCGCCCATGGCGTGGTCAGGAACCCACTGTTGCCGACCAGGGCACCCAGCACGCCCGCGGATCCGTAGATGAAGGTGAACGACAACGCGACCAGGAACGACGGCAGCGCCAGCATCGCGTCGACCAGCCCGGCGATCACCCGGGCCCCGGGGAACGGCACGAAGCTGATCACCACAGCAAGGAACGTCCCGACCAGCAGACAGCCGATCGTCGAGCAGACCGCGATCTGGATCGTCCGCACCAACGCGTCGCGGAACTCCGCCGACCCGACCACCTCTCGCCAGGTCTCGAAACCGCCGGTGAAAGACTCCCCCGCGACCAGTAGCAGCGGATAGACGACCAGCCCCGCAAGCACCAGCAACGGCGGCAGCAACCAGACGGTCCGGCTGATCTTCCGGTGAGGGTTTTGGTTGCCCAAGGCAATCGGCGCGCCCAGCGCCTCGACCGCCATCAGCGCTTCTCCGCGGCGACCAGCGTGCAGGCCTCGACCGGGAGCTCGAGCGACACTTTCGCTCCCACCGCCGGCAACCGCCCCTCAGCCGGTACGTCGACCTGCACCTGCACACCGGGCAGCCCGTCGATCGCGCACGTCAACCGGCTGGAAGCACCCCTCCACTGCGCCGCCAGCAGTTGCCCCGGCCACCCCTCGCCCAGCTTCACCGCGTGCGGGCGGATACAGAGCAGCAGCTCCTCCCCGTTCCGACCGCCCGCGCTGAGACCCTCCAACGTCTGCCCCGCAAGGCGAATCCCTTCGCCGTCCACCTCGACCGGCAACAGATTGGCCCCACCCAGAAACGAGGCAGTGAACGCCGACGGCGGCGCGGAGTACAACTCAGCGGCCGGCGCAATGTCGACAAGTCGAGCATCCCGCATCACGGCGATCCGATCAGCCAGCGCTAGCGCCTCGGACTGGTCATGCGTGACATAGATGATCGCCACATCCGGTACTTCGCGCCGAAGCTTCTGCAGCTCCCCCAGCATGTCCGCCCGCAGCTGCGCATCCAACGCGGCCAGCGGCTCGTCCAGCAACAACACCGGCGGCTGGATGGCCAGCGCCCGCGCGATCGCGACCCGTTGCTGCTGCCCACCGGACAACTCGCGCGGATAGCGGCGCGCGTACTTCGCCATCCCCACCATCTCGAGCATCTCGTCGACCCGACGCGTGACCTCGGCCCGCGACTTCCGGGCAGCCCGCAGCCCGAACGCGACGTTGTCGGCAACCCGCAGATGCGGGAACAACGCGTACTGCTGGACCACCACGCCGATCCCCCGTTTGGCCGGCGGTACGTCGGTGACGTCCGCGCCGGCCAGCCAGATCCGGCCGCGACTCGGCCGGACGAATCCCGCGACCGCCTTGAGTGCCGTCGACTTGCCCGAGCCCGACGGCCCGAGCAAAGCGACTGTCTCACCGGCCGCGACTGTCAGATCGAGCCCTTCCAGCGCGACAGTCCGACCGAACCGCACGGTCACGTCCTCGAGCCGGACGGTCATCCCCGCACGGCCTTGTTGTACGCGGCAACATCGGCGTCGAGGTCGGCCAGCACCTTGGTCCAGTCCGGCTGCCAGATCTCCACCCCGGCCGTTGCCTTCTGCACCGACTGGAAGTTCGCGTCGGCCGGCTTCACGTCCGACCGGGCGGGAATCCCGAACGCGTCGCCGGAGACGGTCTGCTGCGCCTCGGGCGAGAGCAGATAGGTCATCAGCTTCTCCCCGCCGTCCTTGTTCGGCGCGCCCGCGCCGAGTCCCATCACATAAGGCAGCGCGACCGTACTGCGCTTGCCGTCCGCCGTCGCCGGGAAGAACAGCTGGAAGGCCGACTTGTCGTTCGCGATCGAGGTCAGATTCATCTGGACGTCGCCGTTGGCAACGAAGATCTCGCCCTTGCTCACCTTCGGCTGCAGCTTCCCGGTCGACGCCGACGGGCCGACGTTGTTCGCCTCGAGCTTCTTCAGGTAGTCGAGCGCGCCCTGCTTGCCGAGGAGATGCTGCAGCAACAACAGGACCGCAGTACCGTCGCCTGCTTGGCCCGGTGTCGAGTACTGGACCTTGCCCTTGAACCGCGCGTCGAGCAACTCGTCGAACGTCTTCGGCTGCGCGGTCTTCGCCGGGTTGACGATGAAGCTCAGGTAGTTGTCGATCACGGACACGTAGTCGGCGGCCTTCGGTCCCTTGACCTGGTCGCTGCCAGGCACCTGGAAGTCCTGGAGCAGCTTGTCGGCGGAGGCCTTCTGGATGAACGGCGGCAGGGTGATGGCGACGTCGGCCTGCGGGTTCGACTTCTCTTTCTGCAACCGGGAGACGACCTCGCCCGAGCCGGCCTCGACCAACTGGACCTTGATGCCGGTCTGCTGAGTAAATGCTTCGAACCGGGTCTTGTACCAGTCGGCCAGGCCGTCCGCGCTGTAGACGGTGACAGTCTTCGTGCTGGTAGTGGAGGCCGCGCCGGTCCCACCGCAGGCGACCAGCGAGCTGAGCAGGGCACCGGCGAGCAGACCGGTGATGACACGCGAGCGGAACATCGGATACTCCGTCTGGTTAGTGGTTGAGCAGTCCGGGCAGATCCCGGACCGACTCGAGAACGTGCGTGGCGCCTGCGGCAACGAGCTGATCATTGCCATGGGCCCCGGTGAGGACCCCAGCGACGATCCCGGCGCCGGCCCGGATCCCCGTGGTCATGTCGTACGCGGTGTCGCCGGCCACGGCCACGTTGCCCACGGCATCGGCTTGCAAGTCGAGCAGGGCTTTGAGGACCAGGTCCGGGTACGGCCTTCCGCGACCCGCCTGCGCCGGACAGAGGGTGAGATCGGCAAGGTTCTTCCAGCCGAGCGCGGCGATGATCCGCTGCTGCGTCGTCTCGGAGAAACCTGTGGTCAGGCAGACCTTGATCCCGTGGCCTTGCAGCTCGCGGATCGTCTCCTCGGCACCCTCAATCGGCTCGCAGTGACCTTCGTCGACCAGCGTTCCGTAGGCGGTCTCGAAGGCCTGGTTGGCTTGCTGCGCGGCCGCTTCGTCGTTGCCGAGCAGATGCCGGAAGACGGTGATCTTCGACTCGCCCATCGTCGCGCGGACGTGGCGCAGCATCTCGTCGTACCGCTTCGATCCCGACTCGATGCCCTGAGCACCGATCGCTTGAGTGAAGGCTTGTTCGACGAGACCGTCGTCGGCGACCGTCGTACCGGCCATGTCGAGTACTACCACCTGGATCACAGTCCGGCCTCCTGGAAGCTGGTCTCGGCGATCGCGGGCGCCATCGTCATCCCCCGCCCACCCGGACCGGTGACCAGCGTGACGTTGGGCGCGACACTTCGCCGTACGACGACCTCGCCTTCCGTCGACTGCGAGTAGACGCCGGCCCAGCGGCGTACGACGGTCGGCAACTCGCGCCCGAGCAGACTCTCCACTGCGGTCTTCAGATAGTCATAGGGATCGCTCTGTACATCGAACCCGAACGGCTCGGCGTACTCGTGCGTGTCCCCGATCGTCAACCCACCATCGGCCCGCTGAACCATCAGCAACTGCATAGCGTTGTCAGCGGCAACAGTTGCCTGCGGCGTCTGCTTCAGGGTGTCGAGCGCCGCCCCCTGGTACGCCGGGTAGTACCGGAAGCTGTCCGCATCAGCCACGGCCGTGGTCAACTCCTCGCCCAGCGGCGCAGTCTGCATCATCTGCAACCGAACCCTGCGCACCGGCAACTCCCCGGCCAACTCCCGAATCAACCCACCGTGCCACGCACCCGTGCACAAGAAGATCTCATCAGCAGCATGGATCTCCCCGTGATCGTCCCGCACCTCACTCGTCCCAACCTCACGCACCTCGCGCCCCGGCAAGAACTGGTACCGCCCCGACCTCTCCAGCTCGGCCCGCAACTCCCGCAACACCTTGCGCGGCTCGACAATCGCATCCCGCTCACACCACAACGCCCCCAGCATCTCCCCCCGCAACGCCGGATTCTTCGCCCGAACTTCGCTTTCATCGAGCACCCGAAATCCCCTGGCCCCCGCATCACCCCCGGCCGCGGCCTCCTTCGCCACCGCCAACTCATCCTCACTACGGCAAACCGTCAACGACCCAGCCGCCCGAACCCCAACCCCCGGAACCCGCCCCCACAACTCCCGAGCCCGCACCGCCGTCTCCAGCTCAACCCCCGCGGCCCGCCCACTGACCCACACCAGCCCAAAGTTCCGCACGCTAGCGCCCCGCCCCTCGAGCTCCCGCTCAAGCTGCACCACGTCATACCCCCGCCTCACCCCCTCCCAGGCATGAAACGTCCCCAAGACTCCGCCACCCACGACCACAATCCGCATACCGAGCAGATTGGTCCGGACCAATTACCCACGCCAACACATGCAGGAACCAGCAGATGAACCCCCAGCAAACCCTCGGCGCCTACCCAACCGCCGCACCACCCACCGCAGCGCCTCGCTCACCACCGCAGCCCAGCACCCCGCCACCAGCCACCACCGCGTCGCTCACCCACCAACTCCAGCGGCGCAGCGGCGAGAACCCCAAACAACCCGCCCGCCGCCACTGAGCCCACGCCAACCCCACCCAAAGCCCGAGGTGACGCCAAGCGTCACGAGCCCACCCGACCGGCGCACCGCCCACCGCAGCGCCTCGCCCCACCGCAGAACCCCATCACCAGCCACCACCGCGGCGCCCCGCCCACCAACTTCAGCGGCGCAGCAGCGAGAACCTCAAACAACCCACCCGCCGCCACTGAGCCCACACCAACCCACCCAAGAGCCCACAGCACCCACCCCACGCACCACCAACTAAGGCCGAAGCGTCGCCCGAAACCCCACCCGATCCCCCCGATACAACGACCGCACAGACTCAATCGCCCGCCCATCAACATCCCGACTCGTCCGATGCAACAACAACATCGGCAACGACTGCGTAGCCCGCAACAACTCCGCCTCCCGCGGCGAGGCGATCACCGTCTCCACCACCTCCTCGCCCTCACCGAACCGCACCCCGAGCTCATCGGTCAGGCACCGATACAGCGACCCCTCCGGCTCGAGCACCTCACGCAACGTCGGAAACCGCGCCACCGACAGGTACGTCGTCTCCAACCCGATCGGCTGACCATCGGCGAGCAACACCCGCTCCAACCGATGCACCGGATCACCAACAGCGATCCCCAACTGAGAAGCCAGCAACTCCTCCGCCACGATCTCCTCGAACGCGACCACCTCACGCCCAGGCGTCTGCCCCTGCGCCCGCAACGCCTCCGTATAGCTCACCAAAGCCAGCGGCTGGATCAGCTTCGGCGTCGCCACGAAGGTCCCCTGCCCCTGCCGCGCCCGCAACCGCCCGTCCGCGACCAACTCCCGGATCGCCTGCCGCATGGTCCATCGCGAAACCCCGAACTCCGCGGCCAGCGTCCGCTCCGGCGGCAACGCGGCACCTTCGCCGAGCCGCTCGAGCAACTCGATCAGCCGGGTCTTGACAGCAAAATGCAGCGGCACGCTCACCGCCCGACGATAGCCGACACCTGCCCGGCTGCCCGTACTACGGACGCCGCGGAGCGCACGCAGTACGGGGAAACGCCCGGAGCGCACGCAGTACCGGGAAACGCCCCGGAGCGCACGCAGTACCTGGGAAAAGCTAGAGCCCCGGGCGGCAACCCGGGGCTCGAGGTGAATGGATGGGCGGCGGAAATCAGCTGCCGGACTTGCGCCGGAACTGGCGCTTCTGCTTGTCGTTGTGCGCCTCGCCGACACCCTCGTGCCGCGGCCCGCTCCCGGGGTGCGACTCGTGGGTCTGGTTCTTCTTGGCAAGCGCCTCGCGGAACTTCTTCTGCAGATCGTCCTTGGCCGGCTCGCTGGGCTGATCGCTCATACCGTCTCCTTACAAACCGTCAGGCATTCAGGCTCTAGCTAACCAATTGTGACTGGCCCTGCGCCACCCATTATCGGCGGGGCCCGTCTCACCCCCAGAAAAATGCCTCCAGCCCCGGTACGGCGCCTGTTAGCTTCGCCGAGGCAACGACGTCTGCGAGGGGAAACCGTCATGGTGGTCAGCACAGAAGCACTGCTCGGCATCGCGCTGATCGAGCTCGGCCTGGTGGTCATCCCCGGCCCGAACATGATCTACCTGGTCTCCCGCTCGGTCACCCAAGGCCGCCGAGCCGGCCTCATCTCCCTGGCCGGCGTCGGCGTCGGCTTCCTCTTCTACCTACTCGCCGCCTCCGCCGGCCTGGCGACCCTCTTCGCACTGGTCCCCGAGATCTACCTGACCCTCAAATTCGCCGGCGCGGCGTACCTGCTCTGGCTCGCCTGGAACGCCCTCCGCCCCAGCGGCAGCTCCGCCTTCACCCCCACCGAGCTCACCCCCGACAGCCACCGCAAACTCTTCGGCATGGGCCTGCTCACCTGCCTGCTCAACCCGAAGATCGCGATCCTCTACATCTCACTGCTCCCCCAGTTCGTCGACCCGTCCCGCGGCCACGTCGGCACCCAGAGCCTGCTCCTCGGCCTGTCCCAACTGATCGTCGGCGTCGGCGTGAACGCGATCTTCGTCATCACCGCCGGCTCGGTCGCAGTCTTCTTCACCCGCAAACCCCGCTGGTCCCGCATCCACCGCTACCTCACCGGTACGGCGCTGGCCGTCTTCGCCGTAAAACTCGCCACCGATCGCACGGCCCCGGCAGCCGCCCCATAACCCCAGGTCCCCTTGCCTTGCAACGTATTCTTGACACCAGAGGCCAAGGACCAACCGGCACCACCAGACAGCCCCACCAGCGCGGCAGTCCCACCCGGTACGAAGCTCCGGCCCCACCTCCCCCTGACAGGTCAGGGTGCCGGTGATCCATTCCCCTGCCCGGCACCCTGGCCGCTCCACCTACGTGAGCCGGCAACCGCCTACCCTCAACAGCATGCAGAACCAGGGCATGCTGGCGAGTGCGTTCCCAGCAGCGCTGTCAGCGGACGTCGAAGCCGTGACCTCGATCATGCCCGAGTCCTCCACGCCAACCTCAACCTCGTGCACGGTCGTAGTACAGGGTGAGACAGTCGCCGTTCTCTCCCGCGTCTACAGTCCCGAACCGCCTGAAGACGCGGTACGGCGACTCACACCGCGGCAACTCGTCATCCTCCACTGCCTGTACACCCGCCACCACGACGGCTATGTCCGCGAACGGCACGTCAAACAGGTAGCAGCTTCGACCGAACCGTGGGTCATCCCGTTCATGCTCGAAATCATCGGCGAGTACCTGCCGTCGATCCTGATCGCGATCCAGCAAGCCCTGCCCGACCTCGACGTACCCAGCAGCGTGCACCACCTCGAGTACGGCGAGTTCATCAGAGCCAACCCCGAGTACTTCGACCGCGCGCAACGCCGAGTCGTCAGCTACTGGACCTGCTACTGGCGCTCGGGGACTTACGCCACTTACCAGGGCTACCCCGGATGCAACCTGCTCGAATCACTCCGCGCAGCCGCCTCCACCGAAACCCCCTGGCCGCGCCTAACCCCACGCGTCCGTCCGCCTCGCGACAAACACGAACTCGAGCCCCGGCCGATCCGGCGCATCCCGTACTTCGTCAACCACGAACCCGGCCAGCCTCAACGACTCTTCAACCTCACCCCGAGACCGGAACCGCAACGTCGACTCCGACACCAACGTCGCCCCGTCCTCGGCAAACACATAAGTCGCCTGAAACGTCACCAGCGGCAACTCGACGTCCACCAGATCTGTCCAGCACTCCACCACCCCAACCCCAGGCAACTCAACGCGCTTGTAGGTCTGCTCCCTGGTCCACCCCAACCACGCCTCGCGCGCAGCATCCCTGGTCTCAAAAACAAACCGCCCACCCGGCACCAACGCACGCCGTACGGCGGCCAACGTCCTCGCCCAGTCGGCATCCTCCACAAAAATTTGCGCCACATTCCCCGTCATCACCGCCAGGTCTACCTGCAAGGGCGGCAACGCCTCAGCATCCCCATGCACCCACCGCACCCGCTCAGCCCCAGGCTTCCCCCGCGCCACCTCCAACGACGCCAACGCCGGATCCACCCCCACCACATCCAGCCCGCGCTCAGCCAGCAGCAACGCGAAAACCCCAGTCCCACACCCCACATCAAGAACCCGCGAAGCCCCGAACTCCACCGTCATCGCCGCATAAGCCTCAAGATCAGGCCGCCCAGCCTCCAACGGGTCATACAACCCCGCCAACCGCGGATGATCGAACAAAGCATCAGGCATACTCGCGACCCCCTAGGACTTCCGAGCGTCGCGTTGCCGGCGTGCGCGCTCGAACTCAGCCACATCCGTCATCCAGGGACCGTACGGATCAAGCGCAGCGCAGCCGCCGCTGACAAAGGCCCGCACCAAAGTCCGATACCCATCAAGCCCGTCAACCAGCCCGTACTCGACCCGGTACTCCGGCTCCGCCCCGCCGACGCCTGGCGCGACCGTCGTGATCCGGGCAATCGAGTCCGCGTAGAAATGAACCTGAAGGCCCTCGCCCAACTGCTCGTCCTCGATGGTGAACACCTCGTTGTCCCCAGCGGAACGACGGCCGACAAACTCCCAGAACTCAGTGGCCGCGGAGCGCGAACCGCCCGGAGACCACGTCTCCGCGACTTCTTTGTCGTCGGTGAAGATCAATTTCGTACTACGAGAGCCCGCGAACTCGTCGCCGTCCTCCAACGGCACGCTCTTCGCCCGCTCCGCGGCTTCCGAGCACATCAAGAAGCTCACCGTGGCCACCGCGTCTTCGACGAGCTCGGGGTATGCCGACCGCACAGCCGCGTCGACCGCCGCCTTGAGCCGCTCCCAGTCCTGCTTGCTCGTGGCGCGTACTCCGCGGCGCGGATCGCGGCTGATCCGCATCCCGGCAGACGCTCGCTCCGCGGTCGCGATCACTCGCAGTACGGCGGGCAACAGCGCGGGATCAACCTCGTCCGGGCGACGTTTCGGGATCGTCGCGCCATGCAGGTACTGCCCGGTGAACTTCAGGATCGCGGCGTCGAGCGGAGCCAGCGTCACGCCGCGCTGAGTACGTCGACGGTCGGCTTGATGCTTCTGAACTCGCGGCCAGTCAGCCGTCTCTGTCGCCGAACGCAGCGCGCCCCAGATCTGCCCACGATCAAGTAGCTCGATGTCGGCGCCATGAGCAATCAGCCGGCTCCGGTCCCACCGGATGCGCTGGAACAACGCCTCGACATCTGCAGGCGCACTAAAGAGAATCGGATCCAGCAGCGTGACGGCAGCATCCTCGTCCAACGCGCCCCGAGTCCCGGCGGCGTCGCACAGCGGCAGGATCGCACTCCACAAGAGCAGGTGCCGCTTCAGCTCGTCCCGGATCACAGCATGATGCGTTTCGTCGATCGGAAACGAGAAGGTCCGAGGATCGTGGTTGGCATCGGCCCCGGCGCCGAGCTCGATTCGCAGTACGCCGTCGTCGCGCACCACCCGCGGGAACCACCCGTTCTCGCGCGCGAACACGACCTCGCTCATGACCACCGTTCGAGCTCAGCGTCGAGCCGCGGGTCCAGCCGCACCCAGATCTCACCGTCGGCCGCCCCGGCCGGAGCGTCGCCTCGTTCAAGACCAAGAAACTCAATCAGCACAATGAGTTCAGCCCGCTCAGCCCGATCGTCGTCGACCCCGTGCGAGTCGAAGAAGACGCACCACTGGTCACTCGGATCGACGATCCCCGAATCCGCCCAGATCCGGCCGACCTCACCGATCGCCGCCGCCTCGGTCGTGAACGTGGCGGCCCGCAAGGCACCACGTTCCTCCGGCGATGCGTCGAGATCCGCGAGGTTCGACAGCCACTGCCCGAAACGGTCGAGACCGCCGTGCCCGTTCTCGAAGAACAACATCGCACTCGGCGTATAGCGATTGGGCCGATCGACCTTCAGGTACTCCGTCTGGTCCGCCCCCTTGCTCCGGGCGATCATCCCCTGACCCCGCATCAACACCAACCGCTGCCCCGCCGGCTCGTCGTCGATCGTGACGGTGTCGGCGTCCTGGCCCCGAAAGAACTCAGAGAACGCCACATAGGCTTCCTGAGCATCTCCGACGGTGACCCGTTGGTCGTTGCCATCACCCGCCCCGAAGACGAACTGCTTCGGTCCGGGTTTGTAAGGGCGAGCCATCTGCGTCCTTCGTTCGAGTGTGAAGTCCCTGCCGCAGCAGCCTATCGCCGCCCACGGACACTCCAGCCGCTCGATCCAGGAGAGCCAAGAACCACACCATCACTGTCAATACGTGCAATAGAGACGGGTCCGCCTTGCCTGCACCTTCGCCTGTTGCGAGGGTGTCGGCATGCCTGACGACAAGAACCTCGAGCAGAACCTCACAGACACCAAGGCCACGGACCCACTCGGCCCGGTCACACTCCCCAAGAACAACAGCAAGGTCGGTGCCCGGGCGCTGGCTCTCATGGGCACCACCGGCATGGCCGCGCTCGCCGCGGGCGTGATCCTGGGCCAGAACTCGACCCCCACACACATCTAGAACGCCTCCGGCCGGGCGGCCGGCGGCGGTGTCCTTGAGACGGTGGAGGCAGTGTGCCTAGACGTTGAAGCGGAACTCCACCACGTCGCCGTCGGCCATCACGTAGTCCTTGCCTTCGATCCGCACCTTGCCCGCCGACTTCGCGGACGCCATCGAGCCGGCCTCCATCAAATCATCGAAGGACACGATCTCGGCCTTGATGAAGCCCCGCTGGAAGTCGGTGTGGATGACACCGGCCGCCTCAGGAGCGGTGGCGCCCTTCTTGATCGTCCAGGCGCGGGATTCCTTCGGGCCTGCGGTCAGGTAGGTCTGCAGGCCGAGGGTTTCGAAGCCGACCCGGGCGAGGACGTCCAGGCCGGGCTCCTCGACGCCCATCTCGTTGAGCATCTCGCGGGCCTCGTCCTCGTCGCCGAGCTCGACCAGTTCGGCCTCGAACTTGGCGTCCAGGAAGATCGCCTCGGCGGGGGCGACCAGATCGCGCATGCCCTGCTTGAGCTCCTCGTCGGCGAGCTCGTCGGCGTCGCAGTTGAAGACGAAGATGTACGGCTTGGCCGTCATCAGCATCAGTTCGCGGATCGCGTCCCGGTCGACGTTGGTGGCGATGATCGGCGTACCGGCCTCGAGGTGCTTCTGCGCCTCGCGCACCGACTCCAGGACGGCGACGCCCTCCTTCTTCAGCCGGGCTTCCTTCTCCAGCCGCGGGATCGCCTTCTCGACGGTCTGCAGGTCGGCCAGGATCAGCTCGGTCTGGATGGTGGAGATGTCGTCGGCGGGGTTCACCTTGCCGTCGACGTGGGTGACGTCGTCGTCGCGGAAGACCCGGGTCACCTGGCAGATCGCGTCACCCTCGCGGATGTGGCTGAGGAACTTGTTGCCCAGCCCCTCGCCCTCCGACGCGCCCCGGACGATGCCGGCGATGTCGACGAACTGCACGGTGGCCGGCAACTGCTTGGCCGATCCGAAGAGTTCGGCGAGCTTGCCCAGCCGCGCGTCCGGTACGCCGACCACCCCGACGTTGGGCTCGATCGTCGCGAACGGGTAGTTCGCCGCGAGCACGTTGTTCTTGGTCAGCGCGTTGAAGAGCGTGGACTTGCCCGCATTGGGGAGCCCGACGATTCCGATGGAGAGTGCCACGGGCAGCAAGACTACGCGGCGTGGCCCACCCGACCTAAATCACGCCCGCCCTAAAACATGCCCGACTCAGATCACGAACGACTCCAGCTCCGCGTCGTACCAGCGACTGGTCAGCCCGAGCGGCTGCATCCCCAGCCGGCGGCACACCGCGAGCGAGGGCCCGTTGTCCGGCCGGACCACCGCGTAGATCTCACCGAGTCCCGCCTTGAACCCGCGCGCGATCGCCCCACGCGCCGCCTCGGTCGCCAGGCCGCGCCCCCACGCGTCGGGATGGAAGTGCCAGCCCACCTCGACCTCACCCGCGGAAGCAGGCCCCTCCGGCAACGGCACCAGCAGTACGGTCCCCGCGATCGTGCCGGACGCCTTCTCCTCGACCGCCCAGATCCCGTGCAAAGGATGCTCGTTGCGCTTGTTCCAGCGCTCGATCGTCCGCGACGCCGCGTCCCGGTCCGCCATCACCCGCGGGTCCGCGCCGAGCCAGCGCGACACCTCCCAGCGGCGGTAGATGTCGAACACCCGGTCACCATCGGTGTCGGCCCAGTCGCGCACGATCAACCGGTCCGTCTCGTAGACCACTCTCGGATCCATCGCGGCACCTCCTCCGTTGGGAGTGATCTATCCGTCCCAACCCACGCGGAGCAAGCGACGTCTCCTATCTGTGACCAGTTGGAGAATTCACCCCAGTCAGCCATCACGCTTCGTGTTCGCCTGCTCGCAGTTCCTGCGCTTCGGACTGACCCAACTCGTCTCCTGCCTCTTCCCCGCCGCCCTCTTCGCCGGGCTGGCGATCTCGAAGTACGTCGCCCTGCCGATCCCCCGGTACGACGCGCTGCTCATCTACTGCCTGCTGCTCACCCTCGGGTTCTGGCTGGCCGGCCTGGAGACCTGGCGCGAGATCGCGGTCATCTTCGGCTTCCACCTGATCGGTCTCGGCCTGGAACTCTTCAAGGTCCAGGTCGGCTCCTGGCAGTACCCCGGTGACGCGGTGACGAAGTTCGGCGGCGTTCCGCTCTTCGCGGGCTTCATGTACGCCGCTGTCGGCAGCTACATCTGCCAAGCCTGGCGCCGCTTCGACCTGCGTGTCAGCGGCTACCGCCCGATCCTCACCACGCTGCTCGCGGTACTGATCTATGCGAACTTCTTCACCCACCACTGGATCGCCGACCTGCGCATCCCGATCGCCCTGGCTCTCCTCCTCGTACTGCGGCGCACGTGGGTCTTCTACACCGTCGGCACCCAGCGGTACCGGATGCCGCTGGCCCTCTCGTTCGCGCTGATCGGCTTCTTCCTCTGGATCGCGGAGAACTTCGGCACCTTCCTGGACGCCTGGAACTACCCCGACCAGGTCAGCGTCTGGCAGCTCGTGCACCCGGCGAAGTTCGGCGCCTGGGCGCTGCTGGTCAGCATGAGTTTCGTCCTGGTCGCGAGCGTCAAGTCGCTGGAGGGCAGGCTCTACCACCGCGGTACGCCGGCCACCGTCGCGACTCCGAGAGCGACTGAGATCTCCCCGCAACACAGCTGTGCCAACCAGGTCAGGACCCAAGGCGTCTCATCTACTGAAAGCAGCAAAGCTCCTTCAGGGGGAGCGTTTCTGGGGAACATCCGCCTGATCTGCAAGGGAGCATCATGTCCCGAAAGCTTGCCGCCGTCATCGGTACCGGTGTCGCCGCCGCCCTGGTCGTGGGCTCGCTGATCGCCTTGGCGCTGGGGCACACCAACCAGCCCAAGCCGGCCTCCGCGTCCGGACCGAACGGCGCTCCGCCGTCCTCCGTGCCGAGCGAGACGCCGACCCCGACGCCGACGCCCACCAACTCGGGCAGCCCGGAGACCGGGAAGCCACGCACCCCGGCCGGCGACCCGACCCTGGCCGCCTCGGCCGGTAACAAGAAGGTGCTGTTCTTCAGCTTCGACGACGGCCCGGACCCGGTCTGGACGCCCAAGATCCTGCAGGTACTGGCGAAGTACGGCGCCCACGCAACCTTCTTCCAGCTCGGCACCATGCAGGCCGCGCATCCCGGGCTACGTGAACAGATCCTTGCTGCAGGCAACACCATCGGCAGCCACTCGATCTCGCACCCGCAGCTGACCGCGATCACGCCGCAGAAGCGGCACCACGAGATCTTCGACGGTCCGGTGTCGAAGTGCTTCCGCCCGCCGTACGGCGCCTCGAACCCGAAGGTTCGCGCCGACATCAAGGCGGCCGGCATGGTCCAGGTGCTGTGGGACGTCGATCCCCGCGACTGGGCCCGGCCGGGCACCCAGGCGATCGTCAACAACATCCTCGCCCACGCCCGCAGGCGCAACATCATCCTGATGCACGACGGCGGCGGCGAGCGGGCCCAGACCGTGGCGGCGCTGGACAAGGCGCTGCGGATCCTCAAGGGCCAGGGCTACACCTTCGCCGCGATGGCCTGCTGACGGGTTGCCCTCAAGTCAACTTGAAGTTTTACAGTCCAGGGCATGGAGACCACGACGTACGGCACCTGGCGCGAACTCCTCGGCCGCAGCTACGCCCCGGTGGCGGTGGTGCTGGCCGGCGGAGTGCTGATGGAGGCGAGCAACGTCTACCTCACCACCAGCCTGCTGCCGACCATCGTCGGTGACATCGGCGGTACCGGCTTCTACGCCTGGACGATGACCGCCTTCCTGGTCGCCTCGGTGATCAGTTCGATGCTGGTCAGCCGGATCCTCACCACCCGTGGCTCGCTGGTCGCCTATCTGCTCGCCTTCGGGCTGTTCGGCCTCGGCTCACTGATCGCGGCGGCGAGTCCGGGGATCGGGGTGTTCCTGGCCGGTCGCGCCGTCCAGGGTTTCGGCGGCGGGCTGCTCGCGGGACTCGGCTACGCGCTCATCCAGCGGTCGTTGCCCGAGCGGCTGTGGGCCAAAGGCGCTGCGCTCGTCTCGGCGATGTGGGGCGTCGGCAACCTGGTGGGGCCGTCGGCCGGTGGAGTGTTCGGGCAGTTCGGAGTGTGGCGGCCGGCTTTCGGGCTGCTCGTCGGGCTGGCCGCAGTACTGATGGTTGTCGTGGTGCGGGTGATTCCGCGGACCGAGCGGGCGGCGTCCAGTTCCGCAGTACCGGGGATCTCGTTGGTCCTGCTGACGGCGGCCGTCGCGATGGTCAGCGTCGCGAGCATCGTGCCCGCCGGTGTCGCCACCGCGGTCGTGCTGCTGGTCGGGCTGGCGTTGGGCGCGGTGTTCGTTCTGCATGAGCGGACGGCCAAGGCCGCTGTCCTGCCGCGGGTCACCTTCGTGCGCGGCACGTCTCTGAAATGGGTCTATCTCACCGTCGGAGTCCTTGCCTTCGGCATCGGAACCGAGGCGTTCATCCCGCTCTTCGGTCAGGAGTTGGGCGGCCTGTCGCCGCTGCTGGCCGGCTTCCTCGGCGCGGCGCTGTCGCTCGGCTGGTCGCTGAGCCAGACCGTCAGCGCGAGCACCGACCGCCCCGCCGTCGTACGTCGCCTGATCGTAGGCGGCCCTACGTTGCTGGCGCTCGGCCTGGCCGCGTACGCCGTACTGCAGCAGTCGGCGCCGTCTGCTCTTGTCGTGGTGCTGTGGTTCCTCACCTTGTTCGCCGCGGGCGCTGGGATCGGCATCGCCTTCCCCCATCTGGCCGTTGCGGCCTTCGGCAGTGTCGAGGATGAGGAAGAGGCGTCCAAGGCCTCGGCTGGGATCAATACCGTCTTCCTGATGGCGAGCGCCTTCAGCGCGGCGCTGGCCGGCGTACTGGTCAAATTGGGCGAACCGTCCGTGCTCTCCTCGGCCCGTTTGTTGCTCTATGTCTTCGCTGTGGCGGCCCTGGCCGGGGCGTTCCCCGCCTGGCGAATCACCCGGTCCCGCGTTGCCCAGCGCACCGAAGAGCCGCAGCTCACACGCTGAGGTTTCGCGGTACTGGGCTTGTCGTTCAGAAAATGTCGGCGGGGTCTGCGACTGTCTGTGACATGTCCGGTACCGCGGTTCTGTTGCTCTTGGTGTTCTTGCTGGTCGGGCTCGGGCTCGGCTGGGTGTTCGGCGTGCTCTGGTCCCGCGGGCGGGACGGCGCTTCGCTCGCGCGCATCACCGCTGAGCGTGACGCGGCCGAGGACCGGGTCGTCGAGCTGACCCAGGAGCGGACGACGGTCGGGCAACAGATGTCCGGGCAAGCGGTGGTCAAGGAGGCGCTCGACCGGTTGCATGCCGAGCTCAACCAATTGGAGAAGGGCCGTGCCGCCTGGCAGAGCCAGCTGCATCAACAGGTGAACGAAGTACGGATGAGTGGCGAGGCGCTGCGTCGCGAGACGGCGTCACTGTCGACCGCGCTGCGGAAGCCGCAGGTGCGAGGACGCTGGGGTGAGCTGCACCTTCGGCGTACGGTCGAGCTGGCCGGCATGGTCGCGCACTGCGACTTCACCGAGCAGACCTCGACCATGGGCGACGACGGCCTGCTGCGCCCCGACATGGTGGTGCGCCTTGCCGAGGGCAAGAACCTCGTCGTGGACTCGAAGGTGCCCCTGGCCGCCTTCCTGGAGGCCGCCGAGAGTGACGACGCCGACTTCCGCGAGGAGCGGCTGCGCGCCCACGCCCGGCATCTCCGCACCCACGTCGACCAACTCTCCGCGAAGGCCTACTGGTCCCGGCTGCCCTCCACACCGGAGTTCGTCATCCTCTTCGTGCCCGGAGAGTCGTTCCTGTCCGCGGCCCTGGACGTCGAGCCGGTCCTGCTCGAATACGCCGCCGAACGCCGCGTCATCCTGGCGACGCCGACCACGCTGATCGCCACCCTGCGTGCCGCCGCCTACGCCTGGAACCAGTCAGCCCTGACCGAATCGGCCCAACAGGTCTTCGAGCTCGGCCGCGAACTCTACGAACGCCTCGGCACCATGGGCGACCACCTCAACAAGGTCGGCCGCTCCCTCACCTCAGCCGTCGACGCCTACAACAGCACCGTCGGCTCCTTCGAACGCCGCGTCTTCACCACCGCCCGCAAACTCCGCGACCTGCACGTCACAGAGGCCGAGCTCACCGCGATGGAGTCGATCGAGGCGTCTGCCCGGCCGCTCACCGCGCCGGAGTTCTTGGCGGTGGAGGACGACACTCCGGACACCCATCGGTGGCTGCCTGGTCCGACCATCGACAGAACCCACCGCGAGCCACCGGCGCTTCCGGGCCTGGATTCCCAAACCGGCTGACAGGTCCCCTGCTCAGCCAGACACCCCTTCGAGCGGCAACCCGAATCCCGGCCGATCCGACACCGTCAGCTCGCCGTCCTTCCACACATACCCACTGGCATCCACCCCGAGCGTCTCCCCCGGCACGCCCTCAACCGTTTCCACACACCCCAGCCCAGCCGCCAGCTGAGCGGCGTACAAAGTCTTCAGCGGCAGCCCCCAAGCATGCGGCGAAGCATGCGCGCCGAGCTCCGCGATCCGCGGCATCACAGCCCGCCAACTCGTCAGCCCAAAAGACACGACATCCATCAGCAGCACATCGATGTCCCCACGCCCCGCGATCTCCAGCAACGAGTCCAGCTGAGGATCGCTCTCACCCTCAGCGATCAGCGTCGCCGAGCCCACCGCATTCAAGTGCTTCCGCAACCGCGCCAGATCATCCGCGTCGTCGAGGAACGGCTCCTCCACCCAGTACAGCTCGCAGTCCTCGACCGCCCGCAGATACTCGATGAAGCCATCGCAGTCATACCCGTCATTGGCATCCACCAGAATCCGATGCTCCGGATACGCCTCCCGGACAGCCCGCGTCACCTCGATGTCCCGGGCATCACCAGCAGCCCGCGGCATCCACCGATTCCCTCGCCCGATCTTCAGCTTGAACGCGCGGTACCCCGCGGCGTCATCAGCGGCGCAGTCAGCCAGTACTGCGGCAACTCCACGCGGCCCGTCATCCGGATCGAGATCAGCGAAGTAGACAGCCCCGTCGTACGCCGGCACCGTCGTCCGCCCGAGCCCACCCAGCAACGCGTGAACCGGCACATCCTCGATCTGCCCCACCAGGTCATGCAACGCGAAGTCCAGCCCCCGCAGCGACTCATCCAGCACCCCCACGGCCGGATCGATCAACTCCCCCACGGCCCGCCCGACCACGTCTTCAGCCACGACCTCACCATCGGCCAGCCCCCAGCCGACCTTCCCGGAGTCGGTCCGGACCACCACGATCCGGTCCTCACCACCGCTCCCGTGGCTCCCCAGCCGCGCATTCCGCCCCACCACCCGCGGATACCGGCTCCGAACAGTCGAGAACTCCACGCTCCGGACAAACTCCCGCTCGAGACTCATGTCCGGACTAATAGCCACCCGCGCCTCGCCAGAAACCCCGCCGAGGCGATCGGCCGCTGATCATCCACCCGCTGGGACGACCCGACATATCAACCGTCGGAAACCCGCCAGCTACCAAGTGTTGACATGCACGACCACACCTCCAAGTATGAGAGCGCTCTCACTCATCCGATGATCCACCGTCCCCGTCGGATGAGCAGTGGGTACCGCCCGCCCCCGGCGGTGACTGCGCTGGTGAAGCAGTCCCACTTGTGGTTGTTCGGTGCTCCGCCTTCTCTCGCCCGGGACAAACCTGAGGAGGACTTGTGCACATCAAAAACAAACTGCTGGCGGCCCTGGCCGCAGCAAGCGTCGTCGCTGCCGGTCTGGTCGCGACGGTCGCGATGCCGGCCAACGCCGTACCGGCCACCATTCCGCTGACCATCTCCAACAGCTCCGGCCGTGGTGACGCGGTCTACATCTACAACCTTGGCACCAACCTGCAGACCGGCCAGCAGGGCTGGGCCGACGCGAACGGCACCTTCCACGCCTGGCCGGCCGGCGGCAACCCGCCGACCCCGGCGCCGGACGCCTCGATCGCCGGTCCGGCCAACGGGCAGTCGAAGACGATCCAGATGCCGAAGTTCTCCGGCCGGGTCTACTTCTCCTACGGCCAGAAGCTGGTCTTCAAGCTGACCACCGGCGGTCTGGTGCAGCCCGCGGTGCAGAACCCGAGCGACCCCAACCGCAACATCCAGTTCAGCTGGACCGAGTACACGCTGAACGACTCCGGTCTGTGGATCAACAGCACCCAGGTCGACATGGTCTCGGTCCCGTACGCCGTCGGCGTGAAGCAGGGCAACGGCAACACCCTGACCACCGGGCATCTCAAGCCGGGCGGCCTGAACGCCTTCTTCAACGGACTCCGCAACCAGCCCGGTGGCTGGGCGAACCTGATCCAGAACGGGCCCAACGGCGCCCCGCTGCGCGCGCTCGCGCCGCTGTACGCCGTCGAGACCGGCGCCCTGCCGGGCAACATCATGGACGACTACATCAACCGGGTCTGGTCGAAGTACAGCTCGCAGACGCTGACCGTGCAGCCGTTCGGCAACCAGCCGAACACCAAGTACTTCGGCCGTGTCTCCGGCAACGTCATGAACTTCACCAACAGCTCCGGCGCCGTGGTCACCTCGTTCCAGAAGCCCAACGCGACCAGCATCTTCGGCTGCGCCGGTCTGCTCGACGCCCCGAACGACCTGGTCCGCGGCCCGATCTCGCGCACCCTGTGCGCCGGCTTCAACCGGTCGACGCTGCTCACCAACCCGAACCAGCCCGACCCGAACAACGCCAACTTCTACAAGGACAGCGTCACCAACCACTACTCCAAGCTGATCCACGCGCAGATGGTGGACGGCAAGGCGTACGGCTTCGCCTTCGACGACGTCGGCGCCCACGAGGCCCTCGTCCACGACGGCAACCCGCAGCAGGCGTTCATCACGCTCGACCCGTTCAGCTGACAGACGCCAGAACAACCTGCTAGACCACACCCCGGGTCCCCCGTCGCTGCCCGCGCGCGGACCCGGGGTGTTCCTTGTCCTCCACTCCCCCACGGCCGATAGTGGGCAGATGGCGAACGCTCCGGTCGACCCCGCTGCCCTGGCCGCCTCGCTCCGCCCCCACGGCGAATCGGTGATGCTGCCCCAAGCCGCCTACACGGACCCCGCAGTACTGGCCTGGGAGCGCCGCAACTTCTTCGCCGGCACCTGGACCTGCCTCGGCCGGGCAGACGAGCTAGCAGCCGGTACTACGTATCGCGCCACGACCGTCGGCGACGTACAAACCCTGCTGACCTTCGGCGACCGCCCCCGCGCCTTCGCCAACACCTGCAGGCACCGTGGCCACGAACTCCTGCAGCAAGGCGATTCCAGCCGGCACCGGGCGATCGTCTGCCCGTACCACGGCTGGTCGTACGAACTGAGCGGAGCGGTCAAAGCCGCACCACGCATGGGCGACACGTTCGACCCCACGCCGTACGGGCTGACCGAGTTGCCGGCCGAGGTGTGGCAGGGCTGGCTCTTCGTCAACGCCCTCGGTACCGCGCCGCCCTTCAGCGAGCACGTCGGCGGGCTGGCGGACCTCGTCGCGCCGTACCGGCCTGAGGCACTGACCCTCAAAGCGCGGCACAGCTACGACGTCGCGTCGAACTGGAAGACGATCGTGGAGAACTACCACGAGTGCTACCACTGCCCGCTCATCCACCCGGAGCTGTGCAAGGTCTCGCCGCCGACCTCCGGCGACAACTGGAACCTGCCCGGCGCCTGGGTCGGCGGTCTGATGGACCTCCGGCCCGACGCCGAGACGATGTCCCTCGACGGCAAGTCGCACGGAATCCCGTTGCCTGGCGTGGATCCACGGACCGTGAACTACGTCGGCCTGTTCCCCAACCTGCTGATCTCCCTGCACCCCGACTACGTGATGACACACCGCCTCGAGCCCCGTACTCCGGGCCTGACGGCGATCGAGTGCTCCTGGTACTTCCCGGCCGAGGTCGAGGACCCCGGCTACGCCGTCGAGTTCTGGGACATCACCAACCGCGAGGACTGGTCCGCCTGCGAATCGGTTCAGCGCGGCGCCGAGTCCCCGCATTTCCGGCCCGGCCCGCTCGCCCCGGCCGAGGACGCCGTCTACGACTGGGTGACGATGATCGCCCGGGGTTACCTGGGCAAAAACTTGACTCAGTAAGCCAAAGTGAACCGACGGCGCCGGTGCGCAGGCTTCTCGATCTCGTCGAGCAGAGCCACGGCGTAGTCCTCGGCGGAGATCTCCCCACCCACCACCTCATCGAGGCCGAGCTTGAAGACGCCGGTCCGCTCACCGGGCGCGATCACCGGCGCCGGCGACAAGTAGGTCCAGTCGAGGGACGCCCCAGTCGCGCGTAAGGTCTCCAGCACCGCCGACAAGGTCAGCGCCTCAGCCTTGTAGACCTCCGGAAACTCCGGCGAGTCCACCAATCGCTTGCCGTCGGCAACCAGACTGCCGGCGCCACCGACCACCACCAGCCGCGCTCCACCCACCGCCGCGATCAGGTTGCCGACCGCCTCGACGAACTCCTGCGGGTCACCACCGGTCCGGCTCGGTCCCATCGCGGAGACCACGACGTCGGCCGACGCCGCGACCTCCTTCACCGCGACAGCATCGTTCGCGCTGCCGACCACCGCCCGTACTCCGTCCGGCAGTTCGCCACCGGACCGGGTGATCCCGACCACCTCGTGTCCCCGGCGTACCGCCTCGGCGGCAACCCGGCTCCCGATCATCCCGCTCGCACCGTAGATCGCGATCTTCACAGCAGCTTCTCCTCAGTCAGTGGACTCGACGAGCCCGACAGTATCCATTGGTAACTGGCTACTTCAACGTGCTATAAGTACCTGGTGGTTACCAATGCGGAAGAGCGCGGCGATCTCTTCGATCCCGACTGCCCGACCCGGCTGATCCTGGACCGGATCGGCGACAAGTGGACCGTGCTCGCCATCCTGCTGCTCAGCGACGGCCCGCTGCGGTTCACCGCGCTGCGCGACGGCATCGGCCGGGTCGCGCCCAAGGTGCTCACCCAGACACTGCGCCGGCTCGAGCGCGACGGGCTGATCAGCCGGGAGATCTTCGCCGAAGTACCGCCCCGGGTCGTCTACACCCTGACCCCGATGGGCGAGTCACTGATCAAGCCGATCCAAGCGGTCAGCGACTGGGCCGAGCAGCACCTGCCGGCCATCTCCGCCGCGCAGAACGATTACGACCTCAACACCGCCTGATCACGACTCAACCTTTCGCCCCCACTGGGTCATCACACTGCTGACCGAGTACGAAAACGCTCACTGGGGGAGACCGATGGATCCAGGGTTGGACGCGGAGTTCGCCGCCTTCGTCGACGGGCGGTTCACCGCCCTGCAGAGGTTCGGCTACCTGCTCACCGGCGAGTGGCATCTGGCCGAGGACCTGGTCCAGGCTTCACTGACGAAGGTGTGGTTCCACCGCAAGTCGCTGCTCAACAGCGCTGCGCTGGAGTCCTACACCCGCACCACGATGGTGAACACGAGCAGTCAGTGGTGGCGCCGCAAGTGGAAGGGCGAGACCCCCACCGAGGTACTGCCCGAACCGGCCTCGCCGTCGGAGTTCGGCACCGTCGACGACCGTGACCTGTTGCTGCGGGCGCTCGCCACGCTCCCCCGGCGTACCCGAGCGACGCTGGTACTGCGGTACTTCGAGGACCTCCCCGAAGCCGAGATCGCCCAGATCATGGGCTGCTCGACCGGCACCGTGAAGAGCAACGTCTCCCGCGGCCTGGCCAGGCTGCGCGAGCACAAGCTCTTCACCGACCCGCTGATCTCCACCTCCCCTGACCGCCCGGCTCGCAAGGAGGGCTGACCGATGACCGATGAACTCAAGGACCGCTTCCAGCAGTTGGTAGCCGATCCGCCGCCGCCGACCGCAGTACCGAGTCAGGCCGTGTTCGCCCGGGTCCGGACCGTACGCCGCCGCCGTACCGCGGGTGTTGCCCTGGTCGCGGCTGCCGCGGTCGTCACCGTGGCACTGGTCGCGAGCAACCTGACCGAGATCGACTCCAGCCCGCCGATCGCCAACACCCCGACGGTCACCGTCGCGTCGCCGAGCGTCCCCGCACCGCCCAAACCCGGCGTGGCGATCACCCTGGTCCCGACCCTCAAGGGGCGGGTGCTGAACATGAAGGTGACGGTGAACGGCACCGTCCTGGTGCCGCTCGGGGCCGACGACCTCAAGCAGTTGCCCACCAATGTGGGCATCGTCGACCTCGGCCTGGGGTCCGACTACGACTTCGGCGACGGCAGCATGCCGGGCGGTTCCGACGGCGGCGCGATCACCTGCCAGGGCGCCAAGACCCGCAAGACCGGCAAACAGACCTACTCGCCGCTCGATCCACACACCTACGCCAAGGCCGGGACCTACACGTTCAGCTACAAGATCTCGTTCTGCGGCGGCCGGACCGGCCAGTTCACCGCCACCAAGACCGCGAAGATCGTGGTGCGCTAACCGTCAAGCGTGGTCGGAGATGCCTGTCAGGCGTGGTCGGAGGTGCCTGTGGTCGCCATCCCGGCGGCCTTCAGGTCGGTCCGAAGCTCCTTCGGCAGCGAGAACACCAGGCTCTCCTCCGCCGTGGTGACCTCCTGCACCTCGCCGTAGCCACGCTCGGCCAGCCAGCTCAGCACGTCGCGCACCAGCAGCTCCGGCACGCTGGCACCGCTGGTGACGCCGACGGTCTCGACACCCGCCAGCCAGGCCTCGTCGATCTCCTTGGCGTAGTCGACCAAGTGGCCGGCCCGGGCGCCGTGCTCGAGAGCGACCTCGACCAGGCGGACCGAGTTGGACGAGTTGCGGGAGCCGACCACGATCATCAGGTCGACCTCGGGGGCCATCTTCTTGACCGCGACCTGCCGGTTCTGGGTGGCGTAGCAGATGTCGTCGCTCGGCGGGTTCTGCAGCTTCGGGAAGCGTTCGCGCAACCGGCGTACGGTCTCCATCGTCTCGTCCACCGAGAGCGTGGTCTGGGACAGCCAGACCACCTTCTCCGGGTCGCGGACCTCGATGTTCGGCACGTCGCCCGGACCGTCGACCAGGTGCACGTGCTCGGGCGCCTCGCCGGCGGTGCCGATGACTTCCTCGTGGCCGTCGTGGCCGATCAGCAGGATGTCGAAGTCGACGGCGGCGAACCGCCTCGCCTCGTGGTGCACCTTGGTGACCAGCGGGCAGGTCGCGTCGATCGTCTTGAGCTGCCGGGCAGCCGCCTCCTGGTGCACCACCGGCGCGACACCGTGGGCGGAGAAGATCACCGTCTCGCCCTCGGGCACCTCGTCGGTCTCGTCGACGAAGATCGCGCCGCGCGCCTGCAGCGTCTGGACGACGTGCTTGTTGTGCACGATCTCCTTGCGCACGTAGACCGGCGGCCCGTACAGGTCGAGCGCCTTCTCGACCGCCACCACGGCCCGGTCCACACCGGCGCAGTAGCCTCGCGGCGCCGCGAGCAGCACCCGCTTCGTCTTCAACGCGGTCGGATTTCCGGAGGTCTCAGGCTGGGCAGTCACGACCCCCATCGTACGGGGCGTAGCTGAACACCCCGCCCGCCGTGGCCCAGATCACGCCCGCCGTCACTCGAGGTGTGAGCAACCTCGCGCAGGCACCGGCCGATCGACCGAGGGTCCGGATCAGCCGATCGGCCGGCTTGTTGCCAACAGCAAGCACTAGGGACTCGCCCGCCCTATCCGGGCGACTCCCCTTCAGGAGGTGTTCAACTTCCTCAAGTCTGCGCGCCGTCAGCCCTTGACGCAAAGGGTTTATAGGTCAGTACGGCGACGCCGCTGCGATAGACCTGATGGTCGATCAACTCCAGCTTGCGGGCCTCGAAGCCGCCGCCGTCGAGCAGTCGCACCCCGGCACCGATGACGACCGGATTCACCTTCACCACCAGCCGGTCGATCTCCGGCCAGAGCGTCTGCGCGAGGTGGCCGCCGCCACACAGCCAGATGCCCAGACCGTCCGCCTGCTTGAGTTTGCGGACCTTCTCCAGCGGGTCGGTGGCGACGAACTCGACACTCGGATCAGGCCCGGCCGACCGGCTGCGCGAGAAGACGTAACTGCGGAGGCGCGGGTAGGGGTTCGGCGTACCGTGACTCAGCCCGACCTCCCAGGTCTTGCGACCCATCAGCACGGTGTCGAACACCTTGTTCTCCGCGTCGAGACCGAGCAATTCGCGAACGCTGCCCGGCAAAGTCTCGGGGTACGCCGTGAGCAGCGGCTTGGAGTGGTCGCCCTGCGACAGGAAGAACCCGCCCGGGCTGACGTCGGTCGGGTCGCCACCCGACGGGCCGGCGACGAACCCGTCCAGCGTGACGGCCGTGAAGTAGGTCAGTTCGCGCATCTGCTCTCCTCCTCGATTGCTAACCACTCCGAACATAGTACTCTGGCTGTAGTGGTTTCAACCTCGATGCGCTGGAGCGAGCAATGCGGAGCAACCCCGAACGGCGGACGGCACTGGTCGACGCGGCCATCGAAGTACTGGCCGCCGAGGGCGCCCGCGGACTCACCTTCCGCTCTGTCGACCTCGCGGCCGGCGTACCGAACGGAACGGCGTCGAACTACTTCACCAACCGCGACGACCTCCTCACCCAGGCCGGCCTGCGCATCCACGACCGAGTCGGCCCCAACCCGGCCGACCTCGACCAGCCCCCATCCCCCGAGTTCCTGACCGCCCTCCTCCGCCTCCTCCGACGCCGCCTCACCGAGGACCGCGTCAGCTACCTCGCCCTCCTCGAACTACGCCTCGAAGCCACCCGCCGCCCGGCCCTCCAGGAAGCCCTCACCCAACGCGTCCGAGCCAACCTCGAAGAGAACATCCGCCTCCACCACCAAGCCGGCCTCCCCGGCGACCCACTCCTCCTGTACTTCGCCATCGGCGGCCTGATGCTCGAACACCTCACCCTCCCCGACGTCCTCGGCCCCCAGATCGACGACCTGATCGAGAGGGTTGCGGGGATTGTCGGTCGGGCGACGTAGAGTCACCGGGTGGCATTGGAGACCTCGCCGGATGCGCCCGCAGCCGTTCGCACGATTGCGAACGGCATTGCCGGCTGGATCAATCAGCTCGGCGCCGTCTGGGTCGAGGGGCAGTTGACGGACGTCTCGGCGGGGCGCGGGATGACGACCGTCTTCGGCACGCTGCGCGACACCGACGCCGACATCTCGCTGCGCTTCACCTGCAACCGGCGGATCTTCGACTCGGTGGATCCACCGGTCACCGACGGCGCCCGGGTCGTGGTGAACGCGAAGCCCAACTTCTTCGCCAAGCGCGGCACCCTCGCGCTCGCGGTGAGCGAGATCCGGCACGTCGGGATCGGCGAGCTGCTGGCCCGGATCGAGCGACTGAAGCAACTGCTCGCCGCCGAAGGGCTGTTCGAGTCGTACCGGAAGAAGAAGCTGCCGTTCCTGCCGCACACGATCGGCCTGATCTGCGGCCGCGACTCGGCCGCCGAGCGCGACGTACTGGAGAACGCGAAGCGCCGCTGGCCGGCGGTCGCGTTCCGGGTCGAGTACGCGTCGGTCCAGGGCCCGGCCGCGGCCGGTGAGGTGATGACGGCACTGCGCCGACTGGACGCTGACGAGGACGTCGAGGTGATCGTGATCGCGCGCGGCGGCGGCTCACTCGAAGACCTGCTGCCGTTCTCCGACGAAGGCCTGATCCGCGCGGTCTCCAAGGCCAGTACGCCGATCGTCAGCGCGATCGGCCACGAGCCTGATTCGCCGCTGCTCGACCTGGTCGCCGACCTGCGCGCCTCGACCCCGACCGACGCCGCCAAGCGGATCGTCCCGGACGTCCGCGAGGAGCTCGACGGCGTACGCCTGCTCCGCGAACGCGGCTGGCGAGCGATCCGCAGCTGGCTGGACCGCGAGGAGCACGCCCTCGCCGCGATCCGCAGCCGCCCGTCCCTGGCCGCGCCGACCACCGACCTGCAGCGCCGCTCCGACGAGATCACCGCCCTGGTCGACCGCAGCCGCCGTACCCTGACCCACCGCCTTGACCGCGCCGGCGACGACCTCGCCCACCGCCTCGCCAGCGTGCGCGCCCTGTCCCCCAAAGCAACCCTCGAGCGCGGCTACTCCGTCCTCCAACTCGCCGACGGCACCGCGATCCGTGAACTGGCCCAGGTATCCCCCGGCGACACCCTGAACGCGCGCGTCACCGACGGCCGCTTCGACGTCGAAGTTAAGGAACTGAACTGAAATGCCCAAAAAGGCCGACGCCCCAGCCCGCCCCGAACTGTCCTACGAGCAGGCCCGCGAAGAACTCGTCGAGGTAGTCCGCAAGCTCGAAGCCGGCGGCACCACCCTCGAAGAATCCCTCGCCCTCTGGGAACGCGGCGAACAACTCGCCACCACCTGCCAGCAATGGCTCGACGGCGCCCGCCAACGCCTCACCGAAGCCGCCCAGGAAGAAAAAACCAACTCCTAAAGCGTTAACAGCGCGGTAGCGGCGGCAACTACCCCCGCCTGCATGCGCTTCAGGGAGAAGCCTTCGGTGCGCAGCGCCTGATGGAGGTCGGCGGCGAGCGGCGCCAGGAGGAAGTGGGCCGTATAGTCGGCGTCCAGGTCGGGGCGCGACTCTTCGACCAGCATGGCGACGTGCCGGTGCCAGAGGCGGTACGAGCCGATGCGGTACCGCGCGCCGTCCGAGGCGTTCTCGCTGTCGGCGAAGAGTGCGACATGGCGATCCAGCAGCTCCGTGTACGCCGTCAGGAACGCGTTCACTCGGTCGATCGCAGGAGCACCGGGGCCTAGCGGCGGGGGGCCGCTCAGGAGTTTCGTCTGGAGTTCTACCTCGCGCTCGTCGAGAAGCGCGACCGCGAGGCCGGCGCGGTCGCCGAAGCGGCGGAAGACCGTGCCTTTGCCGACACCTGCCGCGGCGGCGATCGCGTCCAGCGACACGTTCTTCACGCCTTGCTCGGCGAACAGCCGTTCGGCCGCCTCCAGCACCTTCAGCCGGTTGCGGCGTGCGTCGGCGCGTTCCGGGCGTGGTTCACCCAGGACGGGCAGGTTCCGTTGCGAAGCGGACTGCGGTCCGGTATCGTCGTTCACAAGACGGACTGTAGTCCGCAAACGACGTGGGAGGAAACACCATGAGCAACACATCCGTCCGGATCGCGGTCGCGTATCACTCCGGCCAGGGCCACACCGCGCGCCAGGCCGAGGCCGTCGCGGCGGGCGCGGACGCAGTACCGGGGGCTGTCGCCGAGCTGGTCTCGCTGGACGAGCTGACCGATGACACCTGGCAGCGCCTCAAGGCCGCCGACGCGATCATCTTCGGCGCGCCGACCTACATGGGCAGCCCGAGCGCGGTCTTCAAGGCGTTCGCCGAGGCCAGCGTCGGCGCCTGGGCCGACAACCTGGCCTGGCGGGACAAGATCGCCGCGGGATTCACCAACTCCAAGGCGATGTCCGGCGACAAGCTGAACAGCCTGGTCGACATGGCGGTGCTCGCCGCGCAGCACGGGATGATCTGGGTCGGCCTGGACCTCTACCCCGGCTGGGCCGACACGACCGCGAGCATCGAGGACCTCAACCGGCTCGGCAGCTGGCTGGGCGCGATGGCGCAGTCCGACGCCGACCTGTCCGCGGAGAAGGCACCGCCGGAGACCGACCTGCGCACCGCCGCCGCGCTCGGCGCCCGGGTCGCGACCGTCACCTTGCGCCACCAGCGCGGTTCGCTGGCCGCCTGATGGCGTGGCTGGTGCTGATCGCGGCGGCCGGGTTCGAGATCGCGTTCGCACTCAGCCTCAAACCGAGCGACGGGTTCAGCCGGTTCTGGCCGACGGCCGGCGTACTCGTCTTCGGCGTGATCTCCGTCGTACTGCTGGCCAAGACCCTCGACCGACTTCCGGTCGGTACCGCGTACGCCGTCTGGACCGGTCTCGGCTCACTCGGCGTCGTCACCCTCGGCATCATCTTCTTCGGTGAACCAGTCACAGCTCCAAGAGTCGCCTGCATCGCCCTGATCGTCGCGGGCGTGGTCGGCCTCCGGCTCGTCGGCGGAGAGTGAACCCACCCTGGTGGATCGTGTGACCGGTGACGATCGAAGAGCTCACCGCTCACGTCGACGCGGAACTGTTCCGGCGGACCTGCGAGACCGCCTGGGCGACCGCATCGACGAGCGGCCGGGGCCGAGGCGACGACTGGCCGGCCGACCAGGCCGACGTACCGCATGAGCTGTCCGACCTGTTCGCCGGCGACGCCGCGCTCGGCTTCGAGCTCTACCGCGCGATGCCGTGCTTCGCCGTCCTGATGTACGTCGGGTTCGAGCCGCACGACGAGGCGTTCTGGACGGAGGTCCGGTCGCTGCTCGACGATCCGGACGATCGGCTGGCCAGACCGATGGCGTACTGGCTGTGGTGTGGCCCGCTGGAGTCGGCTGCTGAGGTGGAGGACTGCTGGCGAAAGTTGGTTACCGACGCGCCGGACCAGCGACTGCGGCGCTTGCTCGACATCTCCGGGCCGGTCCCGTGGCGACTGAAAGGCGAATTGCTCGAGCGCCTGGCGCAACAGAGCGAATGGAACGACGCCGTACGCGCGGCCCTGGACGCCGCGGCGTCCGAGGTCTTCGGTCAGGTGAAGCCGGAGTCCTAGACCCGGCGGCGGCGGAAGCTGCGGCGGGTGATCCGGCCTCGGGTGGGAACCGAGGCCGGCGGGACGACCGGGGTCTCGACATCGACAGCGTTGGGTTGCGCGACCAGGGACTCGTAGTCGCCCCAGCTCTCCACCCGCAGCGGAACGTTGCCCACGGCATCTACATCGGTGACCGGATGCCGGCCGGTGTCGATCACACCCCAGATGTCCTGGTCGTGCCGCAACTGCCGCAGCTCGCCGAACAGCTCCCGCCCGAACCAGCACGGGTTGCCCCGGCCGTTCTCGTAGCGGCTCACCCCGATCGGCGTCGACGGCCCGGCGACCTCCGCGACGAGCGACCAGACAGTGGCCGATGTCACTCCCGGCTGGTCCCCGAGCATCACCACAATGCCGTCCGTACGCCGATCGACCACGTCCAGCGCAGGCACGATCGACGAGCTCCCGGTGTCGGCGTGCGGCGACTCGACCACCCGCGCGCCGTCCAGGTCAACGCGTTCGCGGACCTGCTCGGAGGCCGTCCCGAGCGTCACGATCAGCTGGTCGAAGCCGCAGTCGCGCGCGATCTCCAGCGAAGCGCCCAGCAGGGTGTCGCCCTGATAGGCGAGCAACTGCCGGGGTACGCCGAGTTGCGGCGACCCTTCAGCGGCCAGCACCAGTCCGGTGACGAACACGCCGCATCAATCCCCGAGCCCGCTGATGACGCGATTCATCTCAGGCTCCCTCGTCGTGGCCAATCTGTCGATTGGAACGTGCGGGGAGTCACCGTGTCAACGGCTGAATAAGTTTCCGGAATTCAGCGCAGGGTCGCAGCAAACGTTTCAAGCGCCTGATATCCGGCATTTCCGGTGACGATCGTGGTGACCCCGGAGCCGATCAACACCAGGGCGTGTTCGTTGTCCCGGTCCAGCAGGGTTTTACGCTGCCAGACCACGCCTGCCACGGTCGAGGTGCCGTCGTCGGCGGTCTTGCCGAGTTCGTCGGCCTGAAATCCCCGGCTCGTCACGTTGGACTGCTCCAGCCCGACATATTTCTTCTGGTCGGTGACAATTCCCAGATGCCAGGTGATCGGGCTTTGCTGGGGTGCGCGGAATTGCACACTGGTGGCCGTCCAGCCGGCCGGCATCGGCTCCGGCCCGCGGATCCAGGAGGCGGCCTTGCGGGCGTCCTCGAGCTGCGCGGTGTACTCGACCGCGCGGACCTTCTCCGACTTCGGCCGCCAGGTGACCACCATCAGGAACGCGACCACGATGAAACAGGCCAGCAGCGCCCAGACCATGTTGGTCAGGGTGCGTGCCTTGGCCCGGTCGATCTTGTTCTGCGCACGGTAGGCCAGCGCCTCGGCGCGGTCCTGGGCCCGCTCGGCCGCGACCCGCTTCTGCTCGGCCGTCAGCTCCGTCGTCGGCCCCTCACTCGTCGAGCTCATGTGACCAGTGTCCCCCGAGACCGCCAACTGTCCGACACCGGTCGTTGGCTACGATCCGTGGCATGAACGACCCGTCCACTCCCCCTGCCCATCTCGAGGTCGACGAGCACGCCCCCGACCGCAACCTGGCCCTGGAGCTGGTCCGGGTCACCGAGGCAGCCGCGATGGCGGCAGGACGGTGGGTCGGCCGGGGCGACAAGAACGGCGCCGACGGCGCGGCCGTGAACGCGATGCGCACCCTGATCGGCACCGTCGGCATGAACGGCGTGGTGGTGATCGGCGAGGGCGAGAAGGACAACGCCCCGATGCTCTACAACGGCGAGCGGGTCGGCTCCGGCGACGGCCCCGAGTGCGACGTCGCGGTCGACCCGGTCGACGGTACGACGCTGGTCGCCAAGGGGATGGCCAACGGCATCGCCGTGATGGCGGTGGCGCCGCGCAACACCATGTACGACCCGTCCGCCGTGTTCTACATGGAGAAGCTCGTGGTCGGCCCCGAGGCCGCCGACGTGGTCGACATCCGGCTGCCCGTCGCCGAGAACATCCGGCTGGTCGCCAAGGCGAAGGGCTCGTCGGTCGACGACGTCACCGTCGTACTGCTCGACCGGCCGCGGCACGACGACCTGGCCGCGCAGATCCGGGCCACCGGCGCGCGGATCAAGTTCATCAGCGACGGCGACGTGGCCGGCGCGGTCGAGGCGGCCCGGCCGGACACCGGCCTGGACATGCTGATCGGCATCGGCGGTACGCCGGAGGGCATCATCGCGGCCTGCGCGATGAAGTGCATGGGCGGCATGATCCAGGGCCGGCTCTGGCCGAAGGACGACGACGAGCGGCAGAAGGCGATCGACGCCGGTCACGACCTCGACCGGGTGCTGTCCACCGACGACCTGGTCAGCGGGGACGACTGCTTCTTCGTCGCGACCGGCATCACCGACGGCGAGCTGCTCCGCGGCGTCCGCTACCGCAGCTCGATCGCCCGTACCCACTCGCTGGTGATGCGCTCGCGCAGCGGCACGATCCGCAGTATCGAGAGCGAGCACCAGCTGTCCAAGCTGCGCGCGTACTCCGCGATCGACTTCGAGCACGCCCGATGACCGCACCCGTCCTCGTGATCGGCGAGGCGCTCGTGGACATCGTCTCCAGCGGCACCGGCAACGGCGGCGCGGGCTCAGGCTCTGGCGCGGGCTCAGGCTCAGGCCGGAACGGGAAGAACGGCAGCAAGGCGACTCCTGGCGGCTCGCCGGCCAACGTCGCGGTCGGTCTGGCCCGGCTCGGCCTGCCGACCGAACTCGTCACCCGCTTCGGCACCGACCCGTACGGCGACCAGCTCGGCGCGCACCTGTTCGGCAACGGCGTCCAGCTGTCGCCCGGTTCGGTCGACCCGAGCTTCCGGACCAGTACTGCGACCGCCACGCTCGACGCCGCCGGCGTTGCGTCGTACCAGTTCGACATCACCTGGGAGCCGCCGAAGCTCTCGCTGCGACGCGGCAGCCCCGCAGTACACACCGGTTCGATCGCCACCGTGCTCGAGCCGGGCGCCGCTGCGATTCGGACCTTCCTCGCGTCGCTCGCCGATCAGCCCGTCACGGTGACCCTCGACCCGAACGCGCGCCCGACGATCACCCCCGACCCGGTCAGCACCTGGGCCGCAGTACGGGAGCTTGCGGCGTCCGCCGACCTGGTGAAGCTGAGCGACGAGGACTGTGAGTTCCTGCGGCCCGGGTTGTCGCCGGACGACATCGCGGCCGAACTGCTCACTGTCGAGCGGACCAAGTGCGTGGTCATCACCCGTGGTGGCGAAGGCGCGATCGGCGTCAGCCGGGACGCACGCGTCGAGGTGACCGCGCCGGCGATCAAGGTGATCGACACGGTCGGCGCCGGTGACTCGTTCATGTCCGCACTCATCGCGGGCCTGCAGGCACGCGGGTTGCTGGGCGCGGTACGGCTTGCCGGGCTGGACGAGCAAGCCCTGCGCGATGTCGTCGACTACGCGGTCAAGGCCGCCGCCATCACCTGCACCCGGCACGGCGCCGACCCGCCCACCGCTGCCGAGCACACCGCGACCTGGGGCTGATCCGTGAGCACCGCGGACGCCTGGTCGGCCGAGCTCGAGTCGTCCGGCCAGGTGGTGTTCCCCCAACGCCGCAAGCGGCTGTGGATCCGCGCCGCCATCGGCGCCGTCCTGCTGGGCAACTCGCTCTGGTCGCTCATCGCCCACATCCGCGACGACGAGATGGACGGCCTGTTCGGCGTACTACGGGTGACGTCGCTCGCGGCCTTCGCCTTCATCGTCGCGATGACCGCCTGGCAACTCATCACCCGCCGCCCGATGGTCACCGTCGACCAGGCCGGCATCCGCGTCGGCAAGAACGGCAAACACGGCTACGCATGGCACCAGATCGCCCGCATCGACGACCCTTCCGGTCCCCCGGGCGGCCGCACCATCCAGATCCAGCCGATCGACCGCCACCGCCTGTCCCCCTTCGGCATCTCCCAGGACAACGTCCTCGAACTGGCTGACCTCGCCACCTGGCTCCGCACCCTCCACACCAACCAGCCCCGGCCTACCGACGCGTAGGTCGCCGCGCACCGCCAGGCGGCCTCCCCGGCATCTACAGTTGTGCGATTGCCTGGGATGTGGGGGAACGCATGGCTGGGATGGGTGAGGCGGGGCCGGAGGTCTGGGATGCGGAGTTCCGGCGGACGGGGCAGGTGGTGTTCCCGCAGCGGTGGCGTGGGGTGGTGTTCCAGTTGTCGATTACGGTAGTGGTCGGGGCGGTGGCGCTGTTCGTCACCTATCAGCGGGCGGGCGGGAGCTGGGGTGCGATCGAGTGGAACGTGCTCGGTGCGGCGGCCGGGGCGGCGCTTGTCGGGGTTGCCGGGTTCAGCGTTTGGCAGTTGATCACCGGGCGGCCGATGGTGGTGGTCGACTCCGAAGGGGTCAGCGCCGGTCGGGGTGCTCGGCGGATCGGGTGGCGGGAGGTGTCCACCATCGTCGTACGGGCTCGGCAGTCGATCAGCCGGGAGGTGGTGCTGGTGCCGATCGATCCGAGTGCATCGCCGGTCACCATCCGGGACAACAATGTGAAGGACCTGGATGCCTTCCTGAGGTGGCTGGAGCAGACCCGGGTACGGCAACTCCACGCAGGCTGAGAGCTCAGCTGAGGCCGAGGCGTTTGCTGAGACGGGGGCCTCGTTTGACCTTGATCTCGCCGAGGATCGCGGTGCCGCGGATGTGGAAGACCTTGACCGGGGCGCCGGTCGCGTCGACGGCGCCGCCGATCCCGTTCTGTTCGGAGACCGAGCCGAGGATCGGGTTGCTGTCCAGGTGCACGATCGCGTTCTGCGGGACCCGGATCTTCACGTCGGCGAGGATCGACTTCACGTCGATGTAGATCTCGTCGTACGGGACGTGCGCCTCGGTGTAGTCCAGCGTTACGTCGCCGAGGACCGCGTTGACCTCCTGGCGTTGCGGCGCGACCCAGGCGCCGAGACGCTTCTGGTCGGACAGGAAGACGTTGATGACCGGCGTCGGCGCGTGCACCGTCATGCCCGGACCCGGCTGGTGCTGCGGCGGCAGGCCGGCTGCGGCGCTCGGCGCGGTCGGGCCGTTCGGGAGGTCGGCGGCGATCTCGACCAGCTCGCCGTAGGTCTTGGCGGAGTACAGCGTCTCCAGCCGGTCCTCCAGCTCGGTGTAGCTGAGCCGGCCCTCGCCCGCGGCGTCGCGCAGTACGTCGGCGACCTGTTCGCGCTCGTAGTCCGACACCCGTCTGCGCAGCGCCAGCTCGTCGCCGGTCGGCTGGGCGGCCGGCGCGGGACTGCTGTCCGGGCGCGGCGTGTCCTGCGGGCGGTTCGGCTGCGGTACGTCGTCTTGGGCCACACCAAAACTCTACGTCCGGACCCGGCCAACCGCCGATAAGGAATAACCCCGGATCCTCCCTGAGGTCGGCACGCACCCGGGCGAGGCGGCGTCAGGGAGACGGAACTAGGCTGGTGGGGTTCTGAGACCACTCGCCTGGAGGTACGCCCGGTGTCCGCCGACTTCAACTACTCCGAACTGCTCCCGCTGGGCGCCGACGCCACGGAGTACCGGCTCCTCACCACCGAGGGAGTGAGCACGTTCACCGCGGGTGGGCGCACCTTCCTGCAGGTGGAGCCCGAGGTGCTGCAGCAGCTCACCGCCGAGGCGATGCACGACATCTCGCACTACCTCCGTACTGCGCACCTCACGCAACTGCGCCGCATCATCGACGACCCGGAGGCGTCCGGGAACGACCGGTTCGTCGCGCTCGACCTGCTGAAGAACGCGAACATCTCGGCCGGCGGCGTGCTGCCGATGTGCCAGGACACCGGTACGGCGATCGTGATGGGCAAGAAGTCCGAGGGCGTGCTGACCGGCGCGGTCGACGAGGAGTGGATCAGCCGGGGCGTGTACGACGCGTACACCAAGCTCAACCTGCGCTACTCGCAGATGGCGCCGCTGACGATGTGGGACGAGAAGAACACCGGCTCCAACCTGCCGGCCCAGATCGAGCTGTACTCGACGCCTGGCTCGGCCGCGGCGGATCCGGCGTACAAGTTCCTGTTCATGGCCAAGGGCGGCGGCTCGGCGAACAAGTCGTTCCTGTTCCAGGAGACCAAGGCGGTGCTGAACCCGGACGGGATGATGAAGTTCCTGGACGAGAAGATCCGCTCGCTCGGGACCGCGGCCTGCCCGCCGTACCACCTGGCGATCGTGGTCGGCGGGACGTCCGCGGAGTACGCGCTGAAGACGGCGAAGTACGCGTCGGCGCACTACCTGGACGCGTTGCCGACGACGGGATCGCCGCTGGGCAACGGGTTCCGCGACGTGGAACTGGAGGAGAAGGTCTTCCAGCTGACCCAGGACTTCGGCATCGGCGCGCAGTTCGGCGGCAAGTACTTCTGCCACGACGTCCGGGTGATCCGGCTGCCGCGGCACGGCGCGTCCTGCCCGGTCGCGATCGCGGTGTCCTGCTCGGCGGACCGGCAGGCGCTGGCCAAGATCACCCCGGAGGGGGTCTTCCTGGAGCAGCTCGAGCGCGACCCGGCCCGATTCCTGCCGGACACCACCGACGAGCATTTGTCGGATGACGCCGAGGTGGTCCGGATCGACCTGAACCGGCCGATGGCGGAGATCCGCACCGAGCTGTCGAAGCTGCCGGTCAAGACGCGGCTGTCGCTGAGCGGCCCGCTGGTGGTGGCGCGCGACATCGCGCACGCCAAGATCAAGGAGCGCCTCGACGCCGGCGAGCCGATGCCGCAGTACCTGAAGGACCACGCCGTGTACTACGCCGGCCCCGCCAAGACGCCCGAGGGCTACGCGTCAGGCTCCTTCGGCCCGACCACGGCCGGCCGGATGGATGCGTACGTCGACCAGTTCCAGGCGGCCGGCGGCTCCTTCGTAATGCTTGCCAAGGGCAACCGCTCGGCCAAGGTGACGGCCGCCTGCAAGGAACACGGCGGCTTCTACCTCGGCTCGATCGGCGGCCCCGCGGCCCGCCTCGCCCAGGACTGCATCAAGTCCGTCGACGTGATCGAGTACGCCGAACTGGGGATGGAGGCCGTCTGGAAGATCGAGGTCGAGGACTTCCCCGCCTTCGTCGTGGTCGACGACAAGGGCAACGACTTCTTCACCGACACCCGCAAGCCGGTCCCCCTCACCACCCGCCCCCGCAGCTGACCCACAGCCGGTACTGCGATGAGCACCCGCGACACCCCCGCCCAGATCGGCGACCTGCCACCGATCGGCCGCCCGGCCAACAGCGCCTTGCTGCTGGCCGGGATCACCACCCTCGCCCAGGTCGCCACACTTACCCGTGCTGACCTGTTGGCGATGCACGGCGTAGGACCCAGAGCCGTCCGCATCCTCGAAGCCGCACTGCAGGACCACGGTCTGGCCTTTTCCGGCTAACTGACAAGTCGCTCACGGGTTGGTGATCCAGCCTGCGGCCAGCAGGATCTCGGTGGCCACCTGTGGGAGCGGGCGATCGTTCGGTACGGCGAAGTCCTCGATCCGCGGGAGTTCGTCGTACTCCGCCAGGGCTTGCCGGAGATCCCAGTCCGGTCCTCGGGTGAGACCTCGGGTGCGGCTCTCGACCAGCTCGGGCGAGGTGACCAGCCTGACCATTTGCACGTCGCAGCCGGTCAGACAACCGGCGAAGGCCTGGCGGAGCTCGGTGGTGCCGATCACGCCGCTGACGACCACGAAGCGGGCGCCGGCGGCGCGGTAGGTCGCCCAGACCTTGGTGAGGTTCTGCACGCGTAGGCGGTCGTGGAAGCCGGGCTGGTGTGGCGGCGTCGGCCCGTACTGCGAGAGCGTGTCCAGGTCGATCACCGCGGTCGGGAGCGACCGGCCGGTGAGGATCCTGCCGATCGCCTGTCCGGTAGCCGTTTTGCCGGCTCCCCCGCCGCCGTTGATCAGCAACCCCCGGCACCCGGTGTCCATCATCGCCATCACCCCAGGCTAGAAGCTCCCAGGCCCGCCAAGCCAGAACCTCTCGGCGCTGCCTGGCTGGAAGCTTCCGCCCATGACCAAGCCAGAACCTCTCGGTCTGGTCAGGGCAAGAGGCTCCGGGCTTGGGCAGAGCTCAGCGAATATCAGCCAAGGAGCTCCTCCGCGATGTGAGCGACGGCGTAGCCGGTAGGGGCTTCCGGCAAGCGGAGGTGCGGGTCCGGACGCCAGTCCTTCCAGTTGTCGGTGAAGGGCGAGCCCCAGGCCTCGATCTCGCGTACTGCGGTGTGCGCGTCGGCGATGATCCGGTCGGCCTCTGCCTGGGTGAAGCGGCCGGTCGCGACGGCGCCTTCCAGTTCGTCCTCGTCTTTCCAGTCGATGCGGCGGTCCGGGTGGATCCACAGGTCCAGGACGTAGTCCATCGAGCTGGTGCGGCGGGCCTCGATGTCGCGGCGGTGCTCGGACTCGAGGTTCACGTACCAGCCGAGGAAGGTCTCGTCGGCGGCCCAGAAGTGCCAGATCGACCAGGGCTTGCCGGTCGGGGCGACCTTGAGGATGCCGGTGCCGTGCCAGATGTCGAGCTTGAGCACCCGGTCCTCGGTGTGCATCCCTTGCGGGCCGGCGTGCCGGGTCTCGCGACCGTCGACCAGCACGGGTTTGATCAGCGGAGTACCGGGCGCGAGCCAGGCGACCAGGCCGTCCTCGTCGTCGCGGACCACGGTCATCGGCCGCACGTTCGGGAACTCGCTGAACTGCCCCGCACCTTCGTAGATCCACTCGATGGTCGTCCCGGGCTCCCAGTGCACGGCCAGCCCGGTCGTCGCGTCGGCCGTCACGAGTCCGCCGACGCGGCCGGATCAGCCGGGGCCGCCGGACGGGTCATCGACAGCAGGTCGAGGGCCGCGTCGAGCTGCTCCTCGGTCAGGTCGCCCTGGCTGACGTGGCCGTTCTCGATCACGACCTCGCGGATCGACTTGCCCTGCTTGAGCGCGCTCTTCGCCACCTTGGCGGCGTTCTCGTAGCCGATGTACTTGTTCAGCGGGGTGACGATCGACGGCGACGACTCGGCCAGCGCGCGGGCGTGCTCGACGTTCGCGGTGATGCCGTCGACGCAGCGGTCGGCGAGCAGCCGGGACGCGTTGCCGAGCAGCTGGATCGACTCCAGCAGGTTGCGGGCGATCACCGGAAGCATCACGTTCAGCTCGAAGTTGCCGCCGGCGCCGGCCACCGTGATGGTGGTGTCGTTGCCGATCACCTGCGCGGCCACCATCAGGGTCGCCTCGCAGATCACCGGGTTCACCTTGCCCGGCATGATGCTCGACCCCGGTTGCAGGTCGGGCAGGGCGATCTCGCCCAGCCCGGCGCGCGGCCCCGAGCCCATCCAGCGCAGGTCGTTGCAGATCTTCGTCAGGCTGACCGCGATCGTCTTCAGCTGCCCCGACAGCTCCACCAGGGCATCGCGGGCGCCTTGCGCCTCGAAGTGATCCGCCGCCTCGCTCAGCTCCAACCCGGTCCGCCGGTTCAGCTCGGTGATCACCTTGCCCGCGAAGCCGGGCGGCGTGTTGATCCCCGTCCCCACCGCCGTCCCGCCCAACGGCAGCTCGGTCACCCGCGGCAGCGTCGCGCGCACCCGATCGGCACCCCGGCTGATCTGCGCTGCGTACCCGTTGAACTCTTGCCCCAACGTCACCGGCGTCGCGTCCATCAGATGCGTGCGCCCCGACTTCACCACAGTGGCGAACTCAGTGCCCTTCGCCGACAGCGATTGCACCAGGTGCTCCAGCGCCGGCAACAGGTCCTGCACGACACCGGACGTCGCGGCGACGTGGATCGCCGACGGGAAGGTGTCGTTGCTCGACTGGCTCGCGTTGACGTGATCGTTCGGGTGCACCTCGGCGTCCAGCGCTCGGGTCGCGAGAGTAGCAAGCACCTCGTTCACGTTCATGTTCGTCGAGGTGCCCGAGCCGGTCTGGAACACGTCGATCGGGAACTCCGCGTCGAACTCGCCCGCGCTGACCCGGTCGGCGGCCGCGACGATGCCGTCGGCAAGCTTCTGGTCCAGCACCCCGAGCTCGGCGTTCACCACCGCGGCCGAGGCCTTGATCTGAGCCAGCGCGTGGACGAGGGCCGGCGCCAGCGGTTGGCCGGAGATCGGGAAGTTCTCCACCGCGCGCTGGGTCTGGGCGCGCCACAGCGCGTCCCGCGGCACCGACACCTCGCCCATCGTGTCGTGCTCGATCCTGAATTCCACGTTGTCTCCCATACCTGCAGAGTACGTCGATCCGCACTGTCCGCCGGGACTGATAGAACCGTTGTGGACAACACCACACGAGGGGACACCCATGCGCTTCACGCAGGCTTTCGAGATCACCAAATGGGACCAGTCGACCTATGACGAGTCAGGCGATCTCACCCTGGGCCGCGCCGCTGTCGGCAAGACCTTCACCGGCTCCAAGCTGGAAGGCGCGGACCTGGCCGAGCAAGGCGCCGGTCTCGAAGGCACCAGCTCCGCCGAGCTGCTGATGGTCGGCACCGGCCAGGGCCCCGCGGCGTACACGGCGGTCGAGCGCTTCTCCGGCACGCTGGCCGGCCGCGCGGGCACCTTCGTGATCGTGCACGGCGCGAGCGCCGACCAGACCTCGTCGCCCGGCAAGATCGTCGCGGCCGACGGCGACCTGGCCGGTCTCACCGGAACGGTCGTCTACGAGCACGACGACCAGGGCCCGCGCCTGACGGTGGACTACGAACTGCCCTGAGAGACGCTGCCCTGATAGACGTAGTACGTCTCGGCCCGTCCCTGCAGTCGCACGGGAACGGGCCGGACGGCGCATGCCCCGAACGCCCCGCGGATCGCCGACTCCAGCGCGGCCGAGGCTGACGACGACCACACCGTCAGTACGCCGCCCGCGGCGAGCCGCCGCCGGCACTCGGCCAGGAAATCTGTCTGATAGATCAACGAATTATCGTTGTAGACAAGGAAGTCCGGCCCGTTGTCCACATCCAGCAGCAACCCGTCCAGGCTGCCCGCCTCCTGACCCAGTACGACGTCGCGCACGTCGCCGATCGTGACGTGCACCCGAGGATCCCCGAGCACCGACGGCACCAGCCCGTCCTTCATCCACCGCACCACCGCCGGCTCGATCTCCGCGACCAGCACCGACTCCACCCGCTCGTCGGCGAGCAGCGCCCGGACGGTGTAGCCGAGCCCGAGCCCGCCCACCAGCACCCGCCGCGGCCGCGGTACGAGATCAAGGGCGGCCGACGCGAGCAGTTCCTCACTCGACGTCTCCACGTCGTCCATCACGAACACGCCGTTGACCCGCAGCTCGACGGCCCCGTCATCGCGGCGTCGCAGTAGGAGCTCACCCCGCTCGCTGACCGCCCTCGCCAGCTCGCTCAACGGTCGTCAGTACCAGCCCTTGGCCTTGGAGTGCGACCAGGCGCCGCACGGCGAGCCGTGCCGGTTCTCGATGTAGTCCAGACCCCACTGGATCTGGACGACCGGGTTGGTCCGCCAGTCCTTGCCGTACGCCGCCATCCGGTTGCCCGGCAGCGCCTGCGGGATGCCGTAGGCGCTGGACGACGGGTTGTCCGCGTCGACCCGCCAACGGGACTCCTTGTTCCACAGGCTCTCCAGGCAGCTGAACTGACTGGCTCCCCAGCCGTGGTCGCCGAGCAGGTTCTTGGCGATCTGCTTGGGGGTGCCCTCGAACTTCTTCCGCTCGGCGTCGCGGCTGGCGCGCTCCTCGCGGGAGCTCCGCTCGGTCTTCTGCAGCGCCTTGTAGCGGGCCAGGGCGGTGTTCTTCGCCTTCTGCCGCAGATCGGACGCGTCCTGCGCGGCCTTGCGCTCGGCGTCGACGGCCTCGATCTGGTTGCGGAGCTGGATCACTTCCTGGGCCTGCTCGGCCGCCGTCTTCGGCTTCGGCTTCGGCGACTTGGCCGCCTGCGCGCGCTCGCTGTTCAGCACGGCCATCTCGGCCCGGCCGGAGACCGGGTCGGACGCGGCGTTGCTGCCAGGGGAGTTGAAGAGGTCGAGACCTGCGACTACCGAGACGACGACGATCCCGCTGACTGCGAGGATCGCGACGGAACGCTTCGCTTTCATCTGTCCTTCCGAGTTACCCGACCCCCGTCGGCTGCAACAGGAACATACTCTGGCCTAATCAGAGCGTGATCACAACAACGTCACAATGAACGGTGCGGCCACATGGCGTGTGGCCGCACCGGGTACCGCGAAATCTTTATTTCTGTCTTACAGAGGCTGCTACAGCTGCACGTCCTCCAGCATTTCGGTGACCAGCGCGGCGATCGGCGAACGCTCCGACCGGGTCAGCGTGACGTGGGCGAACAGTGGGTGACCCTTCAGCTTCTCGACCACCGCGACGACGCCGTCGTGCCGGCCGACCCGCAGGTTGTCGCGCTGGGCGACGTCGTGGGTCAGCACCACCCGCGAGTTCGCGCCGATCCGGGACAGCACCGTGAGCAGCACGTTGCGCTCCAGCGACTGGGCCTCGTCGACGATCACGAACGCGTCGTGCAGCGACCGGCCGCGGATGTGGGTCAGCGGCATCACCTCGAGCATGCCGCGGTCCATCACCTCGTCGATCACGTCGGCACTGGTCAGCGCGCCGAGCGTGTCGTGCACCGCCTGCGCCCAGGGCGCCATCTTCTCGGACTCCGAGCCGGGCAGGTAGCCGAGCTCCTGGCCGCCGACCGCGAACAGCGGCCGGAAGACCACCACCTTCTTGTGCTGCCGGCGCTCCATCACCGCTTCCAGCCCGGCGCACAGCGCGAGCGCCGACTTGCCGGTGCCCGCGCGGCCGCCGAGCGAGATGATCCCGACGTCCGGGTCCAGCAGCAGATCCAGTGCGACCCGCTGCTCGGCCGACCGGCCGCGCAGCCCGAACGCCTCCCGGTCGCCGCGGACCAGCCTGATCCGCTTGTCCGGCATCACCCGGCCGAGCGCGCTGCCGCGCTCGGACAGCAGCACCAGCCCGGTGTGGGTGGGGAAGTCCCGGCCCTCGGGGATGTCCAGCACGCCGTCCTCGTACAGGCTGTCGACGTCGCTGGTCGGCACCTCCAGCTCGTCCATCCCGGTCCAGCCGGACGACTCCAGCGCCAGCTCGGCGCGGTACTCCTCGGCGTCCAGGCCGCAGGCCGAGGCCTTCACCCGCATCGGCAGGTCCTTGGAGACCAAGGTGACGTTGCGGCCCTCGGCCTGGAAGTTGCAGGCCACCGCGAGGATGCGGCTGTCGTTGTCACCGAGCCGGAAACCGGCCGGCAACCCCTCGGGGTCGGTGTGATTGAGCTCGACCCGGAGTGTTCCACCCTTCTCCCCCACTGGCAGGGGGGCGTCCAACCGTCCGTGCTTGATCCTGAGCTCGTCCATCACCCGCAACGCGGTGCGGGCGAAGTAGCCGAGCTCGGGGTGATGCCGTTTGGCCTCCAGTTCGGTGACTACGACAACCGGGATGACGACCTCGTGCTCGTCGAAGCGCACCATCGCGTGCGGATCCGACAGCAGGACCGAGGTGTCCAGCACAAAAGTGCGCTGGTCCGGCGTGGATGAGGGGGTTGACGCCTTGGCGTGGGTGGCAGCCATGTCGCACGTCCTCTCGGACCGCAGCGTGCACCACGCCCGGCCCACCAGTGGTTAGGTGTTGGACCGGGTCCGGACCCGGAGGTCTGGTGCAGACCCCCTCCGTCCCGCAAGGCGCACGGAACCGGAAATCAGTGAGGACGAGACCGTGGGTCTCGGGCACTCCGTTCGGCGCCTCATGGGGCTACCGGCGAGCAATGAAGTCTCATCTGATCGGGCCTCCCGAACAGCCGGCTTCCCCTCCGACCGTCACTAAGGACTGTAGGTCTGTCCTGCGAACCCCGCAGCCCGACACGCCCGGCCACCGAGTTAACGGCTTGTTACGTGTTTCCGTCCATCGGGGGACGCCGCTCACCCCACCGAGGGAGCCGGTACGCCGGTCCGCCGCCGCACGCTGGGAGCATGCTGAAAAACACCCTCGGTTACGCCACCAGCCTCTGGTCGCTGACCTACGGCGTGCTGGGGATCTACTGGTCCACGGGCGGCGCCGGATACCCGTTCGCGCCGGTCGACGGCGACCACCGGACCGCCTCGGTGCTGGAGGGCGCACCGGTCGGCGTGGTCGCGCCAGTGATGGCCGTGCTCGGCCTGCTGGGCGCAGTGATCGCCTTGCTGATGACCCTCAGGACCACCCGCTACCTGCTCCCGTACGCCGTGGCCATGGCGGTCCTACTGGCCTTGCTGATCCCTGACTACACCCCGCTGGCCATGCTGGCGATCTCCCCCGCGCTGCTGGTCTTCGCCTTCACCGGCGTCCCAGGAGCCCAGGGCGGCGTCGGCGAGATCCTCTACTGGCACCGCATCAACATCCTGATCATCTTCGTCGGCGGCCTCCTGTGGGCCGCCACGGCCGTCAGCTATCACCGAAGGCGCCGTCAGGCCTGCAGCAGCTGCGGACGCGACCACAGGCCGCTCAGGGCCTGGCAGACCCCAGCAGGCGCCCTTAGGTGGGGCCGCCGCGCAGTGCTGATCGCTGTGGTCTCCAACATCCCCTACGAGTTCACCCGGGTCGCTTGGTACTTCGGCTGGCCATTGGGCATCACCGACGAGTTCCACCAGATGATGGTCCACACGCCCGGCATGCTCGAAGTAGGTCTCGCGATGGCCCTGCTGGGCGTCGGCGGCAGCATCCTCACGCACGGGCTGGTGCACCGCTGGGGCGAGGTCTACCCCCGCTGGATCTGGTTCAAGGCCGGCCAACCGGTGCCGCCCCGGCTGGCGATCATCCCGGCCTCGATCGTCGCCGTGGTGCTGATCCCGGCCGGCCTGATGAACATCCGGCTGCCCGGCGACAACGTCGGCTCCGAGTGGGGCCTGGCGATGCCCGGCACCCTCTGGGTCGTCTGGGGCGCAGCACTGGGTGCCGCCACCTACGCCTACTACCTCCGCCGCCGTACTACGTGCCGCCGCTGCGGCCGCGGTGCCCCGACGGCGCCTGCGCTCGCAGTACTCACGTCCCGAAGCGACGCTCCCGCTGCGCATAGCTCCGGATCGCCCGAAGGAAGTCGACGTGCCGGAAGTCCGGCCAGAGCGCCTCGCAGAAGTAGAACTCGCTCAGCGCGCTCTGCCACAACAGGAAGCCGCCCAGCCGCTGCTCCCCAGACGTCCTGATCACCAGGTCCGGATCCGGCTGGCCCTTGGTGTAGAGGTGCTCGGCGATGTGCTCGACGTCGACCCGCTCGGCCAGCTCCTCGATCGAGATGCCCTTGGCGGCCTCTTCGAGCAGCAGCGACCGGACGGCATCGGCCAGCTCCCGGCGGCCGCCGTACCCGACCGCGACGTTGACCAGCATGCCGTCGACGTTCTGGGTGGCGGTCTCGGCGGCCTTCAGCACCTCGGCGGTGGCGCCGGGCAACAGGTCGAGCGCGCCGACCGGGTGGATCCGCCACTGGCCGATCGCCGTCAGCTCCTCGACCGTCGACTCGATGATCCGCAGCAGCGGCTCGAGCTCGTCGGTGGGCCGGGTCAGGTTGTCGGTGGAGAGCATCCAGACGGTGACCACCTTGACGCCGACCTCGTCGCACCAGTGCAGGAACTCGGTGATCTTGGTGGCGCCGGCCTCGTGGCCGCGCGAGACCGGGTCACCGGCCGCCCGGGCCCAGCGGCGGTTCCCGTCGATGATCACCCCGACGTGGCGCGGCATTCGATCCGGCGACAGGGTGCGCGCCAGCCGGCGCTCGTACAGCCCGTAAACCGCATCGCGCAGCTTGGCCTTGCCAGGTGTCCGCATCAGCAGGTGCTCTCCTCAGAAGCTCTCCGACTTCTGAGGCTAGCCCAGTTTCCCGGTCTCGTAGAGTGATCGAACTTTTCCCCCGGTTCGCGCATCGGACACTCCGGGGAGGCTGTTCCCGCCGGTGATCTCGCCTACATTTCATCCTTCTGGCCCCTTCGACCTACGACTGCGTAGGTTACGGTTGCGTAGGTCTCCGCTACGCGTACGAGAGGATGGCGATGACGGCCGAATCCGCGACCGGCACCCCGACCGGCGCTGCCTCTCCCGAGCACGGCCAGCACCTGGCCGACAAGCTGAAGCCGAAGCTGCGCGGCTGGCTGCACACCGGCACCTTCCCGCTCGCGACCGCGGCCGGCATCGTGCTGATCTGCCTGGCCCCGACCAGCAGCGGCCGGTGGGCCGCTGCGGTCTACACGCTGGGCTCGATGATGCTGTTCGGGATCTCCGGCCTCTACCACCGGTTCTACTGGGGCGCGACCGGCGAGGCGATCCTGCGCCGGCTCGACCACAGCAACATCTTCCTGCTGATCGCCGGCACCTACACCCCGCTGGGGGTGGTGCTGCTGCGCGGCAACGACCGGATCCTGCTGCTCAGCCTGGCCTGGGGCGGTGCCCTGATCGGCATCCTGTTCCGGATCTTCTGGGTGGGTGCGCCGCGCTGGCTCTACACCCCGATCTACCTGGCCCTGGGCTGGGTCGCCGTCTTCTGGATGGGCGACTTCTACCGCCTGGGCGGCGCGGCCGTGGTCACCCTGCTCGCGATCGGCGGCGGGCTCTACTCGATCGGCGCGGTCATTTACGGCACCAAGCGGCCGAACCCGTCCCCGCGGTGGTTCGGCTTCCACGAGATCTTCCACGCCTGCACGGTGGCCGCCTTCATCTGCCACTACGTAGCGGTCAGTATCGCCACCTACCACGCGGTGTAAATCTGAAGACCAGCTGAAGATCCTCCCGCATGATCGGAGTAGAAACCGATCGCCGGGGGGCCATCATGAACAGCACCACCGTCAGCGCCGGGCTGGCCGATCTCGGCCGGGACACGCCTGACGAGCAAACCCTCACCGCGCTGGTCCGCGAGGCCACCGGCCGGCCCGACGCTGTGCCCAGGACAGCCCGGGTCAAGGTCTTCGACTACGAGATCGGTACCCCGAGCACGGCGGCGCTGCTTCGCGTCCTCGGCACCGCCGAGCTGTCGTCGGGTGAGACCGTCGAGTGGTCCGCCTTCGTCAAGAAGCTGCAGTCCCCGCGGCACTGGCCGTTGCTGCACCTGATCCCTGAGCCCTTCCGGCAGCACTTCGTCGACAACCTGCCCTGGCGGCTCGAGCTCGCGGTCCACCGCGGCACTCTCGCGACGCTGCTGCCGGACGGGCTCCGGCTGCCGACGATCTACCGGCTCGACGAGTACGACGACGACCGCGCGACGCTGTGGATGGAAAACGTCGACCAGGCACCGGGCTGCTGGCCACTCGGGCGGTTCGAGCACGCGGCGAACCTGCTCGGCCGGTTGTCCGCCCGGCGGCAGCAGCACCTGGTCGAGCCGCTGCTCCCCCGCCCCGAGGTCGAGACCCCTGGCATCGCGCTGCGGTACTACGCGCAGGGTCGCGTGCTGACCACTGCCGTCCCGATGCTCGCCGACGAGCAGACCTGGCAACACCCGCTGCTGGCCGAGGCGATCCGCTCGACCGGCGACCACGGTCTCCGGGACGAACTACTCGCGCTGGCAGACCGGCTGCCCGTAGTACTGGATCGGCTGGATGGGTTGCCGCAGACGTATCAGCACGGCGACGCGAGTCCGCAGAACCTGCTGGTTCCGAAGGACAAACCGGACGAGTTCGTCGTGATCGACTGGGGCTTCGACTGTCCCCAGGCGATCGGGTTCGACCTCGGCCAGTTGCTGGTCGGCCTGGCCCATGCGGGCGAGCTCGCGCCAGAGGAGTTGCCGACGATCCACCGGGCGATCCTGGCCGCGTTCTTGGACGGCGTGGCCGAGGAGGGCATGACTGTGTCCGAGGACGATGTGCTGTACGGCTACCTCGGCTCACTGCTCGCACGGTCGGCCTTCACCGCTCTGCCGCTCGAACAACTCGGCAAGACCACCGAGTGCGGTCTCGAGCTCTTCGAGCAGCGGGTGCGACTGACCCGCGTCCTGGTCGACCTGGTCTCGAAGATCAGCTAGGCGTCAGGACGAAAACCCGGATCGCCCGGCCGCCGGTGCGTTCGACGTACGTGTCGTAAGCGGGCCAGACCTCGGTGACGAGTGGCCAGACCCGATCCCGCTCCGCGCCTTCAGCCAGTACTGCGTGGACCCCGATCTTCCGGCCACCCGGCAAGGCGACCGTCGCGGCACTGGCGGCGAGCAGATTGCCCGACCACGCGGGGTGCTTCTCCTGCCCCCAGTTCGACGCGGTGACGACGAAGCTGTCGCCGTCCGGCGCATAGATCAACGGTACGGTCCGAGGCAGCCCGGATTTGCGACCCTGAGTAGTCAGAAGCAAAGTGGGCAAGGCCGAACGGCCGAGGATCGTCACCCGGCCACCGGTGCGCCGTTGCAGCCAGCGATCGATGGGTACCAGAGTGCGACCGGCAACGGCGAACCAGCGCCGATGCCCTAACGAGCGGATGACATTCGTGTACCAGCCCATGCACGAAGTCTGCCGTCACCCTGAAGGCGGGTATGCAGGTGGGTATGAGAAGCATTCGGTTCGCAGTACTGGTAGCCGCCGCCGGCCTGGTCCTTACCGGGTGTGGTGACGAATCCGATCCCGGGGCGGGCAGCAGCCCGTCCGTTCCCGGCCCCACCTCCCCAACGACCAGCACTCCGATCACCAGTACGCCGACCGCCACGCCGGGCGGCGCCGGACTGCCCTTGACCGTCAGCAGGACAGGCGGTTTCGCGGGGTTCAACGACCAGCTCGTCGTCGGCGCCGACGGCGTCGTGAACGTCACCCAGATGGGCAAGCCGCCGAGCCGCTGCAAGCTGGAGACCGGCTTCCTGGGCACGCTGACCGAAGCCGCGAAGCAGGTCGACTGGGTCTCGGTGGGCGTCACCAAGCCGAGCGTCCGGCACCCCGACGACATGATCATCGCGGTCTCGTCCGGCGCCGGGCTGGCCCGGCTGGAGGACCCGAAGCTCAAGCCGTTGGTGACTCCGGTGGGCACGCTGCTCACCGAAGCCACCAAGCCCGGCAACCTCTGCAAACCGGTGTAACTAGCTGGCGGTCGCCGCCACGTCGTCGATCACGAAGCTCGTCTGCAGCGACGAGTCCTCCTGGCCGAGGAACTTGATGGTGACCGTCTTGCCCTTGTAGGGCAGCAGGTTGAGCGTCTTCTGCACGTACGCCGTCGACTTGTTCAGGTTCGAGTACGTCGCCAGCGTGGTGGTCGTCGAGCCGTCGACCACCTGCACCTTGACCGTGTCGTAGACGGTCGAGGTGGTGGTCTCGGCGGTGTCGATCCGGATCCACAACGACAGCGCCGCGGCGGTCGACGAGGCCGGGATGGCCACCGACTGACCGAGGTTCTCGGTGCTCGTGCTGCCGTTGCCCTGCAGCCACGCCTTGTAGCTACCGGTCCGGGCAGGCTTCGAGCTGCTGTTGGTGATCACGCCGCTGGTGCCGGTCCAGTTCACCGCGCCCGACTCGAAGCCGGGGTTCTGCAGCAGGTTGGTGCCGGTCGGCGGCGTCACCGGGCCGTAGTCCTTCTGGGCGTAGTTCCAGATCATGTGACCGATCGCGTCGATCTGGCGGTCCAGCGAGGTCAGGTTGATGTTGCTGATGGTGTCGCAGGAGCGGTGGTAGCAGGCGTCGTACGCCGCACCCGCCGTGCCACCCCACTTGGTCGCCTGCGCGGAGGTCTTGGTGCCTTCCGCGCCGGAGAACGTGCCGGCGGTCGGGATCCCGAGCGAGCGGAACGCCGCGTGGTCGGAGCGGCCCTGGACGTCGATGTACTCGGTCTGGATGCTCTTGCCGGTGAAGTAGGTGGTGAGGTCGTCACGCGCGCCGTTGCCGGCCGGGTTGTCGTCGTAGACGAAGTAGCCCGGGTTCGGCGAGGCGATCATGTCGAAGTTCAGGTAGAGCTCGATCTTGGTCCGCTCGGCGGCGGGCAGGTTGTTGACGTAGTACTTCGAGCCGAGCAGGCCCAGCTCCTCGGCGCCCCAGAAGCCGAAGCGCAGCCTGTTCTTGGCGACCTGGCCGCTGGCGGCGTAGGCCAGTGCGGTCTCCAGGACTCCCGCACTGCCGGTGCCGTTGTCGTTGATACCGGGCCCGGAGCTGACGCTGTCCAGGTGCGAGCCGGCCATCACGACGTGGTTGGCGTCGCCGTACGGCCACTCCGCGATCACGTTGTACGTCGTACCGGCGGAGGTGGAGAACGACTGCAGCACGGTGGTGTAGCCGGCCGCGTCGAGCTTGGACTTCACCCAGTTGGCCGAGGCGAGGTACCCGGGCCGGCCGGCCGCCCGGTTGCCGCTGTTGGCGGTGGCGATCGACTGGAACTGGTCCAGGTGCGCCTTGGTGTTGGTGACCGAGATGTCGGGCGAGACGACGGTCTGGGCGGCCTGGGCGCCGCTGCCGGGGACGAGGACGGCGGTGGCGACCAGGGCGGTGCCGAGTACGCCGTACAGGGGGGACTTGAGCATGGGGACTCCCTTTTGCCTTACAAAGAAGGGGCTCACAAAAAGCAGCCGGGGCGCACGGCCGGGCGGGCCGTACGCCCCGGACTGTTCACAGCGGGACAGATCAGGTGGTGACTAGCCGATCAGCGACGTGTCGTCGACGACGAAGCTGGTCTGCAGCGAGACGTCCTCGTTCTCCAGGAACCTGACCGTGACCGTCTTGCCGGCGTAGGCGCCGACGTTGAAGGTCTTCTGCGTGTAGGTCGTGTTCTTGTTGAGGTTGGAGTACGTCGCCAGGGTGGTCGTGGTGGAACCGTCCACGATCTGCACCTGGAGCTTGTCGTACGCCGTCGAGGTGGTGGTCTCGTTGGTGTCGATCCGCAGCCAGAAGGACAGCTGGGCGGAGCTGGCACCGGCCGGGATGGCGACGGACTGGCCGACGTTGGCAGTGGCGGTGACGCCCTTGCCGCCGAGCCAGGCCTTCCAGGAGCCGCTACGAGCCGGCTTGCTGGCGCTGTTGGTGACGACACCGGCGGTGCCGGTCCAGTTGACCGCACCGGACTCGAAGCCGATGTTCAGCAGCCGCTCGGAACCGGTCGGCGGGACGACGGTGCCACAGGTGGCGGCGCCGGCCGGGACGGTGATGCCGTTGAACGCGGCCTGGATGCCGAGGCACTGGGCCGAGTTGGCGCCGTACAGCGTCTTGGCAACGGTGATGGCGCCTTCACGGGCGTCCTTGTAGGTGCTGCCGGACGTCAGCTTGGTGCTCAGGGTCTGGTACCAGACCTTGGCAGCCACGTCGCGGCCGACACCGGCGATGGTCGCCCCGTCGCAGGCGGTGCTGCTGTGGGTGACGCCGCCGATGACCTTGGAGCCGGTGCCCTCGGAGGCCAGGTAGAACCAGTGGTTCAGCGGGCCGGAGGAGTAGTGCGGGTCGAGCCCACCGGTGCTGGTCGTCCAGCAGTCCTTGCTGGCACCGTCCTTGGACGGCTTGTCCATGTAGCGCAGCGGCGTGCCGTTGCCGTTGATGTTGATCTTCTCGCCGATGAGGTAGTCACCCGGGTCGTTCGCGTTGTTCGCCGAGAACTCCACCGCGGTGCCGAAGATGTCGGAGGTGGCCTCGTTCAGGCCGCCCGCGTCGCCGGAGTAGTTCAGGTTGGCGGTCGCCTCGGTGACACCGTGGCTCATCTCGTGGCCGGCCACGTCGATGGCGGTCAGCGGCCGGGCGTTGCCGGAGCCGTCGCCGTACGTCATCTGGGTGCCGTCCCAGAACGCGTTCACGTACGCGTTGCCGTAGTGCACGCGGGACCGCGAGCCCTGGCCGTTGTTGAAGATGCCGTTACGGCCGTGGACGTTCTTGTAGTAGTCCCAGGTCAGCTGGGTGCCGAAGTGAGCGTCGACACCGGCGGTCTGGCGGTTCGCGGTGGTGCCGCTGCCCCAGGTGTCGTCCGGGTCGGTGAAGGTGGTGCCGTTGCCCGACGTGGCGTTGTTCAGGTCCGTGGTCCAGTTGCCACCACGGCTGGTGTCGGTCATCGAGTAGTTGCCGGACGAGCCGGACGTCCCGATCGTGACGGTGCCGGAGTACATCGAGTTACCGGTACCGGTCTTGACCTCGTCGTCGGAGTCCAGGATCACCCCGGTCTTGGCGTCGATGAAGGAGTGCAGCACCGACGGCGTCTGGTCGGCCTTGATGCCCGAGGTGACGACCTCGTAGGCCAGCACCGGCGTCTTGGCGGGGGTGACGAAGACGACCAGCGTCCCCTTGTTGCTGGTGGCCTTGAACTCGGCCGCCTTCGCGCCCTTGGCCAGGGCCGCGGCCTGCGACAGCGTCGGCTTGGTCGAGGAGATCCCGACCGCCTTGGCGCCGCGGTTGTAGATGACGCCGGTGATCGCGTCGCTCTTGCGCTCGACGATCAGGTCACCACCCACCACCTTGAGGCCGTTGAAGGTGCGGTCGTACCGCACGTGCTCGGTGCCGTTCGCGTCCTTGACGACGTCGCGGACCTTGAGCACCTCACCGCCGGCCAAACCGAGAGCTGCGGCCGTCTGCGCGGTCAGCGCTTGTTCGGCCTGGACGGCGGCCGGCTGGTTGAAGCCGGATGCCGGAAGCGGGGCCGTACGGTTGGCGGCTCCTGCGGGCGACATTGCCAACCCCGCAGCAGCGACGATGACCACCGCCCCTGCTGATGTCAGTCGTTTCAAGACAACATCTCCTCACGGTGTGGTCGCTGTTTGGGCGCAGCGACCAATTCAATTGGGGACGCCGGATGTTCTGGCGCATCAGTGCCACTGCTCACTTGTGACACTGTGTGTCAGTACATGCGAGTTCTGTTACACCCGACTGAGGGAGGACTCTGTCCCTGGTTCGGGAAAGAGTCAAGCGATTCTGCCGAAATGGCAGGGAAAACCCGCACTGACGCAGGTTGTCAACGCGGCTGCGTCAACTCACTGCGAAGGTCTTCCGGCAACACCACCGGCAACCGGCAGGTGAACTTCCGACACACGAAGGCGGCCGGCTTGCCTGCCACCAAGGCCCGTCCGGCCAGCAGTGGAACGTTTGACCCAGGCAGACCACTGGCGATCGCGGTCCCCCAGGGCGCGTCCTTCAGCGCCACCGCGAGCAACTCCGTGGATTCACCGGCAATGGCGATCTCCAGGGGGCCGGTGGCAATTGTTTCGGCCACCGCCAATGCCCGGCCGGCGAACCGCGGGGCGCGCGCGGCAATTGCCGCGGACAACTGCAGTGCTTGCTCCGCGGCGGCCTCGTAGCGGGCCGATCCGGTCACCGAGGCCAGCGTGCTGAACGCCTCGGCCGCGAGCGACACACCGGCCGGGCTGGCGTTGTCGGTGGCGTCCTGAGGCCGCCAGACCAGCGCCTCGGCGTCCCCGGCGGTGTCGAAGAAGGTGCCATCGGCAACAAACTGGTCGAGTACCCGGTCCAGCAGGGTTTGGGCCAGCTCGAGCCATGCCTCGTTGCCGGTGACCCCCAGCAACGTGAGGCAGGCCTGGGCATAGGCGGCGTAGTCCTCCAGTACGCCGTGCGCGCCGCCGACCACGCCGTCGCGCGACGTACGGCGCAGGATTCCGGCCTGGTCCAGATGGACCTGCCGGACCAATTCGGCCGCGGCGACCGCTGCCTCGACGTACTCCGGCCGGCCCAGTACGACGCCCGTGCGCGCAAGTGCGGTGATCGCGAGACCGTTCCACGCGGCAACCACTTTGTCGTCGCGGCCCGGGTAGGTGCGGGTCGCGCGAGCTGCTCGCAGTACGGACTGGATCTGGTGCCAGCGAGCCGGGTCATCCGGGTCGCGACGGAGCTGGAGGACGGACGTGCCGTGCTCGAAGGTGCCGGTGATGTCGCAGAGCTCGATCACCCAGGCGGCGTCGTCATCACCGAGCAAGCTGCGCATCTCGTCGGGTGACCAGACGTAGTACAGGCCTTCTTCACCCTCGGTGTCGGCATCGAGCGCGGAGGCGAAGCCGCCCTCGGGGGTGCGCAGCTCGGCGAGCAGGAAGTCGGCGGTCTCGGTCGCGATCCGGCGCGCGAGCGGCTCCTCGGTGATCGCCCACCAGTGCGTGTAGACGTCGAGCAGCAGCGCGTTGTCGTAGAGCATCTTCTCGAAGTGCGGGATCACCCACTGCCCGTCGACGCTGTACCGCGCGAAGCCGCCGGCCAGCTGGTCGTACATGCCGCCGCGGGCCATCCGCTCGCAGGTCTCGGCGACCATCGCGAGGGCCTCGGCCGAGCCGGTCCTGCGGTGATGGCGAAGCAGGAAGTCGAGCACCATCGACGGCGGGAACTTCGGCGCCCGCCCGAACCCGGCGTCGACCGGATCGAAGTCCACCTTCAGCAGGTCGACGGCCTTCGCCAGCGTCGCCTCGTCCAGCGCGCCGTCCACCACCGCCGCCCGCGCCCCGAGCTGGTCGACCACCGAACGGCCCACCTTGTCGATGTCCTCGCGCTTGGTCCGCCAAGCGTTGACCAGCGACTCCAGCACCTGCCGGAAGGTCGCCATCCCGTGCCGCGGCTCGGCCGGGAAGTACGTCCCGCAGAAGAACGGCTCCGCCGCCGGCGTCAGGAACACCGACATCGGCCAGCCACCCTGCCCGGTCATCGCGACCGTCGCCTGCATGTAGATCGCGTCCACATCCGGCCGCTCCTCGCGATCGACCTTGACGCAGACGAAGTTCTCGTTGAGATAAGCCGCTGTCGCCTCGTCCTCGAACGACTCGTGCGCCATCACGTGACACCAGTGACAGGCGGAGTACCCGACCGACAGGAACACCGGCACGTCCCGCTCGCGAGCCTCCGCGAACACCTCCGCGGACCACTCCCGCCAGTGCACGGGGTTGTCCGCGTGCTGCCTCAGGTAGGGAGAAGTGGACTTGCCGAGCTCATTGGAGGCCATGGCCCCACGTTAGGTGGTCTGGGACAGCGCTACCGAGAGGCCTATCGCGATGGCCATGATGATGAGTTCGCCGGCGACCAGTTGCCAGAAGCGGTGGCCGCGGTTGGAGAGGTCGCCGATGGCATGCCTGCGGTGGAACCAGCCGCCGATGATGAGCACGACGAACGCGACGGTCTTAGCGAGCAGCAGGCCGCCGTACGCGTCTGAGGTGAGGACGTCGGGGATCGCGCCGAAGCCGCCGCCCTTCGCGGCGAGGCGGCCGGCCGCGCTGATCAGGCCGCTCAGCAGTACTGCGATGGAGGACGCGAGCGCGACCTGGCTGAAGCGTTCGAGGACGAGCGGTAGGCCACCGCGGCTGGCTCGGCCGTAGCGGACCAGACCGGCCAGGCCGCCGACCCAGCTGGTCGCCGCGATCACGTGGATGACAAGGGCAGCACCCGCGAGTACGACGTACGACTCGTCGCGGGGGAAGGCGGTCACCGCGGGTGGGATGAGGGCGGCGACCGCGACCAGCACACCGAGGCCGGCGGCAGAGGCTGTCTCGACCCGGCGGACGCCGATCGCCAACGCAGTAACGAGGATGCCGGTGATCAGCAAGGCCTTCACTTCGGGTACGCCGAGGGCGTCGTCAAGGCGGAGGCGGAGCAGGTCGACCGGGGTGCTGAGCATGACGGCGGCGGTCAGGACCGCGCCGGCGAAGGCGGCAACGGCCCAGATGATCGCGGAGTTGCTGGCGTCGCGGACCGCACGCCGGCCCTGCAGACCGAGCGGACCGCCGTCGGTCCGCAGCAGGACCACGGCCGCCAGCAGCGCGCCGGCGCAACCGACCGTCGCCATCGTGGAGAGCAGGCGGGACAGGGGCAGCAGCCACTCGGTGAGGGTGCCCACTCCGGCCAGTCCGTCGTCACCCGAATGCGGTTCGCTGTCGGCGGCGAACAGGGCGATCACCATCGCCACCGCCGCGACCAGGACAGCACTCGCACCACCCGCGACCAGACGGCCGGGCATGCGGTGCCGGGCGGCGCGGGTCGCGCTCACAGAGCGTTCCCGCCCTCGGCACCATGGATGGACACGCGCACACTATAGGTGAGCTATCTAACAGAGTCCCCGCACGACACCATCTCGTGACCCGACCGGCGCAAACGGTTGCCAGAGCGTGACTTTGGGCAATCCCCCGGCGCTACCCGTTGCCTGGGGCATCAACTTGCCGAGCGGCTACTTGTCGGCCTGGCTCACGTCGGCGCTGCCTACGTCGGCCCTGCCTGCGTCGGCCTGGCCCGCGTCGGCCTTGGCCGCCTCGGCCGGTTCAGCCGTCGCCGTCGGCCCGGCAGCGCCAACCGGGGCCGCTGAGCTGGGCGGCGGGACGTCGGAGGGTGCTCGGTCGCGAGCACCAGCGTCCGGGTCGAAATCGATCCGCTTCAGCTGCTTGGCCATGTTGCGCCACAGGAAGAACGTGGCGGCACCGAGCCCGAGCACGATCAGCAGCGCCACCCAGCCGGGCTTCACCGTGTTCGGATCGATCTCGGCCGTCGGCAGGCTGATGCTCAGAAGCTGGGTCATCGGAGTCACCGTCCCAGTGTCTCACCGTCCGATCCCGCCCTCAGCGCAACCCCGCGAAGAGGTCGTCCTCCGGCAGTTCGGACTCCACCAGGGTGCGGGCCAGTTCGTAGTCCTCGGTCGGCCACGCCTGCTGGTGCACCTCCAGCGGTACGGCGAACCACGCGCCGTCCGGGTCGATCTGGGTGGCGTGCGCGAGCAACGCGCGATCGCGCAGCCCGAAGTACTCGGCGCACTCGACCCGGGTGGTGATCCGCTTCTCGTTCTCCGGGTCCGGCTTCCAGTCCGCCAGCCGGTCGGCGTACGGCGACTCCAGGCCGCGGGCGATCATCGCGTCGTGCAGCGCCTTCATCCGCTCGCGGTGGAAGGTGTGGTGGTAGTAGAGCTTCAACGGCTGGTACGGCGTACCGAGCTCCGGGTACGCGTCCGGGTCGCCGGCCGCCTCGAACGCCGCCACCGTGATCTGGTGGCACATCACGTGATCGGGGTGCGGGTAGCCGCCGTTCTCGTCGTACGTCGTGACGACCTGCGGCCGGAACTCGCGGATCAGCTTCACCAGCGGCGCGGCCGCGTCCTCCACCTTGAGCGAGGCGAAGCAGCCCTCCGGCAGCGGCGGCAGCGGGTCGCCCTCGGGGAAGCCCGAGTCGATCCAGCCGAGCCATTCCTGCCGGATGCCGAGGATCTCGCGGGCCGCGTCCATCTCGCGGCGGCGGATCTCGGTGATGTTGGCCAGCACGTCGGGCCGATCCATCTTCGGGTTCAGGATCGAGCCGCGCTCCCCGCCGGTACAGGTGGCGACCATCACGTCGACGCCGTCGGCGACGTACCGGGCGGTCGACGCGGCGCCCTTGCTGGACTCGTCGTCGGGGTGAGCATGGACATGCAGCAGACGGAGATCTTCGGTCACAAGAGACAATGGTGCTTCAAGCCCGAGGAGAACCAGTGACCGACCCACAATCTGCCGTCCGGACCGACGGCCGGAGCGCTGCTCTGGATGCCCGCTACGGACGGACCGGGCGCAGCCGCAGACCGCTGGTGTTCGGCATCGTCGGCGTGCTCGCGCTCGTCGCGTTGGTCTGGCTGTTCTGGGCCGCCTCCGTCTCGGCGAACCCGCCGGTCGCCTCCCGGCTGCTCGGCTACAAGATCGTCTCGTCCACCTCGGCGACCGCGACCATCCAGGTTGACCGGACCAAGTCGGTCGAAGCCCAGTGCCGGGTGCAGGCCAAGGCCGCGGACTTCTCCATCGTCGGCGAGATCACCGTCACGGTGGCGGCGGATTCGCCGCGGCAGCAGTCGGTCGACACGACGCTGACGACGCAGCGCGCCGCGACGGCCGTGATCCTGGTCGGCTGTACGACGGCGGACGCGCACCGGCCGAACTGAGCTACCCACTTCGGCCCGAGGTAAACGGTTGCCTTCGCGGCGGCGGTAATCGTTTGCCAAGTGTTTGAGGCGGCGAAGAACTGTGGGGTTCTGAGCGCTGTCTTGCTACGCTCGGTGGATTGGTCGCCGTCGACGACGGCGGCCCTGTTGTATTTTCACCCATCCCATCGACAAAGGAGCAGCCCAATGACGCAGAAGATCGATGAGGACAGCGTTGTCTGGCTGACACAGGATGGCTACGACCAGCTGAAGTCCGAGCTCGACGAGCTCAAGGGCGCCGGCCGGACCGAGATCACCCAGCGGATCAGCGACGCCCGCGACGAGGGTGACCTGAAGGAGAACGGCGGCTACCACGCCGCCAAGGACGAGCAGGGCAAGATGGAGGCGCGGATCCGGCAGCTCGAGGACATCCTGCGCCGCGCCCGCGTCGGTGAGACCCCGAAGGCCGGCGGCAAGGTCGAGCCCGGGATGAAGGTCTCGATCAAGTTCGCCGGTGACGACGACGTCGAGACGTTCCTGCTCGGCTCCCGCGAGCTGCTGGCGCTGGACTCCTCGGTGGACATCGACGTCTACTCGCCGCAGTCCCCGCTCGGCTCGGCGATCCTGGGCAAGAAGAAGGGCGAGAAGGCGACCTACGAGGCGCCCAACGGCAAGCCGGTCACGGTGGAGATCGTCGCCGCGGTGCCGTTCAAGGGCTGACCCCCACGACAGCTGAAGCACCCCGGGACCGATGGGGCCCGGGGTGCTTTGTTGTTTCAGTCAGCGGCCAGCGCGCCGATCCTCGGCAGCTCGCCGCGGGGGTCAGCGGCCAGTGGCCAGGCGGTCAGCGGCCGGTCGCCCGCCGGTACTTGTTGACAGCCAGCGGCGCGAAGACGCCGATGATGACCGCGCACCAGATCAGCGACAGCCAGACCGGATGCTGGGCGGGAAATCCGTCAGGGCTGGCGAACGGGCTCGGATTGCCGAAGAGATGCCGGCAAGCGGCCACGATCGACGAGATCGGGTTCCACTCGGCGACCGGTTGCAGGCCGCTGGGCAGGTTGGGCGTGGGAACGAAGGCGTTCGAGAGGAACGTCAACGGGAACAGCCAGATCAGCCCGGCCGAGGCCGCCACCTCGGGCCCACCCACCGACAGGCCGATGAGCGCACCCACCCACAGCATGGCGAAGGCGAACAGCAGCAGGATCGCGAACGCCGCCAGCGCGTTGCCGAAGCCGTTGTGCCAGCGCCAGCCGACGATGAACCCGCAGATCACCATCACCAGCATCACGAACGCGTTGAACACGACATCGCCGATCACCCGCCCGGCGATCACCCCGGACCGCGCCATCGGCAGCGACCGGAACCGGTCGATCAGGCCCTTCGACATGTCGTCGGCCAGCCCGACACTCGCCGAGGCGACCGCGAACGCCATCGTCTGGGCGAAGATCCCGGACATCAGGAACTCGCGATAGGCCCGGGCGCCGGGGAAGCCCGGGATCGGGATCGCGTTGCCGAAGACGTACGCGAACAGCAGCACGAACATGATCGGCTGGATGGTCGCGTAGATCAGCATGTCGGGCGTCCGCGGGATCCGCTTCAGGCTGCGCCAGGCCAGCACCCCCGCGTCCGACAGCGCCCGGCCGAACGGGCTCACCTTCGCCGGCGTACCGGTCGTGCTCATGCCTTCACCTTCTTCTGTCCGGCCTTCTGCCCGGCCTGTCCGGCGGACTCGTCGGTGACCGTGTCGGGGTTGTCGGTCGCGTGCCCGGTCAGGCTGAGGAACACGTCGTCCAGCGTCGGCCGGCGCAGCCCGATGTCGGCGATCCGGATGCCGGCCCCGTCGAGCGTGCGGATCACCCCGACCAGCGCCTCGGAGCCGCCCGGCGCCGGCAGCGTCACCCGCTTGCTGTGCTTGTCGAGCGTGGTCGCCTCCGGATCGCTGATCTCCAGCGCCGCGGTCAGCAGCTCGAGCGCCCGGTAGGTCTCGTCCGGGTCGTGCAGGACGACCTCGATCCGCTCGCCGCCGACCTTCGCCTTGAGCTCGTCCGCGGTACCGCGGGCGATCACCGAACCGTGGTCGACCACCACGATGCTGTCGGCCAGCTCGTCGGCCTCCTCCAGGTACTGCGTGGTGAGCAGGATCGTCACGCCTTCGCTGACCCGGTCGCGAATGATCTTCCACAGGTCGAGCCGGCTGCGCGGGTCGAGCCCGGTGGTCGGCTCGTCGAGGAACAGCACCTTGGGATGCGCGATCAGCGAACCGGCCAGGTCGAGCCGGCGCCGCATGCCACCGGAGTACGTCTTCAGCGTCCGGTCGGCCGCCTCGGTCAGGTCGAAGATGTCGAGCAACTCCTCGGCCCGCGCGCTGGCCTGCTGGCTGCTGAGCCGGTAGAGCCGGCCGAACATCCAGAGGTTCTCCCGGCCGGTCAGCAGTTCGTCGACCGCCGCGTACTGCCCCGAGAGCCCGACCAGCCCGCGCACGGTGTCGGCCTCCTTCACCACGTCGTGCCCGAGCACCCGCGCGCTGCCGGCATCCGGCCGCATCAGCGTGGTGAGCACCCGGACGGCGGTCGTCTTGCCCGCGCCGTTCGGCCCCAGCAACCCGAGCACGGTGCCTTCGGGGACCTCCAGGTCGATCCCGTCGAGTGCCCGGACCGTGTTCTTCCGCGCTTTGAATGTCTTGACGAGGCCGGTCGCCTCGATTGCCGCCATCGCAGCCGCTCCTTCCAGGATGTGATGCAGATCATCATCCTGGCGGACCCCGCCGACAGATTTCGAGCGGTTAAACCGGCTTTCTGAGTTGAGCCAAGGACGCTCAACTTTCTTGACATTGAGTCGACAAGGCTCAAGTCTGCGTTCTACGGTCTGCTGCATGACGACCGGTCCCGGCATCCTCAGCCACCCCGACTTCCGCCGCCTCTGGATCGCGGACCTGCTGAGCCAGCTCGGCAGCCGCCTCGGCATGATGGCCGCTCCCCTGCTCGCCGTCCTCACCCTGAACGCCTCCACGCTGCAGGTCTCCCTCCTGCGCACCTGCGAGACGGCTGCCTGGCTACTGCTCGGACTGTTCGCCGGTGCCTGGGTCGACCGGGTGCGCTGCCTCCCGGTGCTGATCGCGGCCGACGTGGGCAGGGCTGTGCTGTTCGGCTCGATCCCGGTGGCCGCCTGGTTCGGAGTACTGACTCTCACGCAGCTGTACGTCGTACTGGCGGCTGCTGGAGTCCTGACCGTGCTGTTCGACGTAGCCCATAGCTCCTACCCGCCACGGCTGCTTGCCACGGAGCAGCTCCTCCCGGGCAACGCCAAGCTGGCTGCCAACCACTCGGTGGCGGCCGTCGTCGGAGCGGGTGCGGGCGGCTTCCTGGTCCAGTGGTTGAGCGCGGCCGTCACTCTCGGGCTCAACGCGGTCGGGTTCCTCTGGTCGGCGTTGTGGCTCCGCTCGATCCGTACGCCGGAACCGCGTCCGGCGCCGGCGGACCGGCCGAACCTGCGCCGGGAGATCGGCGAGGGCCTGCGCTACGTGTTCCGCCATCCCCTGCTGCGGCCGATCGCGCTGAACCAGACCACGACGATGCTCTTCCAGGCGGCCGGTTCGGCGGTGATGATCGTGTTCCTGGTCCGGGAGATCCATCTGTCGCCCAGCACGATCGGCCTGCTCAGCATGATCGGGTTGCTGGGCGCGCCGGCGGCCTCGTGGTTCACCGAGCGGCTGAGCAGCTGGCTGGGTGACGCGCGAGCGCTCCTGCTCGCGTCGGTGGGGATCGGGGTGGCCTTCACCCTGCAAGGGCTGACCACGCCTGGTTGGGGACTCGCCTGGTACGTCGGATCGACGCTGCTGGCCGCGATCTGCATCATCGTCAGCTACATCGTGGCGATCAGCACCCGCCAACGCCTCTGCCCACCCGACCTGCAAGGCCGGGTGAGCGCCACGATGAGCTTCGTCAGCTGGGGCGCGGCGCCCATTGGCAGCCTGCTCGGAGGCCTGACCGCCACCGCGATCGGCCTCCGCCCCACTCTCCTGCTAGCCGGCTTCGCCACCCTGCTCGGCACCGCCTGGCTCTTCTTCTCCCCGCTCAGAACCCTCCAGACAATTCCAGAGGTCAGTCAGAAGTGATTTGCGCGCTTCCCACCAGCACCTCGACGTCGAGGGCGGCGCGACCGCGGCCGATCTCCACATCCTTGGACTGGCCGGAGACCGCGCCGGTCCAGGAGACGCGCCCGAGCTGTGCCTCGGTGTGCACCCGTACGTCGGAGCCGCGGCGCAGCGTGACGTTGGCAGACCCGGACTCGACCCTGACCCGCGACCGCCCCTTGGTGATCTGGGCGTCGAGCGTCGCCGTACCGGCCTGGACGAGCACGTCGATCGGGCCGTCGACGTCGGTGACCTTCGCAGTACCGGCGGTGACGCGGACCCTCGACAGCCCGGGAAGGCGCTCGGCGGTGACGCTGCCACCGGTCACCTCGATCTCCACCTGGAGCATCGGGTTGACCCGGATCCACAACTCCTTCGCGAGACCGTTGACGTGCGACTTCAGGTCGGTCGGGTTGCGCAGCAGGTTGAGGCCGTCGATCGAGACGCCCATGTCGCCTTCGCTGTTGATCGCGAGGGTGTCGCCGTCCCGCTTGATCACGTGCGGGCCGTCCACGGCGACACCGGTGACGGCAGGCTCGCCGACCAGGCGCACGCGGCGGCCGATCGCGCGGATGGTCACCCGGCGTACCCCGGAAGGCACCACGAGGTCGCTGTGCAGCGTCTCCTGCTCGAGCACCGGCTCAGCAGCAGGCGCCGGCGTCGACTGAGGAGCAGGTGCAGGCGGCTCAGGAGCGAGCGGCGGCTCAGGCGCAGGAGCAAGCGTCGGCTCAGGAGCAGCAACCGCCTCCGGTACGACGGCAGCATCGTCCACCACACTGCCTTCACCGTTGCTCGCAGCATGCTTCGCCGCCGGCGCAGTACCAGCAGTTTCACCGGAACTGGTGCCCGGCCAAGCACCCGGGCTCGGGGAATCGACAGCATCCGCCCAAACAGACGCTGAGGGCGCCGAATCAGCAGGCTCAGCGGGCGCTTCCGAGCTGCTGGGAAGGGCAGCGATCAGCGTCGCGGCTTCGGCGGCGGACAGGTGGCCGGCGGCGACTCGGTCGAGGATGGTTTTGACCTGACGGTCGTAGTCGCTCTGCTTGCTCTGATCGCTCATGCCCCCAGTCCAGCACCCGGACGGGTCGAAACCAATCGGGGATCGCCCCGAACTCCCCCGCCCGACCCCTGAGCGACCCCAAACCCGCCCCAAAAAACAGTGCGGGTCACGGCGGAGTAGCCCGTGACCCGCACCTTTCATATGTGGTTCAGGCGACCGGAGTCATCTCCTCCGCCGCCAGTTCTTTCTGCACCGCCTCGAGCTCGGCCAGCTCACGCGCCTCGGCCGCCCGCCGGGCACCAAGACCACGCAGCCCGGACAACCCGATCAGCAACCCGAGGATGGTGATCCCGGTGACGACCACCAGCGCCGGCTTGTACGCCGACAACATCCCGCTCGGCGCCGTGACGCCGTGCGACTGGCTGCCGATCACCGCGGTGGTGACGGCCAGCACGATCGCGCCGCCGACCTGGCTGGAGGTGTTGAACAGCCCCGACGCGAGCCCCTGCTCGTTGTCGTCGACCCCGTTGGTGGCCTGCATGTTCAGCGCCGGGAAGGTGATCGCGAAGCCGAGACCGATCAGCACGATGGTCGGCAGGATGGTGCCGACGTAGTCCGAGGTCGGCCCGATCCGCAGGAACAGCGCGTAGCCGGCCACGAACAGCGCCATCCCGATCGCGAACATCCGCTCGGTGCCGATCCGGTCGGCCACCTTGCCGGCGTTCGGCGACAGGAAGGCGACCAGCAGGCCGGCCGGCAGGAAGCCGAGCGCGGTCTCGAAGGACGACCAGCCGAGCAGGTTCTGCAGGTAGAGCGTGCCGATGAACTGGAAGGCGACGTACGCGCCGAAGACCGTCATGATGCCGAGGTTCGCGCGCCGCAGGTTGGCCTGGCGGAAGATGCCGAGCCGGACCAGCGGGTGCCTGGTCTTGAGTTCGATCGCGACGAACGACGCCAGCAGGACGGCGGCGAGCACGAACAGCCCGATCGTCCGCAGCGACGCCCAGCCGGCCCCTTCGGCGCCGACGACGGCGAAGACCAGCGACAACATGCCGGCCGTGACCGTGACGGCACCCGGTACGTCGTACCCGCCGGCGGTCTCGTCGCGCGGGCTGTTCGGGATCAGCTTGATCGCGAACAGCAGCACGATCAGCGCGACCGGGCCGGGCATCAGGAAGGTCCAGCGCCAGCCGACCTCGGTCAGCAGGCCGCCGAGGATCAGGCCCATCGAGAAGCCGCTGGCGGCGCAGGTGGTGAAGATGCTCAGGGCGCGGTTGCGATCCGGCCCCTCGTGGAAGGTGGTGGTGATGATCGAGAGCGCGGCCGGCGCGGTGAACGCGGCGGCGATGCCCTTCACGAACCGCGCGGCGATGAGCAGTTCGGGGTTGGTGGCCAGGGAGCTCAGCATCGAGACCACGGCGAAGGCGGCCAGCGCGATCAGGAAGACGCGGCGGCGGCCGAGCAGGTCGGCCGCGCGGCCGCCGAGCAGCAGGAAGCCGCCGTAGCCGAGGACGTATCCGGTGACGACCCACTGCAGCGAGGACAGCGAGACGCCGAGGTCGGCGCCGATGGACGGCAGCGACATGCCGACCATGGAGACGTCCAGGCCGTCGAGGAAGATCACGCCGCAGACCACGAGGAGGGCGCCCCAGAGGCGCGCGTCCCAGGTCAGGCCGGCCGGTGCGGTGGTGGTGTGCGTTGGTGTGTGTGTCACGAGGAGAGAGCTTTGCATGCACTTGCATCTAATGTCTAGGCATTAATTGCGTTTGCATTGAATGCGCATGCATGATAACGTCGCGCTCATGACCGAGACGAAGGTCAGCGCCGACCTCGGTGAAATCGGTGCTGCTGGTGAGATCAGTGCCGATGTCCGCGCCTGGCGCGAGCTGCTGGCTCGTCACGCCGACCTGAGCTGCGCCCTCGATCGCGAGCTGCAGCAGCACGGCCTCGGCATGAGCGAGTACGAGGTCCTCGAGCGCCTCGCCGAGCTCCCCGAGCAGTCCGCGAAGGTCCAGACGATCGCCAAGTCGGTCCACCTGAGTCAGAGCGCGCTCTCCCGCGTGATCGGCCGGCTGGAGACCGCCGGCCTGGTCGAGCGGCACATGTGCACCGAGGACCGGCGCGCGATCAACGTCCGGCTCACCGACGAGGGCCTCAGCAAGCAGACCGAGGCCGCGCCGACCCAGCGCCGCGTGCTCGCCGAGCGCCTGCACGCTCCCCTGCTCAAGACCTGCGAGCCGTAGGCCCTCCATCTACTCCCGTACTGCGCCCTCCAGCATCCCCGCGATGAAGTGGCGCTGCAGGAACGCGTAGACCAGCACCACCGGCATCCCCACGATCACGGCGCCGGCCGCGAGCAACGTGTACCCGGACGTGTACTGCCCGGAGAAGAACGCCAATCCCAACGGCGCCGTCCGCAACGACTCGCTGGTCGCCATCACCAGCGGGATCAGGAACTCGTTCCACGTCCACATGAAGACCAGCACGATCAGCGTCACCAGCGCCGGCCGGGCGGGCGGCACGAGCACCGCCCACAACGTCCGCCAGTGCCCGGCCCCGTCGAGCCGCGCCGCCTCCACCAGCGCCCGGCTGGACGACCGGAAGTAGGCCCGCATCCAAAAGGTGCCAAAGGCAACAGATTGGGCGACCTGCGGCAGCGCGATCGCCCAGAACGTGTCGGTCAGCCCGAGGGTGCGCAGGTCGAAGTACAGCGGGACGATGATCGCCTCGGTCGGCATCATGATCCCGAGCAGGAACAGGTAGAACAGCACCCCGGCGCCGCGGAACCGCATCGTGCCGAACGCGTAGCCGCTCAGGATCGACAGCAGCACGCTGACCACCACGACGGAGACCGAGACCAGCACACTGGTCCGCAGGTAGCCGCCGAAGTGCCCGATCTCCCAGGCCTTGCTGAAGTTTCCGAGGCCGCTCGATCCGCTGCCGCCGTCGTCCGGTCCGAGCGCCGAGACCAGGATCGTCACGATCGGCCCGAGCGCGAACAACCCGAAGACGGTCAGCAGCAGATAGTGGCCGATCCGCTCGGCCAGCGGCGCCCTCACGCCGTACTCCGGTCCGCCAGCCGGTTGACGCCCAGCGTGATGACGAAGATCAGCACCGTCAGGCACACCCCGATCGCCGCCGCCGAGCCGACCTGCCCGAGCTCGAAGGCCCGGTGGTACACCTCGTACGACGGAACGCTGGTCGACGTACCCGGTCCCCCACTCGTCGTCACGTAGACCAGGTCGAAGGTCCGCAACGCCGCGATCACCGTCAACGTCACCGCGACCGCGATCTCACCCCGGACCGCCGGCAGCACCACCGCGAAGAACTCGGCAACAGCACCAGCGCCGTCCAGCCGCGCGGCCTCGTACCGCTCCCGCGGAATCCGCGCCATCCCCGCCAGCAGCAACACGGTCACCAGCCCGGTCTCGAACCACGTCCCGATCACCCCGACCGCTGGCAAGGCGAACGTGTAGTCCCCCAACCACGCCCGAGCCAGCGAGTCGAGCCCGACAGCACGCAGTACGCCGTTCAACGGCCCGTCCGGCGCATAGATCTGTCGCCACGAAACAGCGACGACCACCATCGCGACCACCTGCGGCAGGAACACCACCGTCCGGAAGAACCCCAACCCACGCACCCGCGCCCGCTGCAGTACCGACGCCAGCCCCAGCCCGATCACCACCGGCAGCACCGAGTAGAAGACGATCAGCACCAGCGCATGCCCGAAGGCCGCCCGCAACCCGGCGTCAGCCACGACATCCGCATAGTTGCTCAGGCCAACGAACTTCCCGAGCGTGATGCCGTCCCACTCGAACAGCGACAGGTGCACGGCCCGGCCGAGCGGATAGAGCAGGAAGGCTCCGTAGACGAGCAGCGCCGGCAGGATGTAGAGGTAGCCGATCTTGCGCGGCTCGCCAGGAGGTGAGCTCACTTGCCGGCGAACTTGCTGTAGTCGGCCTCGAGCTTGTCGATGAACTGCTGCGGTGTCGCCTTCTTGGCCAGCAGGTCCTGCAGCGCGGCGCCGAGCGTGTCATACATGGTCGGCGTCGCGTAGTCGAGGTACGGGACCAGGCCCTCCTTGCCGACCGCGGTACCGAAGGCGCCGAAGATGTCGGCCGCAAGCCCGGCCGGCGCCTGCTGCGCGGAGGTGTCGGCGATCGGCAGGTTTCCGGTGCCGGTCAGCACCTTCATCGCGTCGGCGCTGGTGATGAAGTTGAGGTACGCCGCGGCCGCGTCCGGGTTCTTCGCCTTGTTGGTGACGGCGAACGGCAGCCCGGTGCCACCGGTCACCACCGGCTTCTCGTCCGCGGAGGCACCTGGCGGCAGCATGAAGCCGACCTTGTCGCCGAGCGCCTTCTGCAGATCGGCCTGCAACCAGGTGCCGGCGATCAGGAAGACGCCCTTGCCCTTCCCGAAGTCCTGCCAGGCCGGGTCGTAGCCCTGCCCGTTGAAGCCCTGGTTGAAGTAGCCCTTGTCCACCCACGACACCAACGTCTCGGCGGCCTTCGTGTTCTCCGTCGTCTTCCACGAAGCCCCCGGCCGCCCGAAGGCGAGGGTGGTGATCTGCTGGGCCGGGACGTTCTTGTCCTGCACCGTGCCGAAGACGTGGATGGCCGGCCACTTGTCGAGGTTGCCGAACTGCATCGGCAACTCCCCCGCCGCCTTGGCCTTGCCGAGCGCGTTCTCGAAGTCCGCCCAGGTCTTCGGCGGCTCCAGCCCGAGCGCGCTGAGCTTGGTCTTGTTGTAGTAGATGCCGACGACCTCGCCGACCTGCGGCATGCCGTACAGATCGCCCTCGCCGAAGGTCTTGCCGTCCGCGGAGTACCGCGAGTACTGCAGCACCGACGCCGGGTACCGGCTCTTCCAGTTGTAGGCCTCGGCCCACTTGTCCAGCGGCACCAACTGCCCGGCCTTGACGAACTCACCCATGTCCGAGCGCCCGTTGTTCGCCTGGACGATGTCCGGCGCGTCGTTGCCGGACAGCGCCAGCCGCAACGTCGTCTTCAGGTCGTCGAAGGACCGGGAGACCCGCTTGAGCTTGATGTTCGGGTACTTCGCCTGGAACTGCTTGTTCAGCTCGGCCATCTGCGCCGCCTGTCCGCCACGCACCTCCTGGTCCCAGACGGTCAGCGAGACGTCGCCGAGGGCGGCCGCGTCGGTCTTCACCGAGCTCGGCGCGCTCGCGCCGCCACCCGGGGTGTCGGAGCCCGGCGTACAGGCTGCCGTGAGCAACAAAGCTGCGGTGGCTGCTAAAGCGACGACCTTCACGGGAGACTCCTCAGTTCAAGATGTACGTGTACCCATGGGTGCTCAGACCCGCCAATACCCGTTCGCGGTGGTCCTCACCCCGGGTCTCGAGCTGCAGCGCGACCTCGACCTCGTCGAGATTGAGCGTTTCCGAGATGCGTTCGTGCAGTACCTCGATGATGTTGGCGTCCACCTCGGCGAGCCGGGCCAGCAAGGTCGCCAGCCCACCTGGGGTGTCGGGGATGCGGACCCGCAGCGACAGGTACCGGCCTGCTGCCGCCATACCGTGCCGGATCACCCGCATCAGCAGCAGCGGGTCGATGTTGCCACCCGACAGGACCACGACGACCGGCGCCTTGAACCGCTTCGGCTCGTCCAGTACTGCGGCAACAGCCGCCGCGCCGGCCGGTTCGACCACCAACTTGGCCCGTTCGAGGATCAGCAACAGTGCCTTCGACAACGAGTTCTCGTCCACCGCGCGGACCTCGCTGACATGCTGCTGGATCGCCGCGAACGGGACCTGGCCCGGCAACCCGACCGCGATCCCGTCGGCCATCGTCGCCATCCGGCCCAGCTGCACCGGCTCGCCCGCGTCCAGCGAGGCCGGGTACGCCGCTGCGCCCTTCGCCTGGACGCCGACCACCTCGATCGGCATCATGTCGCGCTGCATCGCGAGCGCGATCCCGGCGATCAGGCCGCCACCCCCGACCGGTACGACGACAGTCCGGACCTGCGGGCACTGCTCGACGATCTCCAGCCCGGTGGTCGCCTGCCCGGCGACGATGTCACGGTGGTCGAACGGGTGGATCAGGATCGCGCCGGTCTCCGCCTCGAACGCGCGAGCCGCCGTCAGGCAGTCGTCGATCGAGGTGCCGACGAACCGGATCTCCGCGCCGTACGCGCGGGTCGCCTTCTCCTTCGGGATCGGCGCGCCGTGCGGCATGAACACGGTCGCCTTGATCCCGAGCAGCTGCGCCGCGAGCGCGACTCCTTGCGCGTGGTTGCCGGCGCTGGCCGCGACCACGCCGAGCGCGCGTTCCTTCTTGGTCAGCCGCGCCATCCGGACGTAGGCGCCGCGTAGCTTGAACGACCCGGTCCGCTGCAGGTTCTCGCACTTGAGGAACACGTCGCCGCCGACGAGATCGCTCAACCACCGCGAGTACTCCAGCGGGGTCGGCGCGACCACGTCGTGCAGCAGATCCGCTGCCCGGGCAATCTCAGCCGCAGTGATGCTCACCTTGTCCACACTAAAGGCGGGCGAGCCTCAGGGAGAGTTCATTTCCTGGAGCTTCTGCAGCCGTGCGCCCAGGCCGACCCGAACCGGCCAGTCGAGCTCGTCCTCCCAGGGCGGGACCGGGCCGGTGCCGCGCAGGTGGGCGTAGTACGCGAGGGCATCGGTCAGCGCGCGTTCGCGCAGGTAGAACATCCCCATCCGGGCGGCGCGCTCACCGCCGGGCACCGTGCCGAAGGACGCGTTGGCGATGAAGATTCCGAAGCCCTGGAAGACCGCGAGCAGATCGGTCAGCGACTCCTGGTCGGGCCGGCTGCTGCTGATCCGGCCGGCGCCGATCAGCAGCTCGTGGCCGATCTCGTGCGCGAAGTTCGCGACCAGCACCGTCGGCTCGCCGAGCAGCCGCGCGCTGCAGTGGACGGTGTTCCCACCCTGGCCAGGCACCCACAGCCCGAACCGCAGCCTGATCGCGCCGGCCATCGTGTGCTTGGGCGCGGTCTCGTCCAGATCGAACCGCACCCCCAGCCCGCACTCCGGTACGCCCATCCACGCGCGAACCTGCTCGAACAGCGAGCGCGCCGCAGCCTCCGACCCGTCGTACCCAGCCGGTACGAAGGTCGACGGCAACGCGATCGGACGGGTCAGCACCTCGCGGCCGAACTGTTCGATGAACCAGTCCATCGAGTCCTGGATCCACTGGTCCTGGCCGCCGGGCAGCTCCTCCAGCGGTGCTTTCAGTTGCTCCACCAAGGCCATCTGGCCTTTGAGACGCGCCCTGAGAGCTCTGAACATGCTGGTCGGACGCACCCGGCGGCCGATCGGTTGCAGCTGGTGACCGTTCAGTTACTGGCTTGGGCCGCTTCCTTGAGTTTGTGCAGCCGCGAGATGGTCCGGATCCGCACCGACCAGTCGAGCTGCTGCTGCCAGGCCGGCAACGCCCGCTCGCTGCGCAGCAGCGCGTAGTACGCGAGGGAGTCGGACAGGGCGTGCTCGCGCAGGTAGAAGCGCGCGACCCGGCGACCCTCGTCGCCGTCCGGGATGGAGTGGTGGGCGGCGTTGGCCATGAAGATGCCGAAGCCGGCGTAGACCGCGAAGAGGTCGATCAGGGCTTCCTGGTCGATCCGGTAGGTGGCCAGCCGGCCCGAGCCGAGCAGCACCTCGTGGCCGACCTCGTGTGCGAGGACCGCGACGAGCACCTCGGGTTGTTCGAGCAGGCTCGCGGAGACCCGGATCAGGTTGCGGTCGGCGCTCCGGCGCCAGAGCCCGAACTGACCTTGGACCAGCTCGTGCAGGTGCTGGTCGGTCGGCCCCTGCTCGAGCAGGTCGGCAGGGAGTTGCTCGCTGAGCTCGTTCAGGTCGAACCGCAGGTCGATGGTCTCGGCGTCGACGGCCATCCGGGCACAGACCTGGGCGAACAGCGCCCGGGCGGCGTCGGCGCTGCCGTCGTAGCCGGCCGGGATCAGGTCGGCCGGCTGCAGGATCGGCTGGTTCAGGAGGTCGGGACCGAACTCCTCGAGCAGCCAGCCCATCGAGTCCTCGATCCACTGCCGGTGGCCGGCCGGCATCCGGCGCTTGCGAGGGGTGGTGTCGATGACTTCCAGTGGGCGTTGATTGCGAGTGGCAAGGGCTTTGAAGGCGGCGAACACAGGCACGGGGACCAAGGTATAGACCGGATGGGCCAATGACAGCATCGAAACCAGTGGGCTACCCAACGTTCATCCTCTACGCTGCGGGGAGTGACGGGAGGTGCTGTGAGAGTCACGGCCGTGCTGGTTTGTCCGGACGATGAAACCCTTCTGGTGTTGCCTTCTGGGCTTCCCCGGATGTCGGTCGCGGACGACTTCTGGTTCCCCGATGTCGAGGTCCCGGTGCGCGCGTTGCGAGAGCAACTGGGGATCGAGGCGTGCGTGCTGAGCTGCCTCGACTACCGCCCCGGCGAGGTGTCCTACCTGATGGTCGCCGTCGGCTCGGTTCCTGCCGATGCTCGGTGGGTCTCGTCCTTCGACCATCCCCTGGTCGGACTCGCCCGGGCGCAGCTCGCCCGGCCGGTCGGCTCCCCGGTGACCCCGGCCTGGACCAGACCGGGCTGGTACGCCGAGGCGCTGCCGTGGATCGATGAGCAGCTCGGGACGGCGGGCACCCCGCGGACCGGAGTACCGGAGCAGGTGCGGTCGTGGGGACTGTCGAACGTACTGCGCTGTCCGACCGCCACGGGAGACGTGTACTTCAAGGCGCTCGCGCATTCGAGCACGATCCGGCCGGTCCGCGCCGACGCCTTGCCGCTGCTCTTCGCGCACGAGCCGCTGTTGTTGCAGCGCCTGTCGGAGGCCCGGCCGGGTGAGGTTCCCGTACCGATCGCGATCGACGAGCAGCGCGCCTGGATGCTGCTGCCCGATCTCGGCCGGTTGCTGGCGCAGGAGTCCGACATCTCGGTCTGGACCGAGGCGTTGCGTGGTCATGCCCGGCTGCAGCGTGGCTTCGTGGGGCAGACGGAGCAGCTGTTCTCGCTCAGCTGCGTCGATCGGCGGCTCGCGGTGCTGGACGACGCCATCGACCAGCTGCTCGGGCCCAATCCGGCGACCGATCGGCTGGAGCCGAGCGAGCGGAGGAAGCTGTCGCGCCGGGCAAAACAGTTGCGTGAGGCAATCATCGAGCTGACCGCGATCGGCGTACCTGAGACTTTGCTGCACGGCGATCTGCATCCGCGCAATCTCGCGGTCCGGGACGGTCAGGTGCTGGCCTTCGACTGGACCGACGCGGCGGTGTCGCATCCCTTTCTCGACCTGGTCACCTTCATCGAGAAGCGGTCGCCGTTGTCCACCGATCCGCGGGTGACCGACGCCTACCTCGCCGAGTGGGAGGACTACGCCTCGCCGGCCGACCTGCGCCGGGCACTGGAGCTCGCACAGAAGGTCGGCCTGCTGCACCAGCTGATGACGTCGCTCTACCTGCCCGATCACCTGACCGGGCCGAGCGCCGATGCGATGGTCCGCGGCGCCGTCTGGTGGCTCCGCGGACTCATCTCTACTTGAGGCCCTACTTGAGCAGGAGCTTGCCGAGTCGGCGGGAGGCGACGTACATGCCGGCCGTGCCCATCGCCACCAGGTACACCGCGTTGATCAGCAACGTCCAGCTGACGTGACCGGTGGTGAGGGCGCGCTCCAGCGCGACGCCCTGGTAGAGCGGGGTGATCTCGACCAGCCAGCGGATGTAGCCCGGGTAGGTCTCGATCGGGTAGAAGGTGGCCGAGAACAGGAACATCGGCATCGTCGCCAGCGAGACGAACTCGAAGTCCTGCCAGCTGCGCATGAAGGTGGTCAGCGCCATCCCCGCACCGGCGAACGCGTAGCCGATCAGCACCGCCGCCGGCAGCGCGAGCAGCGCCCACCAGGAGTCGACCAGTCCCAGCACGAGCATCACCAGGATGAACATCGCCGAGTAGCAGGCGCCCCGCAGCAACGCCCAGGTCACCTCGCCGGTCGCCACGTCCCAGGGCCGCAGCGGGGTGGCCAGCATCGAGTCGTAGAGCTTGGCGTACTTCATCCGGAAGAAGATGTTGTACGTCGAGTCGAAGATCGCGCCGTTCATCGCCGAGCTGGCCAGCATCGCGGGCGCGACGAACGCGGCGTACCCGATCGTGCTGCCGTCGGACAGGGTGAAGTCGCCGACCAGCTGGGCGACCCCGATGCCGATCGAGAGCAGGTAGAAGACCGGCTCGAAGAAGCCGGAGACGAAGACGATCCAGGACCGGCGGTAGACCAGGAAGTTGCGCTCGACCAGGGTGCGGCCGTTGCCGGGCCGGATCGGCACCGGGAGCACGCGGGCGGTCAGGGTGGCCATCAGCTGATCAACCTCCGGGTCAGGCCGCGGACCGCGAGCCAGGTGCCGACGGCGAACCACGCCGTCAGATAGGCCAGGTTGCCGACGGCCGGCAGCAGCTCGACGGTGCCGAGGCTGAGGTCACGCGACAGCTCGACGCCGTGCCACAACGGGCTCAGGTAGGCGAGCCACTCGATCCAGTTCGGCAGCTGCGAGACCGGGAAGAAGGCGCCGGAGAAGAGGAACGCCGGGACCACCCCGAACCGGAAGATCATCGCGAAGCCGCTGTCGTTCTCCAGCCGGGTCGCCACCGCGCAGACCGGCGCGGAGGCCGCCATCCCGGTGAGCAGCGCGACCGGCAGCGCCAGCAGACCCCAGGCCGAGCCGAGACCACCGAACGCCGCGATCACCGCCAGGAACACCAGACAGGTGGTGAAGACCCGGAAGGCGATGAAGACCAACTGCCCGTACATCACGTCGGCCGGTCGCAGCGGGGTGGCGATCATCGAGAAGTAGAACTTCTGCCACTTGATCCCGCCCATCACCGGGTACGTCGACTCGCCGACCGCGATCTGCAACGCGGTCGAGGCGAGCAGCCCCGGCGCGATGAACTGCAGGTAGCTGACGCCGCCGAGCGCGCCGGTCCCGTTGTCGTCGACGAACGAACCGAGTCCGATCCCCATCGCGGCCAGGTAGAGCAGCGGCAGCAGGAAGCTGCTGACCAGGCTGCCCTTCCAGGTGCGCTTGTAGACCGTCAGCCAGTAGTCGAACTGGCGGCGGCCGTTCTCCAGGACGACGGTCATCAGTCGACCAGCGTCCGCCCGGTCAGCCGGAGGAACACGTCCTCCAACGTCGACCGCCGAACCAGTACTGCGGCCGGCTGCAACCCACGCTCGTGCACGGCCGCGACCGTGCGCTCCCCGTCATCGGTGTAGAGCAGCAACCGGTCCGGCAGTACTTCGATCCGCTGCGCGAGATCCTCCACCTTGCCGGCCAGCGCGTCGTGGTCCGCGCTCATCACCTCGGGCCCGAACCGCAGCTCGGTCACCTCGCGGGTCGAGTAGTCCCGGATCAGCTCGGCCGGTGACCCCTCGGCCGCGATCGTGCCGGCATCCATCACCACCAGCCGGTCGCACAGCTGCTCGGCCTCGTCCATGTAGTGCGTGGTGATGATCAGGGTGACCCCAGCCTGCTTGAGCCGGAACAGCTTGTCCCAGAGCAGGTGCCGCGCCTGCGGGTCCAGCCCGGTGGTCGGCTCGTCGAGCAGCAGCAGGTCGGGCTTGCTCACCAGCGACCGCGCGATCGTCAGCCGGCGCTTCATGCCACCCGACAGGTCGTCGACCTTGACCTTCGCCTTCTCGGTCAGCGCGACGAACTCGAGCAGCTCGTCGGCCCGCTCCCGGCACTCGGCGCGACTCAGCCCGAAGTACCGGCCGTAGACGGTCAGGTTCTCGTGGACGGACAGCTCCATGTCGAGGGTGTCGTCCTGCGGGCAGACGCCGAGCCGGGCCCTGATCGCCGGTCCGTCGGTGGCCGGGTCGTGGCCGAGGATCCGCAGCTCGCCGCCGCTGACCGGCGAGACCGCGCCGATCATCCGCATCGTCGACGACTTGCCGGCGCCGTTGGGCCCGAGGAACCCGAACGCCTCCCCCTTCCAGACATCCAGGTCGATCCCCGCGACGGCCTCGAAGTCCCCGTAGGACTTCCGCAACCCTCGCGCCCGCACCAGCGACTCCCGCGTTTCCTCCACCCTCCGACCCTAGACCGCTCCACCGACAAACCTCTTGTCGTTTTGGGACCGGCGGATCAGCCGCGACCGGCGTACGGCATCCCCGCGGCCATCACGGTCAGATGCGGCACAGCAACGTCCGTCGGCAACTGCGCGATCCGCACCACGAAGTCGGCCACCACCTTCGGGTCGAAGGTCGGCTCGACCGCGGTCGACCCGTCCGGCTGCAGCACCCCGGCGCCCATCTTGGCCGTCATCGAGGTGGCGGCGTTGCCGATGTCGATCTGCCCGCAAGTGATCCCGTGCGCCCGCCCCTCGAGCTCCAGTGCCTTGGTCAACCCACTCACCGCATGCTTCGACGCCGTGTAGGCAACAGACTGCGGCCGCGGCACCTGCGCCGAGATCGACCCGTTGTTGATGATCCGCCCACCCGACGGCTCCTGCCGCAACATCAACGCGAAGGCAGCCTGCGCGCACAGGAACGACCCAGTCAGATTGGTATCGACAACCCGCCGCCAATCCTCCTCACTGACTTCCTGTACTGCGGCCGCCGGCGCCCCGGTCCCCGCGTTGTTCACCAGCAGATCGATCCGCTCCAGCGACCCGAAGAACGCAGCGACAGCCGCACCATCCACCACATCCAGTACTGCGGTACGCACCTCCCCCACGCCCGCACCACCGACAGCAGCCACCCCGGCCGCGGCCTCGGCCGTCTCGCGGAGCTTCGCCTCGGTCCGCCCGGTCACCGTGACCTGGAACCCGGCTGCCGCGAGCGCCAGAGCCATCTCCCGCCCGAGCCCGGAACCGCCACCGGTCACCACTGCCACTCGCTGCATGCTGCTCCTCCACGCCTTGTCGCCTTCTCGCCCGATGCCCGCCATTCTCACCGGTGAGCGCTGCGTGACCGCGCGATGACGGCAGGTTAATCACTTGCCGTGACCAAGCAGCAGGCGGAAACTCATTTGCGTGCATCACGCAACTATGTATATGCTTGCACCATGCATGTAAATGAGGGATGGGTGCCGCAGACGCCGGTGGAGGGCGTTCTGCACGCTTTCACCCGGATCGGCCGCCGGCTGAAGTCGAAGCAGCCCGGCGACACGATCGACCACAGCGCCCACCTGGTGCTGTTCGTGCTGCGGTGCAACGGGGCACTGCGGCTGTCCGACCTGGCGGCCAAGATGGAGATCGACGCCTCCACCGCCAGCCGGCACGTCCGGTCGCTCGAGCAGGCGGGCCTGGTCCGCCGCTCCCCCGACCCCGACGACGGCCGGGCCTTCCGGGTCGAGTTGACCGAGCAAGGCATCGGCGAGTGGGAAGCCTCCGCCAAGCGCCGGATGGGGCTGTTGTCCCAGGCGATGGACGGCTGGTCCCACACCGACATCGAGACCTTCGAGAAGTTGATGACCCGGTTCGCCGAAGGCGTCATCAACCTCGTCGACGAGCGTGACGGCGGAAAGGCCTGGGCCGACAAGGGCTGGGCCCTGGCCGCCGAGGCCGCTCGCCCCCAAGACACAGAGAACGTGGAGAACAACGCATGAGCACCACAGAGCCCGCCGTCGCCGACGGCGGCGGCGCCACCGCGCCTGGTTACCTGTCCCACAAGCAGATCCTGGTGATCCTGGGCGGCCTGATGGCCGGCATGTTCCTGGCCGCACTCGACCAGAGCATCGTCGGTACGGCGCTGCCGCAGATCGTCAGCGAGTTCAACAGCCTGGACAAGCTGTCCTGGGTGGTCACCGCCTACCTGCTGACCTCGACCGCCTCCACTCCGTTGTGGGGCAAGATCTCCGACCTGTACGGCCGCCGCCCGCTGTTCATCGCGGCGATCGTCACCTTCCTGGCCGGTTCGGTCCTGTCGGCCCTGGCGCAGAACATCGAGATGCTGATCGGCTTCCGCGCCGTCCAGGGTCTGGGCGCCGGCGGTCTGATGTCGCTGGCCTTCGCCACCATCGGCGACGTCATCCCGCCGCGTGAGCGCGGTAAGTACATGGGGTACTTCGGCGCCGTCTTCGGTCTGTCCTCGGTGGCCGGCCCGCTGCTCGGCGGCGTGCTCACCGACGGTCCCGGCTGGCGCTGGATCTTCTGGATCAACCTGCCGATCGGCCTGGTCGCCCTCGGCGTGGTCGCCGCCGTCCTGAAGCTCCCGCACGTGAAGCGCAGCCACAAGATCGACTACCTGGGTGCCGCCATCGTCACCGGTGCTGTCACCGCGCTGCTGCTGGCGGTCTCCTGGTCCGGCCCGACCAACGGCTGGGGCAACGGCACCACCCTCGCGCTGCTGATCGGCGCGGTCGTCCTCGCCGTCGCCTTCGTCCTGGTCGAGCTCCGGGTCGCCGAGCCGATCATCCCGATGGACCTGTTCAAGGGCCGGATCTTCTCCGGCTACGCGGGCTTCGCGTTCCTGCTCGGCTTCGCGATGTTCGGCGCGCTGATCTTCCTGCCGCTCTACCTGCAGGCGGTCAAGGACATGTCCCCGACCCGGTCGGGCCTGGCCCTGCTGCCGATGATCATGGGCATCTTCAGCGCCTCGATCCCGAGCGGCCAGCTGATGAGCAAGACCGGCCGGTACAAGATCTACCCGATCATCTCCGCGGTCCTGGTCGGCATCGCGATGGTGATGCTGTCCACGATCAGCATGACCACGCCGTACTGGCAGCTGGCGATCTACATGTTCGTGATGGGCTCCGGCCTGGGCCTGTCGATGCAGATCACCGTCACCGCCGCCCAGAACAGCGTGCCCCGGCAGCACATGGGCACCGCGACCTCGACGATGACCTTCTTCCGCTCGATGGGCGGCGCGATCGGCACGGCCGTCTACGGAGCGGTGCTGACCAGCCGGCTGGAGGTGCACCTGAAGGACATCGTCCCGAGCGCGACGCAGGGCGTGATCGACGGCCTGGTCAAGGCCGCCAACAGCGTGCCCGTCCTGCACAGCCTGCAGCAGCCGATGAAGGGCTGGGCCCTGAACGGCCTGGTCAACGCGATGGACGACGTCTTCCTGGTCTCGCTGCCCTTCCTGGCGATCGCCCTGGTGCTCGCCATCATCACCCCGGAGCAGCGCCTAGCCGGCCGCAACGACGGCGACAAGAAGCCCGAGGACGAAAACCTCGAAGCCTCGGCCGCCGCCGCGATGCACTGATCTACCCGTAGCAAGACAGCCGCCCCCGGGGACTCCCCGGGGGCGGCTGTTTTCATGCTGTGGGCTGGTCCTGCTTTGCTGACGGTGGACGTCTGCGGGGAATCGGACGCGGTGGTTCCGGGTCGACGTCGTTGCCGGCCAGGTGGTTGACGATGGTGTTGAGGACGGCGGCGGTCGGGACCGCCAGCAGTGCGCCGACGATGCCTGCGACCACAACACCGGCGGCGATCGCGAGGATGACCGCGAGCGGGTGAACGCTGACGGCGCGGCCCAGCAGGAACGGCTGAAGGACGTGTGCCTCCAGCTGCTGCACGCCGATGACGACCGCCAGCATGATGATCGCGACGATCGGGCCCTTGGCGACCAGTGCGACCAGTACTGCGACGCAGCCGCTCACCAGCGCGCCGACCACCGGCACGAAGGCGCCGACGAAGACCAGGATGCCGATCGCGCTGACCAGTGGCAGGCCGAGGATCGCGGCGCCGAGCGAGATGCCGATCGCGTCGACCGCGGCCACGATGATGGTCGCCCGGACGAACGCGGTCAGCGAGACCCACGCCTTGCGACCGGACGAGTCCGCCTTCTCGCGCGCGTGCCGCGGGAACAGCCGGACCACCCAGGCCCAGATCTGCGGGCCCTGGTACAGGAAGAAGAACAGGCAGAACAGCGCGATGAACAACCCGGCCACCGCGTGCGTCGCCGTGGTTCCGACCTCGGCGGCCCGCTGGCCGAGCCCACCGCCGTTCATCACGCTCTCGCGAAGCTTGTCGAGCGAGTCGGTGATGTCCTTCTCGGTCAGCCCGAAGTTGATCCGGAGCAGGTCGCGCAACTGCTGCACGCCCTCGCCGACCTGCGCCGACAGCTTGTCGAACTGACTCGCGATCTGCGTACCGACCAGCGTCAGCAGCCCGGCGATCACCGCGATCGTGCCGATCACCGTGATGCCGGCCGCGGGACCGCGCGGCAGCTTGATCTTCTGCAGCGCGTTGGTGACCGGGACCAGCAGCGCGGTCAGCAGGATCCCGACGGTCACCGGGACGACGACCTCGGACAGGTACCGCATGCCGTAGGCGATCACCAGCACGGCCGCGACGATCACCAGGAACCGCCAGGCCCACGCACTCGCGATCTGCATGCCTGGCGTCACGCCGAGGTCAACAGTCCCCTTGCTGGACGCCGCCAACAGGTGCTGGTCATCGGACGGTACGACGGTGTCGCTCACACCCTCGGCAGCGGAGTTGTCCGCGACCGGACTCTCTTCATCTCGCCCAACCTCGGGCACATCAGCCGAGTCGTCCGGCTTGCTCATGACACCTCCGGGGTCTCAAAGTCCTTCTTGAGACTAGTGCCCGGGTTTGGCGGTTCCATGAATATGGGCGGCCAGTCCTGCGGCGGCCTTTGGATCAAGCTCGGCAAGTAGTCCGACGCCCGCCAAGACATAGTCGGAATCGACACATGTCCGAGCCGCAGTCGGTACCAGCCAGCCCTCTTCCTGGGCACCGGCAGAGATCCCGCCAAGGATCCGCGCCGCGACCTCCGGACCGTTGTGCCGCAGCACTCCCCCGGACCCGACCAGCAGATCGACCTCGCGCAGATCCTTCCCGGACCGCTCGATCACCCGCCCACCCGGACCGAAGACCACGCGCTGCCGCCCCGCATGCCGCCGGAGCGCCACCGTCGCGGCGACCCGCGCCAACGTCTCGTCGTACGACGCCTCTTGGGTGTCGCTGGGAAGAAACGCGGGGTCCTCATGCCGGCGCGCGGCTGCAGCTTCGAGCGGAGTACCGGCGTCCAGCAATCCGGCCTCGACACCAGCACTCACAACCGGTACTGCGCTCCAGCGCATCCCGAGATCACCCTCGACGGTCCTCGTCACCGGATGAGTCGCCACCACCTCGCGGCCCAAGTTCGCGTCCTCCGGGTCTAGCTCGATCACCGAGTGCACGTCGGTCGTCGCGCCGCCGATGTCGACCACCGCGACGTCTCCGTGCAACGTGGCGAGCACCTCGACCCCACGCAGTACGACGTCCGGCGTCGCCGCCCTGACCATCGCCGCAAACCCGGGATCACGCGACAGGTTCTTCCCGCCGATCACATGCGCCAGGAACATCTCCCGGATCGCGGCCCGCGCACCATCCGGCGCGAACACCCCGATCTCCGGCACCACGTTCGCGGCGACCACATGCGGAACACTTGCCGCCGACAACAATCCGCGGATCTCGGCCTGCGCCTCGACGTTGCCCGCGACAACCACCGGCCGGCGCCACTTGTACTTCGCCAGCACCGCGGCCGCGTTGGTGATCACCGCCGAGTTGCCGCCGTCGGTGCCGCCGAGCAGCAGCACCACATCCGGGCGCTCGGCCCGCAACGCCTTCAAGGACGTTGCCGTCAGCCCACCGTTGACCACGGCAACCACGCGGCCGCCGCTGGACAGCGCGACCCGCCGGCCCGCTTCCGCGGTGACCAGCTCTTCGTTGCCGACGACACCGATCCTGAGGCCGCCACCTGCACTCGAGCAGGCGAGCACCTCGGCCCGGGCGACGCCGGCGTCCGCCGACAGCAACGCAGTACGGCAGGCATGCCAGCCGTCCATCACGTCACTGTCGACGGTGGTGCGGTGTTCGGCCCGGGCGACCAGGTCACCCGAGCCGGCGTCCACCGCGATCGCCTTAGTGAAGGTCGACCCGAAGTCGACCGCCACCCACAGGCTCACGCCATCGAACGGTCGAGGTCCTGCAGCAGGTCGTCGATGGTCTCGATCCCGACGCTGAGCCGGATCAGGTCGGCCGGCACCTCCAGCGGGGTCCCGGCGACCGACGCGTGGGTCATCTTGCCCGGGTGCTCGATCAGCGACTCGACACCGCCGAGCGACTCGCCCAGGGTGAAGACCTCGGCCTTGTTGCAGATGTCGAGCGCCTGCTCCAGACCGCCGGTGACCCGGAACGACACGATGCCGCCGTACCGCTTCATCTGCTTGGCGGCCGTCTCGTGACCGGGGTGGCCCTCGACGCCCGGGTACAGCACCGAGCTGACGCTCTTGTGCCGCTGCAGGAACTCGACGACCTTCTCCGCGTTGTCGCTGTGCCGGTCCATCCGGACGCCCAGCGTCTTGATGCCGCGCAGGACCAGGAAGGAGTCGAACGGGCTGGCGATGGCGCCGATCGCGTTCTGGTGGAAGGCGATCTTCTCGGCCAGCTCCGCGTCGCGGACGACCAGCGCGCCGCCGATCACGTCGGAGTGCCCGCCCATGTACTTCGTGGTCGAGTGCACGACCACGTCGGCACCGAGCTCCAGCGGCTGCTGCAGGTACGGCGAGGCGAAGGTGTTGTCGACCACCAGCAGCGCGCCGGCGTCGTGCGCGAGCTGCGCGACGATCGCGATGTCGGCGACGTTCAGCAGCGGGTTGGTCGGCGTCTCCAGCCAGACCACCTTGGTCTTGCCCGGCCGGATCGCGGCCCGGATCGCCTCCGGGCTGGTGACCGCGGCCGGGGTCATCTCGACGCCCCAGTTCCCGAGCACCTTGGCGAACAGCCGGAAGGTGCCGCCGTACGCGTCGTCGGGGAAGACCACGTGGTCGCCCGGCACGCACAGCGAGCGGATCAGGGTGTCCTCGGCGGCCAGCCCGCTGGCGAACGCGAAGCCGCGGGTGCCGGCCTCGATCGCCGCGAAACACTCCTCCAGCGCGGTCCGGGTCGGGTTGGCCGACCGGGAGTACTCGTAGCCGTTGCGCAGCCCGCCGACACCGTCCTGCTTATAGGTGCTGGTCGCGTAGATCGGCGGTACCACCGCGCCGGTGGTCGGGTCGGGCTCGTTCCCGGCGTGGATGGCGAGCGTCTCGAAGCCGTAGTGGTGTTCAGAGTTCACCGAGCAAGCGTAGGCCCTGCGCCGGGAAGTCCCCAATACAGTCTCACCGGCGGTACGGCAAGCCCTATCCCACGCCTGCGGCAACCAATAGTTGTCCACAGGCGGCCGATCGGAACCGGCGGGAGGGACCGCCCGTCCACTAATCTTTGCAGCCCGGAGTTCGAGTGTTTGCGGAGGCGGCGCGGATGAAGACGCAGGACAGGTCGCTGGACGAGGACGCGCTGGCGATGGCCGACCTGGCCGAGATCGGCGACTGGACGGTGATCGCCGGACCGGACGACGACGACGCCGGCGAGGCGGTCGTCCGCGCGCTGGTGCACCGGGTGATGGCGGCAACCAACTGGAAGCCGTGGCCACTCGAGACCGGCGAGGTGATCGGCGGCGAGATGGCGTCCTGGGGGTTCACCACCCCGCGCGGCAGCACGATGATCGTGTTCAACGGGCTGGCCTTCGCGGACTGCCCGAACAGCGGCTGGTCGGCGTACGAGATCGGGCCGGACGACCTCCAGGCCGCCGAGGCGGGGCTGGACGCGCATTGGCCGGAGCACCTGGCGTTGGCGACGCAGTACTGGGGACAGCCGGACTATGTCGGTGACGACAGCAACCCAGCCTTCGATGACGAATGGGAAGAGGGCGCCGGCGCCGGGAGGCGGCACCTGGCGGTGTGGCTGCGGCCTGGCGCGCAGTACCAGCTGTACAGCAACCGGCCGACCAAAGACCCGCTGACGACCGCGGTCGGGGTCAACTACTCGGTCTACATCGACTAATGAGCGAGCCCTCAGGCAACCGGGTCACCCGTCCGTTCCGGGAGATGGCGGCTCGCGTCTCGCGCTGGCGCAACACGCGCCGCGGCACGGCGACGCTCAAGGGCATGTACGCACAGGCCGCGCGGGACGCCAAGCGAATGGACCCGGCGGTCCGTGAGCGGATCGGCCGGGCCAACCTGACCAAGGCCGATTTGCAGTCACTCGCCGAGGCGCACATCACCGGCGCCTACGACCCGCGGCAACGCGGCTACTCACGCGAGCTCAGCGGGCGCGCGACCGCGCAGGCGATGGCGGCCGACCAGTCGGTCGTCCGCAACCGCAACCCGATCCGCCAGGTTGCGAACCGGGTCTCGCGGTGGCGGAGTACTCGTCAGGGCACGGCGACGCTGAAGGCCGCGTATTCGCAGGCGGCCAAGGACGTCAAACGGATGGACCCGGCGATCCGCGAGAGCATCGGGAGGTCGCGGATCACCAAGGCCGATCTGCAGAATCTCTCGCAGGCGGCTATGCAGGAGACTTTCCGTCCGGAGGGGCGGCAGACGCCGTACCAGGCGCAGGCGCGCTTCCAGCAGCAGTTGCAGTCCGCGCCGCGGGCCCAGGCTCAGGCGCAGTTGAGTCAGCAGTCCCCGGGGCGGGCCGAGGCTGTTTCGCCTGGCCAGGGCGAGCAACGGCAGCGAGCTACAACAGGCGGGCTCGATCCGGCGGTGCACAACGTCCGGCAGGTGCCGGTGCAAGCCGCACCGCCGCGCCCGCAGATGTCTCCTGCCGAAGCAGCCCAAGCCCAGCAAGCCCGCGAAAGCGCTCAACCCTCAGGCGCTCAACCTCAACCGGCTCAGCAGACCCCGGGGCAGACGTCGCGGACTCCGCAGCAGCCGCCGCAGGTGCCGCGGACTCCGGGGCAGGTCTCACAGGCTCCGGGGCAGGTGCAGCAAGTTCCGGGGCAGGTGCAGCAAGCGCCGGGCCGACACCGGGAGCAGTCGCAGGGACGCAGCGGCGGCCGGCACCGTCAACAGGGCCGCGCCGAGCAGCTTGCTGCCAGCTACCAAGCTCTCCGCCAAGGCCCCGGCAAGCACCGCGCCGGCGCCAACCACCAGGCCGGCCAAAACCAATCCCCCGCCCAGCAAGGACTCAACCTGCGCCAGCGCCTGCAAGCGGTGAAGCAGTTCCACCAAACGCTGTCCAACCAAAGCCCCGCCCAGCAAGCCGCCACCGTCGCCCAGCTCAACAACTCAGCAGTGACCGCCAGCAAAGCTCCCCGCACCAACGGCGACGCAGCCAAGGCCTTCGCCGGCATCGCAGGAGCCAACGGCGCGGTAGCCAACGGCAAACCCACCAGCCACCGGGCAGACGCGAAACCCAAGTCCCACACCAGCCACCGCCAAACAGACACCAAAGAACGCTAGTTCCGCCGGTACTGCGCGGATGCCGGGCCCCCTGGTCCGGCATCCGCGGCCTCATTTACGAGCTTCGCCAAGCTCCAGCCTCACGGTGAACAACGGCAACAGCACATGCACGAGCGGCCCGATCGCGAGCGCATAAGCAACAGTCCCGATCCCGACCACCCCACCGAGCAGCCACCCCACCGCCAGCACGGTGACCTCGATACTCGTGCGCACCAACCGCACACTCCGCCCAGTACGCCGTACCAAGCCGGTCATCATCCCGTCCCGCGGCCCAGGCCCGAGCTGAGCGCCGATGTACATCGCACCCGCCAGCGCGTTCACCACGATCCCGGCGGTCATGAAGACGATCCGCACCCACAGCGCATCCGGCCGATCCACCAGCGCGATCGTCAGGTCGACGACCAACCCGATCACGATGGCGTTGCTGATCGTGCCCAGCCCAGGCCACTGCTTCAGCGGGATCCAGGCCAGCAACACCAGGAAGCTCACGATGATCGCGACCGTGCCGAAGCTGAGGTTCACGTGCTCGGTGATACCGGAGTGCAGCACGTCCCAGGGATCGAGCCCGAGGTTGCCCTGGACCATCAGCCCCATCGATACGCCGTACAGGATCAGGCCGAGGTAGAGCTGGACCAGTCGGCGCGGGAGATGCCCGGCTTTGAGCTGCTCGAGCGGATTCAGAGCGGCTAGCTGGCGGCCACGCGGGTTCTTGGCAGGCGCTGCGGAAGTGGCGGTCACAAGCTCCAGTTTGCGCCTGACTGGCCTGGTCTTCGATAGCCAATTGGGTAATAGTGGACTGCATGACAGCGCAACAGCTCCCCGCCAGCACTCTCGCCGGCCTCCTCGGCAGCTGGGCCGACGACTCCGGACCGGCGTACCGGAGTCTCGCGGAGCGGCTACGACTGCTGATCGCGGACGGCCGAATCATGCCGGGCGCCCGGGTGCCGTCCGAGCGCGAACTGACCGACTCGCTGGGCGTCAGCCGCACCACCGTCGCTTCGGCGTACCGCGAACTGCGCGATCGCGGCTACCTGACCAGCAAGCGCGGATCGGGCAGCATCACCTCGCTGCCGTCGAAGGTCGAGCCGGAGCTCGGCCGCCACCACGCGCCGGGGATCGACACCGAGGGCCTGTACGACTTCACCTGCGCGGCGTCGCCTGCCGTACCGGGGATCAGCAGCGCGGTGAGTGAGGCCCTCGAAGACCTGCCGCGACACCTGGCCACGCCTGGCTATCACCCGCAGGGGCTGCCGGAGCTGCGGGAGGAGATCGCCGCGGCGTACCGGCTCCGCGGGTTGCCGACCACAGCGGATCAGATCATCGTCACCGCCGGCGCGCTCGCCGCGACCTCGATCGCGGTCCGCGCGATGACGCAGATCGGCGACCGGGTGCTGACCGAGAGCCCGACCCACCCGAACTCCGTCGACGCGATCCGGCGCAGCGGCTGCCGCGTCGTCGCCGTCCCGATGAGCCCGCACGGCTGGGACCTTCCCTTGCTAGAGGCAACGATTCGACAGTCGTCGCCGCGGGCCGCCTGGATGGTGGTCGACTTCCAGAATCCGACCGGCCGGTTGATGCCGGCCGACGACCGGCAGCGGCTGGCGATCGCGTTCGCTCGCGCCCGGACGACGGCGATCATCGACGAGACGCTGTTCGAGCTGTCGCTGGACGGGCAGGAGATGCCGCCGCCGTTCGCGCTCTTCGATCCGCGGGGCGTGATCACGATCGGCACGGTCAGCAAGTCGTTCTGGGGCGGCCTGCGGATCGGCTGGCTGCGCGCGCCGGAGGCTCTGGTCTCCCGCATCCTCGACGCGCGCGCCTCGCTCGACCTGGGCGCACCGGTCCTCGAGCAACTGGTCGTGACCCGGCTGCTGCGCTCACGCGGTCCCGTACTGGCTGAGCGCCGGACCGCGCTGGCCCTGCGCCGAGACACCCTCGCGTCCGCACTCCGTACTGCGCTGCCGTCCTGGCGATTCGAGTTGCCCGGCGGCGGCTTGTCGATGTGGTGCGAACTGCCCGAACCGGTCGGATCGAGCCTGGTCGGGGTGGCCCAGCGGAACGGAGTACTGGTGGTGGCCGGGTCACGCTTCTCCCCCGACGGCGGGTTGGAGTCGTTCCTGCGCGTGCCCTACACGCTCGAACCGGACACTCTGCGTGACGCCGTCGACCGGCTGGCGTCGTCGTACGAGTCGCTGACGGCAGGCCCGCCGGTACGGCGTACCGCCGCGATGATCGCCTAGTTGACGTAAACGTCCCGTAATCGACTGGGGGAAGGTTCACTCCTAGGGGTGCGTTGAGAGACTATGAGAGTCACTCTGCGAGAGGCGTGAGATGTCGTTCTTCAAGTCAAAGTCAGCCCTGGTCGAGCCGGACGCCGCCCTGCCGGGCCGGCCCGAGCCCACCTTCGCCGTACCGGCGGACAACATCGTGCTCGGTACGCCGCAGACCGCACCCGCCCCCACCGGCTTCGAGGAAGTCTGGTTCGGCACGGGCTGCTTCTGGGGCACCGAAGAGATCTTCTGGCAGCTGCCAGGGGTCTACACCACCGCAGTCGGCTACGCCGGCGGCTACACCCCCAACCCGACGTACGAAGAGGTCTGCTCCGGCCGCACCGGCCAGACCGAGGCGGTCCGCGTCGTCTACGACCCGGCCAAAACCACCTTCACCGACCTCCTCAAGGTCTTCTGGGAAACCCACGACCCGACCCAGGGCATGCGCCAGGGCAACGACATGGGCTCCCAGTACCGCTCGGCCATCTACTACACGACCGACGCCCAAAAGGCCGAAGCCGAGCGCACCCGAGACCTCTACGCCCCCGTCATCAAGCCCCTCGGCTACGGCGACATCACCACCGAGATCGCCCCCGCCACCACGTTCTACTACGCCGAGGGCTACCACCAGCAGTACCTCGCCAAGAACCCCAACGGCTACCGCTGCCACAGCAACACCGGCGCACGGTTCCCGGCCTAGCAGTTCGCCCCACCCGTACTCACAACCCGGGCTGAAGCGTTGAGCCCACCCCGGCTGGTCGCGGCCCTGCGCGATGCGGATTCACTCCGCATCTCGTGGGGCCTGCGTGTTTCCCCACCCGAACTCGCAGCCCGGGCCGGAGCGTTGTGCCCACCCAAACCAATAGCGGACCTGCGTGGCGCGGATCAACCCCGCATCGCATGGGGCTGACGTCTCGCCTCACCCGTACTCGCAGCCCCTGGCCGAGGTCTCGAGCCCGCCCGAACTCCAGGCAGCCAGACGCGATGCGTTTCGAATCGCGTCGCGCAGGCAGCGTCAGGACCACCGCCAAAGCAGCACCGGCACCGAGAAAACTCCCCAGCTAGCCGGTCCACAAGCCCCATCGTGGCGCTCTACTCTTCCTCCGACCGCGACCCGAGGAAGATGTGCTCCACATACCCCGCCGGGATGCTGTCAGGGTCTGGCTCCTGCCTGCGAACCAGCTCATCCAACTTCTCCCGAAGCTCCCGCGCCGGCTCGCCGAGCACGATCGCGCTGAGCACCAGCTCGAGCAGGACCAAGTCGAAGGCATCGGAATCACGGCGGCGACGGGACAGCAATCGCTTGAAGAACTCAAGCCGGTCCCGCGCCACCTTTCCCTCCACCATGCGCCAGCCACCACTCTCGACCGGTGCGAAGGTCACCTCGAAGTACCCCATGCCGGTCCAGCTTCGGTGGCAGAAAACGGTCCGGCCTTCGGTGAAGACGTTCCACTTCTCTTCCATCGCGCCGGCCTGATACCCACGCTGCAGCCGCTGCCACTCGTCGTCCGACCAGACTCTGCTCGGTACCTCCGGCAGCCGCCGAGGCCATCGCATCCGCTTGGCCCTGTCGCGTTCCACCTTGTACATAAGGCGATTCTAGGAGAACAAGACAGACGTCGAGCTAACGCTCGCGCCGAGCCAGATGGACATGGATCTCCGCGTTGAGCTCCACCGTCTCCGGCAACGCCTCAACCGTCCGCCGAAACACCTCGTCACGATCAGCCGGCTCCAACATCACATAAGCCGAAACCGTCGAGAGCTGTCCCACATAATCCACAGCGCTAACCATCAAGCGCCGTTCGATCACCGCCTGTCGGACATCGCCGAACCACTCCACCTGCTGCAACTCCGTGCCAGGCCACTGCATCGGCAGATCCGCAGCCCTACCGTCAGGCGACGGAACCCCGTCGTCCCCCAAGTACGGCGCACGCGCCACCCGCGCGGCTTCCTGAAGCGCCGGGTCGGCCAGCTGAACCGGTACTCCGAACGAAGCAAACACCCCACCCGGCCGGACAAGCGCGGCCATCCGCTCCCACCGGCCCTCAGGGTTGGTCCAGTGCAGCGCGGCAGCCGAGTAGACGAGGTCGTACGACGAATCCAGCGGCAGATCCTCGAAGGCACCCTGCACAGTCGTGACGTCCGAAGGCAGGTGTTTGCGTAGCTCCGCAAGCATCGCCGCATCCGGCTCGGTCGCCGTGACAGCGATCCCTCTCTGCGCGAACAGGCGTGTCGCCTTGCCCGTCCCAGCACCGATCTCGAGGGCGGTCCCGATCGGCTCACCGGCGTACGCCGTCACCAACTCGAGGACCTCCTCCGGATACCCCAGCCGGAACCGTTCGTACGCCTCTGCCACTGCCCCGAAGCTCAATGCGCGCGCGATCATGCCAAGCATCCTGACACCACCCAGGCCCCCAGCGCCTCTCATTTACCCGGGCCGGACCTCCACCCACGACACACGTCCAACCCTCCAATTTACCGCAAAAGAATGCATGAACCTGGGCATGTCAGCAAGCTGCCAGAAGCAATTAACCCGTTTCCATCGAGATGGAATTCATTGCCTTTCCCGACCCGCCAGGTTGCAATTTCCGCAGTACCGGCGTGAGCGGCCGCCCCGCCATCCCCGAGCTACCTGTGGAGCAATGATGCGCGCTCGAAATGCTGTCAGAAGAACGTTCGTGGTCGGATTACTGGCTGTGCTCAGCCTATTCTCCGGGTCCCTGCACGCCCAAGCCGAGGTCGGCTATCTGGGGTACTACCGGATCTCCTCCTGGCCGGTCGGGAATTTGAGCAACGCGCTCTGCCTCGACTCGTCGGACTACGGGCCGCGGGCCTTCCCGTGCAACCTGTACACGTCGCCGAGCATCTGGCAGACGTTCCGGGTCGGGATCCAGCGGATCGAGGCCAACAACGTGCACGTGATCTTCTTCTACAACTCGGCCACCGGCACCTGCCTGCAGACCGACAGCAACGGCTACATCGGGCAGAGCCCGTGCGCCGGACTGACCAGCCAGACGTTCTACCTGCGGGCGTCGCCCGGGAAGAACTACTACTTCGACAGCGTCGCTCACCGCAGCAACTGCCTCAGCATGGTGACGAACGAGCCGGCCGGCGGCGGTAGCTACAAACTGCGCTGGAAGCCGTGCGCCGACCTTCCAGGGCAATACTGGGGAATGAGCAAATACAGCTGACATTCCGCGGGTGAGGTGCCCGGGTAGCGGCGGGCGCCTCATCCGCTTTATGCCAGTGCGGCGAGAACAGCCGCGAGACCGAGCGGATCTCGGCGAGCGATATTGTGCCCGACCGCAATCTCGTGAACCCGCCAATCAGGGTCGTCGCGAAGTCGCTCGGACAAGGCCACGAACGGGCTGCCCGGCCACGCACCCCCGCTGACGTACGTCCGCCTGAACCCGTACTCCGGGTTGTCACGCAGCCTGATCGATTGGACGAAGCTAGGCAGCGGGTGCGGCCGAGCGCGCGGGTCGAGTCCATCCGGTACTGCGACCCATCGTCCGTCGCTGCGGGAGCCCGCGATGAACAACTCGCGGAACGCGTCGCTGGTCAGCGACCAGCACGAGTCGCCGTCGTCCGGGACATAGGCATCGATGAAGACAAGGTGTTCCAGGCGATCACCGAGCCGATCCGCGACGCCGGCGATCACCAGCCCGGCATAGCTGTGGCCGCACAGCGCGATGGGCGCTCCGTCGTCGGTACGGCCGATGAGCTCGGCCACCTGCTCGATATGGGTATCGAGGTTCGGCGGACTCTCCAGGTCGGCCGGGCCGTCCAACTCGAGCCCGGCCAGACTCACCGCCTCGACCTGATGCCCGTTGTGGCGCAGCTCGGCGGCCACCGAGTCGAACACCCATCCACCCTGCCAGCCACCCGGCACCATCACGAATTTCACCCCGGCATGCTAAATCCCGGCAGCGTGCTGTCGGATCATGGGTGCAGCGTTCGTAGTACAGACAAGAGGCCACCCGGACGCGGTCCGACCCAGAAAGGCACGAACGTGAAAACTCTTCTCACCTCGAGCGGGATCACCAACGACAGCATCCGCGATGCGCTGGTCGAGCTGCTGGGCAAGCCCATCGCCGAGTCCACCGCACTCTTCATTCCCACTGCCATCTACCCCTTCTCCGGCGGGGCCTTCGGGGCGTACCAGGCGATCAACGGCGAGCGTTCGTCACTGCTGGCCGGGTTGGGGTGGAAGTCGCTGGGGATCCTGGAGCTGTCGGTGCTGCCAAGTATCGAGGAAGACGCCTGGGTGCCAATGGTCCGCGACGCCGACGCGCTGCTGGTGTGGGGCGGCGACCCACTGTTCCTCGCCAACTGGATGCGGAAGTCCGGCCTGACCGACCTGCTGCCGACGCTGCGCCCCGAGGCTGTCTACGTGGGAACGAGCGCCGGAGCCATCGCCGCGACCTCCACTTTCGTCGAGACCTACACCGAACCTCCCCGCGGCGCCGACGAACCGCTGAAGTCGGAGGACGTCGTCTTCTCGACCCCCGAGGGCGACGTCGACAGAATCCTCGTCACCGGCCAGGGAGCGGGGCTGGTCGACTTCGCCGTCATCCCTCACCTGGAGCACCCGCACCACCTCGACGCGTCGTTCGCCAACGCGGAGAAGTGGGCGGCGCACATCCCCGCGCCGACGTACGCGATCGACGACGAGACCGCCATCACCGTCGTCGACGGCAACGTCCAGGTCGTCTCCGAGGGCCAGTGGAAACTGTTCCAGCCCTGATCACTTGGTGCGCTGTTTGATCCAGGAGATGAAGTCCTGCTTGGACTTGAACGTCACGCCGCGGGTCCGGTCGGTGCCGTGGTTGTCGATGACCGTGGCACCGGTCATGCTGCCGTCCGGCTGAACCTTGCCCGACGCCTTCCAGTGGGTCTTGGAATCGATCCAGATCTGGGCCATCGTTCCCCCTTGGCAGTTGCTCTCAGGCTGATGTCACCGGGCGGCGACCAGCTCTCACCAACCTGACGGACAGAGGTTGCGGGTGGGGCAGCCCCAGTTCTCTCCCGGCCCCGACGGGCTGCCGTTGCACAAAGTGGCAATTGTTGAGGACCTTGTCGGCGGGCCGCGTTATCGTCTGCTCGACCTCGGGGTGGCCGAGACGAAGTTCCCCGGAGGGATCACTTGATGAAGTTGCAACGTCTCGCCCTGACGATGGTTGCCATCAGCCTGTTCGCGGCGACCGCCGCACCCGGGCCGGCGCTCGCCGCGGTCCGGCCGAACTCGTCATCGACTTCGACAGCACAGGCCGCTGCCGTCCCGTGCGTCAACAGGATCATCTGGCCAGATGCCGCGAACTTCGTCGCCGAGATCGAAACCACCGCCGGCAAGCCGCCGAGGCTGACCGACAGCTACGGGCTCGGCACCTTCGTGCCCAACCGCTCGATGACGACCTGGTACATCACGCAGAGCCGCAGCGGTACGCAGTACTCCTACGGCTTGCTCCTCCAGGGCGCGAACCTCTACCGGCACACGACCTTCACCGGCACCATACGGACGACGACAACCACCAAGCTGGGTACCGGCTGGCTGAGTTTCAAGTCCATCGCCACCTCGCGCCACACCTACCCGGGGCCGCAGCACGCGTATCTGTACGGCCTGAACAACAACGGCAACCTGTATCGCTACGCGGCGAACGGCGCCGGCTACAAGGCATTCGGCTCGTTCGGTGGATTCAAGAGCTTCAAGACGATGGCCGTGATCAGCGAGACAGCAACGTACGACACGCTGCTGATGACCACGACCGCCGGCGCCCTCTACACGATCCACATCCCGGTTTCCGCGAAAGCGAAGCCGGTCGTCAAGCTGATCCGCAAGTCCGGCTGGTCGTCCTTCGAGTCCCTGCACGTCGAACACTGCGGCTGGGACGGCAACTCGGTCGTGGTCGGCATCGACAACAACACCGACTCCGGCTACCAGTACCACTTCACCAAGGCGAACGGCACGGCCACCGCGATCACGTCGTACGGCAAGGTCCCAGCGGTTTTCAACGGCGCCACCGCCGCGTCCCGCACCATGAACGAACTGATCGGCGAGTGACCTGGGGCCGATGACTACTTGGTGCGCCGACGGACCCAGGAAATGAAGTCCTGCGGTGCCATGGTTGTCGACGACGGTGGCTCACAGTTGTTCTCAGTCCTTGACCGCCGGGCGGCTGCCTGCTGCTTACCAGGGGAACTGACGGACAGGGAGTCTCTCGACTGGCCGGTCAGCCCATGGTCTTCTGGCCGTCGATGGACTCACGGATGATGTCGGCGTGACCGGCATGCTGGGCGGTTTCGGCGGTAATGTGCAAGAAGACGCGGCGGACTGTCCAGAAGACACCCGGCGGCTGCCACGGCGCGGCGGGCAGCTCGTACGCCGTGTCCAGATCGAGTGTCCGCACCAGCTCGTCGGTGGCGGCAGCGACCTTCTCGTACTGCGCCAGTACGCCGGCCAGCGTCTCGCCCTCGGCGAGGCGGAACTGGTTCTCCCACTTGGCGATCTGCTCCGGCGTGAACTCGACCTCCGCAGGCGTCTCTTCCCCACCGCCGGTCCGCGCGAAGTCGGCCCAGTGCTGCTCGACCTCGCTGACGTGCTTGATCAACCCGCCGACCGTCAACGCGCTGACGGTACTGCGCGTGTTGGCCTGCTCGTCGGTCAGCCCCTCCGCGGTGTGCCGCAGGAAGTACCGGTGCTTGGCCAGGAAATCGAGGATGTCAGCCCGCTCTGTCGTCGTCATGCCTCCACTCTAAAACCAGTAGCGGCCAGTTTGTGACCTCTACTCGCCGACTTCATCGCACGCCCTGCCAGACGACTCGATCGGCGAACGCGCCTCGTTCGGCGGCTTTGGTGTGGCGGATCCGGTCGAGGGTCGACTGGTCGGTTCCGAGGTCGGCTGCCAGGGCGTAGACGACTTCCAGCACGTCGGCCAGCTCCTCGATCGCACCCGCCGGATCAGCGGTGAGGAACTCGTCGACTTCTTCGAGGAGCTTGTCGCGGAGCCGATGCCGGTACTCCGCAGAGTCGGCCTGGTAGGTGACCGGTACTTCGCCGTTGGCGCGGACGAGGTCGGGGATCAGGTCTCTGACCAGCTTGCTGTCAGCAACTGCTTCGGGCTCAGACACGGAACGCAGCCGGGAAGCCGGTCCAGCGGAGGTCTGAGGAGAGGTGGCGCATGTCGTTGTAGACAACGAGTGACGGCGGCCGGCCCGGCGCGTAGCGGAGTACGGTCAGGGCGGCGTTGCAGTGGTTGAGGGTAAGCCAGCGCCAGCCGGGGGCGCCTAGCGCGTGGCTGACCAGGAAGCCGATCAGGAAGTTGTGGGTGACGAGCAGCTCGTGACGGTCCTCGGAGCCATCGACTACCCCGGTGAAGAGGTCCAGCGCCTGGCGGGCAAGCTCGGGACCCGCCTGCAGCTCGGCGGGCGTGAACTGCTCGACCATGCTGAGCAGGTTGTCCGCGGAGTCAGGCGGCAACTCGTCGCGGGTCGGCACCGCAGGGATGTAATCGCCTGCGGCCTCTGACGCCTCTGGTTCGACTTCGAGCTCGAGCAACCCCGCAGTCTGTACTGCGCGCGCCAGCGGGCTGTGGTGGAACGCGGTGAACGGCACGTCCCGCAGCCGCCGGGACAGCAGCTTCGCCTGCCGTTGGCCCTTCTCCGTCAGCCCACTCTGGTCCGGCAACGCCTCACCGTGGCGGGCGACGTACAGGTAGCGGGTAGCAGACATTCCATCCTCCTCAGCTCGCCTTCGAGTGTCTCAAAGGATCGGGTATTCTCTTCCCCAGAGGGAGTGCAGCGTCGGAACGCTCCCTCCGCCGATCACGGCTCGCAGGCGCATGGATGGGTCATGGACCCACGTGCCTGGAGGAAATATGACGACGCTTGTTGTTGGCGCCCGCGGGAATGTCGGACGTTCTGTCGTTGACCAGCTGCTCGCTGCTGGCCAGACAGTGCGAGCTTCGGTACGGCGTACTGTTGGCGACGAGTTTCCGGCGGAGGTCGAGGTCGTCACGGCTGATCTGGCTGACCCGGACAGCTTCGCGCGAGCTCTGACCGGCGTACGGAAGGTATTTCTGTACGCACCTGCGCCGGATCAGGTGAGTGCGGTGATCAGCGTTCTGGAGAAAGCGAAACTCGAGCTGGTCGTGCAGTTGTCCTCGGGCAGTGTGTTGCTGGAATCAGCCGCGGGGAACGCGATCGCGGAGGAGCACCGGGAGGTCGAGGAGGCTTTCTCGCGTGCTGACCTGCCGTGGATTCCGATCCGGCCGCTCGTGCTGGCGACCAACGATCTGCGCTGGGATGTTCGCGAGCCCGTCAAGCTGGTCTATCCGCAGGCCCGTACTGCGCCGATTCACGAGCACGACATCGCGGCTGTTTCCGTTGCAGCGTTGACCCATGCGGTTGACCCCGAGGTGGCGGCCGGGATGCTCACCGGTGGCGAACTCCTGAGCCAAGCCGAGCGGGTCGCCCTCATCGCGGAAGCGGTTGGTTGCCAGCCGCAGATCCAGGAACTGACCGAAGCCGAGGCCCGCAAGGTCTTCGGCGGCGGAGCAACCCCAGGAGCTGGCAGTGACAGCCGCGGTGGTGACTCCCAGCCCGACGCGATCCTCGCCTTCATCCGCGACGCCGCAGCCGGCGGCTCACCCGCGACCAACGCAGTACAGACTGCCCTCGGCCGCGCTCCTCTCCCCTACCGCCAATGGGTCGCCGACCACCGCCTCGACTTCAGCTGACCGCTACCTGCCAGCACATCCCAGGCCGAACGACGAGACCGAAAATGTCGGTGGCGGGTGGCAGAGTGTAGTCATCGGGCGACGAAGAGGTGTCGTTCCGGCAACGTTGGGTACGCTCCCCGCTCACGGCACGTGGCGGGGAGTGACCACGGTCGTGAGGCGAGCCTAGGGGGCTGGGTGCAGGATTTCGAGGCGGTCGAGGGGTTCGGCAAGCTGATCGAGGCGGTGGACGAGCTGTACGCGCGTCCCCGCCGCCGCTGCCGGTACGAGGACACACCACCGATGCTCGGTTGCGTCGTGGCGTCCGAGAGCCCGGACTCCGATCAGCCGGACCCGCGCGCCGCGGAGGATTTGGTCGAGGCGATCGCCGCGCGCCTAAGATCGCTGGACGGCAAGCCACAGGTGCCCTACACGATGACCGTCCGGCCGGCCGAGAAGGTCCAGCCGCCGGCCGACGCCGTACTGGCGGAGCTGGAGGCCGACGATGTCCTGATGCTGCAGGAGCGGCTCGCCGAGATCGCGAACGGATTGAGCGCCGGCCCAGCCGGCTCGTACCGCTTCCCGAGGTTCTGGCTGCTCACCTGGCTGATGGACCAGGAGCTCGACGCCCGCGACGTCAGCGAGAAGCGGCGGATGCTGCGTGATCTGCTGTACCAGCGGGCCGTCACCCGCGCCAGCCACGGCGGCACCAAGGCCGGTGACATCGCGACCGAGCTGCCGGTCTGGGGCCGACTGCTCTGGATCCTGCTGCTGCCGCTCTACTTCTGGGCCAGACACAGCGGCAAGATTCCTGGCATCGGCCGCACCTACCGCTGGTTCCTGAAGCAGACCGACGTCTCACCTGGCAACGATGCCCTCTTCTTCGAGCTGGGAGTCCGGCTCAGCAAACACCAATGGACCGGCGAGAAGGCCGAGCAGGTCGCCCGGCTGATGGTGAACGCGCTGCTCGAGGACCTCCGCGACGATTTCCGCGGCGCGGGCTGGATCCGCCGGTACCACACCACCTTCCCGACCGTCCTGCTCGGCCGGATCAGCCGGAGCAACGGCGGCTACACCCTGGTCCGGATGGTCGCCGAGGTGCGCAACGACCTGCGCATCTTCGATCCACTGCTGCTGATCACGACCAGCAATCGCGTGCCCCCGCTGGCCAATCCCCCGCAGCCCGACGCGGTCGTCTCCGAAGCAGGCGAGGAGAAGCAGACCCTGCTCGGCATCTGGCGCAAGCGGATGGAGGGCCGGAGCCGGCAGCGCGAGATCGAGGCCTGGCTGATCGCCATCACGATCGGCCAACCCGCACGGCGGCCCGACGGCGCCTTGTCCGGTCTGAAGAAGAAGGTCAAGGCGAAGGCAACAGGCACTACCAAGCCCACGTCTGCCAAGGCCGCAGTTCCGGTCACCAACTCCACACCGAAGTACCTCCATCGCGTACCGCGCTCGTGGTGGCGCACCCGGCGTGGTGGCGCGCTGATCGCGTTCGTCGTACTGGGCGTGAGTTTCGGCGGGTACGCCGGATTCGGGTTCGCCGACAACTACCGCCACTGTGGAGACGGCTTCACCTGGCTCGGCGTGGAGCCGGCCACCACCTCGGTCAGCCGGATCGACGGGACGTGTATCGGCGTCACCGACGGCAGCAACGAACTGCTGCTCCCCGGCCGCGCTTTCGACGAAGTACGGACCACGATCCATGCGAACAACCAGCAGACCGTTGCGCTGAGCAAGGCGCAACCGGATCGACCGCTGATCACGCTGGTCTTCATGTCCTCTGCCGCCGCGCAGGGTTCGAGCGACAGCGTGATGACGGCCGAGCGTGAGCAACTGGCCGGGATCGCCGTCGCTCAAGCGGTGCAACTCAACAAGCCGGCGCAAGCCTACGAGCCGCTGCTCCGCATCCTGATCGCGAACGCCGGACCCCAACTGCGACAGGGCGAGCGAGTCGCCAAGCAGCTCGGCCGGATGGCCGCGGCCGACCCGAGCATCGTCGCCGTCGTCGGGATGGTGCAGAGCCGCCAGTCGACCGCCACCACGATCCGCGCGCTGGCCGGCGTCGGGCTGCCGACCGTCGCCGCGACATTGACGGCCGACACCATGGTCGACGTCAGCAAGCTCTACTTCCAGGTCAGCCCGCAGAACTCCCGCGAGGCGAAGGTCGCCGCCGCGCACGTCTCCCGACTGCTTGCCAAGGGCAAAGACCCGTTCGGCCGACCGTTGGCGCGCAAGGCGACGATCTACAAGTCCGACGACCCGACCGACACCTACAGCCAGAACCTGGCGGCCGACCTCAAGACGAGCCTGACCGAGCGCGGCGTCCCGGTCCAGGTCGAGTCGTTCACCCCTGGCGGCCGACAACCCGACACCATGGACGCCGGTACTGCGGGCAGCGCTGCCTGCGACGCTGGCGGAGTCGTCCTGTACGCCGCCCGCGGGCTGGTCGACTTTCCGGCTTTCATCACCGGCGTGGCCGACCACTGCCGCAACCAACCGCCGTACGTGCTGGCCGGCGACGACGTCACGACGTACATCGCCGACCGGACCGCCAGCGGCGCCAACAAGTCGGTGCCGTTCCAGTACCTGTCGCTCGCGCTCGCACCCGAACTGTCGAAGGACCCGCCACCGGTCGCGAGCGACTTCTACGAGCAACTCAACAACCTCTTCCCGTACGAGAAGAGCGCCCGCGGGCGAACCCTGGACGGACACGCGGCGCTGAACTACGACGCGGCGTACACGGTGGTGCTGGCAGTCAGCTACTTGCGTCGCGACCGGGTTGCGATCAACGGCGGAACGGTGTGGACCGCGCTGCAGTCGGTGACGGATGCGGGTGCCAGCAGGCGCGCGTACCAAGGCGTCACCGGCCGAATCGACTTCGGCGGCACGATCGGGCGTCGCGTGCCGCTGAACAAGCCGGTCACGATTGTCACCTTCCGGAACGGCCAGCCTGTGCCGGCCGCCAATCTGGTTTGTGGCGGGCCGAACGAGGCCGGTACTGAAGCCTGGTGTCCGTTCGACTGAGCTGTTCGCCCCACCCGTACTCGCGAGTCGGGCTGGAGCGTTGTGCCCGCCCGAGATAGCTGCGGGGCAGCGCGTGGATAGATATGACCCACGCTGCGACGAGCAACCCAGCTACCGGACTGATGCCTCGGGCGCCGTGAGAGCCGTCAGCAACCCCGGAAAGACCTGGTCCAGGTCGTCGCGACGGAGGGCGTTGAAGCGGGAGGTGCCGACGTAGTACTGGCGGATCAGGCCGGCCTCGCGGAGGACCTTGAAGTGGTGGGTGGCTGTCGACTTGTGGACCGCGATCTCGAAGTCTCCGCATTTCACGTCGAAGCCGGCCGCGTCGAGTTGCTGGACGATGCTTCGGCGGACCGGGTCGACCAGCGCCTCCAGGACCTGCTGGAGTTCGAAGTCGGCCGGCTCGGGGTGATGCAGCGTACGGGCCATGGCAGCCATAGTATGACACCGATCATAGTTTGACAGCGATCATACTTCTCCGGTTCAGTTAGCCGTATGGCGAAGACCGTGCGATTCCAGGAAACAGGTGGACCCGACGTACTGCGGCTCGAGGAGCTCGAGCCCGGGGAGCCGGGGCCGGGCGAGGTGCTGATCCGGGTCGACGCGATCGGGGTGAACCGCGCCGACATGCTGTTCCGCAGCGCGCAGTACATCTACCCGGTCAAGCAGTTCCCGGCCGGGCTCGGGAACGAGAGCGCCGGCGTGATCGAGGCGCTCGGTCCGGATGTCACCGGCTTCACGGTCGGTCAACTGGTCAGCGTCATCCCGAACTTCTCCCAGAACGACTACCCCCAGTACTCCGAACGCGCGCTCGCGCCGGTCACCTCGCTGGTCCCCCGCCACGAGTCGGTCGACGCCGTGTCGGGTGCAGCGGTCTGGATGCCGTACCTCACGGCGTACGGCGCGATGGTCGAGATCACCGGTGTACGTGCCGCGGACACGGTGGTGATCAACGCGGCCTCGAGCAGCGTCGGGCTGGCCGCGATCCACACCGCGAACCGGCTGGGCGCGACGCCGATCGCCATCACCCGCACCTCGGCGAAGCGGCAGCGGCTGATCGACGAGGGCGCCGCCGAGGTGATCGTCTCCGATGAGGACGACGTGGCGGGCCGCATCCTCGCGCTGACCGGCGGACGCGGCGCGGAGTACGTGTTCGATGCTGTCGCCGGCCCCGGCATCGTCGACCTGGCCCGCGCAGTCGCTCCCAGCGGGACGCTGCTGGTCTGGGGCGGCGCGAGTGGGCAGCCGACGCCGTTCCCGGGATTCGAGCTGGGGATGCCTGCGCTCAACCTCCGCACCTTCACCGTCGGCGAGGTCATCCGTACGCCGGAGCGGCTGCGGCGCGCGACCGCCTTCGTCAGCAAGGGCCTGGAGACGGGCGCCTTCCGGCCGGTCGTCGATCGCGTCTTCGACCTGGCCGACATCGTCGAGGCCCACCAGCACCTCGAGTCCAACACCCACTTCGGCAAGATCGTCGTCACCACATCGCGCTGATTCGCGGACGGAAACTGTCCGGGTCGTGTTCTAGCGTGCCGGACATGACTGAGCAAACCACTGCACCGGTGTACGAGGACGTTCGGCTGAGCAGCTTCGTCCTGCAACGCGTTCAGCTACCAGGCGCGTGGTTGTCCGACGTGGAGATCACCGGCGACATCGAGAACGTGACGATCAACGGTGTCGAGATCGGGCCGCTGATCGAGGCCGAGCTCGACCGGCGGGACCCCGACCGGATCAAGATGCGCCCCGCTGATCCGGCCGGCTTCCGCGCCGCCTGGGAGCTGCTCGACGAGCGATGGGCCGGCACCGTCGATCGCGCGCGAGCCCTGCCGGCCGAGCTCCTGCACGAGAGCGTCGACGGCGAGTGGTCGTTCATCGAGACCCTGCGGCACCTCCCCTTCGCCACCGATGCCTGGATCCGCCGCGCGATCCTCGGCGACCCGTCCCCGTGGCATCCGCTCGAACTCCCGTGGGACCAGATGCAGGACACCCCCGGCATCCCCCGCGACCGCGGCGCGCGCCCTTCGCTGGACGAGGCTCTTGCGCTCCGCAACGATCGGTTCGCGGGCGTCCGCGACTACCTCGCCGAGCTCACGGACGAGCAGCTGAACAGCGACACCACGCCGATCACCGACACCCCCGGCTGGCCGCGCCCGATCAGCTACCCGGTCCGCGAATGCCTGCTCGTCGTGCTGAACGAGGAGTACTGCCACCGCCTGTACGCCGAACGCGACCTCGCCGTCCTGGAGAAGCGCTGACCACGCGACTGGCCCGCCCGGCAGTCGAATGACAGACGAGCGGGCCGACAGTCGGTCGGGCTACAGGCGGTCGGGCTACAGGCGGTCGGGTGACAGGTCGAGACGGCGAAGCAGTTGGGCGTTGAGTGCTACGACGATCGTCGACAGGGACATCAGCACTGCGGCCGCGGCGGGTGACAGCACGATGCCGGCGAAGGCGAGGACACCGGCTGCCAGCGGGACTGCGATCACGTTGTAGCCGGTGGCCCAGACCAGGTTCTGCCACATCTTGCGGTAGCTCGCCTTCGACAGGTCGATCACCGACAACACCGCGCGCGGATCGTCGGCCGCCAGTACCACGCCGGCCGATTCGATCGCCACGTCCGTCCCCGCGCCGATCGCGATGCCGACCTCGGCGCGGGCCAGCGCGGGCGCGTCGTTCACACCGTCACCGACCATCGCGACCCGGAGCCCGCGGGCATGGAGTTCGGCGACCTTCGCGTCCTTGTCATGCGGAAGCACCTCGGCGAACACCTCGTCGATGCCCAACTCCGTCGCCACCGCCTCGGCGACCTGATGCGCATCCCCGGTAATCATCGCGACCTTCACGCCACGCTGATGGAGGGCATCCACCGCCTGCCGCGACTCGTGCCTGATCTCGTCCTCCAGCGCGATCGCACCCAGTACTTCGCCTTCCCGCACCACCTGCAGTACTGCGGCACCGCGGTCCTTCCACTCCTGGATCGTGCTCGCCAACTCCTCAGGAACCTGTACTCCGGACTCACGCAGCAGAGCAGGCCCGCCGACGGACACCCGAGCGCCGTCAACCAACGCCTCAACACCACGCCCGGTCAGCGACTTGAAGCCGGACGCCCGCAAGGTTCGCGCACCAGCAACCGCACCATCAGCAACCTCAGCGGCGGCGCGCACGATCGCCTTCGCCAGCGGGTGTTCACTGTCCGCCTCAACAGCCGCCGCGATCGCCAGCAACTCCGCATCCTTCACCGAAGCCGAAGCCGAAGCCGAGCCCGAAACCGCAGCGACCCCAGTAACAACAGGCTCCCCCTTCGTCAACGTCCCCGTCTTGTCGAACAGCACCACCTCAACCGTCCGCATCCGCTCCAACGCCAGCCGATCCTTCACCAACACCCCAGCCCTAGCCGCCCGCTCCGTCGAGATCGCAATCACCAACGGAATCGCCAACCCCAGCGCATGCGGGCAAGCAATCACCAGCACAGTGACAGTCCTCGTCACCGCCTCATCCAGCTTCCCCAGCAAACTCCAGACCACAAAGGTCACCACCCCCGCCCCAGAAGCGAAGTAGAAGAGGAACGCGGCAGCACGATCAGCCAAAGCCTGAGCACGCGAGGACGAAGCCGCAGCCTCAGCGACCAGCCGCTGGATCCCAGCCAGAGCAGTGTTTTCGCCGACAGCAGTGATCTCCACCCGCACAGCGCTGTCCGTAGCGACCGTGCCAGCGACGACTTGGTCGCCAACGGAGCGGAGTACCGGGCGGGACTCACCGGTGATCATCGACTCGTCGACCTCGGCCTCACCGTCGACCACGCGGCCATCCGCAGGCACGCGTCCACCAGAGCGGACCAGTACGACGTCACCTTCAGACAAATTGCCCAGGGCAACCTCAACGACCCCGTCAGGCATAACCTTCTCGGCCGTGTCCGGCAGCAGCGCGGCGAGGGCATCCAGCGCACCGGAAGCGGCGCCGAGCGCGCGCATCTCCAGCCAGTGACCGAGCAGCATGATCACGATCAGCAGCGCGAGCTCCCACCAGAAGTCCAGGTCGAAGCCGCCGAGGCCGAGCGTGGTCACCCAGGACGCGACGAAGGCGACGGTGATCGCCATCGAGATCAGCAGCATCATCCCGGGGCGGCGCGATCTGGCCTCACTCCAGCCGCCGAGCAGGAACGGCCGGCCGCCGTACAGGAAGATCACCGTGCCGACGACCGGCGCGATCAGCCCCGAGCCGGCGAACTCCGGCGGCCGGTACCCGAGCAGATCCGCGAACATCTCGCTGAAGAACACCACCGGCGCCGCCAACCCCAGGCTCACCCAGAACCGGTCCTTGAACTGCGCCGCATGATCCCCGTGCCCAGAGTGGTCCATCCCGACCTCCATCAAAGACAATGATACCCCCACGGGGTATCAACCCAGAAAACCCCGAGGCCATTCCCAGCCGACCTGACAGAATTCACCGATGGATGCAGCCGAGACCGCCCGCAAGCTCGTCGAGGAGAGATACCCACAGGCGCGCGCCGCCTGGCTGGGCGGCAGCGTCGCCCGCGGCACCGCCACCTCGACCTCCGATCTCGACATCACGATCCTGCTCCCCGGCAAGCCCGCCCCGCTCCGTGAATCCCTCCAGTACGCCGACTGGCCGGTCGAGCTCTTCGTCCACACCGAGGACTCCCTCGCCGAGTACTGCGAGAAGGACCGCCAACGCCGCCAGCCATCGATGATGCGCCTGGTCGGCGAGACGATCGTGCTGTTCGACACCGACGGTTCCGGCCTCCGCCTCCAGCAACAAGGCCAGGCTGAACTCCAAGCCGGCCCACCGCCCCTCACACCCCACGACCTCGCGATGCTGAGATACCGGATCACCGACCTCCTCGAAGACCTGATCGGTGCCGACAGCAACGACGTACGGACCGCCGTGGCTGCGCCGCTCTGGCAAGAGGCAGCCAACCTGCTGCTGACCGGCGCCAACCACTGGACCGGCACCGGCAAAGGCATCCTGCGCGAACTCGCCAGCTACGACACAACCCACGGCACCGCCTACGCGACAGCACTCCCCGCCGCTTTGCGCGAAGCCTGCAACGGCAAACCAGAAGCGCTGATCGCCAACGCCGACACCATCCTCACCCCGTACGGCGGACGCCTCTTCGCAGGCTTCCAGCTCTCAGGCGACTGATTCAGGCAGCGCGGAAGTCCGCGAGCACCTCATCGATGACGTACTGCGCATTGGCCGCGATCCCCGGATTGGTGTCGCGGTAGTACGGAAGCTGGATGAGCGCCATCGAGAGCGCCCGCCCACGACCGCGATTCCAGGCGTCGTCATCGACCTCGAGCGCAGCGCGGAAGACCGAACGCGCCTCGGCAGGCAGCAAGTTCCAGGCCGGGATGAGATCGCAGGCAGGATCCCCCACCCCAGCAGTCGCGAAGTCGATCACCGCCGCCAACCGACCCCCATCAAGCAACAGGTTGGAAGGCATCAAATCTCCATGCACCCAAACCGGCACACCAGCCTCAGCGCCCAAGGCGGACTCCCAAGCAGCCAAAGCCGCCCCAGTGTCGATAGCACCTTCCAACAACCCAAGCGCCGCCCGCGTCTCCGCATCCTGCGACCCCAAAGCCCCACCCCGGTACGCCGTCGGCGCACCCGGCAACCCAATGGCCCGCACAGCCCGCACAAACCCAGCGAGATCCTCAGCCAGCCCAACCGGCTCCCGCACCGACCCAGCGACCGCGATCGACCCCTCGATCCACTCCTGCACCGACCACGCCCACGGATACCCCTCCCCCGGCTGACCGAGCCCCACCGGCGAAGGAATCCGCACCGGCAGCAACGGCGCCAGCCGCGGTAACCACGCGAACTCCTTCTCGATATCCGCCACCCCGCCCGCGATCCGCGGCAACCGCACGGTCAACGACGCCCCCAGCCGATACATCGCATTCACCGTCCCGCTGGACGGAATCTCCTCGACCGCCAGCCCGGCCCACTGCGGAAACTGCTCCGCCACCAACCGCAGTACGAGCTCGTCGTCGATCAAAGCCTCGTCCGCATGCATCTTGCCCATCAGAAAGAGTTCTCCCTGCGCATCCGCCACGGTCGGCCATCGGGATCGTAAATGTGGTCGTAAACAGGCCGCGCCCACAGCCGAGCCAACCGCCCCACCGGCACCGGATCATGCCGCCGGATCTGCCCAGCCGGCCGCGGCCCGACCTCGCCACCTGCATGCCACGAGTCCAGCGCCTCCGCAGTCGCCTTCCACTGCTCGAAGCCCTCCACCGGATCGAGCTTCGGCTCGCCACCCAGGTGCTCCGACCACAGTTCGGCCCGCACCGACCGCGCCAGCCCGTCCCCGACCACCGCACAGGTCAACTCACTGTCGTTGGTCCAGGACCGCCGATTGAAATTGTCCGAACCACACGTGAACCACTCGTCGTCCACCACGCACACCTTCGCGTGCACATAGATCGGTGTCCCCGCCGCATTCTCCAAGTTGTAGACACCAACCCGCTCGGGCGCCACAGATCGCAGCATCTCCAACGCCTGCAGCTGCCCGTACCGCGCCGGCGGACCGCTGAACCTTCCATCGGCATCCGGATACCGCGGCACCACCGCGATCACCCGCAGTTCCGGCGCCCGCTCCAACGCCTGACAGAGGCCCTCGGCAACCACTCCCGACCACAAGTACTGGTCCTCGACATAGATCAACCGCTGCGCCCGCTCGAACGCCTTCCGATACCCCCGCGCCACGCTGTACTCGCCCTTCGGCGCGAACCGGAACGGCGGATGCTTGTGCCCGAACGTCCGCAACACCTGTACTGCGTGCCGCCCCGCCTCTGGCGGATCCGGGAAATCCTCCGGCAGGTCGGACGGATGCCGAGGCATGTCGGCCTTCCGCTGCACCATCATCCGGTACGGCGTACGCCGGTCCAGCGGATGCGGATCGTCCCAGCGCTCGACGAAGGTGTGCAGCACATCCGCGACCACCGGCCCGCGCAGCTCCAGCATCGCGTCGTGCCACGGCGTGCGGTCGCCGTACCGCGGATCCATCGGCGCCTGCTGCGGGTCGCCCAGATGCTCGGCGTCGTCGCGGCGCTGGTGACTCAGGTCGATCCCACCCACGTACGCGACGTCCTTGGCCGGGTCGTCCCGATGCCGGATCACGAACAGCTTCTGGTGATGCGACGCCAGCCGCCGGACCCGCTGGTCGAGCAGCACCTCGCCGCCGGCCTCGTTGAGCTCGGTCCCGAGCCGCTGGTTCTGCTGGGCGTTGAACTGCACGTGATCCGAGTGCGATCGCCAGAGCAGTCCGCGGACCTCGACGCCGTTGCGGGCCAGGTCGCAGAGCACCTCGCCGATCGACGGCCCGTTCTCGAACAGCCGCTCGTCGGCATCGCCACGCCAGTCGGTGAAGTAGACCCGATCGCCGGGCGTGAGCGCGCACAGTTCGTCGTACAGGCGCTGGAAGTAGACGGCTCCGTGCACGAGCATCCGCACCGCGTTGCCGCTCGACCACGCACGGTCGAGGTCGGTCGCCGGGTTGCCGCGCTCCGCCGAGGTCAGGAACCAGTCGCTCATCAGAACCAGCATGTACCCAACCGGCCCGATCCCACCGGATGAGAGGGTGGAACGCGTGGAGCTGGTGAGGCGACGAGCGGGCTGGGTGCTCACGGTCGGGCTGTTGACGATGCTGGGCTGGAGTCTGGCGGTGTCCGCCTCGATGCCGAGCTGGTACGACCCGGATCGCGACTGCCTCGAGGCGTTCCCGCTGGTGGACGCGGATCTGGCACGGGTCGCCGAGCACTGGTTGCCGCCCCGGGCCGCCTGTGTCTACCGCACCGGCGAGACCCACCAGTTCATCTCGACGACCCGGTCGATTGTGCTGACCATCATCTGCGCGCTGACCGTCGCCCTGACCCTGATCGGCCTGTACTACGTCGTACGCCGCCTGACCGGTCCCCCCGGCCTCCTCCGATCGGCCGAAGCGGTCGATCTCCGCTCACGGCAACTCCGCCACCTGGGCATAGGCGGCGGACTCACCCTGCTCATCCTCGCCGTGTACTCCGGCGCCAACGTCCTCGCCGCCGTCCTGGCCGGCCCACCCGGGGCGCTGGTGATGGCCGTCACCACCGCGATCGCGCTGTCAGCCGTCGCGGCGGCGATCGATCGCGAGCAAGGTCCCCTACCAAGCACAGTTCGCGATTCCCGCCGCCGTGGCACGGTCATCGGCCTCGGCACCTTCACCGTCATCTTCGTCCTGACCGTCGCAGCCGGCCAGTTCCCCTTCTACCAACTCTGGATCGCTCCCGTCGGCGCAGTCGCCTACCTGGTCCTAGCGGGACTCCAGTGGTCCCGCCGGACCAGGTCGGCGCAGCTGATCAGTTGATCTTCGGCAGCTTCGTGGCTGCCGTGCGGGCCAGCTTGTCGAAGTTCGGCGCCGCCATTCCCGGGCCGTAGCCGCTGAAGGCCAGCACCGAGACGACCTTGCCCTTGACCGTGACCGCGTACGGGAAGCCGCCTGCCTCGCTGCCCGGGTCGTTCGGCTTCGGGTAGTCGTACCAGCGGATCACCCGAGTGGCCCCGGCCGCACCCTTGACCACGCGGTTCTCGGTGATCTTGCGAGCGTGCGTCGGCGCCGGCTTGCTCGCCGTGCAGCTCAGGATGGTCCGGACGATCGTGGTGTGCGCCGCGTTGGCCGCGGCGACGGTCGCGTACTCCGTCACGTGCTGCCGGCCGTAGCTGGCCATGTCGTCGGTGTACGCGCGAGCGAACCGCTTCGTGACACCCTTGCCCTCGGTCGACCCCACCCCGCAGTACGTGGGCTGCAGCTGACCCGAGTTGATCTGCACCGACCACGGCACCTTCGGGTCCGCCTGCTTGACCTCGCTGACCTTGATCATGTGCGTCGCCGGCGCCAGCCCGACCCCCGCGTTCGCGGCCGGAACGTTGCCAAGAGCAACGCCACCCAGCCCGAGTGCCAGCATCCCCGCCACCGCGATCTTGCGGCCCTTACCCAGCTTGTTCATTTCTCCCCCACCGATTGTTCTCAACGCTTTCAACGACCGGTGAGACCCCGCCGGGCTGCGGTTGGTTGGTGCCCCGCAGCCGAAGTAATCACTCCGTGACCACTGGGCCGATGGTGGATCCGGGGACAGGGACGCAATCGAGGAGGAGTTGCTCCGCAGCCCCCGAGGAGGTGATCTGCTGGACGAGCAGCCGGACCGCATGCCGGCCGAGCTCGCGGCGCGGTACCTCGAAGCCGCTGACCTCCGGGTGATCCTTCGGCTGCCCGAGTACGGCGATCGACAGCTCCTCCGGCACCCGGATGTTCTTCACCGCGGCCAGCAGCGCGGCGCTGAGCGAGCCGGTGTCGGTCTCCTCCACGACGATGGCCGTCACACCCTCGCCGCGCCAACGCTCGACCAACCCGTCGACCTCGGCGTCAACAGCTCGTACTACGAAGTCTCCGGCCGCCAGACCGGCCGCTCCCAGTGCGTCGAGCACACCCTGCTCGCGATCGGAGGACGACAACGCGTCGTCCGTGGAGCGCAGGTAGCGGATCTCGCGGTGCCCCGCCGCCACCAGCCGCTCGACGATCGCGGCCGAGGCGGCGACGTAGTCCACGCCGACGAAGGGGATCCGGCCGTCCAGCTCGTCGCGCCGGCCGACGTACACGAGCGGGAAGCCGCCGCCGAGCAGCCAGTCGATCGGCTCCTCCGGCACGTGCCGGCCGAAGAACAGGCAACCGTCGGCGATCCTGGTCCGCCGGATCGCGGTCTTGTCGTCCGCCCGCGCATCCAGTCCGCCGGTGCCGGTGAACAGGATCAGGTCCTGCCCGAGCGCGGCCGCCTCCTCCTCGATCCCCGCCAGGATCGGGTAGTAGAACCCGTCCACGGCGGTCGGGAACGCCGCTGCGAACGCGTAGACCCCGATCATGTGGTTGCGCGCCTGCGCGAGCCGGGTCGCGACCGGGTCCGGCACATAGCCGAGCTGCTCGGCCGCCTGCAACACCCGTTGCCGGGTCGAATCGGCCAGCCGCAGACCCTCGGTATTGCCCGACAGGACCAGCGAAACCGTCGTCTGCGAAACCCCCGCAGCTGCGGCGATATCGGCCTGCCGGGGCGCTCTTGCCATCTGCTCACCCTAGCTAATCCGCAGGCGCCGTACCCGCCGGTGTTCCGGCGCGATCGCCAGGACCGGCTAGGCGGGCCGGATGTTCTGATTCAGCCGGAACACGTTGCCCGGGTCGATCTCGGCCTTGACCCGGGCAAGCCGGTCGTAGTTCTCCTTGCCGAAGCCGGCCACCACCCGGTCAGCTCCTTCGTCGCCGATGAAGTTCAGGTAGATCGCACCGGTCGACCAGGGCTTCAGATCCGCGCACACACCGCGGGCCCACTCGATCCCGCGGTGATCGTCGCCCTCGTCGGCCCACATCCCGAACGGGTGCGCCACCCACGCCGCGGTACGGTGCGGCAACGGCCATTTGCCGGCGTTGCGGGCCACCGCGCCACCCCACGGCATCAGCACCTGCTGCGACGGCGACGGATGCGGCATCTCGGCCGCGCGGCCGCAGAACGCCTTGATCGCCTCGTCCGGCAGCTCGTTGAGATGCTCGGCCGACCAGTAGTTGCGGAACCCCGGCGGATCGTCCACCGACGACTGGATCGCGGCGTACGGCGCCTCGCTGACCTGCACGCCCTCCGGTCCGAGCTCGAACATCGGGGCGAACGCCGCCCGCGCCTCCTGCTCGGTCCCCGCATACAGCGCGGACGCACCGATCACCCGCTCCCCTTGCAGATGCAGCGGCACCGGCTCGCCGGGTGAACCGGTCATGAAGGCCACGCCGCCACCCAACTCCTCCGGCGCACCCGCCTCGATCAGGTCCCGGTAGCGGCGGATGACATCCGGGCCGGCATCGGCCGGCCAGAGCAGCTTGATCACCGTCATCGAGGTGAGCGGCCGCAGCTTGAACGTCAGCGACGTCGCCACCCCGAAGTTGCCGCCACCGCCGTGCAGCGCCCAGAACAGCTCCCTGTTCCTGGTCTCGTCGGCGATCACCAGTTGCCCGTCGGCGGTGATCAACTCGACCGACACCAAGCTGTCGCAGGCCAGGCCGAACTTGCGTTCCAGCCAGCCGGATCCGCCGCCGAGCGTCAGGCCCGCGACTCCGGTGGTCGAGACCCGGCCGCCGGTCGTTGCCATCCAGTACTGCTGACAGGCTCCATCAAGGTCGGCCCAGACGGCGCCGCCGGCAACTCGCGCGAGCCTGGCGTCCGGATCGATCTGCACCGACCTCATCTTGCGCAGGTCGATGACGATGCCGCCCTCGCTCACCCCCGAGCCGGCCACCCCGTGCCCGCCGCTGCGGACCGCGATCTCCAGCCCTTCCTGGACGCCGTACCGGACCGCGGCGGCGACATCGGCCGCCGACTCGCACTGCGCGATCAGCCGCGGCCGCTTGTCGATCATCGCGTTGAAGACCGACCGCGCCTCGTCGTACGACGGATCGCCCGGCCGCAGCACCACGCCACCGAACCCGTCCGGCCGGCCCCGATGCGCCCCCGGCGGCCGCTCACTCGTGTGAGACATCGACTCCCCCTCGAATCGCCACTCCCCAGCAACACGCCTGATGCTGCTTCAGCCCACCAGCCCGGTCAACGCCTCGAAACCCCTCCCTACCAAGGGTCCCTGGGCAACTACCGTTGGAGACCACGAACCGGACCAGGCAGCCTCGGCAACCGCTTACCATTAGGCTTCGGGTATGACCGTCACCGATGCGCAGAGTGCCGCCGTCCTGGGCGGGGCCGGGCAGGTCCTGGCCGACGAGGAAGTCATCGCCTTCATCCACCAGCAGCTTGCCGGCGCGAACCTCGACGGCCGCAGCGTCTGTGTGATCGTCCCGGACGCCACTCGCAGCTGCCCGCTGCCGCTGCTGCTGCGCGCGGTGCACGGCGCGCTGACCGGCAAGGTCTCCCGGCTCACCGTACTCGTTGCCCTCGGCACCCATGCCGAGATGTCGGCCGCCGAGCTGGCCACCCACCTCGGCGGCGAGTACGACGTGCTCAACCACGAGTGGTGGAAGGAGGAGACCTTCGCCGATCTCGGCACCATCAGCGCCGACCGGGTCGGCGAGATCTCCAACGGCCTGCTGCACGAGGCCGTCCCGATCCGCCTCAACCGCGCGGTCGTCGAGCACGACGTCGCTCTCGTCGTCGGCCCGGTCTTCCCGCACGAAGTGGTCGGCTTCTCGGGCGGCAACAAGTACTTCTTCCCGGGCGTGGCCGGCCAGGAAGTCATCGACCTCTCGCACTGGCTCGGCGCCCTGATCACGAGTGCCGGCATCATCGGCACACCGGGCATCACGCCCGTCCGCGCGCTCATCAACGAAGCCGCCGCCCTCATCCCGGCCGAGAAGCTCGCCCTCAGCGTCGTCGCCCAGTCAGGCACGAACGCCTTGCACGCCGTGGCTTTCGGCGACACCCAATCGTCCTGGCAGGCAGCCGCGGCAGTCTCCGCCGAGACCCACGTCCGCTACCTCGACCGCCCGGTACGCCGGGTCGTCTCGCTGATGCCATCTCGCTACCAGGACATCTGGACCGCGGCCAAGGGCTTCTACAAGGTCGAGCCGATCGTGGCCGACGGCGGCGAGGTGATCATCTACGCGCCGCACATCACCCAGATCGCCGCGATGCATCCGGAGATCGAGCAGATCGGGTACCACTGCCGCGACTACTTCCTCGGCCAGTGGGAGCAGTTCCGGTCGATGCACTGGGGCGTGCTGGCTCACTCGACCCACCTCCGCGGCGCCGGCACCTGGGACCCGGTCGAGGGCGAGCGCTGCCGGGTCGACGTCACGCTGGCGACGGGCATCCCGGAGGAGATCGTCCGGGGCGCGAACCTGGGCTATCTGGATCCGGCGGGGTTCGACCTCACGCAGTACGAGGAGGATCCGGAGACCTTGGTGCTGCCCAATGCCGGCGAGATCCTGCATCGGCTGCGCAGGGACTGACAGCGACCGAACTGGTCGGTAACCTCCTCTGCTATGGAAACGGTCGAGGTCGCTGTCGTCGGGTCGGGGTTCGCGGGGATCTGCATGGGGATCAAACTCCGCCAGGCCGGCTGCGAGAACTTCGTCATCCTGGAGCAGGCCGACCGGCTCGGCGGTACCTGGCGGGACAACACCTATCCCGGCTGCGCGTGCGACGTCCCGTCGTACCTGTACTCGTTCTCGTTCGAGCAGAACCCGCACTGGACCCGGATGTTCGCGCCCTGGGACGAGATCCTCGGCTATCTCGAGCACTGCGCCGCGAAGTACGGGATCGCGGACAAGATCCGGTACGGCGCCGACGTCACCGAAGCGGCGTACGACGAAGCGAGCGGGCACTGGACGGTCACGGTCAACGGCACCGAGACGCTGCGCACCCAGGCACTGGTGACCGGCGTCGGCGGTCTGTACAAGCCCAACTTCCCCGACCTGCCCGGCCTCGATTCCTTCACCGGCAAGGTCTTCCACTCGGCCGAGTGGGATCACGAGCACGACCTGACCGGGCGCCGGGTGGCCGTCGTCGGGACGGGCGCCTCGGCGATCCAGTTCGTGCCACCGGTGGCCGAACAGGCCGCGCACCTGGACCTCTACCAGCGGACCGCGCCGTGGGTCACGCCGAAGCCGGATCGCGCGATCGGCCGGGCCGAACGCGCTCTGCACGCCCGCTTCCCGGCCGGGCAGCGGGCGATCCGCGACGTCATCTACTGGGGGCTGGAGGGACGCGGCCTCGGTTTCGCCGGCAACCCGAAGCTGATGAAGGGGCTCGAGCTCCAGGCCAAACGCCATCTCCACAAGCAGATCACCGACCCGGTACTACGTGCCAAGCTGACGCCGGACTACCAGATCGGCTGCAAGCGGGTCCTCCTTTCGAACGAGTACTACCCGGCGCTGACCCGCGACAATGTCGACGTGATCACCAGCGGGATCACCCGGGTCACACCGACCGGCGTGGTCGCCGCCGACGGGGTCGAGCGGGAGTGCGACACGATCGTGCTCGGCACCGGCTTCGAGGTGTTCGCCAACCTGACCCGGATGGGCATCCTCGGCCGCGACGGCGTCGACCTGGCCGACGCCTGGAAGCAGAACGGCATCGGCGCCCACCTCGGGATCACCGTGTCCGGCTTCCCGAACCTGTTCCTGCTGGCCGGCCCGAACACCTGGCTCGCGCACTCGTCGATGGTGTTCATGATCGAGTCGCAGGTCCGCTACGTGATGCAGGCCCTCGACCTGCTCCGGCGCCGCGACGCGAAGGAGATCGAGGTCCGCGAGGACGCCCAGGAGCGGTTCGTCCGGCAGACCCAGGACGACCTCGGCAACACCGTCTGGGAGACCGGCTGCACCAACTGGTACCTCGACGCCCAAGGCCGCAACTCGACCAGCTGGCCCGCCTTCACCACGTCGTACTGGCGCCGCACCCGCCGCCTCGACCCGGCCGACTTCGTGCTCACCCACTAGCCGACCCTGACTACTTGAGGAGGAGTCACTCAGGGTCAGCGTACGACTATGGGTGGAGAAGAAGACAGGTCTTTGGGCCGACGCTTTCCCAGCCTGCGCGGAGGATTCTTGTACCCATGAACCTCCTCCAGATCCTCAGCACAGTCGTCATCCTCGGCGGTGTAGTGATCACCGCCCTGATCGCCATCATCCCCACGGTCGTCGACCGCTGACCTGGGACCGCACTCCCCACGCACTGAGAACGCCGACGCCGGCTGTCCCCCACGGGCAGCCGGCGCCGGCGTTCTTCTTATTGCTTCAGGCAACAAAAGTATGAGTGCTGCAGGGGGTTCTGCTACCCCGGGCGGACAGCAGGACCGGTCCTGGGACCGATGGATCGAAGGCTGCGAACGAGCAACCTGGAGGTATGGAAATCCTTCAGATTCTCGGGTCAGCAGCGATCGTGTTCGGCGTACTCCTCACGGTCCTGATCGCCATCGTCCCCACCCTGGTGGACCGCTAGCCGACGGACAGGTGACCCAGCAGGTCCTGCCGGGTCAGCACGCCGACCGGCTTGCCGTCGTCCAGCACCATCAAAGCGTCCCGGCCTTCCAGCAGCTCGACCGCCTTGGTGACCGACTCGCCCGCGCCCAGTGACGGCAGCGCCTCGTCCATGTGCAGCTCGACGATGTCGGCGAGCCGCGCCTTGCCGGAGTACAGGGCGTCCATCAGGGTCCGCTCCGACACCGAACCGGCCACCTCGGCCGCCATGACCGGCGGCTCCGCCCGCACCACGGGCATCTGCGATACGCCGTACTCGCGCAGGATCTCGACCGCCTCGGCGATCGTCTCGTGCGGGTGGGTGTGCACCAGCCCGGGCAGGCTGCCGTCCTTGCGCGCCAGCACCTCGCGCAGCGTCGCGCCCTGCCGCTCGTGCGCCAGGAACCCGTACTGCGCCAGCCACTCGTCGTTGAACACCTTGGTCAGGTAACCCCGCCCGCCGTCCGGCAGCAGGACGACGATCACCGCGTCCGGGTCGTCGAGCTCCTTGGCCAGCCGGATGGCCGCCGCGGCCGCCATCCCGGCGGACCCGCCGACCAGCATCGCCTCTTCCCGCGCCAGCCGCCGCGTCACCGCGAACGAGTCGGCGTCGGAGACCTCGATGATCCGGTCGCAGATGTCGCGGTCGTAGGTCTCCGGCCAGAAGTCCTCGCCGACGCCCTCGACCAGGTACGGCCGGCCGCTGCCGCCGGAGTACACCGAACCCTCCGGGTCCGCGCCGATGATCTGCACCCGGCCGCCGGAGACCTCCTTGAGGTACTTGCCGGTGCCGCTGATCGTGCCGCCGGTGCCGACGCCCGCGACGAAGTGGGTGATCTTGCCTTCGGTCTGCTCCCACAGCTCGGGGCCGGTCGACTCGTAGTGCGAGATCGGGTTGTTCACGTTGGCGTACTGGTTGGGCTTCCAGGCGCCCTCGATCTCGCGGACCAACCGGTCGGAGACGTTGTAGTACGAGTCCGGGTGCTCCGGCGCGACCGCGGTCGGGCAGACCACCACCTCGGCGCCGTACGCCTTGAGCACGTTGCGCTTGTCCTCGCTGACCTTGTCCGGGCAGACGAAGACGCACTGGTAGCCCTTCGACTGGGCCACCATCGCCAGCCCGACACCGGTGTTGCCGGAGGTCGGCTCGACGATCGTGCCGCCCGGCTTCAGCTCGCCGGAGGCCTCGGCGGCCTCGATCATCCGGACGGCGATCCGGTCCTTCACGGACCCGCCGGGGTTGAAGTACTCGACCTTCGCGAGCACCAGCGGCTTGGCGCCGTCGGTGGTCTTCGAGAGGCGTACGAGCGGCGTGTTGCCGACCAGGTCCAGGAGTGAGTTCACATAGCGCACGAATCTCACTGTATGGGACATCTGGGCCTGCAGCGACATCACTGGTTGCACAGTCGGTCACACTCAGCGCGTCGATTCGGATTTTCACTTGCGCCCACGTCACAGCGTGTAATCCTGGGCGTATGACAAAAGCCCGGGCCGCCAAGAAACTGGCCCAGGCCGCAGCCTTCGGTGGCGGGGGACTCGGACTGATCGGTGCGACGCTGTACGGCGTGCTGACCGCGGAAGCGCGGTACGCCAAGCACCTGATCGGCCCGATGAAGGCTCACCCGGCCAAGGGCGACGGCCTGTACGGCCGGTACCCAGGTCGGCCGATCACGCTCGCGATGATCGGCGACTCCAGCGCGGCCGGATACGGCACCTCCTCGCCCGACCAGACCCCCGGCGTACTGCTCGCCTGCGGTCTGGCCGAGCTGGCGAAGCGTCCGGTCCGGCTCATCGACGTGTCGCGAACGGGGGCCAAGTCGATCGACCTGGCCGGCCAGGTCGACAACGCTCTGCTGGCCGGCCCGCATGTGGCGGCCATCCTGATCGGCGTCAACGACGTGAAGGCGCAGGTGCCGCCGTCGACCTCGGTCCGGCTGCTCGACCAGGCCGTCCGTCGGTTGCGCGCCGCCAACTGCGAGGTCGTCGTCGGCACCTGCCCGGACCTCGGCGTCGTCCGGCCGATCATGCCGCCGCTGCGGCAGGTGGCCCGGTCGTGGAGCCAGCGACTCGCGGCCGCGCAGACCATCAGCGTGGTCGAGGCCGGTGGCCGCACGGTGTCGATGGGCTCACTGCTCAGCGAGGCCTTCCGCACCAACCCGTCGATGTGGGGCCCGGACAACTTCCACCCCTCGGTCACCGGGTACGCCGCTGCCGCGGCCGCCCTGTTGCCTTCGGTGGCGGCATCGGTCGGAGTCGGCCCGGAGTCGTTCGTGCACCCGGAGTCGTTCCGCGGCGAGGCCGTGCTGCCGATCGCGGAGGCCGCAGTACAAGCGGTTCGTACCGCCGGTACCGAGGTGGCTGCCGCCAAGGTCGCCGGGAACGACCGTGGTCCGCGCGGGCGCTGGGCGCAGCTGCGTCATCGCCGCCGGCATCCCGAGGTCGAGGTGGAGCGCGTCGACGAGGACCAGGTGCAGGAAGGCAGCCCCGATGCCACGGGCGCTGTGCCTGTTGGGAAATAGCGCGTCCGCTGAGCGATGACTTTCATGAAGAAGGTCTTGCACGCAACGTTTTCCTGATGCACAGTCGAATGACTACGCGAGAACCCCGATCAAACGGGAGGCGAAGATGGGCTTGAACCACTCCGAGGAGACGCACCAGCGTCTGGTGGAGAAGGTGCCCCGGTGCACCGGACGTGAAATGACCGAGTGGTTCAGGTTGATGAACGACGGACCGTCGTTCCTGCGCTTCGATGACAGGGTGCGGTGGCTTTCCAGCGAGTACGCCCTCGCTCACGGGCACGCCACAGCCATCGTGCACGAATACGACCTGGTCAAAGCGCACAGGCGAATGGGCTGACGAGCCGAACAGGAGAAGACTTGTTTCCGAGGACCTGCCCTTTCAGGTGGAGGGGCAGGTCCTCGCTGTTCTGCTAGACCACACAGAAGTCGTTGCCTTCGGGATCGGCCATCCACAGGTGGTCGAGTACGCCGTCCTGCGTCGCCTCATGGACCACGGTCGCGCCGGCCTCGATGAGCCGTTCCGCCTCTTGCCGGATGGCCGTTTCGCGTTGCTCCGCAGGCTTGTCGCGCCCGCCGCTGACCTGGAGATCGAGGTGCAGTCGGTTCTTGGTCGTGCGCGGTTCGGGCACCTTCAGGAACGAGATCGACGGCAGCACGCCGTCCGGGTCGGACAGACTCGCTCCGTCGTTCCACTCGTCCTCGGGCACGCCTTGGTCCACCAGCCAGCTCTCCCAACTGTCCCACCCTCGGGGCGGATCGGCTTCGACGTACCGCAGCGCGATGCTCCAGAACCGCGCCACCACGGCCGGATCCGTGCAGTCGACCGTCATCGTCCATCGTGTCGTCATGCCGTCCACCCTCGCAGCCGGCGCCGACAGTTTTCCGGGCATGACAAAGGCCCGGCTCCTCCACCTGAAGGAACCGGGCCTCGGTTAGTCAGCTAGCCGGCAACTGCTCTGCTCAGTCGCCACCGCGAAGGATCGCGAGGATCCGCAGCAGGTTCCAGTACAGCCAGACCAAGGTGACGGTCAGGCCGAACGCGGCCCGCCACGCCTCGTTCTGCGGAGCTCCCGCACGGACGCCCTGCTCGATCATGTCGAAGTCGAGGATCAGGTTGAAGACCGCGAGGCCGGCGCCGAGTACGGCGAACAGCAGACCCAACGGGCCCATCCCGGAGATCCCGGTACCGATTCCGAACAGACTGAGCACGAAGTTGATCAGCAGCACTCCCGCGAAGCCCATCGTCGCGACCACGACGATCCGGGTGAAGCGGGGGGTGACCTTGATGTTGAAGTACTTGTACGTCGCCAGCGTCAGGCCGGCGGTCACCATCGTGGCCAGTACGGCCTGCACGACGATGCCCGGGTCACCGACCCAGTTGGCGATGAACTTGCTGCCGATCCCGAGGAACGCACCCTCGGCCGCGGCGTACACCATCACCAGTACCGGGTTGACCTTGCGCGAGAACGACAACACCATCGCGATCGCGAACGCCAGCAGCGCACCGGCCAGGAACACCGGCGTCACCAGCCGCTCGGGCACCATCGTCCACGAGACAGCCGCGGCGGCGACCACGACAGCCAGCGTGATGCTGGTCTTGACGATGACGTCGTCCAACGTCATCGGACGGCTGTTGGCGGGCGCTCCCTGGCGGTAGTCCTGGGGCGGCATACCGGACCCGCCGTACTGACCGGGCTGACCGTAAGGACCCGGCTGACCGTACGGAGCGGCCCCGGGATAGGCCTGGCCTTGGCCAGGCGCAAATGCACTCGACCGGTTCAGGACCGGGTTACTGCTCTGCATGTCATCCTCCTGATGACCCACTGTCGACCCGCTGTGGGTCGTAACGTGATACTACGGGCCCACCCTTAACAACGCCTGAGGATCACCCAGCTGTTCCCCAAGCGAGATCCCTTCGGGACAACAGGTTGCACAACCCAACCGTTTCAGGGTTTCTCCCCAAACATCCGCAGCCGCTCTGCGGCGCGGGGTGGTGCACCGTCGAGAATCCATCGGGCCTGTACTACGGCACTGGGTTTCGACGGGTTGTCCGCGATCGCCCGCAGCCAGGCCACGACCCGGTCCCGGCCGATGACGTCGGCCAACGCCCGGTCGGCTCGGCGGGTGAATAACCGTGTCCAGGTGGCACCGAGCACCGCATGGAAGGCCGTCCAGAAGACATAGGCGCAACCCAGTGCCAGCAGGCACGCCAGCCAGGTCGAACTCACCTCCTGCCGGATCAGCAGCGCAGCGACGACCCCCGCGCCTCCACCTACGCCCGACTCGGCCGTTTTGATCCACCTGCGCTGCCGTGGACCACCCAGTCGCGCCTGGATGAGTTCCTGGGCGATCAGCAGCTCCCGCTCCTGCTCGGAGTACTCGTCGTCGACGCGATCGTGCACCACGAGCGTCCGGCCGTCGTCCTGCAACAGAATGCTGTGCTGCCCGGCCACTGCGGGGACCCAGTTGACGGTCGGGACCGGATAGCCGACCCGTTCCGCCAGCTCCCCCACCTTGGCGACGATCTGTTGCTGACTCATCCGCGCATGATGGCGTACTCCGTGGCCGCCGCGCCAGAAACTGCAGGTTCCGGCAGCCGGACGCGGCACGGCGTCGTACCTGTATGGGCAAGTACGACGCCGGGACCGGTGGCCACCCAGGATGCAGTTCTTCCCGCAGGCCAGCACAGGGTTACTTCATGGGGCTGCTCTCCTGCGACGCCAGCGCCGCGCCGACCTGGTCCGCCAGCGCGACGGCGACCAGGCGCTGCTCGAGATCAGGCCGCGCGATCCGGCTCGCCGCCGTCAGCAGGAACCGGCCGCGCACCACCCCGGCGTGCTGGACCACCAACTCGATCTCGGAGTCCGTCGGCAACCCGTCCCGCTCGACCTTGACGACCCGGTCCCGCCGCGTCACCGATCCGTCCGCGTTCAGCTGCGGCGCATGCTCACGCTTGCCCCCGGCAAGGAACCTGCAGCCGTCGATCCGCAGTACGGCGGTCAGCTCGGTCCGCACCTGGTCGATCACCTCCCCCGATGACCCGCCCTTGGCGATCGCCTGCGAGGTCGTCATCACCCCGGCCAGATACCCGCCCTGCCGACTCGCCCGGGCTTGTTGCCGCCGGCCCCAGATCGCGATCTCGGTGACCGCGGCCCCGATCACCACCAGCAGGACGGTCGCCTCGATGTCGTCCCGGTTCTCGATCGTCAACCGGTTGAACGGCACGGTCAGGAAGAAGTCGAACCACACCGCACTCGACACCGCCGCGATCACCCCCGCAGGCCGGATCCCGAACGAGGCGACCGCCACGATCACCAGCACCAGCAAGAGAGCGGCATTGGCATTGTCGAAGCTGTGCCTGAACGGCACCAGCCCCGCCGCAACGATCAAGGGCGCGAACACCGCCGCCGTCAGCACCGGATTCCGGTAACTCTCCACCTCTCCATTGATACGCCCCGAGCCCCGACATTCCAACGCTTCTCACCGGACTCTGACAAACTCGCCGCGATTTCCTGCGGCCGCCATTAGCCTGTCGCCGTGCCATCAGACCAGGTTCACCCCGTCGACCGAGTCCGCCCGCCCGAGTCCGCCGGCGAACGCGAGACGCTGACCGGGATGCTCGACTACCTCCGCGACTCCGTGGTGAACAAGGTGGCCGGCCTGACCTCTGCCCAGGCTTTCGCCAACGCAGTACCGGCCTCTGCGCTGACCCCCGCCGGCCTGGTGAAGCACCTGACCGGCGTCGAACGCTTCTGGTTCGCCATCGACTTCGCCGGCCAGGACATCGACTGGCCTTGGACCGACGACAACCCCCACGGCAACTTCACGCTCACCGACTCCGACACGCTGCCCGCGCTGGTCGCCGCCTACCAGGCAGAATGCGCCCGCTCCCGGTCGATCACCGCCGCTGCCTCCTCTCTCGACGATGTGGCCGTCGGCGACGGCATGACCTTCAACCTCCGCTACGCCCTCACCCACCTGATCGAGGAAACCTCCCGCCACCTCGGCCATCTGGACCTCCTCCGAGAGTCAACAGACGGCTCCACGGGCGAGTAATACATCTACGATCAGACCCATGACCGACCCGACCGCCGCCGACCGCGCCGAGCTCGAGGTGATCGTGGAGGCGTTCTTCGAGTCCTTCACCTCCGGCGACGGAACCACCGAGCGCCTCGACGTACTGCGGAAGCTCCTCCTCCCCGAAGCCGTCATCGTCCGCACCCTCGGCGAGGAGCCCGCCATCTACAGCGTCGAGGAGTTCATCGCCCCACGCCAGGAACTCCTCGAGGGCGGCACCCTGGTCAGCTTCAGCGAATGGCCGGTCGAGGGCCGCATCGACATCTTCGGAGACATCGCCCACTGGTGGGGTAGCTACGCCAAGGAAGGCGTCCAGAACGGCGTCGCCTTCATCGGGCGCGGGGTGAAAACCATCCAGTTCATCCGTACTACGAACGGCTGGCGAATCTCCGCCGCAGCCTGGGACGACGCCCGACCAGGTCTCCGCCTGTAGGTATTGCGGCGACGATGGAGTGATGACAGGGCACCCGGAGTACGCAGTACAGGAAACAGTCGAGGCCGACCACCTTCCGCACCTGATGGAGCTGTTCGCCTCAGCCTGGTGGATGTCCGACCGAACCACCGACGACGTAACCCGGATGCTCCGCGAGTCAGACCTTGTCCTCGCCCTCATTCACACACCCACCAACCGCCTCGCCGGGTTCGCCAGAGTCCTCACCGACTACACCTACCTCGCGATGGTCCTCGACGTAATCGTCGACAACAACCTCCGAGCACAAGGCCTGGGCGCCACCCTCATGGACGCCATCGTCGAGGACCCGCGCCTGACCGGCGTACGGAGCATCGAGCTGGTCTGCCAGCCAGACCTCATCCCGTTCTACCGCCGCTGGGGCTTCACCGACCAGGTCGGCAACTCACGCCTCATGCGCCGCACCGCCGACCCGCGCCTCACCACCTAGCCAGGCCTCACTTGCGGCGGTCATGCAACGCATAGATGCCGGTGGCGATCAGTCCGACCCAGAAATACACATTGGTGGCCAGTCGCTCCCACAACGCACGGTCATTCGCGGACTCGGCGTCGACGAGCCGCCAGATGAACCACCCAGCCCCACTGCCGAGGCCGAAGAAGACCATCCGGACGAACCACCAGCGAAGCCGTCCCGGCCGGTCCGAGTCGAAGATCGTGTTGAGATCGAGCAGCTCACGCAGAACCCCCGCGACGCCAAGCCGATTGGCGGCGGGCGGCGGCTCGGGCTGCTGGTCCTCCACCGCCTCAGTTTGGCACTCCAGCGGTTCAGGCGTGAAGCAGTTCCGCCGACACGGTCCAGAGGCGTTCGGCCGCCGCCGGATCGAGTGCCCACTCCTTCACCCCATGGGGATGCTGGACGAGATCAGCATCATTCGGTACGACGTACGCCTCGCGGCAGTCGTCGAGATAATGCCCCCCGGTCCGCGCGAACTGCGGCGCGACAGCGGCGACGATCGTGGTCGCCGCGCCTTGCTCGATCGTCTTGTAGGTAAAGGCTCCGGCCGCCTCGGCCGCGTCCAGCGACGCCCGCTGCCACGGCGTGAAGTTCCGCTGCAACCCAGTGACTACGCCGCCCGGATTGACCGCGTTCGCGACGATGCCGTCGGCCGCCCAGCGCCGCGAGGCCTCGACCGCGAACAGCGAGTTCGCCGTCTTCGACTGGGCATAGGCGAGCTGTGGATCGTAGTCACGGCGCTCGAACTGGAGATCGTCGAAGTCGACGCCGGCGCGCATATGCGCCGTCGAGCTGAGCGCCACGATCCGCGCCCCGCCGCGCTCGGACGCACCACGGGCCAACGCGTCATGCAGCCCCTCGGCGAGCGCGAAGTGCCCGAGGTGGTTGGTGGCGAACTGCAACTCCCACCCCTCGCCGGTACGCTCCAGCCCGCCGGTGACCAGACCCGCGTTGTTGATCAACAGCTGCAGCGGCTCGTCCCACGACGCGACAAACCGCCGCACGCTGGCCAGGTCGGCGAGATCCAACTGCAGCACCCGAGGCGCGACCGCTCCCGTCGATTTCGCGATGGTCTCCGCGACGGCGCGACCCGCGGCCAGGTCCCGTACTGCGAGCGCCACCTCCGCGCCGGCGGCGGTCAGCGCTCGCGCGGTCTCGATGCCCAGCCCCGACGAACTCCCCGTGACGATCGCCCGGACGCCGGTCAGGTCAACGCCGTCGAGCACCTCGTCCGCAGTACTGGCGGCCGTGAAAGGAGTCGTGATCAGCTCGGATCCACTCATGGAATCGACTATACAAGTTAGGCACAAACTGTCTAGTTCGTCTACTCTGACTCCATGACGGCCGACCCGACCTCAGCAACCACCGGCGACCAGGACCGGCGGGCCGCAGTACTGGAGTCAGCGCTGACCACGTTCGCCCGCTTCGGCTACCGGAAGACCTCGATGGAGGAGATCGCGCGAGCCGCCGACATCTCCCGTCCCGGCCTTTACTTCCTCTTCGCGTCCAAGGAATCCCTCTTCCGCGCCGCGGTCACGCAGGCCCTGGAGCAGGACATCGCGGCGATCGAACAGATCCTGGCCGCCCCCGGCCGACCACTTTCCCGGCGCATCGTCGAGGCCTTCGACCGATGGGCCGGCCGGTACGTCGGCCCGCTGACCCGCGATGTCGCAGTACTGATCGAGGACAACCCCACGTTGCTCGGGGCTGTCGTCGAAACCACTCCGCGACGCTTCGAGGAGCTGGTCACGGCCGCGATCGCCGCGGACTCGCCACCCGAGTCCGCGACTCGCATCACCCAGACGCTGATCAGCACCTCGATCGGCATCAAACACCAAACGGACACCCGGGCCGCCTACCTGGAGCGCCTGGAGATTGCTGTGGAGCTCCTGCTGCTCTGACCCGCTCTGCACGGGCCCGCTCTGCGCTGACCCGCTAGCCGGTCAGCCAACCGGCTCGCGCACCGGCTCGGTGGCTGCGGCAGTCTTGAGGTTCTCCCCCTCGATATCGACCTTCGGCAGAACCCGGTCCAGCCAACGCGGCATCCACCAAGCCCGCCGACCGAGCAGCGTCATCACAGCCGGCACCACCGTCATCCGAATGACGAACGCATCAATCAGTACTCCGAACGCCAGCGCGAAGCCGATGCTCTTGATCGTCGGGTCGTTGCCGAGCACGAAGCCGGCGAAGACGGACGCCATGATGAGCGCCGCGGCAGTGACAACTCGCGCTCCATGCCGGAATCCACCGATGACAGCCTCGGTCGGCTCAGCGCCATGCGTGAAGTCCTCACGCATCCGGCTGACCAGGAACACCTCGTAGTCCATCGCCAGACCGAACAGCAGCCCGACCAGCAGAATCGGCAGGAAGCTGATGATCGGCCCGGTCTGGTCGAGGCCGATCAGGCTTGCGAACCATCCCCACTGGAAGACCGCGACCAGAGCGCCGAACGTCGCGCCCAGGCTGAGCAGGAATCCGAGGGTCGCCTTCAGCGGTACCAGGATCGACCGGAACGCGATGGTCAGCAGGATCAGCGAGAGCCCGATCACCACCACGAGGAAGATCGGCAGCGCATCGGCGAGCTTCTCCGACAGGTCGACCCCGATCGCCGTAGTACCGGTGATCAGGATGGTGGCACCGGTCTCGGCGACGGTCGCCGGGCGCAGATCACGAATCCGGCTGACCAGCTCCTTGGTCTCGGTGGTGGCCGGACCGCTCTTCGGAATCGCGGACACGATCGCCGTATCGCCTGCCTCGTTGACGGCGGCCGGAGTCACCGCCGCGACGTCAGGAAGCGCGGCGATCTTCTTGCCGATCGCGTCGGCGGTCTGCTGGAGATTCGTACCGGCCTTCGCGTTGGCGCCGTCCACGATGACCGTGAGAGGCCCGTTGAACCCCGGGCCGAATCCCTTCGCCAGCAGGTCGTACGCACGACGCTGAGTGGTCTCGGTCGACAAGGTCTCGTCGCTCGGCAGGCCCAGCTCGAGGTCAACCACCGGCACTGCGAGTACGCCGGTACCGATGATCGCGATGAGCAGTACGGGCAACGGATGCTTGGTGATCCTCGTGGCCCACCGCGCACCCGCAGGAGTCTTGGTCGCGAGCTCCGCCTGACGCTTCCGCAGCCCGGGTACCGGCCAACGCGAGAACCGCGCACCGGCAAGCCCGAGGAACGCCGGTACGAGCGTCAGCGACACCAGTACTGCGACAGCAACCATGCCCGCGGCAACCAAACCCATGGTCGTGAGGAACGGAATCCCAACGACCGCGAGCCCTGCCAGGGCGATCATCACCGTGGCACCGGCAAAAACAACCGCACTTCCAGCAGTAGCCACAGCCCGCGCCGCGGCCTCGCGTGGCTCCAGGCCAGTCGCGAGATTCTCCTTGTGCCGAACGCTGATGAACAGCGCATAGTCGATCCCGACGGCCAACCCCAGCATCAGCCCGAGAATCGGCGCAGTACTGGTCAACTCGACCACCGACGACAACGTCAGCACACCCGCCATGCCGACCCCGACACTGAAGAGTGCCGTGAGCAACGGCAACCCCGCAGCCAGCAACGACCCAAAGGTGATCGCCAACACGATCAGCGCGATCAAGATGCCGAGCGCCTCGGTCGCCGACGACTCCGACGCGGCAACAGTCGCATCCCCACCGAACTCGACCTGCAACCCGGCGGCCTCAGCCACCTTGCCCGAAGCAAGCAACTCCTCGCGATCCCCATCGGAGATCTCGGTCACCGCACCCTTGTAGGCAACAGTCGCGTAGGCAATGGTCCCGTCGGCAGACACCGACTTGGTCAGGAACGGATCAGCCACCCCCACCACTCCACCGGCTTGCCCCGCGGCCTTCACCGACTTCTCGATCGCCACCTTGTTGGCAGCATCAGTGACCTTCGCCCCCTTGGACGCCGCATAAATGATCCGCGTACTGGCCCCGCCGGCACCGCTCTGCGGGAACCGCCCCTGCAGCAAACTGGCCGCCTCCACCGACTCCACCCCAGGAATCGTCAACGGCGCATTCGCAGACTTCCCGAACGCCCCCGCCAGACCGCCGAGCACCACCAGGACGAGCAACCATCCCGCGATAAATGTCTTACGGCGCAGGAATGCCGCCCGACCGATCCGATACAGCAGGGTGGCCATAGAAATCCTTCGAACAGGCTGACGCCGGACAATGACCGACCCCACTGTGCAGGACCCCACCTTCCTTGCAGGTCTCGCTGCGCGCACGTTCTCCTTGCAGTTCCCCCCGAACGGCGACCGTCAGCCAGCAGCCGAGCCCGCCGGCAAACCGAAATGACGCAGGACACGCCCAGCCACCTCATGCGGCTTCAACCCGCTGGTGTCGACGACAAGCTCATCCAGCTCCGCCGCCTCGAGACGAGCCGCCAACTCGTCACAACGCTCCAGGTGCCACTCCAGAGCCGCTCCCTGACTCGCGCTGTAGCGTCCCCGCAAGCGCCGCCTGATGGTCTCCGCATCAGCGGTGAGCCGAACCATGCGAAGCCGAAGCCCGACCGCCGCCGCGTAGCGTTCCCGGGCATCGACGGTCGAGATCACCCCCGACATGACCAACTGACGCGGCCCTGCGGACCGATACCCCTTCCACACAGCCGCGATGTTCTGCGCCTCGATCACGGAATTGTCCGGATCGGCCGGCGGCCAAGAGCGGTGGAACCAATCGACGTCCATCAAGCTGAAGGGCCTGCCCGCCTCAGCAAGCAGATCCCCCACATGGTCAAGCGTGGATGACTTCCCAGCGCCAAACCCACCATTCAAGAAGATCGCGAAATCCTCGCTCACCACGACGCCACCTCGGCATCCCAGTACGGCGGCAACTCAGCCGGCGCCCACCCCGGGTCAGGCCGGAAATCCGTAAACCGACCATCAAACGGAAACCGCCCCGCCTCGATGTCCCGGATAACACGCTCCCCGGCACCACGAATCCGATCCGCCTCCCCCGCCGTCCAGTACGCCGGATGCCCGACCCGCTCCGCCAACTCGTCCTCGTCCTTCCAGGACCAACTCCGATCAGGCTCGACCACGATGTCCAGCGCATGATCGAGAACGTCGAACCCCGCCGACCAACGACGTACCGGCGATTCCAGATTCACGTACCACCCCTCGAACCGCAGCTCCAGATCGAAGAACCACCACACCGAATGATCGGCCCCAGGCGCGGTACGAATCAGCACATGCCGCCCTTCCCAGCTCCGCGGCCACAACATCGACGGCGTCCGATCCCGCTCCACCAACGACATCTTCCGAATCGACGCCCCGTCCCGAGTCCCCCGCAACATGCAGTCCGACCCAGCCGCAATCCAGGTGACCAACGCCTCCGCGTCATCCCGCACAACCCGCGCACTCTCCACCGCGGCAATCATCCCGTTCCGATGAACATCCCGCCGAACCACCGACCGCCCCGAAGCAAAGAACATCGAGCCAGGGTACGAGGTCCATCTGGTGCCCGGGACGGGATTCGAACCCGTATGCCTTTCGGCTGCGAGGTTTAAGCTCGCTGCGTCTGCCGTTCCGCCACCCGGGCCTGCGACCAGAGGAGCACCTTACAAGTAGATCCTGGTCTCGGACACAGGGTAAGCGCCTGAGAGGGCGGATTCGGCCTGTCCTAGCTACAGATAGACCTTGCGGGGATAGATCGCATGGGCACCCGCCACTCGGTCCAAGAACAAAGCCCCTGAGCAGTGGTCGATCTCGTGCTGAAGAGCTCGGGCCTCGAAGGCATCCGTAGTAAGCGTCAGCTCTTCCGAAGTCCCAGGCAGTACGCCGGTGACGGTGAGCCGCGTGGCTCGTTTGACGTCGCCGGTCAGGTCGGGCACAGACATGCACCCCTCCCGCGCCTTCTCCTGGCGCGAGGACTCGACGATCACCGCGTTGCAGAGCACAAACACCCCGTGGCAAGTGCGAGTCTTCGGATGCCCGGTGACGTCCAGAGCGAACATCTGCGCCGCAATCCCCACCTGAGGCGCAGCGAGCCCGACGCAGCCGGGTGAGACACGCATAGTCGCGACGAGGTCAGCGGCGAGAGCGACCATCACAGGATCAAGCGGGTCGACCACAGCACCCTCAGTCGCCAGCACCGGATGCGGCGCGCGGACGACCTCCAGCACGTCGCCGGCAACGCCGAGCTGCGCGGGGCTCCAGCTGGCCAGGGTCTGGTTCAGATGGGCGGTCACGGGGGAGTTCACAGATCATCGCTCTCGGCCGGGCGCAGCGTGACGCCTACTCCGAGCTCCTCGGCGGTGATCTCGAGGGCACGCTGCAACATGCCCAGCTCAGCACCGGCGGGCAGCTCGACCTCGGCGGTCAGGACGTACAGGGCGCCGCTCAGGCGGGTGGTCTGGTCGGTGATCGTGCCGCCGACGCTGGCGATCATCCGGGTGACCGCGGCCACGATCCCGGGGCGGTCAGCGCCGTGGACGCTCAACAGGAAGGGCGCGCCGATCGGGGCGTGGGCCTGTTCGGGGCCCATCTCACGGACGGTGATGACCAATTCGCCGCGCAATGGTTCCAGCGCCTCGCGGACCTCGGGGAAAGAACCACTGCAGACGATCATCATCGCGAAATGACCGCGCAGGAGCGTCATCGTGGAGTCCTCGAGGTTGACGCCGGTCTGGGCGAGGGCCTCGGTGACGTCGGCGATGATGCCCGGGCGGTCCGGGCCGATGACGGTGACTGCGAGCTGACTCATGGCGAAAACCTACCCGGACCAAAGTCTCGACCTGATCCGACTTCGGTATCCGGACGCTCACAACACCCACCATCGGCCGCGATCAGTGGCTAGATTCGACCCATGGCCGGCTCCGATGGACCTCGACGCAGCGCGCGCGACTGGGTGGTCGACTGTCTCAGCTTCGCCATCGCGATCCTGATCAGCATCGTCGCGTACGACGCCGGCAACAAGGACCCGATCCCCGGCTGGCTGCTCGACGCCGACTTCATCCTCGGGATGGGGTTGAGCCTGACCCTGTGGTTCCGGCGGCAGGCGCCGGTCCAGCTGGCGATCGTCGCGGCGGTGATCTCGACCTTCTCCGACGCGGCCGCCGGCGCGACCCTGATGCTCATCCTCACGGTCGCGATCTACCGGTCGTTCCGGACCACGCTGGTGGTCTTCGGCATCAACCTGGTCAGCCTGATGATCTACACCCAGGTCCGCAACAAGGCCGAGCCGCTGCACGAGACCATTCTCTGGGCCCTGCTGATCTACTGCGCGCTGGCCGGCTGGGGCCTCTACCTGCGCTCCCGTCGCCAGCTGCTGCAGACGCTGCGCGACAGAGCAGACCGAGCCGAGGCGATGGCCCTGCTGCAGGCCGAGCGAGGACAGCTGCGTGCCCGCGAGGAGATCGCTCGCGAGATGCACGACGTACTCGGCCACCGTCTGTCGCTGCTCAGCGTGCACGCCGGCGCCCTGGCCTATCGCCCCGACGCCAGCACCCAGGAGGTCGCCAGCGCCGCCGAGATCATCCGGGCCAGCGCCCACCAGGCGCTCCAGGACCTCAGAGAGGTGATCGGCGTACTACGTGCGCCGGTCGGCGAGTTGCCTCAGCCAAGCTTCGCGGACCTCCCCGCGCTGGTCGAGGACTCCCGCCAGGCCGGCCTCCCGGTCGAGCTGGAGCTCGATGCTCCCGGCAACCTCCCCGAGCATGTCGGCCGGACGGCGTACCGGATCGTCCAGGAGGGCCTGACGAACGCGCTCAAGCACGCGCCGGGCGAGCCGGTCCGGGTCAAGGTGGTCGGTGCGGCGGGCAACGGCCTGACCGTCGAGCTGCACAATCCCGCCGGCCAGTCGCGGCGCGGCGACGGCCAGGGCCTGATCGGGCTGAGCGAACGCGCCCAGCTGGTCGACGGGCGACTCGAGCACGGCCGGACCCCCGAAGGCGAATTCCGGCTCGCCGCTTGGCTACCGTGGCCCGCATGACCATTCGGGTGCTGATCGTGGACGACGACCCGCTGCTGCGGGCCGGGCTGCAACTGATGCTCGGTGGCGCGACGGACATCCGCGTGGTCGGCGAGGCCAGCGACGGCTCCGGCGTACAGAGTCTGATCGACCGGCTCTCCCCCGACGTCGTGCTGATGGACATCCGGATGCCGAACATGGACGGCCTGACCGCCACCGAAGCCGTACGCCGCCGCCCGGGCGCACCCGAGGTGGTCATCCTGACCACCTTCGACGCCGACGAGCACGTACTCCGCGCGCTCCGCGCGGGCGCCGCCGGCTTCATCCTCAAGGACACCCCGCCCGCCGAGATCGTCGAGTCGGTGCGCCGAATCGCCGGCGGCCAGCCGGTCCTCTCCCCCGCCGTCACCAAGCGCCTCATCACCCGGGTCGCCTCGTCCGGCCAGGACCAGCGCAAAAGCAAGGCGAGTGACCGGCTCAGCACCCTCAACGACCGCGAACGCGACATCGCCGTGGCCGTCGGCGAGGGCAAGTCGAACGCCGAGATCAGCGCCGCTCTCTACCTCAGCATCCCGACCGTGAAGACGCACGTCTCCCGCATCCTGACCAAGCTCGACATGAACAACCGGGTCCAGATCGCCCTGCTGGTCCACGACGCGGGACTGCTGGACGACACCCGCTGATCACCAAGCCTTCACCCGCACGCATACCACTCTGGGCTCATCCGCATTAGCCTCTAGTGGTTCCGCCCGCCCCTCGGAAGGCTCAGGCATGCGCGCACTCGTCGGTGGTCTCGTTCTGGCCCTGCTGCTCCCCGCCCTACCAGCGCAGGCGGTGGACCCGGTGGTGGCAGACCCGGCCGCGTACGTCGACCCGCTGATCGGCTCCGCCCGCGACGGCAACACCTGGCCGGGCGCCGTTCGCCCGTTCGGGATGATCTCGTGGAGCCCGACCAGCACCCGCGGCGACCAGACCAGCACCGGCGCGGCCAACGGCTACCAGTACGACGCGACGCGGGTCCGCGGCTTCAGCCTCACCCATGTCAACGGCGCCGGCTGCAACCCGGGCGCGGCCGGCGACATCCCGATTCTCCCGTACGTCGGCGCGGTGGACACCTCACCGACCGCGGACACCAAGGACGCGAAGTACGCGAGCGACTTCAGCCACGCGCAGGAGGTCGCGAAGCCGGGCCGCTACACCGTGACGCTGGCGAACGGCGTGAAATCCGACCTGGCCGTTACGACCCGCGCGGGCGTCGGCGACTTCGGCTTCCCGGCCAAGGGACAGCCCAACCTGCTCTTCCGTACGTCGAACTCGCTCAACGGCAGCGAGGACGCCGAGGTCAGCATCGACGCGGCCAACCGCAAGGTGACCGGCTCGGTCCTCACCGGCGCGTTCTGCGGCCGGCGCGCGAACGGCGGGACTAACAACCGCAAGACCTACTATCGCCTCTACTTCACTGCCTCCTTCGACCAGCCGGTCGTTGCCACCGGCACCTGGAAGAACAGCACCATCACGCCGGGCGGCACCCAGACCACCGGCGGCGAGGGCTACGCGACCGGCGCGGACCGGGCCGGCAAGGGCTCCGGCGGCTACGTCAGTTTCGCCCCCGGCGCCAAGGTCCGGATGCGGATCGGCATCTCGTACGTCAGCGCGCAAGGCGCCGAGCAGAACCTGGCCACCGAAGTGCGCCCGGACGCGACCGTGAACCGGATCGCCAACGACGGCTACCGGGACTGGAAGAACGAACTGCAGAACATCCGCATCCACGGCGGCAGCGACGCGCAGCGGACCACCTTCTACACCGCGCTGTACCACGCGATGCTGCAACCGAACATCTTCAACGATGTCGACGGCAAGTACCTCGGCACCGACCAGCAGATCCACGAACTCGCGGCCGGACAGCGAGCGCAGTACGGGACCTTCTCCGGGTGGGACCAGTACCGGGCACACATCCAGCTGCTCGCGTTGCTGAAGCCGGACGTCGCGGGTGACTTCGCGCAGTCGATGTACCAGTTCGCCCAACAGAACAAGGGGATCTGGGACCGCTGGCTGCACAACAACGGCGCGACGCACGTGATGACGGGCGACCCGGCGGCACCGACGCTGGCGACCTTCGCCGCGATGGGCGTCGACAACTTCGATGCCGTCGGCGCCTATGACTCTTTGGTGCGGCAGGCAACCGTCCAGAACGCCGAGGCGGAGCTCGATGGTGGTTGTCCAGGGCAATGCACTGGGCAACGACCTGCGCTGAACACCTACCTGGCCAAGCACTATGCGCCGCAGGATGCCTGCCACTGCTGGGGTGGCGCCGCCGAGACGCTGGAGAACTCGCTGGCCGACTTCTCCTTGGCACAGTGGGGATCGCGGCTCGGGAAGCCGACGGCCGACCTGGCTGACCGCGGCAAGTGGTGGAAGAACACCTTCGACCCGGCCGTGGGCTACCAGCGCGCGAGGAAGGCCGATGGGACTTGGCAGCCTGGCTTCACCCCGTCGACCGATGTCGGGTTCGCACAGGGTTCCAGTGCGACGTACACGTGGATGGTGCCGCAGGACGTCAGCGGGCTGGGCGCGGCGATGGGCGGCAACGTCATCTCCAGGCTGGACGGGTTCTTCCACGATGACGCCGGGAACTGGGCGGTCAAGGGAGGCAGCGCGCTGCGGTACGACCCGACCAACGAGCCCGGGCTGCACACGCCGTGGCTCTACAACGGGCTCGGCGTGGCCTGGAAGACGCAGGCGACGACGCGCGAGATCGTCGACACGGTCTACGGCACCGGCCCGTCGGGGTTGCCGGGGAACGACGACCTGGGGACGCTTTCAGCCTGGTACGTCTTCGCCGCGATCGGGATCTTCCCGCAGACGCCTGGCCGGGCCGAGCTGCTCATCGGCAGCCCGCTGTTCCCGAAGGTCGAGCTCAAGAGAAGCAACGGCGTACGGCTGACCGTCGAGGCGCCGGAGACGTCCGACGCCAACCAGTACGTCGAAGCGCTGACGCTCAACGGCAAGCCACGCACCGAGTCCTGGCTGCCGGAGTCGTTCATTACCAACGGCGGCCGGATCACCGTGAAGCTGGGAGCGGCACCCACGACCTGGGGCACCGCTCCCGTCGACCACTGAGGAGCTAGCTGCCGGTCGCCCGGCGGAACTCCTGGTCGGCCGTCTGCAGGCTGCCGAGGCTGGTGACCTCGCGCCGGAAGAACAGCGCGAGGGTCCAGTCCAGGATCACCCGGGCCTTGCGGTTGAAGGTGGGGACCCGGGACACGTGGTAGGTCCGGTGCAGGAACCAGGCCGGCCAGCCCTTGATCTTCACGCCGTACAGCTGGGCGACACCCTTGTGCAGACCGAGGCTGGCGACCGAGCCGACGTACTTGTGCTTGTAGTCCTGCGGCGCTTCCCCGTCCACCGTCCGGAGAATGTTCGCCGCGAGCCGGTTGGCCTGCCGGACGGCGTGCTGCGCGTTCGGGGCGCAGTACGCGCCGGTCTCGGAGGTGAGGTCCGGTACGGCGGCGTTGTCACCGGCGGACCAGGCGTCGTTGACCCCCTCGATCCGCAGGTTGGCCAGGCACTTGACCCGGCCGCGCTCGTCCAGCGGGAAGCCGGTCTGGGCGAGCGCCGGATTGGCCTTCACGCCGGCTGTCCAGACGATCGTGTCGGCGTCGAACTCCTCGCCGTCACTGAGCACGACGCGGCCCTTCTCACAGGACTCCAGCCGGGTCTCCAGCTTGATGTCCATCTTGCGCTTGCGCAGCTGCTCGACCGTGTACTGCCCCAGCTCGGGGCCGACCTCGGGCAGGATCCGGTTGGTCGCCTCGACCAGCACCCAGCGCATGTCGTCGGGCGTGATGTTGTCGTAGTACCGGGTGGCGTAGCGGGCCATGTCCTCCAGCTCGGCGAACGCCTCGATCCCGGCGTACCCGCCGCCGACGAAGACGAAGGTCAGCGCGGCCTTGCGCAGCGCCGGGTCGGGCTGCGAGGAGGCGACGTCGAGGCGGTCCAGCACCTTGTTGCGCAGTGCGATCGCTTCCTCGACGTTCTTGAACCCGGTGGCCTCCTCGGCCAGCCCCGGGATCGGCAGCGTCCGGGCGATCGAGCCGATCGCGATCACCACCTGGTCGTAGGCCAGCTCGTAGTCGGGGCCCTCCTCGGGCATCACCTTGGCGACCTTGCGCTCGTGGTCGATACCGGTCACCCGGCCGGTGACCACGCGGCAGCCCTTGAGAGTCTTGCGCAGCGGCACCACGACGTGCCGCGGCTCCACCGAGCCGGCTGCCGCTTCGGGCAGGAACGGCTGGTAGGTCATCACCGAGCGTGGGTCGACCACAGTGACCCTGATCTTGCCCCGGCGGGCGGCCTTCCGCAGGCCGTAAGCGGTGTACATCCCGACGTAACCGCCTCCGACGACGAGGATGTGCGGTACCTGGGCTGCCATTGCCTTCACTCTCCCTGAGTGGTGCTCCAACTTCATGTCCCACTTCAGCATAGCGGGCTCGTGAAAACTTTCACAAACCCTCTGCCGGGTGATCTCAGCCACCGGAATCCCTCGCTGGAGGGAGCTCCGTTCCCCTACTCTGCCGCCTGCGCGCGCCTCGGCCTAGGTAAAACCGGTTACAGCCCCGCGATGGTTTTCGCTCGGGTCAGCACCGCATCCGTCATCGCCTCGGTGAGTTTGCCGGTGAAGGTGTTCTGCTGGCTCGGATGGAAGCAGCCGAGCACGGTGACCTCGCCGTACGGACCCGGTACGGCGTACTCGACGGCGTGGCCGAATTTCGGACGCGGCCGGGCGACCTCGCCGCCGACCGCCTGCAACGCGTTGAGCAGCACGTCGAAGCCGAACTTGCCGAGACAGACGATCGCCCGGGTCGAGGGCAGCACGAGCTCCAGCTCGCGATGGAACCAGGGAGCACAGGTGTCGCGCTCCGCGGGAGTCGGCTTGTTGGCCGGTGGGGCGCAGCGCACGGCCGCCATCATGCGGGCGCCGATGAGCCGCAGCCCGTCGCCGGCGTGCTCGCTGGTCGGCTGCGAGGCCAGGCCGACCCGGTAGAGCGATGCGAACAACCAGTCGCCTGACCGGTCGCCGGTGAAGACCCGCCCGGTCCGGTTGCCGCCGTTCGCGGCCGGCGCGAGCCCTGCGATCAGGATTCTTGGCGCAGGATCTCCCCAGCCGGCGATCGGCCGACCCCAGTACGGCTGATCGGCAAAGGACTTTCGCTTGCCTATAGCAACTTCTTCGCGCCACTCCACCAGGCGGGTGCAGGCAAAACACACCGACACCCTGGCGTCGAGTTCCGCCAGGTCGTCCGTCTGCGCGAGCTCGATCACATCGGCCGCGTCGTGCGCGACCGGAGTACTGCGTGCCGCCGGGTCCTCAGGCCAGCCCGTACCCGGCGGCACCGGACTCTCGAACAGCTCCCCCGTCAACGGGTGCGGCAGTCGCATCCAGCCAGGTTAATGCCGCGGGTGGAAACCGGTGGCAGGCGGCTGCCTTGGCGGGACATCATCGGGTGGGTGGAGGAAGCCTGTGGATGATGAGGTTGCGGCTAATCGGGTGGTTTGGGAGAGGGCTTCCGAGAAGCATGTGCGGGAGTACGGCGTACTGCTGGCTGAGGCGGCGCGGCGGGAAGCGCTTCTCCCGCAGGAGCTGGAGTTGCTTGGGCCGGTGCTGGAGCGGCGGCCTGTGGTCGTGCATCTGCAGAGCGGGCATGGGGTGGATGATGTCTCGCTGCTGGCTGCTGGGGCTTCGCTGGTGGTTGGGGTCGACTACAGCGTGACGGCAGCGACCGCGGCTCAGCAGCGGGCTAGGGAGCTTGGGGTCGGGGCGCAGTACGTCGTCGGTGAGGTGCCTGTGGTGCCGATCAGGGATCGTGCGGCCGATCTCGTCTACACCGGTAAAGGCGCGCTCATCTGGATGCGGGATCTCGACGCGTGGGCGGTGGAGGTTGCCAGGCTGCTGAAGCTGGGTGGGCAGTTGTTCGTCTACGAAGGGCACCCGGCGGTGCCGTTGTGGTCGTGGGACGAGGACGAGCCGCGGATCCGGGCGGATCGCAGCTACTTCGCTGAGTCGCACGTCAACGACAGCTTCCCGGCCGACGGAGCGCGGGAGTGGCAGTGGACGCTTGGTCAGATCGTCACGGCGGTGGTCCGAGCAGGACTCGCGATCGAGGTGCTGGCGGAGTACGCCGAGCCGTTCTGGCGGCACGGTGGAGTCCAGGCAGCCGCCTGGCAGGGCCGGCTGCCCAACAGCTTCGCGTTACTGGCGACCAAGCGCCAGCGCGACCCCGTCGAGGATGTCGTGCTCTGAGACCAGCACCCCGTCGTAGTCGAGCCGGTCGTGCAACCGCTGCAGGATCAGCGCGCCGGCGCCGATCACGTCCACCCGGCCGGGGTGGATCGCCGGTACTTCGGCGCGCGCCATCCGGGTCGAGCCCATCAGCCACGAGGTGGTGTCGAGCAGCTCGGCCGCCTCGATCCGCGCGTGGTGGATCACGCCGGGGTCGTACTCGGTCAGCTTGAGCGCGACCGCGGCCACCGTCGTGACCGTCCCGGCGACGCCGATCAGGCAGCGCGCCTGGTCCAGCGGGACCTTGGTCGAGTCGAGCAATTCGTCGACGTCCTTGGTGGCTGCGGCCATCTCCTCGACCGTCGCGGGGTCGGAGTGGATGTGGCGCTCGGTCATCCGGACCGATCCCATGTCGAGGGATTCGGCCGCCAGTACGCCGTTGGCGTCGCCTAGCACCAGTTCGGTGGAGCCGCCGCCGATGTCGGCCACGAGGTACGGGCCGGGGATCTCGAGGGCTGCCAGGCCCGAGGTCGTGCCTTGGAAGCTCAAGGTGGCTTCTTCGTCGCCGGAGATGATGTCGGGCTCGACACCCAGTCGATCGGAGACGCCGGCGAGGAACTCGTCGCGGTTGCTGACGTCGCGCGCCGCGGAGGTGGCGATGAAGCGGATCCGGTCGACGTTGGCGGCGCGGATGATCTCGGCGTACTCGCCACAGGCCTCGAAGGTGCGGAGGAGGGCGTCGGCGGCGAAGGACCCGGTGGAGTCGACGCCCTGGCCGAGGCGGACGACGCGCATCTGGCGGTCGACCTCGGTGAGCTGACCGTCGGCGTAGTCGGCGATCAGCAGCCGGATCGAGTTGGTGCCACAGTCGATCGCCGCCACCCGCACTGGCTGGCCGGACGCGGGGCTGTCAGGCGTGGTGCTGTCAGGCGCCTGGTTGGCGCTTGGCTGGTTGGACGCAGGGCTGTCAGGCGTGGCGGCGGTTCGGGAGTCGTCGCCTGTTGGGTGGTCAGACACAAGGGCCTCGGCGGGACCAGTCGGGGAGCATCGCAAGAGCCTCGTCGCCCAGCGGGTTCACACCAGGTCCGGCGGCCAGCGAGTGCCCTACCAACACATGCAGGCACTTGACCCGCGTCGGCATCCCGCCGGCGCTGATCCCCGCGATCTCCGGTACGTCGCCCAGCAGCTCGCGGCGGCGCAGATAATCCTCGTGCGCCGCGCGATACCGCTCAGCCAGCTCCTCGTCCTCGCCCAGCCGGTCCGTCATCTCCTTCATCACGCCCTCCGCCTCGAGCGTGCCGATCGCGGAAGCGAGACGCGGGCAGGTCAGGTAGAACGTGGTCGGGAACGGCGTACCGTCCGGCAACCGCGGCTCGGTCTCGACCACGTCGGGCCGGCCGCACTTGCAGCGGTGCGCGATCGAGACGATCCCGCGGGCGGGACGGCCGAGTTGCGCGCTGACGGCCGTGACGTCCTCGGCCGACACCGCCTCGGGTGTGGAGCTCACCTGCTGCCCTTCGGTGGTGCGGTCAGAACTGGTTTGGGGGTCGTCTTCGGGGCGGTCGGTTTGACCGGCTGCGGCGGTTTGCCCGCCCCCTCCACACTGCCCCAGAGCTTCGTGTACCAGGTCGGCGCCGGCGGCTCGTCGGCCTTCGGGTCGACCGGGCCGGCCGGCTCCGGCGGGGCGCCGACGGGCTTGCCGTCCGCGCCGATCACCCGGTACCCGATCTCGCCCGGCATCACCCAGCCGAGCCGTTGCCGGGCCTGCGCCTTGACGTAGGCGTCGTCGTTCCAGCGGGAGATCTCGTCGTCGAGCTGGTCGACGCGCTTCTCCCGGTCCCGGATCTCCTGTTGCAGCGTGCTGATCTGCTGGTGCTGGTCGAACCAGACCCGCAGGCTCTGCGCGTACGACACGATCAACGCACCGAGCACGAGCAGCACGACGGCTGCCCGGCCGGTGAGGTTACGGGAACCCCGGGTCCGTGGCGGACCCGGCGGGGTTCCCGTCGTACGACGTTTGGGCGGCTGGTTGCCGTCCCGGCGGGCAGGTGGGCGCGACTGGCTACGACTCGTCGGTCGCGAGCCTGGGCGCGCACCTGAATCCCGGCGGGAGGACATCTCAGCAGCTTACGTCGGTCAGCCCTTGAATCGGGGGAAGGCCGAACGACCGGCGTACCGGGCCGCGTCGTCGAGCTCCTCCTCGATCCGGAGCAGCTGGTTGTACTTCGCCGTACGGTCGGACCGGGCCGGGGCGCCGGACTTGATCTGGCCGCAGTTGGTCGCCACCGCGAGGTCGGCGATCGTGGTGTCCTCGGTCTCGCCGGAGCGGTGGCTCATCATGCAGGCGAAGCCGTTGCGGTGCGCCAGGTCGACGGCGTCCAGGGTCTCGGTCAGCGAGCCGATCTGGTTCACCTTGACCAGCAGGGCGTTCGCGGCCTTCTCGTCGATGCCGCGCTGCAGCCGCTCGACCTGGGTGACGAACAGGTCGTCGCCGACCACCTGGATCTTGTCGCCGAGCTGGGCGCTGAGGTTCTTCCAGCCCTCCCAGTCCTCCTCGTTCAGCGGGTCCTCGATCGACACGATCGGGTACGACGCGACCAGGTCGGCGTAGTACGCGATCATCTCGTCGGACGACTTCTTGCCGCCCTCGAAGGCGTAGACGCCGTCGGTGTGGAACTCGCTCGCCGCCACGTCCATCGCCAGCGCGATGTCCTCGCCCGGCTTGAAGCCGGCCCGCTCGATCGCGACCAGGATCAGGTCCAGGGCGTCGCGGTTGCTCGGCAGGTTCGGCGCGAAGCCGCCCTCGTCGCCGAGGCCGGTGGACAGGCCCTTCTCCTTCAGCACGGCCTTCAGCGCGTGGTAGACGGTCGCACCCTGCATCAGGGCGTCGGAGTACGTCGACGCGCCGATCGGGGCGATCATGAACTCCTGCACGTCGACATTGCTGTCCGCGTGCGAGCCGCCGTTGAGGATGTTCATCATCGGCACCGGCAGCACGTGCGCGTTCGGCCCGCCGACGTAGCGGTACAGGTCCAGGCCGGCGCTCTCGGCGGCGGCCTTGGCCACGGCCAGGCTGACGCCGAGAATGGCGTTCGCGCCCAGCTTGGACTTGTTCGGCGTACCGTCCAGGTCGATCAGCGCCTGGTCGATCAGCCGCTGCTCGTGGACGTCGTAGCCGACGATCTCCTTGTCGATGTCCTCCAGGATGGCCGTGATGGCCTTCTGGACACCCTTGCCGCCGTAACGGGACTTGTCCCCGTCACGCAGCTCGACGGCCTCGAACTGGCCGGTGGAAGCTCCCGACGGCACAGCCGCCCGGGATACGGTGTCGTCGTCGAGGAGAACCTCGACCTCGACAGTGGGGTTACCGCGCGAGTCAAGAATCTCGCGGGCGCCGACGGCCTCGATGGTGGCCACATCTACTCCCTTGTTCACACCTGATGTCAGCCCTGAGCCTAGCGGCCAGACCAGACAGGTCAGTGGACCGCGTCGGCCTTCAGCACCTGGGCGATCGCTTCCGGCGGCACCTCGCGGACCAGCAGAACGCCGTTCGGGGCTTCGAAAACGGGTTGTCCGAGCTTTTCTGGGTCGATGCCGAGCAGGACGTCGACCTTGGATCGCCTTCCTACGTGGCTGTTTCGGGCCGGCGCCAAGTGCACGTGGGTACGGCGTCCCGGCTGAATCCGTCTGGCTCACGAGACGAAGCGTGTCAGCAAGGTGCGCAGGGTGTCGAGCCGATTGTCCTGCGGGCGGTTGCGGCGGGTACCGCGACGGACCACTCGACCCCGGCGTCGGGCAGACTGCGCTCGAGTTGCTCGTGAGCGCCGTGACCTCGAGATCAGCCGTTCCGTCAGCCGTCCGCCGACTGGGCCGAGGTCGAGGCGAGGGTCAGTGTGAGCTGAACCAGTCACGTGCGTGCCCGAGGCCGACCTGGTTGCCGTCGTCGGTGGTCAGGCCGGTCCGCTCGTCGGTGGAGACGCGCCAGGCGAAGTACGCGGCTTGGATGGCGTAGCGGAACCGCTCGAACGCCGGGAGGCCGACGGTGATCTCGTCGGTCAACTCGGGGCGCGCGGCCAGGTAGGCGGGGACCAAGTGGGTGGGCGTGCCGGCGTACATGACGGCTGAGGCGACGTCGTAGAGCAGCGGCGCGGTCATGAAGCTGCCCCAGTCGATCAAGGCGATCTCCCCGTTGCGCCGGCGGAAGAAGGCTTCTGGTGCCGGGTCGCCGTGCAGGCCGGCCCAGGTCAGGGGACCGAGGTCTCGGACAGCGGCCAGGGCGCTCTCGACGGCAGGACGGATCCAGGGTTCAAGGTCGAAGTACGCCGCGAGCCCGGTGACCAGCCCGAACCACTCCTCCACGTCACCAGCGGGCGCCTCGGAGATCGCGTGCACCCGGGCGAGCGTCGTACCGATCGAGCGCTGGTCTTCCGGCGTGCCAGTCAGCGGGGTGCCGTCAACGAAGTCCAGCAGTGCGACCTGCAGGTCACCCCAAGGCTCTGCCAGGCGTCCCGCGCTGCTTGGTGTCGGGGCGCCGGTGGTCAGGCCTTCGTGGGAGAGGCGCAGAGCGAGTTCGAGGCCGGGCTCGAAGGCGGTGTCACCGCGCTTGACGGCCTTCGCGACCAGCTTGGAGTCGACCAGCCAGGTCTTCGAGTTCATCCCACCGTCGAGCACCTCGAGATGCTCGACCTGCAGACCCCAGCGCTGCGCCAGTACCTCGGTGAGCTCCACGCCGCCCACCTTGTCAGGCGGCCACGGCGAGTGTCGAAGGGATTACCGGGCTTCGGCAGCTCGTACGTCGTCAGCCAGGCGATGCGTCGCGGCACGGAGGGCCTGCTCGGGGTCGACGCCGAGGGCGCGAGCTTGCCGGACGAGCTCGAGCAGTTCGGCGCCGATGCGCTCGTCCTCCGGGGAGGACGCGGCTGAGGGTTCGGTAGCGGCGACGTCGGCCGGAAGAACCTTGGCGGCACGGCCCAGGACCTTGTCGGCCAGCGCGAGCGCCGGCAGCGCCAGCGGGATGCCTTCCAAGACCGAGGTGCGTTGCTTCTCGGCGGCCTTGATGGTCTCCCAGTTCGCCTCGACGGCCGCGGAGTCCGCCGCGGTGACGTCGGCGAAGACGTGCGGGTGACGGCGGACGAGCTTCTCGACCAGACCGCCGGCGACGTCGTCGATGGAGAAGCCGTCGTCGTCGGGGTCGATCTCCTCGGCGATCCGGGCGTGGAAGGCGACCTGCAGCAACAGATCGCCCAGCTCCTCGCGCAGGTGCACGTAGTCGCCTGAGTCGATCGCCTCGAGCGTCTCGTAGGTCTCTTCGAGCAGGTACCGCGCGAGGCTGTGGTGCGTCTGCTCCTGGTCCCACGGACAGTTGCGGCGGAGCCGGTCCATCACGCGCACGAGGTCGATCAGCCGCGCCCCCGGTACGTCGTACGAGCCGTGCACGATCTCGACCTCGTACTCCGGCTTCGCATCGCGGCTCAACGAGTCCGCGATCACCCGCAGCAGAGCGGGCTCGCCGTCCTCGCCGACCAGCCAGGCGACCTGGGAGCCGGTGGCGGCAGCGGAGGTCAGCCACGTCCACTGCTCACCGACGTCACCGTCGATGTGCTGCACGACCAGTCCGGAGCCGATCAGCGCCTGGACGTCGGGGCGCTCAGGTCCCGCCGACGCGCCGATGTGGTCGGCGTCGGCGAAGACCTGCCAGCCGGCCCGGGTCAGCAACCCGGGCGCGACCCGTGGACTGGTGAGAACAACCTTGATCGAACCCGGCAAAGGATCAGCCCTGCGGCTCGGCCGGCGGCTGCTCGGGCTGCTGCTCGGCCGGGGGCTGCTCCTGCTGCTGGTTCGGGGCCGTGGGCTTGGCCGCCTTGGTCTGGTCGGACAGGACCGACAGGGAGCCGGTGTCCTCGCCCTTCTCGCCGTTGGCGATCTTGCTGCCGTCCCACTTGCCGTAGCGCGGGGCGACGTCGACGGAGATGTTCTTCGCCGCCTCTTCGACCAGCTTGGTGCCGGCCGTGTTCTGGGTCGGCGCCTGCGGGTCCTTGACCGAGCCGCTGCCGCCGGCCAGCTTGATCCGGGCCACCAGGGCGCGGGCGGAGTTGCGCAGGAAGTCCTTGGTGACCGGGTCGGCGACGAACTTCTCGTACACCTGCGGGTCGAAGACCACCTTCGAGGCCTGGTCGATCTCGGCCTCGGTGACGGTGATCGAGCGCTGCTCCTGGACCTGGCCGGCCAGCACGTTGTCGACCAGCAGCCCCAGTACGACGGTCGGCGTGACCTGCCCGCCGCCGATCGCGGCCTGGATCGCGTCGGTGGACTTGTCCACGTCGCCGACGCTGATCTCCTCGCCACCGACCGATGCCGCGGCACCCGGGTGGGTGCCGGCGGCGCACCCGCCGAGCAGCAGCACCGAGGCCAGGGCCGCGCTCACTACCTGCACCTTGGCCGTCCGCAGCCGACGCGTTGTGCTCACCGAATCTCCTCGCATGGTCCAGTTCATGGTTTTGCCGACGCTCCGACCGGTTCGGCGATCACGTCGTCGATCAGTCTGGCGCACCACTGCAGCAACTCCTGGTCACGGAGCGGCTGACCGGCGACCGGACGGGTCACAGGTCTCGGCACCAGGATCGTACGCAGTTGCGCCTTCACCAGACTCTTCGGGTACAGCCTGTTCAGCCGCAGCACCTTCGAATCGGCCAGGTCGACCGGCCCGAACCTGATCAGATTGCCCTGCAGAGTGACGTCGTGCAGACCCGCCCGGCGGGCGTGGTTGCGGAACTTCGCCACCTCGATCAGGTTCAGCACCGGCTGCGGGATGTCGCCGTACCGGTCGTGCAGCTCCTCGACCAGTTCGGCGATGCCGGCCTCGTCCCGTACTGCGGCGAGCCGCTGGTACATCTCCAGCCGCAGCCGCTGTGACGGTACGTAGTCGTGCGGAAGGTGCGCGTCGATCGGCAGCTCGATCTTGACCTCGGGCTCCTCGGCCTGGGTGTCACCCCGGTACTCCGCGACCGCCTCGCCGACCAGCCGGACGTACAGGTCGAACCCGACGTCGGCGATGTGGCCGGACTGCTCGCCACCGAGCAGGTTGCCGGCGCCGCGGATCTCCAGGTCCTTCATCGCGACCTGCATGCCGGCCCCGAGGTCGGCGTGCTGCGCGATGGTGGCCAGCCGGTCGTGCGCGGTCTCGGTGAGCGGCTTCTCCGGCGGGAAGAAGAAGTACGCGTAGGCCCGCTCGCGGCCTCGGCCGACCCGGCCCCGCAGCTGGTGCAGCTGGGACAGGCCGAGCAGGTCGGAGCGCTCGACGATCAGCGTGTTCGCGTTCGAGATGTCGATCCCGGACTCGACGATCGTCGTACAGACGATGACGTCGGACTCCTTCTCCCAGAAACCCTGGATGACCTGCTCGAGCTGGTGCTCGGGCATCTGGCCGTGGGCGACCGTGACGCGCGCCTCGGGGACCAGTTGGCGGATCCGGGCGGCGGCCTTCTCGATCGTGTTGACCCGGTTGTGGACGAAGAAGACCTGGCCCTCGCGGAGCAGCTCGCGCCGGATCGCGGCGGTCACCTGGCCCTCTTCGTAGGCGCCGACGAAGGTCAGTACCGGGTGCCGTTCCTCCGGCGGAGTGGCGATGGTGGACATCTCGCGAATGCCGGTGATCGACATCTCCAGCGTCCGCGGGATCGGCGTCGCGGACATCGTCAGCACGTCCACCGCGGTCCGGAGCTGCTTGAGCTGCTCCTTGTGCTCGACGCCGAAGCGCTGCTCCTCGTCGACCACGACCAGCCCGAGATCCTTGAACGCGACCTCGCCGCCGAGCAGCCGGTGGGTGCCGATCACGACGTCCACCGACCCGTCGGCCAGGCCGTCCAGGGTCGCCTTGGACTCCTTCTCGGTCTGGAACCGCGACAGCGGCGAGACGTTGACCGGGAACGCGGCGTACCGCTCGGCGAAGGTCGCGTAGTGCTGCTGGACCAGCAGCGTGGTCGGCACCAGGATCGCGACCTGCTTGCCGTCCTGCACCGCCTTGAACGCGGCCCGGACGGCGATCTCGGTCTTGCCGTAGCCGACGTCGCCACAGACGATCCGGTCCATCGGCGTGACGCGTTCCATGTCGTGCTTGACGTCGTCGATGGTGGCCAGCTGGTCGGGCGTCTCGACGAACGGGAACGCGTCCTCCAGCTCGCGCTGCCAGGGCGTGTCCTTGGCGAAGGCGTGCCCCTTGGTCGCCTGGCGCGCGGCGTACAGCTTGATCAGCTCGCCGGCGATCTGGCGGACCGCGCGGCGGGCCCGGCCCTTGCGCTTGGCCCAGTCGCCGCCGCCCATCTTGTCGAGGGTGGGCTGCTCGCCGCCGACGTACCGGGTGACCTGGTCGAGCTGGTCGGTCGGCACGTACAGCCGGTCGCCCGGTTGGCCGCGCTTGCTCGGCGCGAACTCGATCACGATGTACTCGCGGGTGGCCTTCTGGGTGCCGGTCCCGACGGTGCGCTGCAGCATCTCGGCGTACCGGCCGACGCCGTGCTGTTCGTGCACGACGTAGTCGCCGGGCGCCAGCTCAAGTGGGTCGACCGTCTTCTTGCGCCGGCTCGGCATCCGTTGCTGGGAACGCCTTTCGGCGGCCGAGCGCTGACCGGCCAGGTCGTTCTCGGTCAGTACCGCGAACTTGATGCCTTCGGCAATGAATCCGCGTTCGAGCTGTCCCTGGGAGATCTGCACGACACCGGTCGGCGGGATCTCGTCGATGCTGTCGACGGTCCGCGCGGGCAGCTCCGCCTCGGAGAACACCTCGGCCAGGCGTTGCGCCGGACCGTGTCCCTCGGTGACACACACGATCCGCCAGCCGTCACGCAGCCAGGCACGCACATCCTCAACGGCAGCAGCGGTTTCGCCGCGGTACGGGTCGACCTCGTGGACCGCGATCGCACGGCTGCGCACCGCGCCCGCCTCGGCGTCGATGTCGATGGAGACGCGGGCGCCCATCGAGTCGCGCAGGTCCTCCGGCACATCGGTCGGAGCCGCCGCGAACGGCGACATGCTCCACCAGGCAAGGCCCTTGGCCAGGGCGTGTGACCTGACATCGGCCAGCGACATGTACGCCGCGGCGCCCAGGTCGATCGGCGCGTCGCCACCACCCGCGGCAGCCGCCCAGGACGCCTCCAGGAACTCCTGGCTGGTCGCGACCAGGTCGTGCGCCCGCGCCCGGACCCGCTCGGGGTCGCTGACGATCACGTGGGTGCCGGCGGGCATCAGGTCGACCAGCAGCTCCATGTCGTCGACGAGGACGGGCGCGAGCGACTCCATCCCCTCGACCGCGTGGCCTTCGGCGAGCTTCTCGAACAGCTCGGACAGCTCCGGGTGCTCCTTGGCCAGTACTGCGGCGCGCGCGCGGACCTCGTCGGTCAGCAGCAGCTCGCGGCAGGGCGGGGCCCACAGGCCGTGCGTGGCGATCTCCAGGGACCGCTGGTCGGCGACTGCGAAGTACCGGATCTCCTCCACGTCGTCTCCGAAGAAGTCGACCCGCAGCGGGTGCTCCTCGGTCGGCGGGAAGACGTCGATGATGCCACCGCGGACGGCGAACTCACCGCGTCGCTCGACTAGGTCGACCCGGTTGTACGCCGCCGCCGACAGCCGCTCGGTGACGTCCGCCAGCTCGACCGAGTCACCGACGTGCAGCTGGACCGGCCGGAGATCGGCGAGCCCGGCCACCTGCGGCTGCAGGACGGAGCGGACCGGGGCGACCAGGATCTTGATCGGGCCGGTGGTCTCGTCGGACGGATCGGGGTGCGCGAGCCTGCGCAGTACCGCGAGGCGGCGGCCGACCGTGTCGGAACGCGGCGACAGGCGCTCGTGCGGGAGCGTCTCCCAGGCCGGGTAGTAGGCGACCGTGCTGGGCTCGACCATGCACTGCAGCGCCTCGGTCAGCTCCTCGGCCTCGCGGAAGGTCGCCGTCACGGCCAGCACCGGCCGATCCGCGCCGCGGGCCGCCGCGATGGCGGCCATCAGCACCGGGCGGACCGGCCCGGGAGCGCTCAGGTCGAGCGTCGTGACCCCGTCGTTGCGGGCGTCGCGAACAGCCTCGGCCACTACCGGATCGGTGATCAGGGTGTCGACCAGGCCGGCCAGTTTCACGAGTTGAACCGTCCTTGCGTTACTTCCAGGCCATCCGTCATCAGGGACTCCACCGCGTCGGCCGTGCGATCGACCGCGAACGGGAGGTCCTTGCGTTCGGTTGAGGAGAACTCGTTCAGCACGAAATCTGCTGGACTCTGCCGGCCGGGCGGTCGCCCGACGCCGACGCGAACTCGATAGTAGTCGCCGGTGCCAATCGACTTCCGGATCGACTTGAGCCCGTTGTGGCCGTTGTCGCCACCGCCGTACTTGGCCCGCAGGACGCCGAAGTCGATGTCCAGCTCGTCGTGCAGCACGATCAGCGACTTGGGCTCGACCTTGAAGAACTTCAGCAGGCCGGAGACCGGGCCGCCGGACTCGTTCATGTACGAGCGGGGCTTGGCCACGATGGTGCGGATCCCGCTGATCCGGGCCTCCACCACCTCGGCCTTGGCCTGCTTGTGCTGCTTGAAGCTGCCGCCGACCCGGGAGACCAGTTCGTCGGCGACCATCTGGCCGACGTTGTGCCGGGTCTTGGCATAGGAAGGGCCGGGATTCCCCAGCCCGACGACCAACCACACGTCGTCCGCCACGAATCCCGGCCCTTCCTGTTGAAGCTGTTGTACTGCGAGCTGCTTACGCCTCGGCGGCGGCCGGCTCGGCAGCCTCGGGCTCGTCGCGCTCGATGCCGGCCTCGGCCTCGGCGTCGGCCAGCTCGGCCTCGGCCTGCTCGGCAGTCTGAGCAGCGGTCACGTTGACGACCAGGGTGTCCGGCTCGACGGCCAGCGTCGTACCGGCCGGGAGCTTCAGGTCGGACGCGTGGATCTGGGCGCCGGCCTCGAGGCCCTCGACGGAGACGGTAACGCCGTCGGGGATGTGGGTCGCCTCGGCCTCGACCAGGATGGTTGCGTTCTCCAGCACCACGAGGGTCTCGGAGACCGCGTCGCCCTCGACGTGAACGGCGATCTCGACCTGGACCTTCTCACCGCGCTTCACGATGACCAGGTCGACGTGCTCGATGGTGTTGCGGATCGGGTCGCGCTGGACCTGCTTCGGCAGTGCGAGCAGGCTCTCCGCACCCTCGACCTCGATCAGCAGCAGGGCGTTGGCGGTCTTCAGCGCCAGCATGGTGTCGTGCCCAGGCAGCGTGATGTGCACCGGGTCCGTGCCGTGGCCGTACAGAACGGCGGGCACCTTGTGGTCCCGGCGGATACGGCGGGCAGCACCCTTGCCGAACTCCGTGCGCGACTCGGCTTGGATCTTGACCTCGGCCACGAGATGAACTCCTCAAGTGCGTTGCGGTGGTGTTATGTCGGTGGTCTTGCAAGCTGCTGGCCTCAGCGGGCACGTCTTGACTCCCGGAAAGGCGTCAGGCAACGAACCACCGCGTCGATCACGGAGCCGCTCCCGACAGGTCACGGGTGAGCGTGGCTGTATCCGGGGGGCGTCCCTCGCCGAGGCAACCAAAACAGTTTACCCACGGTTTTGCCCAGACAGGAAATCCGTTCTGGGGGTGACTTTCTTCCCGCTGGATCGTGATGACTTTCCCGCGTCACCCGGGGGAGTTTTCGTCCGGCTTACTGAAAATGATTGTCAGATCAGTTAAGTTCCTCCGGTGACCGCCACCCACTCCCGCCTCCGCGCTGTCCTCCTCGTCCCGTTGACCGCCGCCGTCGCTTTCTGCCTGCTCCTGCTGCCGTCGCGCTCGTACGGCGAGGTGTCCCCCGAGGTGCTGCGGGCGGTCCATACCGATGCTCTGCACACGACGTACGACGGATCCGCACTGCGCCTGAGCAGCCGGATCGGGCTGGGCGACTATCGCGAGGCGGACCCGGCCGGGCTGATCTTCAACCTCGAGGACAAGGCGTCGGCGCGCGTGGAACTCCCCGACTTGCCGGCTTTCGCTTTCCTGGGCAGGCCGGGTGATCCGGTCTGGATCGCGCCGGAGTCGCAGGATCCGGAACTGATCTGGCCGGGTTGGGACACGGAAACCATCGCTCCTGGGGTGCTTGCCGGTGATGCGGTCGACCTGACGTTGCTCGATGCTCGCGGACCTGGGCACGTTGAGGTGTTCTTCAACTACAACGAGTTCACCGGGTCTGTGGAGCGGTTGTTCAGCACGGCTGATCCGGCGCTGCGGACGGTGCATCAGGCGGTGGGGCGGCATGTGCATGCCAACTGGTCGTTCTCCCAGTTGGGGACGTACCAGCTGACCTTCGAGGCCACGGCGAGAAGTGTTGCCGGCCAGCTGCTGAGTTCTGGGCCGGTGACCTACACGTTTGTGGTTGGCGCCTACTCGGGGCCACCTGGCAGTCCCCCGACGACACCGCCGGGAACGCCTCCCGTGACACCGCCTGGCACTCCGCCTGGCACTCCGTCCGCGACACCGCCTGGTACTCCGCCTGGCACTCCGTCCGCGACACCGCCTGGTACTCCGCCGGGCACACCTCCTGGCACTCCGCCCACCACTCCACCCGGAACCCCGCCTGGTACTCCCCCCGGCACACCTCCCACCACACCCCCGGCCACTCCCCCCACAACCCCGCCGAAGCCCACCCCAACCGCGCCGCCGTCCACCACTCCCCCTGCGCCGACCCAACCCCCGACGCCCCCATCCCCAGCCCCCACCTCGACCGACCACCAACCACCCCGCCCGTCCTCCGACAACGACTCAAACAGCAACCCCACCAACCTCCCGCCCTGCATCACCACCAACACCCCACCAAGCAACAACTCCACCGCCTCCACCCCACCCGGCAGCACCACCAGCTCCCCCAGCACCACAAACTCCCCCGGCGCCACCACCTCCCCCAACAACCCGGCCAACCCAACCCAGACAACCCTCTCGACCGGCCACGCCGACTACGCAGTACGCCTGGAAAACGGCAACCTCACCTCCCGCGTGAAAGACGGCACCAAACCCGGCACTCCCATCTGGCGCGACCCCGCCAAAGTCACCATCAACCTCACCGCAGCCTCCGCCACCCACGCCCCCGGCGGCGCCTTCGCCTTCCTAGGCCCGACCGGCTCACCTCTCTGGCAGATCCCCCAAACCCAGAAGGACGGCGTCATCTGGCTCGGCTGGAACACCGAAGAACTCACCGCCAGCAAACTCTCCACCCCAGTCGACTGGCGCCTGGACCGCGTCACCGGCCCCGGCGCGATCGCCGTCTTCGAGTTCGACTCCTTCGGTCAGCCGAAGATCATCTTCAACAGCGCCGATGGTTTGCCGGACACCTACAAGATCCCGCTCGGCACTCACGCCCACGGGAACTGGTCATTCAGCAAGCCAGGCATCTATCGAGCAACTTTCACTCATACAGCTGTTCTCACTGGTGGTGCCCGCTCCAGCACCACCTCAACTCTCACCTTCGCTGTCGCCACGACCGCCAATGCGCCCGGTGGTGCACACCCGGCTGCTAGCCACGGGGCGAGTGGCGCAGGAGTTGTACCTGCAGAAGCCTCGCGCACAGCAGTCAAGGCAGGCAGCCAAAGCGCCGGCGTGCTGGACGCAGCGGTGGCTGGGGCCGCGGGCTCGGGCGCTGGAGTCTCGCGCACCTCGGCCAGTACAGACAGCCAGAGCATTGGTGTGCTTGACGCAGCGGTGGCTGGGGCGGCGGGCTCGGGCGCTGGAGCCTCGCCCACCTCGGTTCTCGCAGGTCGCCAAGGCCTTGGCGTGCTTGACGCGGCGGTGGCTGGGGCTGCGGGCTCGGTGGCTGAGGCGGGGGCTTCGGTGGCTAGCGCGCGGTCGGGTGAGGTGTTGCTGGCTGGGGCTCCGGCGGCGGGTGGTTGCAAGTTGGCGTCTACGGGGGCTGAGGTTGGGCCTGGCTGGGTCGCTGGTGGAGCCGCCTTGGTTGTTGCTGGGGTTGTGGCGCTGGTTGCTACTCGTCGTCGCCGGAGTGAGGCGTGAGGCGCGGCAGGCGGTTGGGGGGCGCGGCGGTTGCGTTCGTCGTACTGGCTGCTGGTGGATGTGCAGACAGCTCAGGGAGTGCTAGCGGCAAGGTCAATGTCGTCAGTACCACCGAGATTCTGGCTGATCTGGTGCAGCGGGTTGGTGGGGAGCGGGTGGAGGCTAGTTCGCTGGTGCCGGCTGGTGGGGATCCGCATTCCTACGAGCCGACGCCGAAGGACGCCAAGCGGGTGGCGAAGTCGGACGTCACGTTCACCAATCACCTGTTGCTCGAACCGCAGTCGTTGATCAAGACGATCGACGCGAACGCGCCGAAGGACGCGCCCAACGTGTCGCTGGCCGAGGCTGCCGAGTCGTACGGCGCGCATGTGATCCCGTTGGTGGAGGACATCGGGCTCGACGTTCTCTGGCTGGGGCTCCGGGTGCGCGGTTCGGGCAAGGCGCGCGGCGCGACCCGTACGTCGTCCGTTCGGCTCACCGCCACCAAGATCGACGGCCCAGGCAAGCTGATCGCCTACCTGACCGAATCGCTCGGCCAGCCCGACCGGTACTTCGACTCGACCAATCTTGCCGACAGTACGATGCTGCCGCCCGCCGCTCATACACATCTCAACTGGGCGTTCACCAAGCCCGGCGTCTACCACCTCACGCTCGAAGGCAAGCTCGACAACGGCGGCGGCAAACCGCTGCAACCACTCGGCCAAGGCACCTTCACCTTCGCCGTCGGAGTCGAACCACACCAGGTCCCGCCGGCCGACGGGGGCAAGCCGACAGTCCTCGACGCCGGCCACACCGACCTCACCGTCGACCTCGACACCGGCCAGGTCTACGCGTACTCCGACACGCAGCGCGCCGGGCAGTCGCGGCAGTCCGCTGCGCCGCATCCCAGCGAGTCGCAGCCCGGCGTACCTGCCACCAGCGCCACTCCGGGGCAGACCGCCGTGCCGGCTGGGCGGGTGGTGATCGACGTACCCGGCAAAGCGTTGGAGACCGTGCCCGACGACCCGCGGTTCAGCTTCCTCGGCCAACCAGGAACCCAGATCCACCAACTGCCACAAGCGGTGCTCGGGAAGCATGTGCACGGGGAGATCGATCCGCATCTGTGGGAGGACGTCGCCAACGCGAAAGCCTATGTGCAGTTGATTCGCGACACGTTGATCAATGTTGATCCAGATGGTCAACAGGTCTATCAAGACAACACGAAGGTGTATCTGCGCGAGCTCGACGAGCTGGACGGCTACGTCCGGGCGCAGTTGGCGAAGATTCCGGTTGATCGGCGGCAGTTGATCACCACGCATGACGCGTTCGGCTATCTGGCGTCGGCGTACGGGATGAAGGTGGCCGGGTTCGTGGTGCCGAATCCGGCGCAGGAGCCGAGTGTCGACCAGGTCCGCAAGTTGTCCGAGACGATCCAGAACCTCAAGGTGCCGGCCGTCTTCACCGAGCCGAACCTGGCGCAGCGCGCGTCCGTGCTGACCCAGGTCGCGCACGACCGCGGGGTGCGGGTCTGCTCGATCTACGGCGATTCGTTCGACGACCACGCCCGGTCCTACGTCGCGATGATGCGGCACAACGCCGACGAGCTGCTGCTCTGTCTGGGGGAGAAGAAATGAGCCTGCTGCACATCGCACTTCTGTTGCCAACAGCAATTATTCCGACGACGGTTGCCCCGGCGCCGCCGACCGAGCAGGTGGTGATCGCCGACGGGCATGTCGATCTCGGCCCGCGGTTCGTGGACGGCAAATGGACGATCCAGTTGCGTGACGACACCAGCGATCCGGTGGTCTGGCGGCCGCTGGAGAACGTGGTTGTCCAAGCGACGGACAAAGCGCAACTCGCGGTGCCTGCCGATCCGGCCTATTCCTTCCTCGGTGCGGCGGGCGCGAAGGTCTGGGTGATCCCGCAGGTGCAGCAAGCCGGCGTGGTCTGGCCGGGCTGGAACACCCAGGAGCCCGAGGTCGCGAAGCGGGTCGATCGCGAGGTCAGCTGGTCGCTCAACGGGGTCGACGGGCCAGGCACCTTCACGTTGTTCCTCAACTCGGACTTCGGCAAGCCGGCGCCGGTGTTCGACAGTCGAAAGCCGTTCCCGCAGGAGACGGGCATCGACGTCAACACGCACGTCCACGGCAACTGGACCTTCTCAAACCCAGGCACCTACGTGCTCGACATCGCGATGACCAGCAAGCTCACCGACGGCACCACCGTCACCGATCGCCGGCCCCTTCGCCTGTACGCCGGTCCGGGCAACCCCCGTGACGCCTTCCAACAAAAAACAGTCACTACAGAAGAAAACAGCCAGAACATTTCGTGGTTGTGGATTGCGGGCGGAGGCGGTCTGCTGACCATGGTGGTCGGTGGGCTCTTCGTCGTACGCCGTCGGCGGGTTGCCGCATGAGCGTGCTGCAAGTTGAAGGCGTCGCCGTCGAGCTCGGCGGGCGACTCGTGCTCCACGACGTCGACCTCACCGTCGCCGCCGGCGAGCACGTCGGCCTGATCGGACCCAACGGCGCCGGCAAGACCACCCTCCTCCGTTCGCTCCTCGGCCTCCTGCCGATCAGCGACGGCCTGATCACCATCGACAACCAAACACCCCGCGAAGCACGCGGCAGCATCGGCTACGTCCCGCAGCGCCACGAGTTCGTCTGGGACTACCCCGTCGACGTCCGTACTGCGGCCATGACCGGCCGCACCCATCGCATTGGCTGGCTGCGCCGACCGAACGCCGACGACAAAGCAGCTGTCGACGAAGCACTGGAGCGAGTCGACCTGACCGAGCTCCACCGCCGCCCCATCGGCGAACTCTCCGGCGGTCAGCGCCAGCGAGTACTGGTCGCGAGAGCACTGGCCCTGCGACCAGCGCTGCTGCTCCTGGACGAGCCGTTCACCGGGCTCGACGTACCGACGCAGGAGATCCTCACCCGGCTGTTCCGCACGTTGACCAGCGAAGGCACCGCGATCCTGATGACCACGCACGACCTCCCGGCCGCGGCCGACACCTGCAGCCGGCTGTGCCTGCTCAACGAGACGGTGATCGCCGACGGCCCGCCCGAGCAACTGCGGGATCCCGCCGTCTGGTTGCGCGCCTTCGGTGTCGCCCGGTCCGAGCAGCTGCTGCACAACCTCGGGGTGACCCGATGATCGAGTTCTTCACCGAGCCGTGGCAGCACGTGTTCATGCAGCGCGCGTTCCTGGTCGTGCTGATGTCCGGCGTCGTCTGCGGGGTGATCGGCAGCCACGTCGCGCTCCGCGGGATGGCGTTCATCGGCGACGCGGTGGCGCACGCGGTCTTCCCCGGGATCGCGATCGCCTTCGTGCTGCACACCAGCCTGGTCGTCGGCGGCATCGTCGCCGGGCTGATCACCGCGCTGTCCGTCGCCGTCTTCTCGCAGAACAGGCGGCTCAAGGAGGACACCGTGATCGGGGTCTTCTTCGCGGCCGCGTTCGGCCTCGGCATCGTGGTGATGAGCACCGCGCCCGGGTACGGCGGATCGCTGGAGTCGTTCCTGTTCGGCTCGGTGCTCGGCATCAGCGACGGCGACGTCGTCACGGTCGCGGTCGCCGGCGCGTTCCTGCTGCTGGTCAGCGGCGCGCTGCACAAGGAGTTCGTCACCGTCGGGCTCGACCGCGAGACGGCCCGCTCGGTCGGCCTGCCGATCTTCTGGCTGGACATGGCCCTGTACGCGATGGTGACGATCGCGATCGTCATCTCGATCCAGGCGGTCGGCAACATCCTGGTCCTCGCGCTGCTGATCACGCCGGCCGCCTGCGCCCGGCTGCTGACCGACCGGATCGGCGCGATGATGCTGATCGCGCCGCTGATCGGCGCCTTCTCCGGCCTGGTCGGGCTCTATCTGTCCTACGCGTTCAACCTCGCCGCCGGCGGCTTGATCGTGCTGACGGCGACCGCCGTCTTCGTCGCCTGCTGGGTGTTCGCGCCCCGGCACGGCCTCCTCAGCCACCGCCGCAGTTCCCCTGCAGCGGCTGTACTCCCTGCCCGAGTCTGAAAGGAAAGTCATGCGCACAATCAACCGCGTCGCGCTGCCCGCCGTGGCAGTGCTCGCGTTGTCCGGCCTGGCCCTGCCGGCCGATGCCACCCCGAAGGTCGTGCTCGACCAAGGTCACGTCGACGTGATCGGCATCGCCTTCGAGGACGGCGCCTTCGACCTGCACGTCCACGACGAGGAGCACGCCGCCGAGTACGCGCCCTCCGAGGTCGTCCTGACCGCCAAGCCCGGTTCGGAGATCGCCGTACCGGCCGACCCGCAGTACAGCTTCCTCGGTACGCCGGGCGGCCGCGCCTGGGTGCTGCCGCAGGTGCAGGACCCGGCGCTGCTCTGGCCCGGGATCGGCGCCGAGGAGATCCAGCCCGGTGTCTTCAAGAACGACGCGCTGAAGCTCGATGTCCTTGCAGTCGCCGGCCCGGCCGACCTGAGCATCTTCACCACCGACGCGTTCGGCGCGCCGACCGTCCTGGTCGACAGCGGCAACGGGCTGCCGGACCGGATCAACACCTCGGCCGGCGGTCACCTGCACGCCAACTGGGCGTTCGAGGCGGCCGGTACGTACAAGGTGAAGGTCAAGGTCAGCGGCACCCTTGCCGCCAGCAACCAGAAGGTCTCGGGTGTCGCCACCTACACCTTCAAGGTGAACCAGTGAAGGGCCGCGTACTTGCAGGCGCTGCCACCGCAGCCCTGATCACGATGCTCCAGGTCCTCCCGGCCCACGCCCTCACCACCATCTCCGCAGGGCACGTGGACGCGATCGACGTCGACTGGACCGGCTCCGCGCTGACGCTCGACCTGCGCGACGGCACGGTCACGCCGAACGTCGACCGCAACCCGGCGGACGTCGTACTGAATGCCGTGTCGGCCAGCAAGACCACGGTGCCGTCGGGTTCGTCGTACTCGTTCCTCGGTACTGCGGGCTCACCGGTCTGGATCCTGCCGCAGACGCAGGCCAGCACCATCGTCTGGCCGGGCTTCAACACCGAGGGCGTGCCGAGCGGCGCGCTGCAGAGCAACAGCGTCAACGTGAAGCTGGTGTCGGTCTCCGGACCGGCTGATGTGAGTGTCTACACCACCAGCTCACTCGGTACGCCGACCGTCTGGTTCGACAGCGGTAACGGGCTCCCGGACACCCGGGCGTTCGCCGTCAACACGCACGCCCACGCCAACTGGGCCTTCGAAGCAGCCGGCACCTACACCGTCGTCTTCGAAGCCACCGGTACTACGGCCGCCGGCGCCGCGGTGACCACTGGTCAGAAGACCTACACCTTCACCGTCCAGCCGTAACCAGGTCCGCCGGGGAGGTGTGGCGCCGCACCTCCCCGGCACCCAACGGCTGTTCGTCGTAGGGTTTTGTCATGAGGATCGTCTCCTTGCTGCCGTCGGCCACCGAGATCTGCTTCGCTCTCGGGGCCGGCGACGGCGTCCTCGGGGTGACCTTCGAGTGCGACTACCCGAGCGAGGCCCGGCAGCGCCGGATCGTCTCCACCACCAGCCTTCCCGAGGGCCTCACCCCCGCCCAGATCGACACCGCGGTGCGCGAACGCGTCGCCGCCGGTGAGGACCTCTACAAGCTCGACCGCGATGCACTGCGCGAGCTCAACCCTGATCTCGTCATCACCCAGGACCTCTGCGCCGTCTGCGCGATCGACCTGGACGACGTCGAGGAAGCCCTGTCGTACCTCGGATGCCAGGCCGAGGTGGTGACCACCGACCCGCACGACCTGGACGAGGTGTTCACCTCGATCGAGCTGATCGGCGAGGCGATCGGCCACCCGGCCGGCGACCTGGTCGAGGAGCTGCGCAAACGCCTGGCGAAGGTCCGGATCCAGGGCAGTACGCGGGTGATGCTGCTGGAGTGGACCGACCCGCCGTTCGCTCCCGGGCACTGGGTCCCGGAGATGGTCGAGTACGCCGGTGGCGCGAACGTGCTCGGTACGACGGGGTTGCGGTCGGTGCGCACCACCTGGCCGGCGATCGAGGCGGCTCGGCCCGAGGTGATCGTCTCGGCGCCCTGCGGCTTCGATCTCGACGGGGCGAGCGCGCTCACCCAGGATTTGCTCGACCAGGGGTCGCTGCCCAGCGCAGTACCGGTGTGGGCTGTGGATGCGAACGGGTGCTTTGCCCGGCCCGGTCCGCGACTCGTGGACGGGGTTGAGGCGCTCGCCGGGTTGTTGCACGACGGCCCTGTCGACCCGTCAGTGGCTCGGCGGCTGCGTTAGATTCTCGCTGGTGACCTCTGCTGCGCTCGTACCTTTCATCGTTCTCGCTGGAGTGCTGTTCGCGCTGATCATCGGCGGCGGCATCTGGTGGTCGGTTCGTCGGCAGAAGGCGCTCCAGCTCCGCAATCGGGAGGCGGCGCAGCTCGGGTGGCAGGTGGTCCCGCCCAGCCCGATGCTGATGGAGATCGCTGCGTCGGTGTTCTTCCGGGGCAGGCCCGTGGTGATGTACGCCGGTCAGTATCGCGGGCATGGGATCCACATCTTGGACTACACCTACACGACGACCAGCGGGGACAGCACCTCCACCAACGAGGTCCATCTGGTCGCACTCGCACTGCCGGTCGCGCTGCCGCCTTTGGAGCTGACCCAGCGCTCGCGGACCAGCCGGTTCTTCGGCACACATCAGCTGGAGTTGGGGAACAGCGCTTTCAACGACGCGTTCCGGATCAACTGTGGCGACAACCGGTACGCCGCTGCCGTGCTGGATCCGCGGGTGATGGAGTGGATGCTGTTCAACCCCGCCTTGGAGTGGCAGCTGAGTGGCAGCACTTTGGTCTCATGGGGAACCGGGCGCTTCGCCATCGGCGACGTCCAGGCGCGCCTCGACGCGATGATCCGGTTGGTCGATCTGATTCCACCCTCGGTCCTGCGCGAGTACGGGCAGCCTGTTTACTGAATGGCATGACTGCTGAGGTGCAGGTACTGCGGGTGTTTGCCGACCAGGCTGGGCGTTATGGCAACCAGCTCGGCGTCGTACTGGATGGTGGTGCTGTGCCCGGATCCCAGGCGCGGCAGGAGCTGGCGGCCGAGCTCGGGTACGCGGAGACGATCTTTTTCGATGATCTCGAGCGGGCGTCGTTCCAGATCTTCACGCCGGCGACGGAGTTGCCTTTCGCCGGTCATCCTGCGGTCGGCGCTGCCTGGATCCTGCATCGCGAGCTGGGCAAGGCGCCCGACGTACTGCGGGTGCCGGCGGGCGAGGTGCCTACCTGGCAGGACGTGGACGACGTGTGGGTACGTGGGCCGTTGGCTTCTACGCCGCCTTGGTGGCATGAGCGGCTGGAGTCCGCTTCGGCTGTCGATGCTTTGACTGGCCCGTTGGTGCCGGAGCAGGACGCGACTCAGCTGTGGGCATGGGAAGACGAGGCTGCTGGGGTGGCGCGGGTGCGGGTGTTCGCTCGGCGCTTCGGGATTGTCGAGGACGAGGCGTGCGGGTCCGCGTCGATGCGGCTGGCTGCGGCGCTCGGACGGCGGCTGACTATTCACCATGGTGCTGGTTCAGTCGTGCTCGCTCAGCCCGGTCCTCCCGGGTACGCCGAGGTAGGCGGCCGCGTGGTTGTCGACTGACAAACTCACCGACTCAATCTCGTCCAGACCTCACGCAGTCCCCTGGCCGCGTCTCCCTCAAGCCCTACCGCATCCAGCGTCTCCCCCAGCTCATCGAACTCCGGCCCCCACCGCCATGCCACGCTCCGCAGACCCTCCGGCAACCCCGGGTCCTTCAACGATCCCCCGTCCTGCCGGATCTGCTGCGCCACCAGTGCCTCCGTTACTCCATGCTTCTCAGCCAGCTCGAACGCCAGCACCGCGAGCGCCGCCTTGCCCTTGTTGTAAAGGGCATAAGCAGACTTGGCCGCACTGGCAGCACCCACCGCATCCCCGACAACCATCGGCGTAGCAGCAGTCCCCGCCCACAACTCGGCTGCCTCCTGAGCCGCCGACCCAGACAACATCAGATGCGTCGGACTCGTCCCACCAACCGGCGGCGGTCCCACTACGCCAGCATCGACGAAAGTTGCCTCAGGCAAAGCATCCTGCGCCGCGGCCAGCGACTTCGGGGACAGTGGATTCGCCTCGATGTAGAGCCCGGCAAACCCAGCAGCTCCCACCGATCGAGCGATGTCGACGGCACCCTGCGGAGCACAGGAACACAGCACCACCGAGGCAGCACCAACCGCGTCGGCGAACGGAGTACCGATCAAGCCGGCCGCCTCGGCCCGCTCCACAGTCGCCGTACTACGCCCCTCCGGCACCCAGTGAACCTCGTGGCCCGCGGCAACCAGTTGGCGGGCGAGCTGTGATCCCATCGCGCCGGGGTGGAAGACGGCGATCCGCATCTGGGCATCCGATCCTAGGAGGGCTGGTGCTGACCAAGATAGGCCAGTACGGCGAGCACGCGGCGGTGGTCCTCGGGGTTCGAGATCAGGCCGAGTTTGGCCATGATGCTGCCGACGTGCGTCTCGACCGTGCGCTCGTTGAGCCACAGCCGGCGGCCGATGCCCACGTTCGTGCAGCCTTCGGCCATCAGCGCCAGCACCTCGCGTTCGCGCGGTGTCAGCGTGGCCAGGCGGTCCGGGCGGCCGAGCAGCCGGCCGACCACCTCGGGATCGAGCGCCGAGCCGCCCGCCGCGACCCTGGTCAGCGCGTCCAGGAACTGTTCGACGTCCAGCACCCTGTCCTTCAGCAGATACCCGAAGCCGCCCGAGCTGACCAGCTCGACCGAGTGCCGCGTCTCGACATGCTGCGAGAGCAGCACGATCCCCAGTTGCGGGTACTCCGTCCGCAGGCGGCGCGCGGCCCGGGCACCGTCATCGGTCAGGTCCGGCGGCATCCGAACATCGATCACCGCCAGGTCGGGCTCGGTCTCCGCCACCACCGTCAGCAGGGTCACGGCATCGCCGGCGCGGCCGACCACCTCGTGCCCGGCATCGATCAGCAGCCGCGCGAGCCCTTCGCGAAACAGCGCCGAATCCTCCCCGATCACGATCCGCACGGCAGCACCGCCTCGATCGTCGTACCGCGTCCGGCGGGGCTGTGCATCGACAACGAGCCGCCGACCGCGGCGACCCGGTCGACCAGGCCGCTCAACCCCGAGCCGGGCCGCGGCGTCGCGCCACCGCAACCGTCGTCCTCGACACGGATCCTGACATCGGCCGCCGACTGCGCCACCCGTACTGCGATCGCGGTCGCACGCGAGTACTTCGCGGCGTTGGTGACCGCCTCGGCCGCCACGAAGTACGCCGTCGTTGCCAGGTCGTCCGGCAGCTCACCAGGCCCGATGTGCAGCTGAACCGGGATCGGCAGCGTTTGGGTGATCGCCGCCAACGCCGCGTGCAACCCGTCGTCCAGGCTGGTCGGCCGCAGCCCATGGGCGATCTGCCGGAGCTCGGCGATCGCCGTCGCGAGCTCGGCCACGCCTTGGTCGAGCAGCCCGTTGACGTCGACCGTGCCGTCGTCGAGGTGACGCTGCGCCAGCCGCATCGCCATCCCGAGCGCCACCAGCCGCTGCTGAGCGCCATCGTGCAGGTCTCGCTCCAGCCGCCGCCGTTCCTCGTCGCCCGCCTGGACGAGCCGCGCACGACTCGCCTCCACCTCACGCAGCGCTCCGGCCAGCTCGGCCCGCAACCTGGTCACCTCGACCAGACTCGCCGCGCCCGTTGCGACAGCCTTCAGTACTGCGGACCCGCCGGCCCCGGCAAGCAACCCGATCTGCACTCCGCCGAGCATCACCGGTACGCCGCCGCTGACCTCCACCGGGCTGCCTTGGGCGTCGACGAACCCAGATGCGCCCGGGACCAGCAGGCCGACCCGGAGAGTGGGATCGCGCAGAGCTGTTCGCAGGGACTTCTCCAGTTCTTCCGGTTGCGCGTGTTCGGTGTGGATTCGGCGCTGGAGATCCTCGATCGCGAGCATCGCGGCCCGGCGAGGTGGATAGAGGCGTCGATCGACCAGGCGCTGCAGCCTGGCACGGAGAGGTGCGAGAAGAAGCGCGCAGGTGGCCGTCGCGGCGGCTGCGGCTGGGGCGGATTCCTTGCCCAGGAAGAGTCCCAGCGTCAGCGCCGTCACGGCGTACGTGCCGAGGAGGACGATCATGACGATGGCGTAGCTGACCGTGTCCGCGATCACCCGGTCGACGTCGTACAGGTCGTGGCGGAGCATGGCGACGGCCACTGACGCGGGCAGCGCGATCAGGGTGGCGATACCAAAGGCCGTGGAGATCGCGCCGGTCTTGCCTGCGACCAGGAGCTCGGTGAGACAGACGAACGGGTAGACGACGACCGCCAGACCGGCCAGTGAGAGCCACTTCAGCTGTGCCCGGACCCGTCCGGTGGAGCGTCGGAACCGGGTGAAGAGGGAGATGCCCACCGCCAGCAGGAGCCCGAGCATCAGCGCGAAGATCACCTCGCTGAGCACGCGGATCGGGAGCGGCGGCCTGCCGAAGGGGCGAGCCAGTTGCTCGAGCGGCGGTGGGAACGGGATCGTCGCGACGGCACCGAAGGCTTGTTGGGCCAGGCCGAGAGCAAGAAGCACGATGGGGATCAGCCGCCAGCGTTTGCTCGGCACCCGGCCATCAGGGAAGTGCAGCAGGACCAGCGCGACGGCGATGAACAGCCACCAACCACTCTCGTCGAGCAGCGCCACGACCCGGTTGTCGAGCGGAAGCTTGCCCGGATCGGCGACCACCACGGCGTAGTACACGTAGCGGGTCGCCAAGTACGTCGTGATCGCGCCGGCCCAGGTCAGGAGCAGGCCGATCAGGTTGCCGGGGACCTTGCGGCTGATCACCAAGCCGAGGACGGCGATCGCAGTACCGGCTGTACCGAGCGTGGCGAAGTTCCGCACGGTGTGCTGCCCGACGGAATAGCTCAGCAGCAACCAGCCGCTGCCCGCGGCCATCGCCACCGCGAGCAGGAAGGCGCAGAGCGTCGCTCCTCGCTGCCTCCGCATAATGTCCCCTCCCGTCCCCTTCCGTCAGGGTAGATCCGGATCGTGCGTTGCGGCTCCGGGTCAGCACGGAGATCCATCTCCGCGTCCGCTCCGATGCGCTCGCGGGGCCGGCGGCGGTTCCCTGATGAGGTCGAACCAGCTCGATCAGGGGGTATCTGATGTCCACCGAAACACTTGTCCGCAGTACCAGCTCGCTGACCCGGCGGCGGGTCGGCTATGTCGCCGTCGCGCTCGCGGTGACCGGCGTGGCCGCCGTACCGGGTGGGTTGCTCTGGCCCCAACCGGCCGCCGGCGGCGAGACCTACGCGTACGCCGACATCCAGCCGCACCGCGCGCTGTGGTGGGGGCTGCTGACAGCCCTTGCCGTGAATCTGATCGTCAACGTGCCCGCCCAGGCATTGCTGACCGTCCTGCTGGTCCGCGCTCGCGGTGCCGCCTGGGCGACCGTCGGCGGCATCATCATGTGGATCGGCGCCGCCCTGTACGCCGTCGGCGCGGCGGGCTGGGCAGCCGCGTACTACTTCGCCACGGCGGCCGGGGTCGACCCGTCGGTGATCGAGCGGGTCAACGACGACTCGGCGCACGTCTTCGGGGTGATGATCCCCGGTGCGCTACTCGTTGCCTTGGGCACCGTTATCCAGGCGGTCGGGCTGTGGCGATCGGGCGCCGTGCCGCGCTGGATCCCGGTGCTGTGGCTGACCATCGTCGCGACGTTCGTCGTACCGGGTAACGGGGTGGCGGGGTTGCTCACCGCCGTACCGATGACTGCGGCGAGCCTCGGTACGGCGTACTACGCGTGGCGCCGGGCTGCCTAGGCGCGGCCGTCGAAGAGTTTGGTGACCGAGCCGTCCTCGAAGACCTCGCGGATGGCCTGGCTGATCAGCGGCGCGATGGTCAGCGTGGTGAGCTTGTCGAACTCGCTCTCCTTGGCGATCGGCAGCGTGTTGGTGACGATCACCTCGCTGGCCTGGCAGTTCTTCAACCGGTCAACGGCCGGACCGGACAGAATCGCGTGGGTGGCGGCGATCACCACCCCGGCGGCGCCGTCGGCCATCAGGGCGTCGGCGGCCTTGCAGATGGTGCCGCCGGTGTCGATCATGTCGTCGACCAGGATGCAGACCCGGCCCTTGACCTCGCCGACCACCCGGTTGGCGACGGTCTCGTTCGGCCGGTCGATGTCGCGGGTCTTGTGGATGAAGGCCAGCGGCGCGTTGTTCAGCCGGGCCGACCACTGCTCGGCGACCTTGATCCGGCCGGCGTCCGGCGAGACCACGGCCAGCTGCTGCTCGCCGTACTTCTCCCGGACGTAGTCGGACAGGATCGGCAGCGCCATCAGGTGGTCCACCGGGCCGTCGAAGAAGCCCTGGATCTGCGAGGTGTGCAGGTCGACGCAGATCAGCCGGTTCGCGCCGGCGGTCTTGAACAGGTCGGCCATCAGCCGGGCCGAGATCGGCTCCCGGCCGCGGTGCTTCTTGTCCTGCCGGGCGTAGCCGTAGAACGGCAGCACCACGGTGATCCGCTTGGCCGACGCCCGCTTCAGCGCGTCGATCATGATCAGCTGCTCCATGATCCACTGGTTGATCGGGGCGGTGTGGCTCTGGATCACGAAGGCGTCCGAGCCGCGGACCGACTCCTCGTACCGGACGTAGATCTCGCCGTTGGCGAAGTCGTAGGCCGAGGTCGGCACCAGGCCGGCGCCCAGCTCCTCCGCGACGGACTCCGCCAGGGCGGGGTGCGCCCGGCCGGAGAACACCATCAGGTTCTTCTCGGTGGTCCGTTTCATCCCGCTCATGGACATGCCTCCCGTTACGCCTTCTCGCCAGTGTCGCTCTGTGAGCCACTCGACGCATCAGCTGCGTCGAGTGCTGCTCCGGCGGCCTTGGCCGTCTTCGTCCCGGCCCGCTTGCGCGCGACCCAACCCTTGATGTTGCGCTGGCGGCCGCGGGCGACCGCGATCTCGCCCGGCCCGACCGGTGCGTCGATCGCGCTGCCGGCCGCGATGTAGGCGCCGTCGGCGATGTCGGCCGGCGCGATCAGCACCGAATTGCTGCCGACGAACGAGTACTTGCCGATGGTGGAGTGGAACTTGTTGACGCCGTCGTAGTTGGCGAAGATCGTGCCGGCGCCGATGTTCGCGCCCTCGCCGATCGTGGCGTCCCCGGCGTACGTCAGGTGCGGGACCTTCGCGCCGTCGGCGATGGCCGCGTTCTTGGTCTCGACGAAGGTGCCGATCTTGCCCTTGACGCCGAGCGTCGTACCGGGCCGCAGATAGGCGAACGGGCCGACCGTGGCCTGGGCGCCGATCACCGCGCCGAAGCCGTGGGTGCGGATGATGGTGGCGCCCTCGCCGACCTCGATGTCGGTCAGCGTGGTGTCCGGGCCGATCACGGCGCCGGTGGCGACCGTGGTGCCGCCGTGCAGCTGCGTGTTCGGCAGCAGCGTGACGTCGCGGTCGAGGGTGACGGTGGAGTCGACCCAGGTGGTGTTCGGGTCGACCACGGTGACGCCGGCGCGCATCAGGCCGTCGAGGGTCCGGCGGTTCAGCTCGGCGCGCAGGGTGGCCAGCTGGACCCGGTCGTTCACGCCCTCGGTCTGCATCGCGTCCTCGGTGACGTACGCGCCGACCCGCTTGCCGTCGCTCTTGGCGATCGCCAGCACGTCGGTCAGGTACAGCTCGCCCTGCGCGTTGTCGGTGGTGATCCGGGTCAGGCCGTCGCGCAGGGTGGCCGCGTCGAAGGCGTAGATACCGGCGTTGATCTCGTCGATCTCGCGCTGCGCCGGGGTCGCGTCCTTGTGCTCGACGATGCCCGCGACGCTGCCGTCGTCACCCGGGATGATCCGGCCGTAGCCGGTCGGGTCGGGCACCCGCGCGCTCAGCACGGTGACCGCGTTGCCGCTGCGCTCGTGCTCGGCGACCAGTTCCTTGAGCGTCTCCGCCTCGAGCAGCGGAACGTCACCCGACGTGACGATGACGGCCCCGTCGAAGTCGGCCGGTACTGCGGTCAGGCCGGACCGTACTGCGTCGCCGGTGCCCAACTGCTGCTCCTGGACGGCGGTCCGTACGCCTGAGTCGACCTCGGCCAGGTGGGCCTCGACCAGCTCGCGGCCGGTGCCGACCACCACGACCAGGTGCTCCGGGGAGAGCGCCCGGGCGGTGACCACAGCGTGGCCGACGAGGCTGCGCCCGCCGATCTCGTGCAGCACCTTGGGGAGCGCGGATTTCATTCGGGTCCCCTGCCCGGCGGCCATGATGATGACGGAGGCAGGACGATGGGAAGTCACGCGGTCTTCTCCTCGAGTTCCCGGCGAGTTCGGCTGGAACAACTGTCACGGACACTCGAAACGGTGCCTTAGCAAGCCTACTGGCTCAACCGGCGGACCCTCGCACGGACTCCACCAGCCGCGCACTGGTCAGGCCGGTGTACTGCTGCATCAGACGCTCCCTGGCCGCGTCGTTGTACCCGCGACGGGCGACTTGACGGTAGAACTCCGTGACCGGTTTCACTCCGGCTTTAGCGATCAACTGCTCGACCGCCAGCCAGCTGACGGTGTCGGCGGCGGCTGGTGAGAGGTGTTCGGTGGTGCTGTTATTGATGCTGGGGAGGCTCGTGAGTTGCCTCCGCTGCTCCTTGGTGAGCGTCGCTCGCTTCTTGGCCCTTTCAGCGGCCGGAAGCACCAGATTCCCGGCGTACTGCGCCATCCCCTCGGCCAGCCACTCCGGGGCCCCATCACCGAGTCTGACCGGCAGAAGATGCATGAGAGCGTGCGTCATCTGCGGCGGCGTCGGCGCGTTGCCCCGGACAACCACCCACCCACCGGCCGGCTGAATCGACCCGATGCCAGGGCTCTGCATCGCGCGCACCTGAATCGGCTCGAGCCCAGGCTGCCTGGCCGGGATCTCGGTCAACACCTGCGGCTCGCGCAGCGCGACGACGTACGGAACTGTCTGTAGTTGACCAGGCCAGATCTTGCGCACGCGCTTCGCCGACGCGACCGTCTCGTCGGCGAGACGCTGGGCCTTCGGCAACTGCCCCTGGTTGACGATCACAACAACGTTGACCCTGCGCAGTACCGCGATGGGCCCGAAATCCCACGGCTGCCGATTGGAACCGATCGCCTGGTCGAGCGCGCGATCCGAGGTCATCCAGAGCTTGCCCTTGTTGAAGGCGTAGCTGTAACCGACGTCCGTGGCAGCCTGATCGAGCCGGCTCCCGCGCAGGACATACCGCATGCTGACGCGAAAGGTACCGGCCTGAGCTCCTTCACTGCGGGCGTTCATCCAAGGCTCGGCGCGCCGATACGTCACGCTCACCCCAACAGCCTTGAGGTTGCTGAAGAGCTGGGTCTGCCTGGGCCGCAACGCCGGCGCCACATCCTGCAGAAACAACGCCAGATTGCCCGTCCGCACAGCCACCCCACGCCGAGCCAGACTCGCATCCACCGCATTACCCAGCTTCGGATCAACCTCCCCGGTCGCACTCGGCCGCATGCTCTGCAACGTCACCCCACGCGTCGCCTCACTGGTCAACCGCACAGTGCTCGCCGCCGGCGAGATCGCCAACCACAACCCCGCCACCACGACAACCGCCGCGCCGACCGGCGTCAAAGCCTCTCGCAACCCACGCACGCCCCCATCGTCACACCATTCACGCCGACCTGATGCTTTGCCCCACCCCTACTACTACTCGATGTACCCCGTGACCGGGTCGACCTGCTTGAGGAAGTTGCGGATCGCCTCCTCCAGCTCAGCCTGCGACCTGGGCTCAGCATCACCCGCGGACTTCGAGCTGAACCCGTAGCCCGGGTTCGGCCCGTTCAGCCAATCGAAGTCGTAGTGCCCGGACCCGTCCGCCCGGTACCGCACCTCGAACACCTGCCCGTCGACCTCGAGCTCGACCACCGCTTCAGACATCCATCAACTCCAGTTCGAGTTCCGGCGCAGTACGCCGTCCGCGTTCTCCTGCGAGAATCCAAGGTATGTCGACTGAGTACGGAGAACCGCTCGCCCAGGTGCTCGGCGACGGTTTCCGCGTCCCGCCCCTCCTCCCCGGCTGGACCGCACTGGAAGGCGTCGTCCTGGTCAAGTGCCTGGACGCCGAGGGCCACCCCAGCTGGGCCTTCCGCGAAACCGAGGGCATGAACGTCGAGGAGGTCATCGGCATCCTCACCGTCCAACTCGACATGCTCCGCGAACGAGCCGTCGACGCCTTCCGTGACATCGACGACTGAGGGGCTGTCTGTGCAGTCAATGCTCAGGTGCGAAGCCGTTCGCTGGGTCAGCGACGAACCGTTCCCCGGCTGGATCGAGGTCACCTTCACCGATGCGGACGGGCAGCTGTGGAGCGTCTTCGACAAGCCGCCGGTCTTCGACAGCTCGGTTGAGCTGATGCGGGATGCGCCGTTCCCGGTTGCCGCCGAGTTGACCTGCGAAGTCCTGACCGTTGATCAGGACCTGGTCACCATCTCGACCCTCACGCCTTGGGGTGTGTCAACTGACGACGGCCGATCGGAGTTCACGGTCTTCGCCAGCCAGTTGATCCAAGCTGACGCGACGCCTTAGCGCCCAATCTTGAACAACCGAGGCTCGGCGCCGTCACGTGATCGGAGCTATTCCCCCGTGGCGCCGTCGATGCACTCACGGAGAAAATCCGCATGCCCGTTGTGGCGGGCGTACTCCTCGATCATGTGCAGATAGATCCACCGCAACGTGTAGTCCTCACCCGGACTGGCCGCGTCGAGACTGAGCCCAGCCACGGCCTCCCGCGACCGCTCCACACTCGCCTGGTAGCTCGCCAGATCGTCGTCAGCCCGCGTGACGTCCACCTCGGAGCTGCCCTGCGCCCCTGGCACGTAGTCCCAGAAGTACTGATGATCCGGCTGACCGTCGTACGCATGAAACCAGGCCTCGACCCCCGACAGATGCCGCACCAGACCCAGCAACGAGAGCCTCGACGGCGGCACCGACCGCAGCGCCAGTTGCTCCGGCGTCAGCCCACCACACTTCACCAGCAACGTCGCCCGGTGAAACTCCAGCCGATCGTCGAGCGCCGCCCGCTCATCAACCGGATCGATCGGCGGCTCAACCCGCTCAGGCGTGCCCCACGTCGACATTCCGGCAACCCTACGGATGCGAGGGACCTTCCGCCACGGAGTTTCTGGGCGAAGCATCCTGATCGAACACCTACCGATGCACATGAAGCAGCAGCTAGATTCCTGCCATGCCCAGGACTTTGATCAACCAGGCACTCATCGCGGTGATCACGGTGCTCTCAGCACTTCTCATCGTGGACGCGATGATCGACGTCAACACCCGAAACCTGGTGATCGGCCTTCTACTGCTGACGGTCGCAGCCATCTCCGCTCCCGGCCTTCGCCGCGCCGAGCAACGGCGAACCAAGAATTAGCAACAAAGCTCGCGATCAGATTGCCTGAAGGATCAAGCCCTTCAAATCCATCAAAGTCTCGATCGGATAGCTGGCCTGCGAAAAGTCCTGAGTCCTCGTGAAGTCATTGTAGACAACAGCACACTCGATACCAGCCGCCACGGCTGACTTCAGCCCTCTGGAAGAGTCCTCCACCACCAGCGTCTCTTCCTTCGTGGCCCCAAACCGCTTCAAGCCGGTCAGATACGGCTCCGGGTGCGGCTTGCTGAGCTCGTAATCCTCGCGAACAAGCACGAAATCCATGAACTGCAAGATCTGACGCTTCTCGTGGATGACCTCGAAATCCACCCGCTTCGCAGTCGTCACGATGCCCATCCGGACGTACTTCGAAAGCTCCATAAGAACCTCGACCACGCCCTCGATCTCGATGGCCTCGGTCCTCAGATACTCCTGGTAGTAGCCATCCCGAACCTCGCGACATCCGGCGATGACATGCTCGGCAACGCCGGCGGCTTTGGCTTGAGCCCAAGTCCCCAAACCATCCTTCATGTCCCGCAGATACTGATCCTTGTCCAGCGTCAGACCAACCTCCGCCAAGGCACGTTCTCCGGCCTTGTAATACCAGAACTCGGTATCCACCAACACACCGTCATGATCAAAGAGAATGTACTTCTTCACTCCCAAAACCCCTTCCCCAGCAGGCGAATCCACACTCCGCGCGTCTAGACCCACGGCGGCTCGTATCGACCCACATAAGCGCGTGCGCGCTCTGTCGGATCCACCCAGTACTGATGCGGCTGCCGATGCACATGCTCCTCACAGAACTCCCGGAGCTCACTCCCGATCGTCTCCACCTCACGAACAGGCAGCCCCTCGAAGTCGCTGTTCACCTGCAGAACCTCGGACTCAAGATTCCACCCCGAAGCATCAAATGCCCACGACCCCCACCTCGCATACGTGTGCAGCGGATGCTCGAAGTCCCCCAAATACATCGCCGCCAGCTCGATCCTCTGCCCAGGATAGAAATCCCTGCAAGTCCAAGCCAGCACATGGCACGCTCCACTCGAGAAGAACGCCCGATCCGTCCGCTCCCAAGAAACCCGCTGATCCGCCCGCTCGATCGCAGTCCGCCGAAACACCCCAGACGCAGTCGCTGCCACGAAGCGATGCTAGCGAGGCAGGCCCGAGCGCGATGAGACGCCAGAGAAGGTCAAGAGTCGATCTCCCTGCGCAAGACGCACACCCTCCGACCTATGCCGGCCGAATTTGCCTCGCCACCCCGGAATCGCGGGGCCCCGCAGAATGCAAATACTCCTGGCTCTCGTGAAGACACCCAAGGACGCGCCGCTCCAACCCGCCACGAGCCACCTCACCCACCCACACCAGCCCCCGCGGGTTTGGGTGGGCCCAACGCTCAAGCCGACACCCGAGCACGGGTGGGGAAACACCCCCAGGCACGAAGAAGCCCCAGGTCAGAGAACCCCCTGACCTGGGGCCATGCGTTGCTCCCCCGCCTGGTTTCGATCCAGATCTTCGAGATTCAAAGTCTCGCGGGCTGCCGATTACCCCACGGGGGATCGCGTGTACGCCGGAACAGTCTGCCATGAGGGGGTGGGTGACACGCGAAGGGGTTCCTTACCTACGGGGCCGTAGGTTACGGTTGCGTAGGTAAAGCCGTCCTCCACCACGAGGGAAAACGATGACTCCAGTTACGGCACCGGAGGCGCCCACCGGCGCCCGGCAGGCTGGCGAGTTCGACACCGACCACGGGACCCGGGGCGGTGAGCAGAAGGGCTTCTGGGAACAGCTGGCGCTGGCGCTGTTCATCGGGATCCCCTTCCTGGCGGTGCTGGCAGCGGTACCGATCGCCTGGGGCGGTTTCCTCAGCTGGCGCGACATCGTGATCGCGGTGGTCTTCTACACGATCTCCGGGCACGGCATCTCGATCGGGTTCCACCGGTACTTCACGCACAAGTCCTTCAAGCCGAACCGGCCGCTGAAGTACGCGCTGGCGATCGCCGGGTCGCTCGCGATCGAGGGGCCGGTGGTGCGCTGGGTGGCCGACCACCGCAAGCACCACAAGTTCTCCGACCGGGAGGGCGACCCGCACAGCCCGTGGAAGTACGGCACCAGTCTCGGCGCGCTGACCAAGGGGTTCCTGCACGCGCACATCGGCTGGCTGTTCGACACCGAGCAGACCCCGCAGCGGCAGTACGCGCCGGATCTGCTGAAGGACCGCGACATCGTCAAGGTGTCCCGGATGTTCCCGTTCCTGGTGCTCGGCTCGCTGTTCGCGCCGGCCGTCATCGGCGGACTGTGGTCGTGGTCGATCGAGGGCGCGCTGACCGCGTTCTTCTGGGCCAGCCTGGTCCGGATCGCGCTGCTGCACCACGTCACCTGGTCGATCAACTCGATCTGCCACACGATCGGCGACCGGCCGTTCAAGAGCCGCGACCGGTCGGGCAACGTCTGGTGGCTGGCGATCCTCAGCCAGGGCGAGTCCTGGCACAACCTGCACCACTCCGACCCGACCTGCGCGCGGCACGGCGTACTGCGTGGTCAGCTCGACACGTCGGCGCGCACCATCTGGTTCTTCGAGCGGCTGGGCTGGGTCAGCGACGTCCGCTGGCCGGTCAAGGAACGGCTCGAAGCGCGCCGGGTCACCGCCGCCGACCAGGTGGCGGCCTGAGCGGGCCGTAGCCCCACCCCGTAATCTCCCACTCCGTACACCCCATCTACGGCATGATGCTGACGTGATCCCGAAGTGACTGAACCGAAGCCGCGCCGTACGACCCGGGTCCGGATGACCAGTGCCGAGCGGCGTGAGCAGCTCATCGTCGTCGCCCGTGGCCTGTTCGCCGAGAAAGGCTACGAGGCGACCTCCGTGGAGGAGATCGCGGCCAGGTCCGAGGTCTCCAAGCCGGTCGTGTACGAGCACTTCGGCGGCAAAGAGGGCCTGTACGCCGTAGTGGTGGATCGCGAGGTCCGCAAACTGCTCGACACCGTCACGGCCAGCCTGACCGCCGGCCGCGCGCACGAGCTGGTCGAGCAGGCCGCGCTCGCCCTGCTGGACTACATCGAGAGCTCGTCGGACGGCTTCCGGATCCTGGTCCGCGACTCGCCGGTCGGCTCGTCCACCGGGTCGTTCATCTCGATCCTGAGCGACGTCGGCACCCGGGTCGAGCACATCCTGGCCGAGGAGTTCAAGCGCCGCGGCCTGGACCCGAAGTTCGCCCCGATGTACGCGCAGATGCTGGTCGGCATGGTCGCGCTGACCGGTCAGTGGTGGCTCGACGTCCGCCGGCCGAAGAAGACCGATGTCGCCGCCCACCTGGTCAACCTGGCCTGGAACGGGCTGTCCGGCCTCGAGACCAAGCCGACGCTGTCCACCCGGCCGCACAAGTAACTGAGACCTGGGTAGCACGACGACATCCGCCCCTGGCATGACCAAACGGCGCGAAATTCGCCGTAGCCTGGCCGCATGACGGGGACCATGTCCGGGATCCTGGCGCCCCGGCGGCAGATCCCCGCGAGCAGCAAGGCGTTCGACCTGTTGCTCGCGGGCGGACTGACAGTGATCTTGGGACTGCTCGGACTCGCCCAGGAGGAGTTCGGCGGCCTGGTCGGCTTCGGCATGCTGGTGCCGCTGGTCTGGCGCCGCAGCCATCCCGAGCTGGTCTTCTTCACCGTCTCCGGCGTCGCCGTCCTGCAATGGCTGGCCGGCGCCCAGTTGCAGCCCGGCAACGTCGGCCTGCTGATCGCGCTCTACGCGATCTCCGTGTACGGCGAGGTCAGGTTCAGCCGGATCGCGCTCGGCATCGGCGGTCTCGGCGTGCTGATGGCGACCGCGCGGTACTGGAGCAGCTCGGACTGGCGCCAGCAGATCACCATGATGGTCGCCCTCGGCGCGCTGGTGTTCGGCGTCTGGGCCTTCGGCGAGCGCCGCCGCACCAGAGGCCTGTACGTCGCCCAGCTCGAAGAACGCGCCATCCAGGCGGAGCGGGACCGCGATCGCGAGTCCAAGCTCGCCGTCTCCAACGAACGGACCCGGATCGCCCGCGAGATCCACGACGTCGTCGCGCACGGCCTGTCGATCATGATCGTCCAGGCCGACGGCGGCCTGTACGCCGCGGACGCGTCGCCCGAGCAGGCCAAGAAGGCGCTCGCCACCATCGGTGACACCGGTCGCGCCTCGCTGACCGAGATGCGCAAGATGCTCGGTCTGCTGAAACAGGACACCCAGCCGGAGCTCGATCCGGACCAGCCACGCCCGCAGCCCGGTATCTCGTCGCTGCCCGAGCTGGTCGAGAACGTGCGCCAGGCCGGGCTGACGGTCGACTACGAGGTGACCGGCACGTCCCGCGACCTGCCCGCGCTGCTGGGGCTGACGACGTACCGGATCGTGCAGGAGGGGCTGACCAACACGCTGAAACACGCCGGGCCGGGAGCGCACACCTCCGTCCATCTCGACTTCGGGCGCGAGATGCTGACCGTGGTGGTCACCGACGACGGCCGTGGCGGCGGCGTTGCCCCCAGCCACGACCCGGGGCACGGGCTGGTCGGGATGCGGCAACGAGCCTCCATCTCCGGCGGTACGGTGAACGCCGGACCGAAGGCGGGCGGTGGTTACGAGGTGATCGCCAAGCTGCCGTACAACCTGCCAGCTGGAGGAGTTTCTCAGTGACCGACGACGACGGCACCACCATCCGCGTCTTCCTGGTGGACGACCAGGAACTCGTCCGGGCCGGCTTCACCATGCTGGTGGACTCGCAGCCGGACATGCGGGTGGTCGGCCAGGCCGGTGACGGCGGCGAGGCGCTGGAAAAGCTCCGGGTGACCGGCAGCGACGTCGTACTGATGGATGTCCGGATGCCGCGCCTGGACGGCGTCGAGGCGACCCGGCAGCTCCAGTCGTGGCCGACGGCCCCCAGGGTGATCGTGCTGACCACCTTCGACCTGGACGAGTACGCGTTCGCCGCGATCAAGGCCGGCGCGGCCGGCTTCCTGCTCAAGAACACCCCGCCGGCCGATCTGCTCAACGCGATCCGCCAGGTGCACTCCGGCGACGCGGTCGTCTCCCCCAGTACTACGCGCCGCCTGCTCGAGCACTTCGCCGGCTCACTGCCGGACGAGGAGCGGGAGCGCCCCGACCTGGCCGACCTGACCGCCCGCGAGCTCGAGGTCTTCGCCGAGGTCGCCCGCGGCCTGTCGAACACCGAGATCGCCCAGCTCTTCACGTTGTCCGAGGCAACGGTGAAGACGCACATCGGCCGGATCCTGGCCAAGACCGGCCTGCGCGACCGGGTCGCCCTGGTCGTGCTCGGCTACGAGACCGGAATCGTCAAGCCCAGCAGCTGAAATAGCTGACCGGGCAGGGAAAAGTACGACCCAGGTCGTACGCGGGGTCCATTCCCTGGTCCGACTCTTTCGGGGTCGGGAGTCACTAACTTCTGGAGTGTGGGCGAGAACGTCTCGCCCCCGGCACTTCGAGGAGAACGATGACGATCCAGACCGGCGAGCTCGCGCTCGGCCGCTTGCCGCAGGACGCTGCCGCCCGTACTGCGATTCGCGCCCACGAACTACGCAAGGTCTACGGTCAGGGCGACACTGCGGTGGCCGCGCTCGACGGGGTCTCCGTCGACTTCGGCGTCGGCCGGTTCACCGCGATCATGGGGCCGTCGGGCTCCGGCAAGTCGACCCTGATGCACTGCCTGGCCGGGCTGGACACCCCGACCTCGGGTCAGGTGCTGCTCGGCGAGACCGAGCTGACCCAGCTGCCGGACGCCGCGCTGACGAAGATCAGGCGGGACCGGATCGGCTTCGTCTTCCAGTCCTTCAACCTGCTGCCGATGCTGTCCGCCAAGGACAACATCCTGCTCCCGCTGGAGCTCGGCGGCCGCAAGCCCGACCAGCAGTGGATGACCACCCTGATCGACGTCCTCGGGCTGCAGGACCGGCTGACCCACCGTCCGTCGGAGCTGTCCGGCGGTCAGCAGCAGCGCGTCGCGGTGGCCCGCGCCCTGGTCGGCCGGCCCGAGGTGGTCTTCGCCGACGAGCCGACCGGCAACCTGGACTCGCGCTCCGGCGCCGAGGTGCTCGGCTTCCTGCGCCGCTCGGTCCGCGAGTTCGGTCAGACCGTGGTGATGGTGACCCACGACCCGCTGGCGGCGTCGTACGCCGACCGCGTCGTGATGCTTGCCGATGGCAAGCTCGCCGGTGAGCTCACCGACCCGACGCCGGAGTCGGTCCTGAACGCCCTGCGCCAGCTGGGAGCCTGACCGTGCGACGCTCAATTCTGTCCTCGCTGCGCGCCCACCTGGGCCGCCTGGTCGCCGCCTGCCTGGCGATCGTGCTGGGGGTCGGTTTCGGCACCCTGGCGATGACCGCGCACTCGTCGGCCACCCACGGCATCGACGAGACGATCGGCAAGCAGAACGCCGGGGTCGACGCGGTGGTCCGGTCCAACGGTGAGTCGGTGACCGCCAAGGACGAGGCCGCGATCAGGAAGCTGCCGCAGGCCGCCTCGGTGGTCGTCGTGACCTCGGCGTACCTGCAGGTGCAGTGGGCCGGCCAGGTCCGCCCCGACAACCTCGGTATCGACGCCCGCTACGACACCTCGAAGATCGCAGGTCCGACCACCACCGCCGGGAAGTTGCCGGAGGCCAAGAACGAGATCGCGCTGCCGGCCAAGACGGCCGAGAAGTACAAGGTCGCGGTCGGTCAGGACCTCAAGCTGTCCAGCTGGGACGGCAAGAGCTTCGCGGTGAAGGTGGTCGGTCTGGTCGACGACAGCACCTCGATCGGCGGCGGCAACGCGGTCGCCACCCCGGAGGCCCTGAATTCCTTCCAGCCGGACGGCTACATCGACCAGCTCAAGGTCGCTGCCGCTCCCGGCGTCAGCCAGGCCGCGTTGACCGCGGCGATCACCAGCGCGGTCCGCCCGGGCCTGGAGATCTTCACCGGCGACGGCTGGATCGACCACGAGGTCAAGGAGATCACCAACGGCATCGACGTCCTCGGGGGCGTGTTCGGGATGTTCGCCGTGATCGCGCTGTTCGTCGCCTGCCTGGTGATCGCCAACACCTTCACCATCGTGATCGCCCAGCGGACCCGAGAGATGGCGCTGCTGCGCTGCGTCGGCGCGTCCCGCCGGCAGGTCTTCTCCTCGGTGCTGGCCGAGGCGACCGTCGTCGGACTGGTTGCCTCCGGCATCGGTGTGGTCTTCGGGGTGGCGCTGTCCGCGCTCGCCCTGACGCTGGCCCGGACCTTCGACTGGGGGCTGCCGCCGGTCGATCTGCACCTCGGCCTCGGGTCGGTCTTCATCCCGCTGCTGCTCGGCACGATCGTGACCATCGTCGCGGCCGTCGTACCGGCTCGGCGGGCGACCCGGGTCGCTCCGTTGGCTGCACTCCGGCCGGACGCGGCACCCGTGGCGAAGTCCACCGCCGGTGTTCTGCGGTTGATGCTCGGCTTCCTGCTGCTGGTCGGTGGCGGCCTGCTGCTGGCCAAGGGCGCACAGTCGCATCAGGTGATGATGGGCGTTCCGGGCGGCGTGATCTCCTTCCTCGGAATCCTGGCCGTCGGCTCACTCCTGGTACCTGCCTTGGTCAAGCTGCTGGGGGCGCTGCCGGCGCGGGCCGGCGGGGTTCCCGCGCGGATCGCCGTCGCCAACTCGGTCCGCAACCCGCGGCGTACCGCGGCCACCACCTCGGCGCTGCTGATCGGTGTCACCCTAATCAGCCTGACCTGTGTCGGGATCGCCTCGGTCCGCAAGACATTCGACGTCACCATGGACAAGCAGTACCCGGTCGACGTCACGGTCCAGGCGTTCGGCGAGAAGCTGCCGGCCACCGCCGGCAAGCAGCTCCAGGACATCAAGGGCATCACCCAGGTCGTCCCGGTGCTCGGCGCGACCGTGAAGTCCGGCGAGACCAGCCTGGAGCTGACCGGGATCGACAAGGCCTCGGCCGCCTCGGTGATCCACAACCCGGTACTGGTCAACCAGCTGCAGCCCGGTACGGCGCTGCTCGACTCCAACACGATGTACTCGCTGAACGTGAAGGACGGGCAGACCGTCACCATCGTGTCGGGCAAGCAGAAGGTCGCGTTCAAGGTCGTCCACGCGCTCGGGCTCGACCCGATCACGGTCACCTCGACCGATCTGCAGAAGCTGGTCCCGAACGCGGCGGTCAGCGGCTTCTGGCTCGCCTCCGACCCGAAGGCCGACGGCCCGAAGGTGATGGACGACCTCAAGCAGTCGCTGCCGACGGTGAAGGAGCTGAACATCTCCGGCGGCCTGCCGGAGCGGAGCTTCTACACCAAGGTGTTCGACATCCTGCTGCTCGTCGCGGTCGGGCTACTCGGGGTCTCGGTGCTGATCGCGCTGGTCGGGGTCGGCAACACGCTCAGCCTGTCGGTGCTGGAGCGGACCCGGGAGAACGCCCTGCTCCGGGCGATGGGGCTGACCCGGCGCCAGCTGCGCGGCATGCTCGCGGTCGAGTCGTTGCTGATGGCACTCGTCGCGGCGGGGCTGGGGATCGGGCTCGGCCTGATCTACGGCTGGACCGGGACGGCGGCGCTGATGGGTGGCCAGATCGACGGGCCGCTGCAGTACGCCGTACCGGGCCGGCTGCTGGTCACGATCGCGCTGGTCGCGGCGGTCGCCGGACTGCTCGCCTCGGTGCTGCCGGCCCGGCGCGCCGCGAAGGTCGCACCGGCCGGAGCGCTGGCCACCGAGTAGCTGCTGGGTTGGATCAGACGATCTCGATCCGATTCCCGTGGCCGTCGGCAGTGTGAAACCGCCGGCGGCCCGGGATCGTCTCGTTGTCCCACTTGACCGGATATCCGTTGGCCTGCAGGGTTTCGGCCAGCGCGTCGAGATCGTCGACGGCCAGCGCGGGATGCGCCTTCAGCGCCGGGCTGAAGTCTTCCTCGACGCCGACGTGCACCTCGGCCTCGCCGTCCTTGAACCAGCAGCCGCCGCGAGCCGCAAGGAGCGGCGGCTTCTTCAGCTCGGTCATCCCGAGCGTGTCGCGGTAGAAGGCGCGAGCGACCTCTTCACCGCCGGGCGGGCAGGACACCTGCACGTGATCGAGTCTCATCAGCTGCCCTTCTGAGCGACCGCGAAGATCCTTCGGAACGGCAGCACGGTGCCGAACCCCTGCCGCGGATAGGCGACATCGAGCCGAGCCCCGTACTCCGCTTCGAACCGCTCACGCAGCTCGTCGGACAACGACTGCAGTACCGGCCGGGCACCGGTCCCCTTGACCCACTCCAGTACGGCGTTCTCGCCTTGCAAGATGTGGCTGTACGTCGTCTCCCAGGCGTCGACCGTGCACCCCTCGGCGCTGAGCGCGGCGACGTACTCGGCGGGAGCCGGCACATCCGGGCGGAGCGACTTGTCCTTCGCGAACTCGGCGTACGGGTCGGTCGCCGCCAGTTCTCGCAGGATCGCGTGCGACGGCGCGTTGCCGTTGCCCGGGATCTGGATCGCGAGCCAGCCGCCCGGCTTGAGCGCCCGCACGAATCCGGGCAGCAGATCGAGCTGCTCGGGGATCCACTGCAGGGTCGCGTTGGTGACGATCACATCCACCGACTCGGGCTCGGCGGTCCACTCCCGCAGATCGCCCACCTCGAAGCTCAGCCGCTCGGTGGAGAGCGGCTGGGCCTCGTCGATCATCTCCTGCGAGCTGTCGACACCCCGAACAGTTGCTGTCGGCCACCGATCGAGCAGCGTGGCGGTCAGGTTCCCCGGTCCACAGCCGAGGTCGAAGACGGTGGAGGGCTCGTCCGCCCGGATGCGGGCGACGAGGTCGGCGAAGGGGCGGCCGCGTTCGTCGGCGTACTTGCTGTACTGCTGGGGGTTCCAGACCGGTGAGGTGCGCATGCGGGAGCCTCTCGCGAGTAGATCTCTTGATGTCGAGATACTTTACGCCGCCAGGTTGTCTTGATGTCAAGAGTCTTGATGACATAGTCTCGACCCATGAGAGACGAGGTCGACCGGCTGATCGAGGCCTGGCGCCGGGAGCGGCCTGATCTCGACGTGGCGCCGATGGAGGTGCTGTCGCGGGTCAGCCGGCTGGCCCGGCACCTCGATCGCGCGCGCAGCCAGGCATTTGAGACGCACGGGCTGGAGTCCTGGGAGTTCGACGTACTGGCCGCGCTGCGCCGGGCCGGCAAGCCGTACCAGCTCTCCCCCGGACGGTTGCTCAAGGAGACCCTGGTGACCTCGGGGACGATGACGAACCGCGTCGACCGGCTGACCGCTCGCGGGCTGGTCGAGCGGCTGCCGGACCCGGCGGACCGCCGTGGCGTGATCGTCCAGCTGACCGACGCCGGCCGCGACTCGGTCGACGCCGCGATGGCCGACCTGCTCGCCCACGAGCGCGACCTGCTCGGCTCGATCAGCGAGCGCGACCAGGCCAAGATCGCCCGCGTACTGCGCGAACTGGTCGGCCCGTTCGACCAGGAAAAGCACTGATCCCGCATTCCCGCGGAGCCGGCAAGTTACCCGCCGGAATTGTGCCGGAATAATCCGAAAAGACGACCCGTCACTTTATGTGGGCGACGATCGTTGCTAGTTGCAACGAGATCGAGAGATTGCTGTAGTCCACCACTATCGACACTGAGTGACCGGTCGAACTAGTCTCCTCACCATCGGTGGTCACGTGACTACACAGCGTTCGAGAAATCGGTGTCTTCGGCGGCAAGAGGTGGTTCGCCGAAGCCGGTCGGTGGTGTCCGGGGCTCGGGGCTCGGACAACCTGACCGGTACGGGCCCGCTCACCCGGTAGGCGCGGCATACCCTCCCAATCACAGGGGATAGGAGGGTGTGCCGCGCTTCAGTTCCCGGCCGGATTTGATCATGTATACATTTCTCCGGTCGCCCGGGAATGTACTGACCTAATCGGTCTGCTCGGCCGCTTCCAGCCAGGCCGATTCCAGCTTGGCGCGTTCTTCGGTCAGCTTGCGCAGCTCGGTGTCCAGCTCCGACAGCCGCTCGTAGTTGCTCGCGTTCGCCGCCAGCTGGTCGTGCAGCTTCGCCTCGTTGAAGGTCAGCTTGGACAGCTGCCGCTCGATCTTGTTGAGCTCCTTCTTCGCCGCCCGGGCCGCTGCCGCGTCCACCGGGGTCTCGGCGGCCGCGGACGAGGCTGCCGCCACGGAAGCCGGCGTCGGCGTACCGCTCGCGGGCGCAGTGGTCCGGCGGGCCACCGGACCGCCCTTCAGCTCCTCGAGGTACTGGTCGACCCCACGCGGCAGGTGCCGGACGTCGCCGTCGCCCAGGATCGTGTAGACCATGTCGCTGACCCGCTCCAGGAAGTACCGGTCGTGAGTGACGATCACGACGACGCCCGGCCAGTTGTCGAGGAAGTCCTCGAGCACGGTCAGCGTCTCGACGTCCAGGTCGTTGGTCGGCTCGTCGAGGATCAGCACGTTCGGCTCGTCGAGCAGGATCCGGAGCAGCTGCAGCCGGCGGCGCTCGCCACCGGACAGGTCGTTGATCCGGGTGGTCAGCTTGTCGCCGGTGAAGCCGAACCGCTCCAGCAGCTGGGACGAGTTCATCTCGCCGACGCCCGCGGCCAGCGCCGCGACCCGGCGGATGCCGGTGATGTGCGCGAGTACCGTCACCGTGCCGTCGAGATCCTCCAGCGTCTGGGAGAGGTTGGCGATCTTGACCGTCTTGCCCTGCTTGACCTTGCCGGTGTCCGGCGGCAGCAGGCCGGTGAGCACCTTGAGGAAGGTGGTCTTGCCGGCGCCGTTCGGGCCGAGCAGTCCGATCCGGTCCGCCGGGCCGACCCGGAAGGTGACGTGGTTGAGCATCACCCGGTCGCCGAAGCTGAGCGTGACGTCCTCGGCGTCGAAGACATCCTTGCCGAGCCGCGAGGTGGCGAGCTTGGCCAGCGCGAGCTTGTCGCGCGGCTCCGGCTCGTTCGCGATCAGCAGGTTGGCGGCCTCGATCCGGAACTTCGGCTTCGCGGTCCGCGCGGGTGCTCCGCGGCGCAGCCAGGCGAGCTCCTTCTTGACCAGGTTCTGCCGCTTGCCCTCGACCACGGCCTCGTTGCGGGACCGCTCGGCCTTGGCCAGCACGTACGACGCGTAGCCGCCGTCGTACGAGTTGACCTTGCCGCCCTGGACCTCCCAGGTCTCGTTGCAGACCTCGTCCAGGAACCACCGGTCGTGGGTGACGACGAGGAGCGCGCCGGCCCGGTCGACGACGTGCTGCGCGAGCCAGTTGACCGCCTCGATGTCGAGGTGGTTGGTGGGCTCGTCGAGGATCAGCAGGTCGACCTCGGTCATCAGCAGGTGCGCCAGCGACGCGCGCCGGCGCTCACCACCGCTGAGGGTGCCGACCAGCGCTTCGTGGTCGACGCCGCCGAGCAGCTGCTCCATCACGTCCCGGGCGCGCGGATCGGCCGCCCAGGTGTAGGTCTCGACATCGCCGAGGACGGCCTGGGCGACGGTCAGCTCGGGATCCAGGCTGTCCACCTGCCCGAGGAAGCCGAGCCGCAGGTCGCGGTTGTGGGTGATCCGCCCGTCGTCGGGCGTCTCCTCCCGGGCGAGCAGCCGCAGCAGCGTCGACTTCCCGTCTCCGTTGCGTCCGACCACCCCGATCCGTTCGCCCCGGCCGATGCCGAGAGTCACCTTGTCGAGCAAGGTGCGGGTTCCGAAGCCTTTGGAGACGGCTTCGAGATTGACGAGGTTGGGTGCAGGAGAGGCGGCCATATCCTCTCCAGTTTAGTTCAGCTGATCCAGCAGGCCGACCACGGCTGTCGCTACTGATTCAGATGCAGCAGGTACTCCCCGTGGTTCAACGGGTTGCCATCGGTCCGGGCACGGGTCGGTGGGCGCCCGGGGACCGTCCGGTAGCCGCTGAAGGCAGCCAGTAGGACTCCCTCACCGTGAGTGAGACCGGGCAGCTGGGCCTCGAAGGCATGCACGCGCCCGGCGGGGATCAGACCGGTCAAGGTCGTCCGCTCCGGCGCGACGTCGGTGCCTTCCAGCGTCGCGCCCGCCTCGGCGAGCTTGGCGATGACAGGTGAGACCGCGTCCGGCGGCAGCTCCAGCTCGAAGCTGTTGACCGGCTCGTACACCCGGGTGTCCGCCTCCTGCAGCGCCTGCATGAGCACCAGCGGCACCAGACGCCGGAAGTCGGCCGCTGTGGTCATGACGGAGTCGTAGCCCGTCCGGATCAGGTCGATCCGGCATTCCAGCACCTCCCAGCCGTACAGGCCCTGCTGCAGCGCCTGCCGTACCGTCTCCTCGATCGCGGTGTGGAACGCTCTCGGGAGCCCACCGAGCTCCACCTCCAATCGGTAGTCGATCCCGGTGCCGACCGGAGCCGGCGAGACGCGGAAGCCGGCCGCCGCGCACCATGGGTTGCCGGGTTCGCCGATCTCGCGGCTCGCCGTACCGGTGCCGACCGGGCGCTCGATGTGGATCGGCGTGGTCTCGCTGAAGGTGACCGCGAGTCCGTACTCGTCTTCGAGCAGCGATGCGATCACCTCCTTCTGCACCTCGCCGTACAGGTTCACCGAGATCTGGCCGAACGCGTTCTTGCGGACCCGGATCAGCGGATCCTGCTCGGCGAGCTGCTGCAGTGCCTGGAAGAGCTTGACCCGATCCGCGGCCAGGACGGCCGTCTCCAGCGTCGGCGGCGCGAAGAGATGCGCCCCGGGGCCGCTCGGCGTACCGAGTTGGTCGCCGATCTGCACTTGCTTGAGCCCGCGCAGAGCGACGATCCTTCCCGCCTCGGCGTGGTCGACAGGTCGGGTGCCGCCCCGCTCGAAGACGCGCAGCGCCGTCGGCTTCACCTCGTACTGCGTACTGCCGCTGTGCACGCTGACGGTCTGCCGCGCCTGCAGCTGCCCGGCGAAGACCCTGGCCGAGGCGATCTTCTCCCCCGCCGAGCCGCGTTCCACCTTGAACACCGTCGCGCGGAGCGGGTCGGCCGGGTTGTTGATTGCTTGCGGCAACCAGTCGCGGATGCCGTCGATCAGGTCGGGCACGCCTTCGCCGGTCATCGCCGAGCCGAAGTACACGGGGTGCACGCGGGTACGGCGTACCTGGTCGGCGAGCTCGCTGCGGTAGTCGCTTGGTTTGAGTGTGTCGTCGAGATAGCCGGCCAGGAAGTTGTCGTTGCCCTCGGCCAGCAGCTCGGCCATCGCCTTGTTTTGCAGGGGAAATTGTTGGTACTGCGCCGTACGGGTGCCGAGGTCGGCGACTGCGCCCATCGGCACCGCGGTCGAGGTGAGCAGGCGGGCGATGTCGGCCAGCAGTTCGTCGTACCGGGCGCCCATCCGGTCGATCTTGTTCACGAACAGCAGCGTCGGGATGCGCAGCCGGGTGAGCGTGCGCATCAGCAGCCGGGTCTGCACCTGGACGCCCTCGACCGCCGAGATCACCAGCACGGCGCCGTCGAGCACCGACAATGCGCGCTCGACCTCGGCGATGAAGTCGGAGTGGCCAGGGGTGTCGATCAGGTTGACGGTCAGGTCGCCCAGCTCGAACGAGACCACGGCGGAGCGGATCGTGATACCGCGCCGGCGCTCCAGGTCCATCGAGTCGGTGCGGGTACTGCCGTCGTCCACCCGGCCGACGTGGTCGATCACGCCCGCGGCGTACAGCAGGCGTTCGGTCAGGCTGGTCTTACCGGCGTCGACATGCGCCAAAATGCCCATCGTCAGGGTCTTCAAAGGTCCTCGCGGGTGCGTCGCAGCGATCAGGAGTGATGGCGTGGACCGATACCCGGCGCATCTGGGGCTCCCTTGTTCGTCGCTGCTTCGTCGTCGCTGCGGCGTCGTCGCTGCCGCGGACCTGATTGCTTGCGACGATAACCTTCAGGTGAGGGGTTGGCGACCGAGTTTTCCGGAGAGGACGGCGAATGGATTTCGCGACGCTGCTCCACCGGCACCGCAAGGCGGCCCGGTTGACCCAGGAACAACTGGCCGCCAAGTCCGGCCTCAGCCTGGCCGCCATCGGCGCCCTCGAACGCGGCGTCCGCCGCTACCCACGCCAGGCGACGGTCGACACCCTCGCCTATACGCTCGGGCTGTCTGCGGATGAGCGGAAGATCTTCGCCGGTGCCGCCCGGCGGCGTGGTGGTGACTCTTCGCTTTCGTCTCCAGAGTCAGCGCGGCTGGGTCCGCGCGCTCAGCTGGACGCTCGGCCTCCGGCTGCTGGGCCTGCTGTTCCCAGGCAGTTGCCGCTGCTGGACGCGAGCTTCACCGGCCGAGCGGCAGACCTCGCAGTACTGCGGGAAGCGCTGACGGGCGGAGCCGCTGTGGCGGTGACTGCCGCAGCGGCGACCGGCGGATCCGGCGTGGCGGTGACTGACGGAGCCGGCGTAGCGGTGACTGACGGACCCGGCGTAGCGGCGACGAGCGAACCCGGCACAACGGCGGCAGGCGAGGCCGGTACGGCGGCGACAGGCGGAGCCGATGCAGCGGCGACCGGCGTGGCGGCAAGTGATGGAATCGGCGTATCGGCGACCGGCGGACCTGACGTACCGGCGACCAGCGGCCCCGGCATGGCAGCGCCTGGCGGAAACGGCACAGCGGCGACCGACGTGGCGGCGACAGGTGGAGCCGACGTGCCCGTAACTGGCGGACCCGTCGGGGCGGCGACCGGTCGAACCGGCGCAGCGACAACCGGCGGAACCGGCGTACCAGTGTCTGGCCGAGCTGACGTGCCGACGACCAGCGGATCCGGTGTGGCACCGGCTGGCAGAACCGGTGTACCAGCGACCGGCGGAGCCGGAGTACCGACGACTGGCCGAGCTGGTGTGGTGGTGATGGCGGTTACTGGGATGGGCGGGGTGGGCAAGACCGCCCTGGCCGTGCATGCGGCGCACGCGGCGGCTGAGGACTTCCCGGACGGCCAGGTGTACTTGGATCTGCGCGGCTACGGTGCCGGCGAGCCCGTCTCACCGCTGGACGCACTGGACTCTCTGCTCCGCGCCTTCGGCCTGTCGGGTCCGGACGTCCCGCTGCGGGTGGATGAGGCGGCGGCCCGGCTGCGGACCCTACTGGCTAATCGACGGGCGCTGATCCTGCTCGACAACGCCCGCGATGCCGCCCACGTCGAGCACCTGTTGCCGGGCACCGGTCGGTCAGCCGTCATCATCACCAGCCGGTACGACCTGACCGGGATGCCCATCGCGCGGATCCTGCGGCTGGGGCTGCTGTCCGCGTCGGAGGGTCTCGGGCTGCTCCGGACGATCGTCGGCGAGACCCGCGTCGCGCACGAACCAACCGCCGCGCAGTCGATCCTGGCCTCCTGCGGCCTGCTGCCACTCGCGCTGAAGATCGCGGCCGGCCGACTCGCCGCCAGACCCCACTGGCCGCTGAGCCACCTGGCCAATCTGTTGCGAGACGAACGACGCCGCCTCGACCAACTCGAGGACCACGAGATCGGCGTACGAACCAGCTTCGACGTCTCGATCGAAGACCTGGACCGCGGCGAGAGCGCCCGCGAGCAACGTGCTGTCGCGGCGTTCGCGCTGTTCGGCGTACCGGATGGTCCTGATCTGTCCGTCGAGGTCGCGGCCAAGCTGCTGAACTGCGACGAGCGCACGGCCACCGATGCGCTGGAAGACCTGTGCAACCTGCATCTTGTCGAGTCGCTGGCGCCGCGGCGATACCGGCTGCACGACCTGCTCCGGATGTACGCGAGAGAGCGGGCCCAGGCCCAGGTCAGCGCCGCCGACCGCGCGGCAGCGATCACGCGAATCGTTGACCTCCACGCCGCGATCGGCTGGCGAGCAGTCGAGCTGTGTCACCCGACGGCCAGTCGGCTGCCTTGGTTCAAGGCACATCCGATCGCAGGCGGCGGCGCGGCACCCGGCGAACCAGCGCTCGGCGAACCGACGCTCACCCAACCAGTGCTCGACGAACCTACGCTCACCCAAGCAGCGCCCCGCGATCCAGCGTCCACCCAACCGGTGCCTGGCGAACCGACGCTCGACGATCCGGCATCCGGCGGACCGGCACCCGCTCGACCGGTGTCTGGCGGACCGATGCTCGACGATGATCCGGCATCCGGTGCACCGGAGTCCGGCGGACCGATGCTCACCCGCCCGGAGTCTGAAAGATCGGAGCCTGGCGGACCGACTCCCAGCGGTCCGGCATCCGGCGGACTGGCACCTGGCGGGCCGACGTACACCCAACCGGCGTCCGGCGATCCGGCGTTCGCCCGCACGGGGATTGGCGGTCCGATGCCCGACGGGACGGCGTCCGACGGGCCGGTGTTTGGAGATTTGGCGGGGGCGCTGGCTTGGTTGGATGGGCAGCGGGCGCATTTGCTGGCGTTGATTCCTCAGGCCGCGCGGACTCCTGGGGTGCCTGCCGTGTCGGTACTGCGGCTGGCGATCAGTTTGCACACCTTTTACGCGACCCGCGGTCACTGGCTGGATGCGCTGCGGGCCTACCGGACCGCGCTCGAGGTGGCCGGGGACGATCCTGCTGCCGAGGGGTTTCTGCGCAGCGATCTTGGGCTGGTTCTTCACGATCTGGCCAAGGCTGGGTCGGGGGACACGGCTGATGCCGTGGCCGAACTGCGTCGTAGTCTCACGCTCTTCGAGGACCTGGAGGACTACCGCGGCGCCGCGATGGCGCTGGCGAACCTGAGCCACATCCTCGACCTGATCGGCGACTTCGAGCAGGGCATCGAGTGCGGTGAGCGCGCCATCACGCTCTACCGCAAGAGCGAGGATCCGCTCGGCGAGGCGCTGGCCTACATCAGCATCGGGAACGCTGAGGGAAAGCTGGGCAGAACGGCAGCCCAGCGGTCGGCGTACGACACGAGCATCGCGATCAGCACGGAGCAAGGGTCGGGGCATCATCTCGCTATCGCCTTGTTCGGCTCGGGTCTGGCGTATCGCCAGGCTGGTGACTTCGCTGCGGCCTTCGATCATCTGCGTCAGTCGGCGGCGAACTTCAAAGCCCTCAACGATCAACTTGGGCTGGCTGAAGCGTTGGATGAGCTTGGGGTCACCTTTCGGTTGACGGGCGATCGCAGTGCGGCGATCGCGCATCATGAGGAGGCGCTGGCGATTGCTGTGCAGTACGACGACGGTCATCGGCGGTTGCTGATTCTGGAGCATCTGGAGTTGGCTCGCGGGTAGGTGCTGCCCCGGCCGCCAGCTCGTTTCCAGGTCGCGTGGGGTCCCTGGGCTCGGGTGTCTTTTGCCGACGGGTTCGCGGGTTCGGTTGGAGGGCGTGGCTGTTAGGCGTCCGTCTGGTTCGAGGGGCGCTTTGAGCGGTGGTGCGGCCGGGGCCGTGGTGCGGTGGGGTTTACGGGCCGGCCGATGGCGTGCCGGACTCGCCCCAGGGGTCGAGATCGGCGACTGATTCGGGAGTGAGCCAGGACAGGCCGTCGGCGGGTGATGGTCCTGACTGCGGGCGTGGTTGTCCGGGATGTTCGCCGCCTGGGTCGGGGCCGGTTGGCGGTGTCGCGTGACGGTTCAGAGTTTCCTGGATTAGTTCGGTGGGATTAGTTCGCGTGGGTTCGGACCAGGCTGGGCGGGTCACGGTGACGGTGCCGTTGGTGATGGTGACGGTCCAGTGGCCGTGGTGGACGGCGTTGTGGTGGGCGCCGCACAGGAGGACGAGGTTGGTGATTGCGGTGGGGCCGCCGTCGGCCCAGTGGACGATGTGGTGGGCGTGGCAGTTCGACGGGGGTGCGTGGCAGATCACGCAGCCTTTGTCTCGCTTGATCAGGGCCCAGCGGATCGGGCCGGTGACGAAGCGGACCTCGGTGCCGACGTCTAGTGGCTGGGAACTGGAGCCCAGGACGATGGGGAGGACCTTCGCGTCGCAGGCCAGGAGGCGGACGGCGGAGGCGGACAGGTTGGGGCCGAAGACGAGTTCGCCGACTTTGTGGGCGGTGGCGGACTGTAGGTCGGCGAAGTCGATCGTCACTGTCAGGTGGGGGACGCCTGGGACGCCAGCGGTGGCGGTGGCGCCGGTGGCGATGTCCAGGATCGTGACGAGGGCATCGGCGTGCCGCTTCTCCAGCGATCGGGGGTCACGCTCGCCATCAACCGTTTTGTGAGGTTTGGCCAGTTTGTGGACGGCGGTCTTCAGGTGCTCGGCATGGTCGTCGGCCAGGAAGCCGGTCAGCTTCATGCCGCCCTCGACCGGCTTCAGTCGCAGGAACTCTTCCTCGTACGGGTCCTTGTCGGCAGGTTCAGGGCCGTCGGTGTCCAAGCGGGCCAGGACCTGGAGGCCGAAATCATGCAGCTCGTCCGGGGTCAGCATCGCTGCGACCTCTACCAGCTGCTCCTCGGCCACCCGCAGTCCGTCAACAGGCGCCGAGGCCGGGGCCTTCTCCAGAGTCGCGATGATGACTTTGGCGTGGGCGGCACTCAAAGGTGCCGAAGTGGCGGTGAGCGCGGCAGCGACCGCCTCGTACTTCGGGAGCGCCATGACCAGCTTCAGGTCTCGGCGTAGTTCGCGAGCGTTGCGGCGATGCCGCGATGAGAGGAGCTCGACGGTGTCCTTGGCGCCGAGTTCCTTGGCGAGTTTGCGGGTCTCCAGCTCGGCCGCGGCCTGCCAGCACCAGGTGTCGAGTGCGGACCGGGCAGCGGTCACTGTGTCGACGCGGGACAGCAGGTCGCTGTCGCTCAGTCGGCACGGCGGGGGTAGCTGCTCGATCTCCATGCCGACAACTCTAGGTGATGCCGCCGACAGTTTTCGGGGGCGGAAATCCCTTGTGGATAAGGGATTTCGCTAGTGGCGGATTGTGGACGAGTTATCCACAATCGCGATGGAACGTACTAGCGCGGGATCACAGTAGGCAGAATCCGAGCCCCCGGCACCGGACCCTCTGCCTGGCGGACCATCCGACACAGGCCGGATTCAGCAAGCTCCACAGCAAGATCCACAGCCTGCCGGCTGTCAGCCGCAAGAAACAAGCAAGTTGGGCCAGACCCCGAGATCATCGCAGCAAGCGCACCCTGGTCAAGGCCGAACTGCAAAGTGGCAGCCAGCTCAGGACGCAAAGAAAGCGCAGCAGCCTGCAGGTCATTGCTCAGGGCAACAGCAAGAGCGGGCGGACGGCCGGAGACCAAGGCAGTCAGCAACTCCGGGTGGACCTCGGGCGGCTCGACTCGACGCACCGGGCGGAGGCGGTCCAGTTCCTTGAAGACAGCAGGAGTCGACAGCCCGCCATCGGCGATAGCGAAGACCCAGTGGAAGGTGCCGCGGGACATCACCTCGGTGACCTGTTCGCCGCGGCCTCGGCCGAGAGCCGTGTGGCCGACCAGGCAGAACGGGACGTCGCTACCCAGATCGGCGGCAATGCGTTCCAGCTCGGACTGCGCGAGGCCCAGGCCCCACAGGCGGTTACAGGCGACGAGAGTGGCGGCGGCGTCGGTCGAGCCGCCGGCCATGCCGCCGGCGACCGGGATGGTCTTGCGGATGACGAGATCGACACCTTCTTCGACGTCGTACTCCGACTGCAGCGTCCGGGCAGCGCGGACGGCGAGATTGGTGCTGTCGGTCGGGACGTCGGCGGCGAAGTCGCCGAGCACCTCGACGGTGATGTCCGGGTCGTCTCGCAGGGTCGCGGTCACATCGTCGTACAGGGCAACGGCCTGGTAGACGGTCGCGAGCGGGTGGAAGCCGTCCGGGCGCGGTGGGCCGACGGACAGACCGAGATTGATCTTGGCCGGCGCCCGGACCGTGACCTGATGAGCTGACACGGCCACAGGCTAATGCCCTGCGCCCGCGATGGCGGCGAACTCCTCGATACCGAGCATTTCGCCGCGCAGCGACGGGTCGACCCCAGCGGCCGCCAGGGCGGCGTCCAGGCGCTCGCGGTCCGGCATCCAGCGGGCCAGGGCGGAGCGGACGGTCTTGCGGCGTTGCGAGAACGCCGCGTCGATCACGGCGAAGACCTCTTGCCGCGACGCGGCGGTCGCTGGCGGGTCATGGCGGGTGAAGGCAACGAGTCCGGAGTCCACGTTCGGCGCGGGCCAAAAGACGTTTCGGCCGATCGGGCCGGCGCGGCGTACGTCGGCGTACCAGGCGGCCTTGGCGGACGGGATGCCGTACGTGCGGGAGCCGGGCGGCGCTGCGAGACGGTCGGCCACCTCGGACTGGACCATCACCAGGCCGTGCCGCAGCGACGGTGAGATCGACAGGAGATGCAGCAGGACCGGTACTGCGACGTTGTAGGGCAGGTTGGCCACACAGGCGTCCGGTGAGCCGATCTGATCCGCTACGACCGTCATTGCGTCCGCCTCGACGACGGTCAGCGCGTCGGCCTGGTTCGGCGCGTACTCCGCGATGGTGGCCGGCAGGGCTCCCGCCAGTACCGAGTCGATCTCGACCGCGGTGACTCGGTGGCCCTCGGCAAGCAAGGCCAGCGTCAGCGAGCCGAGCCCCGGGCCCACCTCCAGTACCGTCTCGCCGGCCGAGGACAGCTCAGCGGCGCGGACGATCCGGCGGACCGTGTTCGGGTCGATGACGAAGTTCTGGCCGCGCTGCTTGGTCGGGCGGACCCCGAGCCTGGCAGCCAGTGAACGCACTTCCGCCGGACCGAGAAGTCTCGGTCCGGCGGAAGTGGATGAATCAGCGCTGGTCACGTGCGCCAGTCTTGCAGAGAAGGATCGGAATCAAGCCTTCTTGCCGCAGACGGGCCAGTCAGCGTAGCTACCGCGGGCCGCGCGCACCTTTTCGGCGATCGCGATCTGCTGCGCCTTGGACGCCTGGTGAGCGTTCGGGGCGTAGGCACCGCCGCCGTAGGCCTTCCAGGTGCCGGTGCCGAACTGCAGGCCGCCGTAGTACCCGTTGCCGGTGTTGGCCTTCCAGTTGCCGCCCGACTCGCACTGGGCGATCCGGTCCCAGGCGCCGGCGTTGCCGCTGGCCGGGGGCTCTTCAGTGTCGGCGACAGGCTCTTCCGGCTTCGGCTTGGTGCCGACCGTGACGAGCTCGTCGACCGGCTTCGTGGTGATGTCGCTGGAGACCAGCTTCTTGCTGGACAGCTTGCCGTCCAGGTAGGTCACCAGGTACTTGACCGTCTTGGAGCCCGCGACGCCCTTGGCGGTCGTCTTGGTCTCGCCCTCGGTCAGCTTGGCGTCCTTGGTCTCCTTCTTCGCGAAGGCGATCGCCTGCTTCTCGGTGACCGTGCGGGTGTCGACCTTGATCACGACGACCTTGGTCAGGCTGCCCGGCTTCAGCACCGTGGCGGCGGCCGGGACGATCCGGTCGTCGGCGTCGAACGGGATCTTGGCGCTGGTCAGCGCCTCGCCCACGGTCGTCGCCATCGACTTGACCGCGACGGCCTTGCCCAGCCGGACGATCTGCAGGGTCTTCGGGGTGCGAACGGTCAGCTCCAGGCCCTCACGCCCGATCGGGGCGCTCCGGCTGGTGGAGAAGACCGCGCCTTCGTACCGCAGGCCCAGGTCGGTCATGGCCTCGGTGAGGTCGTCCGCCGTGGTCCAGAAAGTCTTCTTCGAGCCATCCGCGTTGACGGTGAGCTGGCGGCCGTACTGCACCGCGATCTCCTGCCCGTCCTGCAGCTTGGCATCCAGTGAGGGGGCGACCACGTCCCGCTCGGAGACGGTGATCTTCTCCGCCTTCAGGGCGTCCGCGACGGTGGAGCCGAAGGTGTGAACCTTCTGCACCTGGCCATCGACGGACAGGCTGACGGTCTTGCTCTTGGTCGCATAGGCCACGGAGCCGCCCACGACGGCGAACACAGCCGTGGCGCCCACGGCCGCGATGATGGACTTACGCACTAACGCTCCCAGGTAGAGCTACCCGAGCACGGGGGCGAGCGGCACTGGCACCAGGCCGCGCATGCCGGGCACAGGGGCTCCGGAAACCACGGTCTACCGCCGAGGGGCGTGCCACCCGGAATCTTCCCCGATCCCGGCCAACGTCACGAGACAGTAACGAAGAAGTAGCCGAAGCGCCAATCCCCTGGTCGGCGTGGCGTCAATAGGTGTAACGGGACACTTACACGTCGTGACGGCCCCAGTGCCCGCGATGCACTACTTCCGCAGTACTGCGACGCCCGCGCCTGAGCGATGGCGACCTCTTGTCGGGGGCCCGGTAGCCGATCGAGATGACCCCGATCGGGTCGAACCCGGCCGGTACTCCGAACTCCTCCTTGAGCTGCCCGATCTTGTCCGCCGGCGGCCCGAAAAGGCAAGCAGCCAAGCCTTCGTCGACCACTGTCTGCAACATCAGCAGGGCCGCCATCCCGGTGTCGATGTACCAGTACGGCGCGGTCCAGTGCTTCTCGTCGCGGTCGGTCCAGCCCTTGTCCGGCTCGGTGTACCGGTCGAGGTACGCGTCCTTGTGCGCGAAGGCGAAGATCAGCAGCGGCGCCCGCCGCAGCCCTGTGATCCACTCCACATACTTCGGGTCCGGATTCGCGGCCGCGATCCCCCAGTACCGGTCCCGATCGGCGCCTTCCAGGGTCAGGAACGCCCAGCCCTGGCTGAACCCGCCCGACGGCGCCCGGAGACCGTTCTCCAGGATCCGCTCGCGGAGCTCCGCGGGCACCGGCCGGTCCGGGTCGTAGTTGCGGATCATGCGACGACGGCGGACGACCTCACTGAACTCCATGGAGCCTGTTTATCAGCCCAGCAACTTGGCCAGCAGGTACGTCTCGGTCCCGGCCAGCCCGACCGAGCAGAACACCACCGTCTGCCCCGCCGTCGGCGCCGGCGCATCCCCGGCCAGCACCGCGCCCAGACTCGTCAACCGGTCGTGCTGCACGGTGCCGGTCAGTACGAAGGGCGGATCGTACGCCGTGGTCTGGGCGACCGAGTCCGTCACGGCGACGTCCGCACGGGCCACCAGGTCCGGCCCGAACTCCGCGCGCCCGAACTGCTTCGGCCCGAGCGTCGTCACGTAGCTACCCGGCGCGATCCACGAGGCGTCGATCACCGGCACCGGGCTGTTCGTCGCGAGCACCACGAGCGCCTTGCCCTCGACCGCCTCGCGAGCCGACGACGCGGCGACCACGGGCAGCCCCAACTCACTGGAAACCCTTGCAGCAAAAGCATTCCGGCGCCCCAGATCCCGGCTGAACACCGTCACCGAGGTCAGCGGGCGGACCACCGAGATCGCCCACAGCTGGTTCCACGCCTGAACCCCGGTGCCCACGATGCCGAGCGTCGACGCGGTCCGGGGAGCCAGCGCGTCGACCGCGACCGCGCCGATCGCGCCGACCCGGCGCGGGCCCAGTTCATTGCCGACGGCAACACCACGGACGACTCCGGTCGCGTGATCGTGCACGACCACCACCTGCGCGCCGGGCGAGGCTGCGAACGAGTCGTACGAGCGGTACCCGTACCACTCCCCCGCCAGCGCGCCGGTGGTGAACACCAGCCGCCCGTCACCCAGCTCGGTACTGACCCGCGGCGGCGTGTGCAGCTCACCGCGGTGCGCCGCCAGCAGCGCCTCGCGCATCCAGCCGACCGCCGAGCGCGGGTCGAGCCGCTCGGCGATGTCGGAGTCGGTGAGGACAGTTACCACGAACCACCGAAGGCGCGGTCGGAGTTGTCGGTCAGCGCCTGGCACAGCTCGGCGACGGAGATGTTCAGCACTCCGGCCATCTTCCGGACCGTGTGCGGGATCAGGTACGACGCGTTCGGCTGCCCCCGGTGCGGCATCGGCGTCAGGTACGGCGCGTCGGTCTCGACCAGCACCCGGTCGAGCGGGGTCACGGCCAGCGCGTCCCGCAGCGACTGGGCGTTCTTGAACGTGATCACCCCGGCGAAGCTCAGGAAGGCGCCCCGGTTGACGCACTCCCGGGCGAACTCGGTGTCCCCGGAGAAGCAGTGCATCACCAGCCGGTCCGGGACGCCTTCGCGGTCCAGGATCTTCAGGATGTCGTCGTGCGCGTCCCGGTCGTGGATCATCAGCGTCTTGTCGAGCCGCTTGGCCAGCTCGATGTGCGCGGCGAACGACGCGTGCTGCGCGGCCCGGCCGTCCTCGCCGGTACGGAAGTAGTCCAGCCCGGTCTCGCCGATCACCCGGACCTTGGCGGACGAGGTGGCCAGCCGCTCGATCTCGGCCAGCGCGTTGTCGAGCTCGCCGGCGGCGTGCAGCTTCGGTGCCTCGTTCGGGTGCAGGGCGATGCCCGCGATCAGGTTCGGGTACTGCTCGGCTGCCTCGACGGCCCACACCGCGCCGGGCAGATCGCAGCCGACCTGGACGATCCGGGTGACCCCGACCGAGCCGGCCAGCTTGATCGCCTCGGCGGCGGCCAGCCAGTTGCCGTCCTCGCCGTCGGCGATGTCCAGATGGCAGTGCGCGTCGACCACGCTCATCGGCAACGGATCCGGTACCGCGGGCCGGCTGCGGTCGCGGGACCGGCCGTCCTCGCCAATCGCAGCACGTTCCCGCGTCGGGCGTTCGACCTCCACACCGTCGGTAGACATAGGGAACAGGTTATCGGAGGCGATAAATCCTGATGTCCTGGTTGCGATACACCAGGTCGGCGAGCTGATCGAGCTTCGGCGAGACCGGGCCGGCCCGCAGGTCACCGATGACCAAGGTGATGCCGATGTCGCCGGACAGTTTCGCCAGGTGCTGCTCGGACGGCTTCTCGACCGCGATCCGGCTGTCCAGCACCCGATCCGGCCAGGGCGACTGCTGGAGCAGGAAGCTGCGCTGGTGATCCGTGGCCGCCAGGTTGGCCGGCGCATAGGCCCAGCCGCCCATCCACATCTGTACGCCGCTCAGCCCGGACATCCAATACGCGTCGTCCGGGCAACCTGGCCGGTACGGCCCAGGCATGCAAAACACGTTGCTGACGGCCACATCATTGGGCTCGAGGTGCGTGCTCAGCCAGAGCATCGCGCTCTGCTCTTCCCGGGTCAGGTAGGTCCGCCACTCGATGTTCGGGACCGGCAACGGCTTGGTGGCATCACGAAGCGCGTCCCCGATCACCACGAACTGGACCGGCAGGCTCGCGGCCACCGTCAGCACGATCACCTGTACGACGACAGACGCGACCTGCCTGGTCCTGTTGACCCCAAGAATCACCAGAGCCCCGACCGCGGCCAGCACCCCGAACGGCGCCAGCAACCCCGCGGCTGCCCGCGCCACCGTGTGTGTCTCGGTGTCGGTAGGCCAGAAAAGATAGAGCGCAACCGCAGTACCCAGCCCGGCGACAGCCACGACGACCAACTCCCGGGCCTTCGTCTGTCCGGCGAAGTTGACCGCGACGGAGACAGCTCCGACCATCCCGAGCGCCAGGATCGCCCCGAGGAAGTGGTACTCCGAATAGCCCGTGTGCGAGAACACCAGCGTCACGCCGGTCCCCGCCGCGACGCAGCCACTGATCCACCAGTACGCCGGATCGCGGGTCCTCAGCCCGAACAGCGTGAGCAACCGGGCAGCGTTCACCAGTAAGTAATAGGCCACCAACACGACCGCGAACAGGATCATCCGCGCATTGCCGTGCTCCAACGACGGCACCACCCAGTTCCCCGTCGCGGGGAACGTCTTGTCCCCAGTAACGGCCTGGTAGTACGGCTGCACCCGAAGCGCCGCAAGGAACTGGAACCGGCTGCCACCCGTGCTTCCAGTCAAGGCGAACGACGAAGCAATGAGGAAGGCCGCTGCGGTCCCGGCCAGCGCCGCGATCCGCCACGGCGCCCGACGCTCGGCGACCCACGCGAATCCGCCGGCGAACAGACAGCCGACCAGCATGATCGGCAGCAACGTCGGTTTCGTCCCGGTCGCCAGCGCGAGCATCAGCACCATCGCGGCCCAGACTCCGGGCCCCGCCTGGCGTCGCAGGATCAAGACGGTCGGCCCGACCAACCCCAGCATCACGACCGCTGCCATCGTCCCGGTCGGCCCCTGCACCACCTGCGCCGCCGACATGTTGGCGGTAGGGGTGTCGACCAACTGAATAGCCCCCGGCAGTACTCCGGCGAGCACACCAGCCAGCGGCGCAGCCCAGGCCCGTTCGCTGAGCAACTCCCCCGCAGCCCAGCCGACCAGCACCAGGGTGAGCAGCATGGTCAGCGGCCACAGGTGGATGAGCACCTGCGGCGGCCGCGCGTCAGCCATCACCGAGCCGCTGGCCATCGAGGCAGTCGCGAACCAGTGATAGATCAGTGGCTCGCCGAGCACCCATGGATCGGCAGGCGTCACGTCGTCAAGCAACTGCTGGACCAGACCCAGCTGGTACCAGATGTCCTGGTGGCGGGTCGCCGGGATCGGCGGCAGCGGGACAGGGCGCAGCAGCACGACCACTGTCCGGACCATCGCGGCCAGCAGGCTGGCCACCAGTAGGACGTGCCACCAGCGCGGCGGCGCCGGACTGGTACCTCGCCAGCCGAGGTGCGGGCGGAGCGTCTTGTTGGTCCAGAAGACCACCAGCAGGACGGCAACGAAGGCCCATTGGAGCAGCGGGACGCCGAGCGCAGTACAGACTGCCCAGACTGCCAACTGCCAGCCGAGGCCGAGGACCGCGCCGAAGCCGAGGTCCTGGGTCAGGGATCGGCCGCCGGCCAGGGCGCGCCACAGCAGCGTGCCGGGCAGCAGTACGGCGATCAACCAGGTGAGAATCCAGCGGACGCTCTCACCGGTCGAGTCGCCGATCCGGACCAGCAGCAGGACGGCGCTGACCGGCACGATCAGCCACCACGCGAGCAGCCTGATGCCAGGCCGTGATCGCGTGGTCACTGTCGGAATCGTCCCCGTCATCCGGTAATGATGACGGGTGGCCCAGGGCTAGCCGCGCTCGGCCGCCTCTTTCACACCCTTGACGAGCATCTCCCATATGCCGGCCGAATGGTCGGCCTCCTCCTGGCTGGCGTTGTTGTCCTGACTCAACGTCAGTCGCGTGCCGCTGTCGCTCGGAGCCAGCTCGTAGGTGAGCGTGTGGTAGTTCTCCGGTACGTCGGGCTGCCCGCCCAGCGGGCTGTAGTGGGTCAGCTTGAGCAGCCGGCCCTTCTGCACCGCGAGGATCTCACCCTTGTCGGTGTACTTCTTGCCCTCGTACTCGCCCTGCCAGGTGATCGAGCTGCCCGGCTGCCAGTCGGTCTCGACGTCGGCGCCGAACATGAACTTCTTGATCTGCTCCGGATCGGTCAGCACCTGCCAGACCTGCTCGGGCGACGCGCTGATCTCGGTCTCGGCGGTGGCCAGGTAGTCGGCCATGATCTCCAGCTCCCATCGGTTCGCTTCCCCAAGACCGTACGACGTCGCCGCCGTACGGTCTTGTAGAAAGGCGTCACCGCGAGAGTCAGGGCAGCAGGACGAGCTTGCCCCGGATGTGGCCGGTCTCGCTGATCTCCTGCGCGGTCCGGGCGTCCTCGAGGCCGAAGGTCTTGGCCACGGTCAGTGTGAGCTTGCCGTCGGCGGCGAGCTGCAGCTGCTCGATCAGGCCGGCCGTGGTGACCTCGGGCGACGAGCTCTCCATCGAGAACGTCACGCCAAGGTCGGCGGCACCCATGTCGGCGATGGTGATGACCCGGTCGGTCCCGCCGCGCAGCTCGATCGAGTCGGGCAGCGCGCCCTGACCGGCCGAGTCGAACACTGCGTCCACGCCCTGCGGCGCGACGGCCTTGACCCGGTCGACCAGGCCTTCGCCGTACAGGATCGGGATCGCGCCGAGCGAGCGGACGAAGTCGTGGTTGGCCTCGGACGCCGTACCGATCACGGTGACGCCGAGCGCGACCGCGAGCTGGATGGCGACCGAGCCGACACCACCGGCGGCGCCGTGCAGAAGCAGCGTCTCGCCTTCCTTGACGCCGAGCTCACGCAGTACGCGGGCGGCGGTCTCACCGGCGATCGGGAGCGCGACGGCCTGCTCCCAGGAGACGTCGGCGGGCTTCTTGACGACCAAACCGGCGATCGCGTAATCGGCGTACGAGCCGCCTTGCGCCCAGCCGACCACCTCGTCGCCGACGGCGAACTCGGTCACGCCTGCACCGACCTCATCGACCACACCGGCCACCTCGGATCCCGGTACGGCCGGGAACGTGGTGGGCATGAACGCCTCGAACCAGCCGTTCCGGATCTTGAAGTCGAGCGGGTTGACCGCGGCCGCCTTGACCGCGATCCGGAGCTGGCCCGGCCCCGCGTGCGGCTCGTCGACCTGCTGGACCTGCAGCACCTCAGGGCCACCGAACTGCTCGAACACGATCGCTCGCATCGCTATCCTCCAAATTAGTTGACGCTTCAAGTCAATCTCTTGAGGGTTCAAGCATGGCCAGTGCCGAGACATTCCCGGCCGTCCTTGTGGACAGTTGTCCACCGGCCGAAAGGACAGTCAGGTGGACGCGTCAACCGCCGTACGCTGAAGGTATGGATGCCATCACGCTGGAGCCCGATCGCGTCACCGCGGCGACCCTCGCGACCGCGATCCAGATCGTCCAGGGCAAGCCCGGGGACACGATCGAGCACCTGTCCGCCGCGCTGGCCGAGCAGATCCCGCATCGGGTCGCGGCGCAGTTGTCGACCCAGTGCGCGGCCACGCCGCTGACCTCGACGGGCGACGCCCAACTCGCCAAGGCGATCACCGGCGCCGACCTGGCTCCATTGATCGGCTACGTAACTGCCGGCCGCCCCTGGCAAGGCCGCTTCCGGATCGACGCCGACGAGTACCCGGTGCTGGCCGTCTCCAGCGACCTGACCGCTCGCGGCTCTGTGCTGGTCCTCGTCCTGTACGACGACGCGCCCGTCGCGCCGGCCGCCGCGGAGTACGCGCAATCGCTCTGGGACCTGGCCACCGCGCACATGTACCGGCTCACTCAGGAGGCCGCGCCGACCGTGCTCGCCCAGTCCCGCGCGGTCGCGATGGCCCGATCCACCGCGATCGCGGAGCTGAGCGAAGCCCACGCAGCCGCGTTCGCCACCCTTCTCGGCGTAATGCGTAACGGCCGCCTCGACGATGCGACCGCTCGCGCCACCGCGGTCGACGTGGCCCTGAACGCGCTCATCGATCTGCGCGCCGACTCCCGCCGCGACCGCGCCGACTCCGGCGAGGAGCCGCTCGGCCGCGCCTTCCAGCGCTTGGCCGAGTCACTCAGATCGCTCCTGCGCCACGACGCGGTCCAGCTCGAACTAGATGCCCCCAGCAACGATAATCTGCTGCCCGCCGCGCTCGCCCACACCGCCCGGGTCGCGGTCCGCGCGGTCGTCCTGGCGATGCTCCGCCAGGACGGCGTCCGCCGGATCCGGGTCGGCTGGCAACTCGTCGACGGCGGCCTCCAGGCCACCATCCGCGACGACGGCCCCGGCCGGCTGGACGACGACCTGGAACTGGGCCAACTCGCCGAACGCCTTCACCTCCAGCACGGCCACCTGGACATCGACGCCGTCCCCGGCTGGGGCCTGACCGTCAAACTCAACCTTCCGGTCGAGCCCAAGACCCCCAGCCCGGCCACCTCCGACCCGATGGCCGGCCTGGGCGACCGCGAACTCGAAGTACTGGAACACCTCGCCCAGGGCCACCGCAACCGCACCATCGCCGACAACCTGCACATCAGCGAATCCACGGTGAAGTTCCACGTCGCCAACATCCTCACCAAACTGGAAGTGAGCTCCCGCGGCGAAGCGGCAGCTCTCTTCCATTCGGTCGCGCTTTAGGCGTCCGGCTCCGCGAGGCGCGGGAACAGGGAGTCGCCCTTGACCAGGACCGAGCCGGCCGGGAGCTGGCCCCAGGTGCCGGAGTCCTGGATTCGCTGGTCCGCGAGCGGGCCGAGCTTGGCTTCGGCGCCGAGCAGGGTCCAGAGCTTGGCGGCGGTCTTCGGCATCGTCGGGTTGTGCAGGACCGCGACAGCGCGCAGTACCTCGGCCGAGGTGTAGAGGATGGTGGCCAGGCGGGCCTGCTGCGATTCGTCCTTGGCGACCTTCCACGGCTCCTGCTCGGAGACGTAGCCGTTGACCGCGCCGACCAGGTCGTTGATCGCGGCCAGCGCGTCGTGGAACGCCAGGCTGTCCATCGCCTTGTCGGCCGCGGTGGCGGCCTCGGCCAGCTTGTCGGCCAGCGCCTGCTCGGCGGGGCCGTGATCCGAAGGCTCGGGCAGTTCGCCGTCGAAGTACTTGTTCACCATCGCCGCGATCCGGCTGGCCAGGTTACCCAGGCCGTTCGCCAGCTCCGAGGTGTAGACGGCGTTCAGGTGCTCCCAGGAGAAGGAGCCGTCGGAGCCGAACTGGATCGTGCGCAGGAAGTAGTAGCGGAAGGCGTCCGAGCCGAAGTGGTCGGTGATCTCCTTCGGCGCGATCGCGGTCAGCTTCGACTTGCTCATCTTCTCGCCGCCGACCAGCAGCCAGCCGTGCGCGAAGACCTGCTTCGGTACGGCGACGCCGGCGGCCATCAGCATGGCCGGCCAGATCACCGCGTGGAACCGGAGGATGTCCTTGCCGACCAGGTGCACGTCGACCGGCCAGAGCTCCTCGAAGCGCTCCGGGTCGGTGCCGTAGCCCGCGGCGGTGACGTAGTTGAGCAGCGCGTCGATCCAGACGTAGAGGACGTGGTCCTCGTCCCACGGGACCGGGATGCCCCAGTCGAAGGTCGAGCGGGTGATCGACAGGTCCTGCAGGCCCTGCTTCACGAACGAGATGACCTCGTTGCGCGCGCTGGACGGCGCGACGAAGTCGGGCTGCGACTCGTACAGCTCGATCAGCTTGTCGGCGTACGCGGACAGCCGGAAGAAGTAGTTGGTCTCCGAGACCGTCTCCAGCTCGGTGCCGTGGATCATGCACCGCTGGGTGCCGTCCTCGTCGGTCCTGATGTCGGCCGGGAGCTTGAACTCCTCACAGCCGACGCAGTACAGGCCCTCGTACTCGCCCTTGTAGACGTCGCCCTTGTCGTAGAGCGTCTGCCAGAAGTCCCGGACCCGCTCGGTGTGCCGCTTCTCGGTGGTCCGGATGAAGTCGTCGTAGTCGATGTCGACGTCGACCCAGGCCGGCTTCCAGGCCTCCTCGACCAGCTTGTCCGTCCACTCCTGCGGGGTCATGCCCTGCGCCTGAGCGCTGCGCATCACCTTCTCGCCGTGCTCGTCGGTACCGGTCAGGTACCACTTGCGCTCGCCCCGCTGGGCGTGCCAACGGGTCAGGACGTCCCCGGCCACGGTCGTGTAGGCGCTGCCGATGTGCGGCGGAGCCGTGACGTAGTAGATCGGGGTGGTGACGTAAAAGGCCTTCTCGGACATGCCTAAAGGGTAGTGCTACGGGCTAGCTGGTCTTACCAGGGTCTCGGGCGGCGAGCACGGCGTCGTACACGGTCCTTTTCGGTACGCCGAACCGCTTGGCGACATCCGAGATCGCCTGCTTACGCGGCGTACCGGCCTCCTCGTCGGCGGCCACCTCCGCGGCCAGCTCGTCGGGGCCCAACTCGCGGTCCGACGGGTCGGCGCCGGCCACCACGATGGTGATCTCGCCGCGGACTCCGTCCTCGGCCCACTCGGCCAGCTCGGCGGCGGTACCGCGCTTGATCTCCTCGTACGTCTTGGTGAGCTCGCGGCAGACCGCAGTACGGCGATCCTTGCCCAGCGCCTCGGCAAGATCCTTCAGCGAGGCGGCCAGCCGGTGCGGCGCCTCGAAGAAGATCATCGTCCGCTGCTCCCGGGCCAGCTCGGTGAACCGCTTGGTCCGCTCCCCCGACTTGCGCGGCAGGAACCCCTCGAACGTGAACCGGTCCACCGGCAGCCCGCTCAACGCCAACGCGGTCAGTACTGCGGAAGGCCCCGGCGCCGCCGTGACCGCGATCCCCGCCTCGATCGCCGCCGCCACCAGCCGGTACCCCGGGTCCGACACGCTCGGCATCCCCGCGTCGGTCACGATCGCGACCGTCTGCCCCTCGAGCAGCAGGGCCACCAGTTCGTCGGTCCGCTGCCGTTCGTTGCCCTCGAAGAAACTCAGCACCCGCCCGCTGACGACGATCCCCAGCTCACTCGTCAGCCGCTTCAGCCGCCTGGTGTCCTCCGCCGCCACCACGTCGACCTCGGCCAGCACCCGCCGCAACCGCGGCGACGCGTCCGAGAAGTCGCCAATAGGAGTCCCCACCAACACCAATCGCCCGGTCACACGCGCCATCATCGCAGCCCGGGAGGCGGTCGCACCGCAGGCTCCGTACGATGGCCAGCGTGACTGCCGTGATCGATGACGACACCGCGAAGCCGGCCGACGGCCCCGAGGCGGACGCTGAGGCGCGCGAGACGCTGGGGCGGGACGTCCTCGGGAGACGGCTGCCCCCGCTCAGGGACCGGCTCTACCCGCCGATGCCGAAGGAGTTCGAGGGCGGCTGGATCGCCACCCTGGCGATCACCGCGTTCGCGGCGATCCTGCGGTTCTGGAACCTCGGCAACCCGGTGAAGTTCGTCTTCGACGAGACGTACTACGCCAAGGACGCCTACTCGCTGCTCAAGCACGGCTATGCGCTGCAGTTCATCGACAAGCCCGAGGGCGCCGCCGACAAGGCGATCCTGGCCGGCAACCTGGACGTCTTCAAGGACACCCCGAGCCTGACCGTGCACCCCGAGGTCGGCAAGTGGATGATCGCGGCCGGCGAGCAGCTGTTCGGGATGAACACCTTCGGCTGGCGGTTCATGCCGGCCCTGTTCGGCACCCTGACCGTGCTGCTGGTCATCCGGACGGTCCGCCGGATGTCGCGCTCGACACTGATCGGCTGTATCGCCGGGCTGCTGCTGGCCGTCGACGGTCTGCACTTCGTGATGTCCCGGGTCGCGCTGCTCGACATCTTCCTGGCCTTCTGGCTGGTCGCCGCCGTCTCCTGCCTGGTCGCCGACCGGGACTGGACCCGCCGCCGGCACGCGGACTCCCTCGAGCACCGCGACGGCAGCCGCAAGATCGGCCGCTGGCTGCTGCTCCGCCCGTGGCGGCTCGCCGCCGGTGTCTGCTTCGGCCTGGCGCTCGGCACCAAGTGGTCGGCGGTCTGGGTGATGGCCGGCTTCGGCATCCTGGTCTTCGCCTGGGACCTGGGCGCCCGCCGCGCGCTCGGCGCCAAGCGCCCGCTGATCAAGTCCGTCTTCGTCGACGGCATCCCCGCCTTCGTCAGCATCGTGCTGGTGGCGGGTATCACCTACACCGCCACCTGGACCGGCTGGCTGCTGCACGACAACGCCTACGACCACGACTACGCCTCGAAGAACCCGGCGCAGGGCGTGATGAAGGTGGTCCCGGACGACTTCCGGTCGCTGATCCACTACCACCAGGAAGTGCTGGCCTTCCACACCGGCGACTACATCAAGAAGGCCACCCACCCGTACTCCTCGCACCCGGCCGGCTGGGTGGTGGTGGCCCGCCCGATCGGCTTCGACGCGGTCAACGACATCAAGCCCGGTACCAGCGGCTGCACCGCGAAGGCCGGCACGAACTGTCTGTCGGTGATCTCCGCCGTCGGTACGCCGCTGCTGTGGTGGGCCGGCGCGCTCGCGCTGATCGCCGCGCTGATCTACTGGATCGCCCAGCGCGACTGGCGGTTCGGCGTACCGGTGGTCGGGTTCCTGACCTGCTGGCTGCCGTGGTTCTTCTTCGACGACCGGCCGATCTTCTTCTTCTACGCCGTCACGATGATCCCGTTCACGGTGATGGCGGTCTCGCTGGTGCTCGGCAAGATCCTCGGCCCGGCCAAGCAGGCGCTGCAGTCGTCCACCCCGCGCCGCCTGGTCGGCAGCGCGGTGGTCGGCGCCTTCGTCGTGCTGGTGGTGCTGAACTTCGCCTACATCTGGCCGATCCTGACCGACCAGGTGATGCCACACCCGGAGTGGCTGAACCGCATGTGGTTCAAGTCCTGGATCTGAGCAATCGGTGACGCTGTGAGACCCAGCCCTGTCTCTCGGTGACGATTTGGTGGATGATTCGGCGGACCGCCCCGATCCGCTCCGAAGGGTTCACCATGCGTCGACTGCGCCTGCTGGTGCCGATGGTCCTGCTCGGCTCTTTTCTCCAACCCGCCGCTGAGACACCCGCGACCGCCGCGCCGCCGGGCACACGGGACGTGATCGTCCAGCTCTTCGAGTGGAACTGGTCGTCGGTGGGCCGGGAGTGCACGCAGTTCCTGGGGCCGCGCGGCTACGGCGGCGTCCAGGTCTCACCGCCGCAGGAGCATGTCGTGCTGCCCGGCAACGGTTATCCGTGGTGGCAGGACTACCAACCGGTGAGCTACCGGCTGGATGACACCCGGCGCGGCACCCGGGCCGCTTTCACCAGCATGGTCAGCGCCTGCCACGCCGCCGGGGTGAAGGTCTACGTGGACTCCGTCATCAACCACATGACGGGCGGCAGCAGCACGGGTACCGGCAGCGCGGGATCGTCGTACTCGCACTACAACTACCCCGGCGTCTACCAGACCCAGGACTTCCACCACTGCGGGCGGAACGGCAACGACGACATCGCCAACTACACCGACCGGTACGAGGTGCAGAACTGCGAGCTGGTCGACCTGGCCGATCTGGACACCGGGGCCACGTACGTCCGGGACCGGATCGCCGGTTACCTCAACGACCTGCTGTCGATCGGCGTCGACGGCTTTCGGCTCGATGCCGCCAAGCACATGCCGGCCGCCGACATCGCCGCGATCAAGAGCCGCCTGACCAAGCCGGCCTACCTGTACCAGGAGGTGATCTTCGGTCCGGGCGAACCGATCACCCCGGACGAGTACACCGGCAACGGCGACGTGCTGGAGTTCCGCTACGGCAAGGACCTGGCGAAGATCTTCAACCACGAGAAGCTCGCCTTCCTGCGGACGTTCGGCTCACCGCTGGCCTCGGATCGCGCCGTCGTCTTCACCGACAACCACGACACCCAGCGCGGTCCCGACGTCCTCACCTTCCGCGACAACGCGCGGTACGCGCTGGCGAACGCGTTCATGCTCGCCTGGACCTACGGGACGCCGAAGGTGATGTCGAGCTACGAGTACAGCTCGAACGACCAGGGCCCGCCGTCGACCTCGGCCGGCCGGACCACGGACACCACCTGCTTCAGCAACCGCTGGCGCTGCGAACAGCGCTGGCAGGTGATCGCCAACCTGGTCGGCTTCCACAACGCGGTCCGCGGTACCGGTGTCGTGAACTGGTGGGACAACGGGAACGACGCGATCGCCTTCGGCCGCGGCTCCAAGGGCTATCTGATCCTGAACGACGAGACGTCGGCGGTCAGCGGCCGGAGCTATCAGAGCGCGCTACCGGCCGGCCGGTACTGCGATGTCTTCCACGGTGACTTCACCGCCGGGTCGTGTTCCGGGCCGGTCTACACCGTCGACAGCGGTGGCTGGTTCCAGGCCACTGTGGCGGCCCGGGACGGGGTCGCACTGCACATCGGCGCGAAGGTCAGCTGAGCTGAGGGGTCAGTGCAGCTGACCGTGGCCGCCGTGGTTGCCCTGGTCGCGGAAGCGCTTCTTGTGGCGCTTCGAGCTGGTCTGACCGCCGACGCCGCCGAACAGCGCCAGGCCTTTGACGATCACGACGGGAGCGTTCGGGTCAGGGGTGGCGCCGCCGCGGGCGGCGAAGCCACCCATGATGCCGATGCCCTCGTTGCGCACCTCGACACTGTCCGGCACGGTGATGTCGATCCCGCCGAAGATCGCGATCGCCCAGATCGTCACCTCACGGCTCTCGAAGACCGCGTCGGTCATGTCCAGGTCGTAGCCGCCGAACAGGCAGAACGCGTTGGTCCGCCGCTTCACCCGCCAGCGGCCGGTGCGCTCGCCGCCGCCGAAGATGCCGATCATCTTGTCGAAGCTGTCGGCCGGGTTGGCCGCCAACTCGATCGGGACCGGGCTGTTCGAGGGTGCGGCGGCGGCAGCCGGCTTGAACGTCTGCCCCGGTACGGCGAGGTCCTGGGTGATCGGCTCGAGCTCGCCGAGCGTCCTGGCCTGCAGCGTCTGCTCCAGCCGCTCGGAGTGCTCGTCCTGCGTCAGCCGGCCGGCCATCAGCGCGTCCCGCAGTACCTCGACGACCTGGTCGCGATCCGTGTCGGAGGCGCGCAGGTGCGCATGCGGATTCTGGGGCTCGGGCAGGTTGTCCATAACCCCGAACGATATCCCCGACCGCGGTTCCCTGGAACGCGATTTCCCCGATTCCGGGGTCCGCCTGCCGATCCCCAGGGCCGCGCCGGGGTATCCCCCGACCCCGGCCCACCTAGAGTTGCCCCGACACCGTGCGAGAGCTGGGAGACAGCGTGGCAGTGATGGGCGAGCGGTCGCAGGCCGACTGGTCGGAGGAGCTCGAGACGAACGGCCAGGTCGTGTTCACGACCCGGCCCCGCTGGGTGCTGAAGCTGCTCGGCGTGATCTGGCTGCTGGTGATCCTGCAGGGGCTCCGCGCCCTCACCTCGGACTCCACCGAAGGCAGCATCCGGCAGGTCTTCCTGGTGCTGTTCCTGGCGCTGGCCGTCGGCGGCACGGCCTGGTACGGCTGGCGGATCCTCACCCACTACCCGATGCTCACGGTCGGCCCGGACGGCATCCGGATGGGCCGCAACCGGTTCCTGCGCTGGGCCGAGGTCCGCAAGGTCGGGCTGGTGAGCGGTGGACTGGGTCAGAAGCGGGTCCCGATCCTGCCGAAAGACCAATCGGCCAAGGAACTCAGCATCGACCAGTCGGCCATCAAGGACATGCCGGGCTTCGCGCGCTGGCTCGAGGGAGTGCTCGCGGAGAAGCGGGCGATCTGACCTACAGCAGACGAACGAGCCCCGGCCTTGGCCGGGGCTCGTTTCAGTTGGTGCCGGCTAACTGACCTTGACGATCCGTTGCGGGCTGAGCGCCTGGGCGTGGTCCGCGTCCGCGGTGAACAGCACCCGGTACGCGAAGCTGCCGCGAGCGGCCGGCTTGATGCCGAAGGCGTAGGCGCCCGAGGCACTCAGCTTGACCGAGGCGATGGTCTTCCAGGTCTTGGCCGAGTAGGCCTGCAGCTGGACCGGCCTGCCGGAGTGCGCCGGAGCGACGTACCCGGAGAGCTTTGTCGACTTGCCCAGCTTGATGGCGGTCGGGGCGAGCACCGACGAGACGGTCGGCGCGACGGTGACGGTGAGATCCGCGGTCCGCGTGCCCATCAGGTCGGCGTTGCCGACGAAGACCATCGTGTAGACCGACGACGTGGCCGGCTTGACGGCGTAGTTGACCGCACCGGTCGAGCTGGTGGTCAGGTTCGCGATCAGCTTGAGCGCCGCGACGTTCTTGGCCCGGCCGTACAGCTGGACCGGCAGACCCGCGAACGCCTTGTTGTCGATCCGCAGCACGCTGCCCTTGAGGGTGATCGTGCCGCCGTAGTTGATCGCCGTCGCGGTGGTGCTGATCCCCGACCTGACCCCGTTCACGGCCTTCGCCGAGATCGGGCTGACGTTGCCGCCGCGGTCCTTCACCCAGCCGGCGAACGTGTACGTCGTCGCCGCCGCGAGGCCGGTCGCCTTGACCGACGACCCGGTGCCCGCGTAGACGAGCGTGCCGGTGGTCAACGTCGGGGCCTTGCCGCCGACGTTCTTGCGGATGATCACCTGGTCGAGGTCCGGCGTCGCCGGGATCGTCCAGGAGATGTTCGCGGCCAGGTAGGCGCCGCTGGCGGTGAAGGTGGTGAGCTTCTGCGGCGCCAGGTCGACGGTGCTGAAGGTGCTCCGGATCGGCGTCAGCGGTCGACCGTCCGCTTCCTGCACACCGTTGACCGAGACCTTGTACGCCGTTGCCTCGGTCAACGGAGCTGCCGGCTTGAGGGTGGCGGTGAGCGTCGCGGCGTCGAAGTCGACCTCCGCAGGCACCACGGCGCCGGTCTTGCCGTTCAGCAGCCTGACCGTGTCGGCGGTCACCGACGAGGTGGTCACCGGACGGGCGAACGTCACCGACGGCGTGGTCGCCGCGGTCGCAGTCGACGAGAGGTCAGCCGGCTGGATGTCCCTGACCGGGTACCAGTGCCGCGCCACCGCCGATTCCTTCGTGGCCTCGGCGATCGACAAGGTGTACGGCCGGCTGTCGCGCGAGCCGTTGGTGTTGCGCACGGCGATGTACGTCAGCCCGGCGTAGGCCTTGACCTCGGCGGTCGTGGTCAGCGGGCCCCAGATCGGCTTGTTGTTCTTGTCCGGCTTCGGGTAGGGGTTGTAGTTGTAGCCCAGCGGGTTCAGCGCCGCGTTGTAGACGTTGAACCACGGGCCGACGTTCGTCGCGCTGATCTCCTCGTTGAAGGTCGGACCGGTCACCGAGACGCGCAGATAGCGGTCGGCGGCCGAGTCGACGGCGTACCAGTCCACGTCGCCTTCGGTGTTGATGGTCCCCGTCGAGCTCCCGAGGCCAACCTTGGTCGCGCGGGCCGGCTGGTCGTTGCCGTCGGCTCCGCCGCCCGCGAAGTCACTCGTGGTCTTGCCGCCGAGGGCGGCGTACGCGTCGAGGATGCCGGCGCCGTAGTACGGATCGGTGCCGCGCGGGCCGGCGTCGCGCGAGAGAATCTTGAGCCGCTGCTCGACCTGGGCCGGCGTGAAGGCAGGCCATTTGGTCTTCACCATTGCCGCGACGCCCGCGACGATCGGCGCGGAGCACGACGTCCCGGTGCAGTACCAGTACGGCAGGTAGCCGCTCGGGGTGAGCGCGCGCGGCCCGGTGCTGAGGATGTCCACGCCCGGCGCCGCGATGTCGACGTGGTCACCGAAGTTGCTGAAGCTCGTCAGTACGCCGTTGGCGGTGGTCGCGCCGACCGCGATGACTCCGGGATAGGCCGCGGGGTAGTTCGGGGCGTCGCTGCCGTCGTTACCTGCGGCAGCGATAACAACCACTCCGGCGGCGACCGCCCGCGCGACGCTGGCGGCCAGCACCTCGTTGTAGTCGGGTGAGCCGAGTGACATGTTGATCACCTTGGCGCCCTGCTTGACCGCCCAGTCGATGCCTTCGGCAACGTCGACGTCGTAGCCGCGACCGTCGTCGGCGAGCACCTTGACCGGCATCGCCTTCGCGTTCCAGCCGACTCCCGCGACCCCCACGGTGTTGTTGGCCGCCGCGGCGATGATGCCGAGCGTCATCGTGCCGTGGCCGTGCCCGTCGATCGGTCCGCGGTTCGGCGAGGTGGCGTTGAAGCCGGGCAGCAGGTGGCCGACCAGGTCCGGGTGGCCTGCGTCGACACCGGTGTCCAGGACCGCGATCTTCAGCGTGCCGGTGGTCTTGGCCAGGTCCCAGGCCTGCGGAACCCGAACCGTCGACAGATATCCAGCCTGGTCAGTGCCGTAGAACTCGTCGTTGGGCGCGGCGGTGGCCGTGCGCACATAGTTCAGCGACGCCAGCTCGATGGCCGGATCCGCCTTGGCCTTCGTCAGCAACTCCTCCGCGGACGCCGTACCGGTCAGCTTGACCACGTCGCCGGAGACGGCGGGCTCCGCCACGGTCCTGAGCCTCGAGGCGGTCGCGCTGCGAGCCGACGCACTCACCTTGGCCTTGAACTTCACCATCACCGCGTTCGGCTCGAACTCGGGCTTGGCCGTCGGGTGGGAGTTGAACTTCGGCCGGTACGGGCCGGGTGCCGCGGTGCTGGACGAGCCGGTCAGCGTGACCAGCGTGGCCGCGACCAGAGCGGCAGGAATGCCCAAGCGGAGCAGATGGGCAGGACGGAAGGACACAGGACCCCCCCAGGGTCTTCAGAGTGACAAGGAGCCGGAGTATGCCAGAGCTGCGGACCGGACCTCTGGTCGGATTCATGTCAAAAGCTGCAACCAGGCTCAGTCGGCCGAGCGGATCCGGAGGGCCAGCAGGACGCCGACCAAGGTGATGCCGCCGAAAATCATCGCCAGGCCCGGATAGCCGCCGAGACCGAGGCCCGCGCCGCCCGCTGCGGCGCCGAGGAAGGTGCCCATGCTCATCCCGGCGGCGTTGACGCTGAGGGCGGAGCCGCGGAGCTCGCCACTGCGGCGTACCAGGAGGGTTGTCACGCAGGCCGCGACGGTCGCGTGGGCGGCGCCCATCAGGGAGGTCAGCAACAGGGTGACCGGGAGGCTCGGGGTGAAGTAGAAGGTCGATACGGCAACCAACGCGATCAGGAGTCCGGCGAGCAGGGTCTTCTCGGGAGTCAGGAAGGTGCGCTCGGCGGCGAGATAGCGGCCGGCGAAGAGGTTGCCGAGGAAGAACGAGGCGCCGCTGAGGGACCAGACCAGGGCGAACCAGCCCGGTGCAAGGTCGAACTTCTCGTCGTAGAACGCTGCCAGGTAGGCGAGGTAACCCATGAAGGCGGCTGTTCTCAGCATGGCCACACCCAGCAGTGGGAGGGCGCCGGGGATGCGGGCCAGGGCGCGGTAGGTCGCGAAGTAGCTGACGCGTTGGCTGGTCTTGAGGGGCGACTTCCGGCCCCAGCCGCGCCAGAAGAAGGCGGCCGAGAGGGTCAGCGAGATGACCGAGGCAGCGATCAAGTTGCCTCGCCACCCCCAGAACAGCCCCGGTACTGCGAGCACCGGCGCGGCCAGCATGGCCATCATCGAGGTGGTCGCGGAGACCAGCGTGGCTGCTCGCCCCGCGGCGGCGGGTGAGTTGAACCGATCTGCTGCCGCGGCGCCGATCGACGGGCCGAGGATCGAGGTCGAGGCGCCGATCAGCAGACAGAACGAGGCCAGCGCGAAGACGTTGCCGATGGCACCGAGCGCGGCGGAGATGCCGAGCAGGGCCAGGCCGCCGGCCGCGACCAACTCGCGGGCGAACCGGTCGATCAGCGGGGCCAAAGCGATGCCGACGATGAGGGCTGCGAGTCCTCCGAGTCCTCGCAGTCCGCCGATCTCGGCGACGCTTCCGTCCGCTGCCGCCGCGATCGGCACCAGGTACATGCCGAAGACGGTGAACGGGATCAGGCTGACGGTCGAGGCGAGCAGGAACGGCCACAACCGCTTGACCATCTTCCAGTCGCCTGGCACTTCTCCGGTACTGCGGACAGGGGTGGTGGTGGTCACGGGGTTTCGGGTCCGTTCTTGCGGTAGCGGTACAGGGAGGTCGGGCGGGCGCTGAACTGGGAGAAGGGGAACGGCTCGGCGGAGAGCGCGGTCACCCCGGCGCCGAGGAAGGCACGGGCGACGGCGCTGCCGGTCTGAGCATAGACGGCCAGCGGCTTCGATTGCTGCAGGCAACGATCGAGCAGGACGTCGAAACTCCCGTTGCTCAACGTCATTCCGGTGGCCACGACGGCGTCCGCGGCATCAACAACCTGCGTCATGTCGCGGGAAACCGGCAGCCCGGAGGCCGTCTCGCGGAGGTTGAAGTCACAGGGGAGGCAGGTGCCGCCCAACGCGGTAATCGCGTCGACCAGCGGGTTGACCACGCCGATCAGGGCGACCTTGGATCCCGGGGTCACCTCCAGGAGTCCGGCCACCGCCGCATCGCGGGCTCGGGCGCGAACATCCGGAGTACCGGCGGGGAGGATGACTTCCTCGGCCTGAGCTGACAGGTGGTGCGGCTCGACGGCAGCGAGGTAGGCATCCAGAGCGGCGATCCGCACCGGTAAGGGGCCATCGGCAAGCAAGTCGGACAGCGGCAGGCCGGAGGCGTCGGCGCAGTACGCCGGGTCGACCTCGCCTTCCTCGAAGGCGCACGCGCCGAAGACCTCGCCGACTCGCAGCAGCACGTAGTAGTTGCGATAGGTGACGTCAGCGCCAGGCAGCCGGGTCGTGTTGTGGAGCCAGAAAGCGCTGATGACGTTGATGTCTGTCGGGGCGGGTCCGTGCTCACCAGCGAGTACTGCGGCGGTGAGGGCGGCGACGGAGGTCGTCATGGCAGATCAGCCAGCCTTTCGGCGTGATAGGTCAGGGCGGACAACTCGGGGCGACCAGCGGGCTGGAAGCAGAACAGCAAGGACCGGCGGTCGGAGGCGGTCCGGTTCGGCGCCGACCGGTGCACCATCAGCCCCGGGAAGATCAGCACCGACCCGGCCGGCGCCGTCACGGTCACCGCTCGCGACTCGTCGACGGTCAGCGGGTCAACGAGCAGACCGGTCGGTTCGAGCGGATCGCGCCGCGCCGGCCCGTCGTCCTGACTGCCCGGAATCAACGTCATCGCACCGTTCTCGACGGTGTTGTCGTCCAGCATCACGATTGCCGTGGCGATGTCGTACGCCGCGTCGCCCGCGCAGCAGTACCAGTACGGGAAGTCCTGGTGCCAGGCGAACTCCGACCCGACGCCGGCCCGCTTGAAGTTCAGCTTCGACACGAACGGAGCAACCGTTGCCCCGATCAACGACTCCATCGGCGACGTGAGCCGCGGCTCGGTCCACAGCGCGTCCAGCGCCGGATGCAGGTGGGCGACCGGCGCCAGGCTGCGAACGGCCTTGCCCGGCGCGTCCGGCTCCCAGTGGATCGTCGTACCGCGGATCTCCTCCAGCCGGTGCCCGTCCGGCCAGACCGTCACCGCTGTCTCACCGGCCTCCGCCGCGGCGACGACCGACGCGTGCACCTGCTCGGCCGCGTCTCGCAGCCGAGCGATTTCCGTTGCCGAGAACAACTCCGGTAACACCAGGTAGCCGCTGGTCATGGTCAGCATGTTAATGCGACGGGGTCGCAGATGGGAACTCGCGGCGCTCCGCCCACGCCGATTCGCGGCGATCCCAGGACATCGCCGACCAGGGAACGGCCAGCTCCTCCAGCGAGTCGATCTCGCGCGGCCGCATGGTGTCCATCGGCCGCGCCTCGGCGTACCGGGAAAAAGCGGACTCGACGTACCGGGTGCCGGTGTCGGCGGCCAGGAAGACGTGGGTGCGGCTGCTGTCACAGTTGTGCTCCCACAGTGCGGACAGGTACGCCGCTCCCGCGGACAGGCCGGCGAAGACGCCACTGGTCCGCAGCAGGTCGACGGCGGCCGACATCGCGTAGTCGAAGGAGACCCAGTGCAGCCGGTCGTAGAGCTCGTGCCGCACGTTGCGGAACTCGATCGAGCTGCCGATCCCGGCGATGATCATCTCGGGGTCCTGGGTGTGCCCGGCGCCGAAGGTGATGCTGCCGAACGGCTGGACGCCGACCAGGTTCACATCCCGGCCGCGGTCCCGCAGGTACTGCGCGATGGCGCCGGTCGACGCTCCCGTGCCGACTCCCCCGACCAGGCACAGCGGCCCGGACGGCACCAGGTCGGCGACCAGGTCCGCGATCGCGCCGTACCCGAGGTAGTGGATGTCGTCGTGGTACTGCTGCATCCAGTGGTACGTCGGGTGGTCGCGCAGGATCTCGCCGATCCGGCGGACCCGCAGGTTCTGGTCCAGTTGCAGGTTGTTCGACGACGGGACCTGCTCGACGGTCGCGCCGAGGATCTCCAGCTGGATCTTCAGCGTCCGGTCGACGGTGGTCGAGCCGACGATGTGGCATTTCATCCCGTACCGGTGGCAGGCCAGCGCGAGCGCGTGGGCGTAGATCCCGCTGGAGCTGTCGATCAGGGTGTCGCCCTGCCGCACCGCGCCCGTCTCCAGCAGGTGCCGGACGGCGCCGAGGGCGGAGTACACCTTCATCGTTTCGAACCGTAGGCAGATCAGGTCGTCGCCGACGCGGATCGGGTCCGGGTCCTTGATCGCCTCCGCCAGGTGATCGTGGAGTTGTCTCATCGGTGCGGGTCGCTCCTCGTGTCGGCACTACCGGTCAGCACGGGCGGAGAATCGTGGGGGACGTGGCCGATCAGGGCGGCCTGCACCAGCCGCTGGGTCAGCTCGGTGGCCGGCTGCCTCATCACAGTTGCCGGTGGCCCCTGTTCGACAACGCGGCCGGCGTCGAGCACCAGGACGTGGTCGGAGACCGCGGCCACCAGGCCGAGATCGTGGCTGATCCAGATCAGCGCGGTGCCCTGGTCCTTGAGTTCGTTCAGCAACTCGACGACGAGGGCCGTACCTCGCTCGTCCAGTGCGGTGGTGATCTCGTCGCAGACCAGTACGTCGGGTCGCGCCAGCAACGCCCTTGCGAGAGCCGCGCGTTGGAGCTCTCCCCCGGACAGCTGGCTCGGCGGTCTGGCCGCGACCATCGCGGAGACGCCCAGCCTGGCGAGGGTTGCCACGGCTTCCTGTTTGGCTTCGGCCGGTGGGAGGCCGCGAAGGCGTACCGCAGTACGGGCTACTTGGTCGTCGACCAATCGGCGTTCGTCGAAGGAGCCGCGGACCTCCTGCCAGACGTACTGGACTCGACGGTTCTGGTCGAGTGAGCGCTTGCGCAGTACGGGGAGGTCTTCGCCGGCCAGGGTGAGGCGGCCGGTCATTCGCTCGTGCAGGCCGGCCAGGCAGCGGGCCAGCGTGGTCTTGCCGCTGCCAGAGCGGCCGACGACGCCGACGCAACCTCCGGACGGCACGGCGAGATCGACCTCCTGCAGGATCCGGTCGCGGGCCCGCAGCGACGCGGAGATGTTCATTGCCTGGAGCAACGGCTCACCCGTACTACGGGTTCCCGGCCGGCTGGTCAGCTGTGTTGCGGTTGGAAGAACATCGCTCACCACCCGGCCCGCGTCGAGGACGACGACCTGGTCAGCCAACGCGCGGACGAGGTCGAGATCGTGACTGAGCAACAAGATGCCCAGCCCGGCCTGCGCGAGCTCCTGCAGCTCGCCGACCAACTGGAGTCGGGTGATCGAGTCAAGTCCGGTGCTCGGCTCATCCAGGACCAGCACCTTGGGACGACAGGTGAGGGCCTGGGCGAGGGCGATCCGTTGTCGCTGCCCGCCGGAGAATTGGTGCGGGAAGCGTCGCAGCGTGGCTCTGTCAGCCGGGAGTTGAGCAGCCCTGAGCGCCTCCGGTACGACGCCTGGCGTGCCGGGGTGATGGAGCTTGGCCAGCTCGGTGAGTCCCGCGCCGATCCGTCGGGCGGGGTTGAGCGCGCTGCCCGGATGCTGCGGCATGTAGGCGACCACGCGGCCTCGCACCTGCGACACAGCGGCCGTCACGCCGTTGCTGTCGACAACCAGCTGTCCGTCGACCTCGACGTGGCCGCTCAGCGTGACGCTGTTGCCGTGTTCGCCGAGGAGGGCCAGCGCAGAGGTCGTCTTGCCGGAGCCCGAGGCGCCGACCAGCGCCGTCACCTGACCGGGCCAGACCTCGAAGTCGACCCCGTCGACGAGGATCGACTCGCCTGCGACCGCCGCCAACCCGGTGACTCTGACCAGTGGCTTCATCGCTTGACCTCGGCGAGACGCCTGGTGCGGTGGACCAGACGGTCGGCCAGCAGGTTGAAGCCGAGGGTGAACGAGACCAGCAGCACCGCCGGCGCGAGCACCGCCCACGGCTGCAGCAGCAACCCCTCGCGGTTGCGCGAGACGCTGACCGCCCAGTCCGGAGCGGTCGGGCTCAGGCCGAGTCCGAGGAAGTTAACTGAGGCAACCAGGAAGACGGCGAGCGTGATCCGGGTGCCGATGTCGGCGGCAACGGGCCCGAGCACCGCGCGACCGACGTACCCGAGATGGATGCCGACCCAGCTCTCGCGCTGCATCCGCAACGCCTCGACCACCGGTCCGCTCGCGGCATCCAAAGCCGCAGCGCGGACCAGCCGGGCGACGGTCGGGACGTTGACCATGGCAACCGCCAGCGTGATCGCGAGCGGCGAGGCACGCCAGCCGACGGCGACCACGCTGATCACCAGCAGGGAGGGCAGCGGCAGGAGTACGTCGAGAGGCCGGATCAGCAACTCGTCGACCCAGCGGTGCAGGGTCGAGGCCGCGACGAGACCGATCAGCCCGCCGATGAGGTAGGCCAGCACGACCGCGCCCAGCGCCATCCCGAGGGCCGACCGGCCGCCGGCCAGCAACAGGCTGAGCACATCGCGGCCGAGGCCGTCGGTGCCGAGCAGCCCGCTGCCGTCGTACGGCAGGCCGGGCTTCACGTCGAGCGTGATCAGCGGGCCGAAAACCGCCAGCAGCAAGGGGATCAGGACCAGCAACGCGGAGATGGCGAGCGGCGTACGGGCTCTCATCGCAGCAGCTCCGTCCGCGGTACCAGGCGGTTGCAGACCAGGTCAGCGCCGAGGTTGATCAGCAACGCGGCGACGGCGAGCACCAGAGTCAGGCCTTGGACGACAGGCACGTCCCGCGTCTCGACCCCGTCGACCAACGCCGTCGCAAACCCGGGGATCGCGAAGATCGCCTCGACCACCAGAACCCCGCCCAGCAAGGTGTCCCCGGTCCGAGCCAACTCCTGTACGCCGGGCACTGCCGCGTTCGGCAACACGTGCCGGAGCAGCACCCGTCGTCGCGGCACTCCAAGCCGCCGAGCCTGTACGACGTAGTCCGCGTGCAACGCATTGATCGTCCCCGCCCGCACCTGCCGGGACAGCAGACACACCGTGCGACCGAGCAACACCGTCACCGGAAGCACCAGCAGCACCGGACTCGCCAGCAGCGAGCCGCCAACCCACGTGGCCGGCAACCAGCCCAGCTTCAGCGAGAACAACGCGACCAGCACGACCGCGATCACGAAGTCCGGGATCGCACTCAACGCCAGCGTGATCGAGGTGATGGCCCGATCCAGCCGGCCGTTCTCGCGAGTCCCCATCAAGATGCCAAGGGCAACCGCCAGCGGCACGACCACGGCCAGCGTGGCAACGGTGAGCACCAACGTTGCCCCGACCGACGCCTTGACGATGTCGAGCACCGGCCCGCCGCTGATCAGCGACGTCCCGAGATCGCCGGTCAGCACGTTGCCGAACCAGTGCGTGAACCGCTCCAGCGCAGGCTGGTCCAGCCCGAGCTGCTCGCGCAGCCGGGCCACCTGCTCAGGTGTCAGCGTCTCGGTGAACCGCATGTCGGCGGCATCGCCCGGCAGCAACGCCGTCAGCAGGAAGACGAGGACCGACAGCACAGCCAGCTGGACGATCGCCAATGCGGCCCGCTGGGCAGCATAGGACCGCATTCAGGCCAGCCACACCTTGTCGAACCGGCCCGAGTCCAAGGTGTTCGGCGGCACCGCCTGCACCCCTTGCACCTTGGCCGAGACCGCGACCAGGAAGTCCGGGTGCCCCCAGGCGATGATGCCGCCGGTGTCCCGCAACGTCTTCTGCAGTTCGCCGTACTTCGTCGTACGGGCTGCTTCGTCGGTCTGCACCTGGGCCGCGGCGAAGTCGGCGTCGAAGGCCGGCTGCCGCCAGTGCGTCACGTTGAACGGCGACGTCGAGAGCAGCCGATCGGTGATGTACTGCGGGATCGGCATCGCGCCGGAGCGGTGACTGCCGATCGCGCCCTTGGTGAGCAGGTCTTTGGCATACGTCTGGGCGCTGCCGGTGGTCACCTTGAGCTTCACCCCGGCCTCGCCGACCTGCTCGGCGAACAGCGTGGCCGCCTCGACGAAACCGGCCGAGGCGTCGGAGGTGAAGATCTCCACCTCCTTGTTCAGCAGGCCGGCCTTCTTCAGCAGCGCCTTGGCCTCGTCGAGGTTGCGCTCACGTTGCGGCAGGTCGGCCGGGTAGTACTGGAAACCCTTGCCGAACAGGTCGTTCCCGACCACCCCGCGGCCGGCGAAGACCACGTCGACCAGCCGCTGCCGGTCCGCGAGCAGCTTGAACGCGAGCCGGACGTCGGGGTTGTCGAACGGTGCCTGGTCGAGCTTCATCACGAACGCGTGGGTGGTGCTGCCCTTGGCCGCGACGATCTTGACCGTCTTGCCCGCCTCGGCCGTCCGGGCGAAGGTCGCGGTCATGTCGTTCGCGTACTCCGCCTGTCCGCCCTGTACTGCGTTGGCGCGCGCCTCGGCGTCGGCGGACAGGATCTGCAGTTCCTCGAGCTTCGCCGCGCCGTCCCAGTACTCGTCGTACCGGCTGGCGACCAGCGAGCGGCCGGCCTCGAAGGAGACGAACTTGAAGGCGCCGGTGCCGATCGGCTTGGTCGGGTCCTTGAACCCGTTGCGAACGATCTGGGTGCCGATCCCGGCCAGCAACGCGGGGAACTCGGCGTTCGGGGCGGTCAGCACCAGCTCGACCGTGCGCGGATCGATCGCCTTGCAGCGCTTCAGATCGAGCGCGGCGAGCGAGGACTGGGCGACGCGTTCGGGGGTGTTCGGGTCGGCGATCCGGGCCAGGCTGTAGAGCACGTCCTCGCTGGTCAGCTTCTTGCCGTCGTGGAAGGTCGCGTCCCGCAGGGTGAACCGCCAGGTCGCCGCCTGCGCGTCCGGCTCCCACTTCTCGGCCAGCCGTGGCAACGGTTTCAGGTCGGGACCCAGCTCGACGAGCTTCTCGTAGATCGCCTTGTGCCGGGCGATGTCGACGAACAGGCTCTGCACGTGCGGGTCGATCACCTCCTTGGCGCCACCGCCGGCGAAGACCGCGCGCAACCGGCCACCTGCCTTCGGCGCGGCCGTGGCACCACCGGTCCCGTCGGCACCGCAACCGGTCACCGCGGCCAGGCTCAGCGCGCCAGCGAACCCGAGGAATCCCCGTCTGTTCAGAGCATCGGACATCCGTATTTCCTTCACGGTGAGAGGGCTCCGACGAGGAGTGGTCGCCGGCTCGAATCCTGCCGTTAATGAAAATAGTTGTCAAATTCAGGCGCATCTGAACGACGCTCATCATTCTTCCGGCACAGCCCGCCCGAGCGTCGCCCGTGACGGCGTGTCACCGCCGACGAACTCCGAGTACTGGGAGTCACCTCCGCTATTGCACGCTCAGCAGCTTGAACCCGAACGCCGGGAGCTGGACCTGATACGTGGCGCCGGTGATCGCCGGGCCGGCAGTTCCTTCGACCAGATCGGTCGGCGTCTGACCAAGCGCGATGCCGGTGCCGGTGAGGTCGACCGAGACGGTCTGCGGGGTGCTCTGGAAGTTGAGCAGCACCAGCGCCTTCGCCGTACCGTCCTTGCTGGTCCGCTTGTAGGCGTAGTACTTCTGGTCGTTGCTGGTCGGCAGCTTGACCCGGAGACCGAGTGGCGCGAGGGCGGGTGAACTGTTCTGGGCCCGGATCAGTTTGTAGAGGGTCTCGCGCTGGTCCGCCGGCCAGTTCGGGATCTGCTGTTCGTGCGGGAGGATCGTGTAGTAGTCGTTGTGCAGGTAGAAGAAGGTGCCCATCGACGTCATCGTGGCGATCTCCAGCAGCCGCCGGTCGACCGGGTAGTTGGTCCGCCCCCAGTTCGGCGCGGTCTGGGTGACGCCGCCGGCGTTCACCATCAGGTCGCGGTAGTTCTTGAGAGTGTTCTCCAGGCCACTGGGGTTGCCGCTGTCGATGGCGCTGAGGATCGCGCTGCTGCCCGGGTTCGGCGGCTCGGCCCACTGGGTGATGGTGTAGTCCTGCAGGCTGTTGTAGTGCCAGTCGTAGATGTACTGCGGCTCGCGCACCCCCTCGCCGTTCATGAAGGTGTCGTAGTTGCGCAGTACGTCGGTGATCGCGTAGTTGTTCTTCGCCACCGTGGTCGTGTGATAGACGTTCGGCGCGTCCAGCGCGATACCGTCGACCCCCTTGTCCATCCAGAACCGCAGGTACTTGCGGGCCTCGTCGAGCCAGGCCTGGCTCGAGTAGTTGAACGACGGCGCCTTGGCATCCCAGGTGCCCCAGTAGTAGCCCTGCGCCCGGGCGCTGTAGTGCCACAACTCGGGGTACGCCCCCGGCTGCTTGCGCAGGTCGAACCACGAGCGTTCGACGCTCTGGACGTTGGCGCGGAAGTCGTCCTGCGCCTTCTGGAAGTACGGCGAATCGATCGACGCATAGCCGGGGTTGGTGAAGATGATGACCTTCATCCCCCTCGCGTGCGCGGCCTGCAGCAACTCCTCGAAGTCCTGCATGGTGCCGATGTCGGGGTCCACCTGGTACAGGTTCATCACCGGCAGCCCGGCCCACAGATCCTTGTTGCCGTCGGAGACCGGCGACAGCTCGATCGCCCGGAACCCCTGACTCTTCAAGGTGTCCAGCTGCGCGGTGATCGCGTCCAGCCGAAGCTGCTGCCAGACCGGATAGAACCGCATCACCCCGGAGCGGCTCTCCCACCACTTGGTGGTGACCGGCTCGCCGGTGCCGAACACCTTCAACTCCTGCGAACAGGCCCAGTGCCCGGCCGCGCTGCCGAGCACGGTCAGCTTGAGGTACCGGTAGTTGCCGGAGAGAACCTTGCTGAAGACCCGGCCGACCACGCCGTCGGTCTCGTCCAGCAACAGTTGCCAGTTCGTCTTGTCCTGCGAGCCCTCGATCTTGAAGGTCCAGGTGTCGTTGTCGACGAACGACTGCTCGATCCGGTCCACCGCGATACTGCTGCCCAGATCGAGCATCAGCCACTGCGGCATCCCCGAGACCTCCGCACCCCAGTACGACGTACCGTCGCCGTCCACCGCTTTGAACGGCTCGTACCCCGGTCCGTGGGACGAGGACGTCGCTGAGACTCCGCGGGCCAGGTTGCGGGGCTGCGGATCGATACCGTAGATCGCGAATTCGGTGCTTCCGGCCCAGAAGTTCGAGGCCGAGCCGGTGACGGTCAGGCGCACATAGCGATAGTTGCCGCTGACACCCTGGCTGAAGGTCTGGCCGCGGGCTCCGGTCGTCTTGTCGAGCAGCCTCGTCCAGCTGGTCCGGTTGGTGCTCGCCTCGATCAGGAACGAGTGGGTGTCGACGTCCTTGAAGTTCTGCTCGACCCCGGTGACGGCGTACGCGCTGCCGAGGTCGACCTCGAGCGTCTTCGGTTTGCGCCCGTCGGCGGCCGCCCAGTAGGTGGAGCTGTTGCCGTCGATCGCTTTGCGGGCCTCGAAGTTCTTCAGGCTGTCGGTGGCCGTGATCGCCTTCCCGATCGCCAGGTTGACCGGCGTGGCCGCTCGCTCCTGAGCGGCGTCCGCCTCGGCGTCACTCGAACCCGCCAGTGGCAGTGCGGCTGCCACCACGAGAGCCGCCACCAGTACCAGCATCTCGAACCCGCGCATCGGGACCACTCCTTCCGGCCGATGCCACGGTGGCAGCGGCCGGAACGGGTGGACAAGCCCTTTCAACGCAGGTCGAAGCTCACTGACACCGTCAGGCGGCGGCGCGGACCGTGGCCAGCGCGTTGCTCCAGGAGATGACCTGGTCCAGGACGGTGCCGAGCGCGCCCTCCTGGTACTCCGCCGGGGTGAACTCGGAGTAGTTCTTGAAGTCGGTGGCCAGCGACAGGGTGACCTGGTTGCGGACGTCGGCGACCTTCAGCTCGCCCATCACCAACCGCAGGTGCTCGACCGCGCGGGCGCCGCCGACGGCGCCGTAGCTGACGAAGCCGGCCGCCTTGTCGTTCCACTCCGCGAAGAGGAAGTCGATGGCGTTCTTCAGCGCGCCCGAGGTGGAGTGGTTGTACTCCGGCGTGACGAACACGTAGCCGTCGAAGGAGCCGATCTTCTCGGCCCAGGCCAGCGTGTGCGGCTGGGTGTACTGGCCCATCGACGGCGGGACCGCCTCGTCGAGATGCGGCAGCTTGTACTCCGCGATGTCGACCAGTTCGAACTCGGCGTCGCTGCGCTGCTTGGCGATGTCCAGGACCCAGTTGGCCACGGCCTCGCCGTTGCGGCCCGGCCGGGTGCTGCCGAGGATGATCGCGATCTTGGGCATGTTCTTCCTAACGCAGAGGGGGTCATGTTTGGTGACGCATCACCAAAAGTAGCAGATTTAGATGACGCATCAACCTATGAGGTGGGTCACTCGGGTGGAACGGCTGCTGTCAGCAGGGTGGGGTGGTGCCGTCTTCGCGGCAGAGGTCCCGGCTCGGCAGGTCGGCGAGGACCCGGTCGAGCATCTTGGTGAGCTGCTCCTGCTCCTCGCGGGTCAGCTTCTCCAGGAAGTGGGTGCGGACCGCGTCGACGTGATCCGGCGCCGCCGCCTCGATCGCGGCCCGGCCGGCGTCGGTCAACCGGACCATCGAGCCACGGGCGTCCGACTCGCACTCCTCGCGCACCACCAGGCCGCGCTTCTCCATCCGGCTCACCTGGTGCGACAACCGGCTCCGCTCCCAGCCGATCGACCGGCCGAGGTCGCGGGTCCGCAGTACGCCGTTCTCCGAGCTGGACACCGGATGCAGCAGCGCGTAGTCGGCGCCGGACAAGCCGGAGTTGCGGATCAGCCGCCCCTCGAGCGCCGTGGTCAGCTCTTGGTAGGCGTCACGATACGACTGCCACAGATGCGCCTCCCGCGCATCCAGCCATCGCGTCTCGGTCATCTGCCCATCTTACGTGCTCTGTTGACATGTCACGGGGTGCGCGAGAGCGCCACGGCGAGGCCGACCGTGCCGGCCATCACCAGGAGCTCGACACCGGCCAGCCGCCAGAAGGCACCCGGTTCGTTGGCGGCGAGGGCGGGCAGGGTCGACTGGCGATGACGCCATCCGATCCAGACCAGGAGGGTGAACGCGACCGCCTTGGCGAAGACCAGAGCGCCGTACCCGGTGGTGACCCATTGGGTGATCAGGCCGAGGCCGTCCTCGCGGCCGCCGAGGTGGATCTCGGCGGTGAGCAGGCCGGTCAGGCCGATCGCGATCGCGCAGCCGAAGGCCAGGCGGCTGAATTTCTCGATCGCGGGGAGCTGGTCGCGGCCGTACCTGATCAGTGATCCGAGGCCGCCGATCCAGGCGGTTGCGCAGAAGACGTGGATGACCAGCGACGAGGTGGCGAGCACGGACCAGAACGCCGTCCGCTCGATCGCTCCGTGGCCGGTCAGCAACGGCGCGGTCAACGCTGCTGCGGTCAACACCAACGCAATCCGCGCGGTCGCGACCGTACGAGCGCCGGACAACACCACCGCCAGCACGGCCGTCAGCAGCGCTGAGACCGCCAGAGCCCTGACCTGGTTGACTCCCCCGGCATCCCCGGCTCGCGCGGCCAACTGCGACATTGGCACGCCGAGGATCACTGAAGCGCTGGCCAGCAACCCGCCGATGGCGGCCACCGCCCACGCCCCAGCCGCTACTGCCGCATCCTGACAGGCTCGAAGCCCTTGTTTTGCGAGCTTTCCGTCAGATTGTGGAAGTAGCCAGGCTGCTGCCAGCACCGCGCCACCGGTGGCGATCGCGGCGAGGTCAGCGAGCAGGCGTAGTACGGGGACGGCCCAGGAGACCGGCGTACCGGCTCCTTGCAGGCCGGCGGGTAGCGGCTTCGGGGCTCCACCCGCGGCGAGCAATGCCACGAGCAGGACCACGAAACCGGCGGCGACGACCCCGGCGGCCAGGACCTTCCCCGATACCCGGGGAGCCGTGTCGACCGTCATTGAGGCGCAGGACGGCGACGGACGATGACGACAGCCAAGGCGACGACGACCAGCATCACGAGCGCCATCGCGACGATCACGACGACGTTCGAGCTGCTGTCCTTGGTCGGAGGTGCTGCGACAGCAGGCGTCGCGGCATGACCGGCGTGGGTGATCGTGAAGCTGGCGGTGACGGTGATCGGGTGGCCGTCGGCCGACACGATCCGGGCGTCGACGGTGTACCGGCCGACATCGACCAGGCCGTCGACCGGCTGGGTGACGGTCTTGTCGATCACCTTGATCTCACCGGTGGAGACGTTGGTGCCCTTCGGCGACTTGACCTGGACCTCGGCGCCGGTGCTGCCGACCGGTTCGTTGAAGGTCAGCACCACCTGGGTCGGCGGGGCGGCCGACGTCGAACCGTCGGCCGGGGTCATGGACTCGAGTTTGGCGTGCGCCGCCGCCGTCCCGGTGGAAACCACCAGGACGAGCAGCGACGCCACCAGCAATCCGGAAAAGCGGCGCACGATTACGGCGTGACCTTCCGCGTCCGGCCGGCCCGCAGACCGAGGCCGAGCCCGACCAGGCCGAGCAGCAGCCCGGCCCCGCCGAGCACCCGGGCCAGGGTGTCCGACGAACCACCCTTGTCGGTGTCAGTGGTCGCCGCCACCGGGGCGATCGCCGTGGACAGCTTCAGCGCCGGGGCCGGGTGCTCCGGCTTGTCGGCGGCGTCCTTGGCCACCTGCTCCCACTTGACCACCTTGCCGTCGCTGTAGGTCTGCACCGCGGGGAAGCTGAGCGAGTCGACTCCCTCGGGCAGCTTGCCGACCGACAGGGCGAACTCGTCGAAGTCGTTCGCCGGTACGCCGCTGCCCTCGGCGGTCCAGGTGACAGTTGTGATCGCCTCGGTCAGCGTGACGTCGCCGACCTTGACCTCCTTCGGCAGCTTCTCGGTGGTCTTGACGACCTTCCAGCCGCCCTTCACCTGCGCGCCGACGTGGGCGAACGGGTAGTCCTTGGGCAGCGAGACGGACAGCTTGGTGGTGCTGGCGGTGTCGGACTCGGTCGGCACCCGGAACACCAGCTTGGCGTAGCCGCCCGGCTTGGCATCCGGCGACGAGACAGTGACGTGGGCGGAGGCCGAATTGACGCCGCCTACCAGGACGAGCGCAGTGGCCGCGGCAATCGCGGCAGCACGCAGTACGAGCTTCTTGGACATGACTTTGAACCCTCTCTGGGGCATACGGTGTGGGGGCGGATCACTACAGAGCTGCAAGCACTCCGTACGCCGGCGGCCCACGCCGCGACACGCTCGAGGTCAGCCAGCGCTGGGTGAGCCGCGGCTGCTCCGGTACGCCGGGCAGCGCTGCGCGCACCCCCGGGATGGTGACCGCTGCTGCTGGCAGCTGCGGGACTAGGCGAGAGAGGATTCGTAGTACGCGTTGGACCCAGCGGTGGGTGCTGCCGATCAGCAGGACGCCGGCGAGTAAGACGAAGAGGTGCGCGGCCGACATGCTCACTGCGTCAGCAAACCCACCGTGCATCGACGCTGCCGGCTCGGCCGCCGCCGGGGCGGCACCGGCCAGGGGCTCCGGCATCGGCGTTGCCATGCCGGCGTGGCCCATCGCGGCGTGGTCAACGCCGGCATGACCCATCGCGGCGTGGTTGACGCCGGTGTGGCCCATCGCGGCGTGGTCCATTGCCGTCATCTCGTGCGCCGAGCTGTGGCCCATCGATGCGGCGTCCATCGCCGGATGCGGTGCAGCCGCTGGTGCGACGACTGGCCTGTGGCTCGCATCCAGCGTCAGATGGGTGACCAGTTGAAGCGCCGCCAACCCGGCGACAGTCAGCCAACGCCGACCCGTCAGGTGCTCACCGAGCGACCAAGCAATCGCCCCCAACACCACAAGCTGCGGAACCGCCGCGACCGAGGCCGAGCCGCCGACCAGGACGTGGCCGACCACCGCGACCGCGACGCTCAGCGTCGCGACGGCGGACGTCGCACTCGTCTCGGCACGCAACTCCGGTCACCCTCGTCATCGGCAGTGAAGGCAGCGTGACCGTCGGTGGGCGGGCCGCGCTCGAGACAACTCTACGGATCAGCGGGCCCCAGCGGGATCCCGTCTCAGTGTGCCGCGGCAAAACGCAGTACGGCGCCGAAAAACGCCTCCGGCTCCTCCAAGTGCCCGAAGTGCCCCGAATCGCCCAGGACGACCAACTCAGACCCCTTGATCCCATCGTGCAACTGCCGCGCCCACTTCTCACCGCAGATGAAGTCGTAGGCACCCACGATCACCAGCACCGGTACGGCGATCTCGCCCAGCCGCTCACGAACGTCCCACGCCGACGGCTGCCGGTTCGGGTCGATGGTGATGTCGACCAGCGGGAACCAGTCGGCCAGCCGCGGCGCGATCTCCTCGAAGTCCTTGAAGTAGACCGGCAGCAGCCGCTGGAGCGCGTCGACCTGACTCGCCTTGTCCTCCGGCGTCTCCTCCTGCCAGGCCGCCAGCACCTGCGCCGCGACCGGATCCCCCGCCGGCCGGCGAGCGACGTACGCCTCGATCTGCCGGAACGCCTCCTCGCCGAGCTCCTGACCGTTGAACGCCATCCCGTCGTAGACGATCACGCCGCGCAGCCGGTCGGGATAGTCCAGCGCGAACTGCAACGCGACGAACCCGCCGTGGGAGTGACCGAGGAAGAAGACCTTCTCCTCGCCCAGGTGCTGAGCCACCTGGTCCGCGAAGTACGCGTACTTCTCCATGCTGTAGTCGCCGTCGGGCAGCAGGTCGGACGCTCCCGTCCCGACCGGCTCGAGGTAGACCATCGTCAGGTGCCGCTCGAGCTCCGGCATCCGCAGGTAGTCGTAGTGGATACCAGGGCCGCCGGAGTGGACCAGGCAGACCGGGCCGGAGCCGGCGACGTGGTAGCTGACCTTCACACCGTCGACGATCAGTTCAGACATGCGGCCAGTTTGCCGGATTCAGGCAACCGATCTGGCGGTCGGCACGTTTGTAGCCTGACATCCAGGGAGGGACAGGTGTGAAGAGCGAGGCCGAGCGCGAGTACGTCGACTTCGTGACCCATCACGCCAACGGGCTCTGCAATACGGCGTACCTGCTGTGTGGGGACTGGCGGCGAGCTGAGGACGCGACCCAGGAGGCGCTGCTCAAGCTGTACCGGAGCTGGCCGCGGCTGCAACGCAAAGGCGCGATCGGCGCGTATGCCCGCAAGGTGGTGGTCTCGACCACGCTGGACGGGCTCCGGCGCCGGTCCAGCTCCGAACTGGTCGGCGGCGAGACCTACTTCACCGCCACCCCCGATCCGGCGGATCCGGTCGGCGTACTGGAGAACCGGCTGCTGATCATCCAGTTACTCGCCGAGCTCCCACCCCGCCAGCGGGCCTGCGTCGTACTGCGGTACTTCGACGAGCTGTCCGTCGACGAGACCGCGGAGGCACTCGGCTGCAGCACCGGAACCGTCAAGAGCCAGACCCTGCGAGCGCTGCAGAAGCTCCGCCTCGATCCAGCGCTCGCCGACCTCTCCGACTTCGCCGGGCTAGGAGGCTGAGATGACCCGTCAACTGAAAGACCTGATGCACGAGGCAACCGAACGGCAGGCCTTCACCCCGGACGTCGGCCACCTGGTCGCGACCGGTCGCCGGCAAACTCGCAACCGTCGGCTGCTGGCGGTCGTCGCCACCGCCGCATCGGTCGCCGTGGTTGCCACCGGCACCATGTTTGCCCTCGGCAGCACCGACCACCCCTCTCCCGCCGCTCCCCCGGCCTCAGCCGCACCGGAGGGCAGCAGCGGACTGTGCAGCGACCAGGACGGCAACGGCCTGACTGCCTGGGCCTGGCCAGTGATCGTGTTGGTCCAGGACACCTACGGAACATCGTCCGTGCGCCACGCACCCGGGGATCCCTCGACCATCGCCTACTGCACGACGGAGTGGGGCGGCGGAGCCAAGGACTCGGTGATCCCGAGAGACGGCGAGGCCACGCTCGTACTCCGGAAGTCCGCCGCCGTCGGCCGAGGGCTGCAGGAGCCCGGCAGCGTCACCACGGCCTTCGGCAGAACTCCGAAAAGCCCCGACCTGCGCGTCACCGTCGAGACCACGGACGGCCACGTCGGCATCGCCACCGTCAAGGGCGGCTTCTTCGCCTACCGACGGGTCGAGCAGACTCCGTGGCCCGGCCCACTCCCCGGCGCTGTCATCAGGTTCAAGTTCGCCGGGCAACCGCAGCGCGTCGTGGCCCAACGCTGAGCTGGGAGCCGCCCGTCGGGAATGATGGGCCCCATGAACTCGGGGATACCTGTACTGGAGATCGGTGGCAGCCACGTGACGGCGGCGATGGTCACGCCGTCGACCGGCCAGGTGGAGGGCGTCTATCGCGCCGGGCTGGATTCGAAGGCCTCGGCCGACTCCATCGTCGGCGAGCTGTGCGCCGCCGCCAAGAAGTTGCCCTTGGCAAAGGGACTGGCGGTGGCGCTGCCCGGCCCGTTCGACTTCGAGGCCGGCGTCGCCTGGTACAAACTGGACAAGTTCGCCTCGCTCTACGGTCAGGACCTCGGCCAGCGCCTGCGCGATGAGCTCGGGCTCGACCAGGTCGTCTTCATGAACGACGCCGAAGCGTTCACCGTCGGCGAGTGGTCCGCAGGCGAGCTACGCGGCCTCGATCGGTGCGTCGGCATCACGATCGGCACCGGCATCGGCTCAGCCTTCCTGGCCGACGGCCGCGTAGTCCGGACCGGCGACTCGGTGCCACCGGGCGGCGAGCTGTACCAGACAACGTTCGACGGCAAGCCGATCGAGGAGTGGATCTCGGCCCGGGCGATCCTCCGCCGGTACGACAAAGCGCTCGCCGCGGCGCCGGCGGGTGATGCCGGGGATGCGCTCGGCTCGCCGCCAGCACGCGACACCGACGATGCGCTCGGCACACCGCCAGCACGCGACACCGACGATGCCCTCGGCACACCGCCAGCACGCGACACCGACGATGCCCTCGGCACACCGCCAGCACGTGACACCGGGGAGGTTCTCGGCACGCCGTCGGCGCGTGATTCCGGGGCGACGGAGGACGCGCTCGGCACACCGCAGGCGCACGATACCGGGGCAACGAAGGACGCGCTCGGCACACCGCAGGCGCACGATACCGGGGCAACGAAGCATGTGCTCGGCACACCGCAGGCGCACGATACCGGGGCAACGGAGAATGCGCTCGGCGCGCCGACTGCCCACAGCACCGGGTCATCGGCGGGCGCGCTCGGCGCGCCACTTGCCCGGAGCGCCGGGTCGACGGAGCATGCGCTCGGCGCGCCGCCTACCCGGAGTACCGGATCGACGGCGGGTGCGCTCGACGCGCCACTTGCCCGGAGCGCCGGGTCGACGGAGCATGCGCTCAGCGCGCCGCCTGCCCGGAGTACCGGGGTGAAGGAGATCGCCGAGGCAGCTCGTGCAGGCGACGCGGCCGCCAAGAGCGCCCTGGTCGGCGCGTTCCAGGTCCTGTCCGACGCATTGGTGCCATGGCTCGAACGCTTCGGCGCCACCCGGGTCGTGCTCGGCGGGTCGATCTCCGGCGCATTCGACGTGGTCGCCGAGGTGTTCCCGTTCCCGGTCAGCGCGACGGCCGACACCGAGCACTCGGCCCTGATCGGGGCGGCAGAGCACTACCTCCGGAGTACCGCGACCGAAAACTGACGGAGGCGGTCGCTACGGTGGCGGACATGCCTCCTCGCAAAGCCGCCACCAAGATCGCCACCCCTCGCCTGCGCACGCAGCTTGAGGAGCGGGCGCTGACCGCGGACGAAGTGGGTGACGAGGACCGGCTCACCGACCTGGAGCTGACCGACCAGAACCTCGGCGGGCTGTTCGCCGAACACGTCGAGCTCAGCGGCTGCCGGCTGACCAGGGTCAACCTGGGCGGCTCGGAGCTGGAGAAGCTGATCCTGGTCGACCTCGAGCTCGACCACTGCGATCTCGCGAACGCGCGCTGGGCCGACGCGTCCGGCACCCGGCTATCGATCACGTCGTCACGGCTGACCGGGTTCGCCGGGCCCGGCCTGAACCTGCAGCACGTGACGCTACGGGACACGGTGCTCGACTTCGCGTCGTTCCGGTTCGCGAAGTTCGTGAAGGTCGAGTTCACCGACTGCCGGTTACAAGGCGCCGACTTCGTCTCGGCCGATCTGAGCGGCACCGTCTTCCGCCGCTGCGACCTGACCGGCGTCGAGTTCTCGCAGGTATCCGCGACCGGCGCCGTCTTCGTCGACTGCACCTGGGACGGCACGCGCGGCATCGGCAGCCTGGCCGGCGCCACCATCGCCAACTCCTCCCCAATCGACACGCTCGCCGTCACCGTCGCGATGGCGACAGCACTGGGCATCACCCTCGGCGACCCGGACGACCACGCCGCGTCCTGAGGCTCAGTCTCAGCCCCTAACCGCGACACGTCGAGCAATCCCCTCAACGACCCAGACGACCACCCCGAATCCTGAGGCTCAGTCTCACCCCCTAACCGCGACACCTCGAGCAATCCCCTCAACGACCCAGACGACCACCCCGGATCCTGAGGCTCAGTTTCAACCCTTAACCGCGACACGTTGACCAATCCCGTCGACGAGCAGGCCAACCGCGCCGGTGAACGCCTGATCAGCGGCACGGATCCAGGGTTGACCACCGCCCTTCCGTTGTTGAGCGGCGATCGCCGTCGACTCAGGGAAGCGCTCAGCGAAGTCCGGGGCAGCCTCAGCCAGAGCCTGCCCCCGAGCGGCCCACCACTCCGCATCCGCCTCGGTCACCGCGCTCCTCGCCTCGACAGCTTGGCGTGCGGCCCCGCGCACGACACTGAACAGAGCACTCGTCGCCGCCGGCCGATCCTTCAGCGGCAGGCTTGCGGTCGCCAGGATCCGCAACAGCGACTCCAGCACCTCCTGCTCGCGCGGACCGAGCACCGGCCTCGCCGACGAGACATCGAGCAACCACGGATGCCGCAGATACAGCTCCCGTAGCTGGACACACCAGCGCGTGATCGCCTTCTGCCAACTCGCCCCGCTCTTCACCTCGCCAACCTCCGCGTGGACGCTGTCGTACATCAGATCGACCATCACGTCGCGGCTGAGCACATAGGTGTAGAGCGACATCGCCGTCCGGCCGAGCTCGTTGCCCACGGCCCGCATAGTGACCGCTTCCAGCCCGTCCGCGTCCGCGATCCCCACCGCCGCGGCGATCACCTCGTCGGAACCGATGGCGTGCCGCGGCCCACGCTTCGGGGTCGCGACCTTGCCCCACAGCAGCGCCAGCGTCCGCCCCGGGTCACCCTGACCGGTCTGCACCGCCATCGATTTACTCCTTACGCCGTAAACTGTTACCGTTGCGTCGTCGCTCACTATACATCGTAAGGAGTTTCCCGATGGTGGACTTCGAAGTACACGGCGAAGGCCCAAATCTCTTGCTGCCGGTCAATCCGGCCGCCCCCGTCGAGGGCCCGGCCACCGATCAGATGCGCGCCTGGGGCGCCGACCCGGCGCTCGGCCACACCCTGGTCGCGGGCTTCAGCCGCCGCTTCCGGGTGATCGCGTTCGACTACGAGGGCTTCCTCCAAGCCAACCCCAAGCCGGACACCCTCACCCCGGATACGCTCGTCGCAGACTTCCTCGCCATCGCGGATGCCGCCGGCGCCGACACCTTCGCGTACTACGGCTACAGCTGGCTCGGCATGGCCGGTCTCCAACTAGCGATCCGCACCAACCGGCTGACCGCCCTGGCGATGGGCGGCTACCCACCACTGGACGGCCCGTACGACGCAATGCTCGCCGTCACCGAGGCAACCCACACCGAAGCAATCCAAGCCGAGACCAACCGTTCCGAGCCAGACCAGCCGGAGCCCGAGAAGGTCGAGCCCGGCGACTGGGACAACGCAGAGATTGCCCTGAGCAAGGACCAGACCCAGCAGTTCATGACTCTCTACCAAGCCCTGAAGGGTTTCGACGACCGCTCGATCCAGGCAGACCTCACCATCCCCCGCCTCTGCATCGCCGGCAGCGCCGACAACATCCGCTACGGCGAACGCTGGGGCAACACCCTGGTCAGCATCGGCACCCCCCTCACCGCCAACCAGGTAGTCCTCGAGCAACTGGGCTGGACCGTGCACCTACTCGACGGCCTCGACCACATGCAAGCCATGCAAGCCGCCCGAATCCTCCCCATCGTTGAACCCTGGCTAGCCAAACAACTCGGCGCCTGAGCCCCGCCGCCCCGGAGCCTGACCCTCGCCGGGCGACTCCCCCGAGCCCATCAAGTCGCCAGCCGCGGCGCCTGACGCCAAGTACTGCGCCACGCAAGACCACCTCCGCCTGCATCCTGCTCGGGTTCTCGGGCAGCTAGTCAGCTGCTCAACGGGCCAGCGGCTCACGGCTAGTGCTCCAGCCTGGTAGCTGGAGGCTCCGGCTGGCAGCCTGCTGCTCCCGGCTCCCAGACCTCGATCGCGGCTAGCGGCTCGGCTCGCGGCTGGCGGCGGCTCGCAGCTTCCGGCTGGCCGCTCCCGGCTGACGGCTCGCGGCACCCGGCCAGCGACTCGCGGCCGGCCCGGCTCTCGTCCGGCGACTCTCGACTCGCGGCCAGTCAGGCGTTCCGTCAACTCCTAGACGTTCGTGGTGCTGACAGCCGGAATCACCAAGATGTCCAGCACGCGCTCGGCCGCCGCGCGCGATCCCGGCCGCCGCGCAGGACCACCTGCAGCTGCATCTTGCTCGGGTTTTCAGGCAGTTGGTCGGCTGCTCAACGGCTCAGCGGCTGGCGGCTGGCGACTGGCGGCTGGCGGCGGCGCGCAGCTCCCGGCTGACAGCTCGCCGCACCCGGCTCGCGGTCGGCGACTGGTGACTGGCGGCTCTCGTCCGGCGAGTCGCTGTTCGCCGTTCGCTGCTCGCTGCTCGCGGCTCCCGGCCGGTGGCTCCGACCGGCGGGCTGGCTACTCCCGGCTCCCCGGTTCCTGGCTCGCGGCGACTCGCGGCTAGCGGCTAGCACTGGCGGCTGGCAGTTGGCGACGGCTCGCAGCTCCCGGCTGGCTACCCCCCGGCTGACGGCTCGCGGCACCCAGCCAGCGACTCGCGGCCGACCCGGCTCTCGACCGGCGACTCCCGGCTCCCGGTCGCAGCTCGCAGCCGGCGGCTCGCAGCTGGCGGCTCTCGGCTGGCGGCGGTTGGCCACTCCCGGCTGGCGGCTCCGGCGCCCGGTCGGGGCTCGCGGCCGGCGGCTAGCAGCTCGCGGCTGGCCCGGCTCTCGTCCGGCGGCTCTCGGCTCCCGGCTGGTCAGGCGGTCCATCAACTCCTAGACATTCCTGGTGCTGGCGGCCGGCATCACCAAGATGTCCGGCAACCGCTCGACCCGCCGAGCGCGATCCCGGCCGCTGCGCAGGACCACCTGAGCCTGCATCCTGCTCGGGGTTTCAGGCAGCTGGTCAGCGGGCTAGCGGCTTGTACTGAGCTGTTCGGGCCAGCGCCAGCGCCAGCGGCTAGCGGCAAGCGACTCGCGCGCCAGCGGTTAGCGGTCAGGTGCAAGCGGGCAAGCGGGCAAGCGGGCAAACGGGCAAACGGGCAAGGTACTTGCGAGCTAGCCGCTCTCGGCTCCCGGCTAGCGGGCGAGGTACTTGCGGACGTCGTCGGCTACCTGGGCTCGGTTTGCCATGCCGTACTTGCGGAGGATTGCGCTGAGGTGGGTCTTGACCGTGTTGAGGCTGATGCCTAGTTCAGCTGCGAGTTGGTCGTTCTCGAGACCGTCGACCAGTAGTACCGCGACGCCTTGCTGGGCCTTGGTGAGGGCGGTGAAGCGTTGTTCGGGGCCGTCGTCGGTTTCGAGCATCATCTCCATCAGCTCCGACTGCATCACCTCGGTGGCCCGGATCAGGCGGCGCAGGTGTTCCTGGACCGGGGAGTCGACTGCTGAGGGTTCGTCCATCGCCTCGACCGCGATCTCGCGCAGTCCGGCGATCCGTTGACCGATGTACTCCATCACGTGATCGGAGGTGAGCAGGTTCGGGCTGTCGTCACCGGCCGGCAGCCGGCGCAGCGCGTCCTTGTCCTCGTCTTCGCGGGTGAGCACCCGCTCGACCATCCCGCACAACCACTCGAACGCCCGGACCGCGTTGTCGTCATAGGTGTTCGGCGTGTAGCTGTGCATCGACAACATGCCGAACAGCTGGTCGGGCCCGTTCTTGGCCGGCCGGAAGATCGGCACCGTCACCGCGTCCTGCGACTCCCTGGTGAGGTCCCCGGTGGGCACTCCCGCGTGCAGGACCGCGCCGTTGTCGTACGCGAACCGGTAGGTCTGCCGCTGCTTGAGCAACCAGGCGGTCTGACCGTTCGGGCCGAAGATGTGCGTCGCGGGGTCGTCGTACCGGCCGGAGTCGTAGCCGTACGGGTAGCGGACCCGGTTCGAGCCGTGCAGGAAGCCGACGTAGAAGCTGTCGACGGTGGCGATCTTGCCGGCCACCGCCCGGACGTAGTCGTACAACCCGTAGTGATCGCCCCGATACAGCGACTCGATCTTGTGGTACGCCTCGCGCAGGATGATCGCCGTCTCGGCATCCACCCGCAACGGTGCAGGCCTGTCCGCTTCCACCGGCCGCGATTCCCCCTGTCGGCTCGAACGATCGGCTCGAACCGTCGGCTCGATTGCCAGCTCTGAGGTCAACTCTAAGTCAGCACTCCTGTCGAACCTGAAGTCAGTGCTGATGCCTGTACTGAGCCGGCGCTGCTGTCTGCGGAGCACTATGCCCGCCGTCACGCTCGGTTGCCAAGGGGAATCGGTCAACAGATCCGTCTCCTCGTCGAACTCCCGCCGAGCAGTCGAGCAGCTGTTGACCACCGCGTTCTGTCAGGCGCCGGACCCGGTCAGCCGCTGCCAGCTGGCCAGATCACCCCAGCTCGACCGCGATCCGTCAGGAGCCGGACCCGGTCAGCCGCTGCCAGCTGGCCAGGTCACCCCAGGTCGACCGCGGATCGACATACGGCCGAATCAGCGCCGTCAGCTCCGCGTCGTCGTCACCCTTGAGTTGATCGGAGGCGATCTTGCGAGCCACCCCGGCCAGGAAATCCGCGACCTGGATCCGCGGATCGGTGAACGAATGCACCAACTCCAGCCGCGCCAGCGCAGTACCGGCCTGGAGTTGGGCGATGCGTTCGGGCGACAGCGTCGTCTGCCGATCGTGCGCGATCGCGACCCACCGGCTCCGCTCACCCCAGTACTCGACCGCCCGAGCGATCGCCCGCATCAACGGATCGAGCGGCGAGATCACCGGCGGCTCCGCCAGGATCAACGCTTCGGCCCGCGGCCTCGACTTCTTCAGCGCCTTGACCGTCGGGTCCTCGTACTCCAGCCGGTCGAGCGCCGAGTAGAAGACCTCGGCGTTCTCCCCCGCCCGCAGCAGGTCGTTCCCCGCTTCCAGAAATTCGTTCCACCCGCCGGTACCGCGCCCCGCCCGGTAGAGGTCGTCGGCCGGCTCATCGGCCAACTGCCCGGTCAGTTGCGAGACCAGGAAATAGGCCTTGTCGATCAACTGCACCTGCGCCTGCCCGAGCAGCGGTCCACTCGAACCGAGCAGCCACAGCAGGACCGGCCGGTGCTTCGACCGGAGTACATGGTTGGCCTTGTACTCCGTGGCGGGCGACCTGATGCGCTCCCGCAACTCCGCCACACACCCGGCGGCAGTCTCTCGATCCAGCGCGATCGCCGCATGCGCGAAGACATCGGTGACCCCGCCGACCAGCTTCTCGCCCTCATAGCCGGACTCGTCGCAGGCGATCTCGACGAGGCTCACACCTCGACTGTCTCACCAAACCCAGCTCACCGACCCCGGCTCACCGACCTCGACTCACCGAACAGGACCAACCCAAGCCGCAGCTCACCGAACCAGACTCACCGCAGCCTCATTCACCATCGCGACCGTTTTCTCCCCACGACCGGACGCCAGCCGAGTGAGCGCGGCGATCACCTCACTATCACACCGCTCGATCCGAACCACCCCGTCGACCGCGACCACCTTCAACTCACCCTGCCGCAGCGCCCGGCTCCGGTGGATCGGCCGAATCGCCCCCACCCGCAGATCGAACACCAGCCCACCGCGACGCCGCTCGACCTCGTCCTGCACCACCCCGACCGCGGCGGCATCCCCGACCACCAGCAAGCTCGTCATCACCGTCTCGATCCCCCGAAACGGCGGTACCTCGGCCATCTCCGCCCCAGCCCGCCGAGCGGTCTCCCGGATCTCTTCCAGATCAACAGGATCGATCACCACGACTTCCCGAACAGCCTCTCCCGAGCCCACCCGCGCTCCCCTCCCGAAATACTGCGTGGGCGCGGATGGTGGGAACCCTGTGCAACCGGTAGATGCGCGATCTGGCCAGGTGTACCGCCCCGTACACCCCGACTGATCGACCGACTCGAGCTCACCACCTGGTTGAGCTGACCCGGCCCTTGCGACGCATCCCCAAACGTGGAGCCCTGCGCTCCCCGGTCACACCGTCCTCCACCACCCACGCCCACAACTCCGAGACCAACTCAGACCGTCCAGCACACCTATCCCCAGTGCCCCCACCAGAACAGGCAACCACCAGACAACCTGACCCATCGGTCCCTTCCATCCCCCCGAAGCCCACTTTGTCACTCTCCGCACTCCCCGCCCATCCCCCGCCGAATGATCTTTACCCCCGGCACCCTCACCCCAGGGATGAGACCCCGAAGTATTCCCAGGTGGGAGGGCGATTCGGGGCGAACGCAGGCCCGGCCGGCGGACCCGAGGGGCCGCCGGCCGGTTGGTTGCTGGGAGTGGTCTCAGCAGGTGCCCCAGGACTGGAAACCGAACCAGCTGAAGCTGAAACAGTGCCAAACCATCGTCCTCACCTCCCTCGGAACGCCGTAGTCGCACGGCGAACCGATCCCGATCGGGAGCTGGGGGCGGGCGGTCAGAACGAGCGCCTCGCGGCCGGGAGCGATACGGTTCGGGGAGGTCCCCCACCGTTGACCAGCGCGCTACCGGACCGAGGTGAAGATTTGTGAGCTCCAGAGTCGATCTCCTGACCAGCGAATTGGACGACCTGCACCGAGGACGCGGCATCCACGCGCCCACCGTCGGCGCCAAGCTCGGCCCGACGCTGCGGGAACTGATCTACGGCGACAACGAGCCCGACGAGGCCGAGAGCCGCAGCGTCATCAAGGCCTCGCTGGTCTCGGCCGCGCAGGTGCTGCCGACCGACCTGGCCAGGGTCTTCAGGGCCGGTCTCGGCGTCGACGACACCTCGCCGCTGCTGACCGACCGGCTGGCCCGGCTGGGGCTGTCGATGGACCGTGGCACCCGCACGATGAGCCGTCGGCTGGCTGAGGCGAACCGGGCGGTCGCGCAGGTGCTGGAGCGACGCGCGCGGGTCAGCGACGACCGCAATCCCTTCGCCACCAAGGGCTGGTACGTCGACAAGCTCGAGTCGCACGCCGTGATCGGGGACCGGCCGAGCTTCACCGGGATCCGCGACATCAAGTTCACCCATGACAACGTCAGGTACCTGTGCGAGTCGTTCAGCGTCCCGCACAGCGCCGGTACGCCGGCCGGCGACGACCTCACCGTCGAGCCGACCGAAGGCTGCGAACTGGTCGAGGTGAACCGGTTCTCCCCCAGTTGCTGGCAGCTCACGATCCATCTGCCGCAGACGTTCAAGGCGCTGGACACGCACCGGGTCGGCCTGACCGTCACGATGCCGTCGCACGAGTTCATCCGGCCGTACAACGCCCTGGTCGCGGTCCGCCGGACCCGCTCCTTCCACGCCAGTGTCACCTTCGACCCCGAGACGAAGGTCGACGAGGTCTGGCGGTACGACGGAGTACCGCCGCTGTCGATCGAGGACGGCGTGCCGACCAACAACCTGCTCGACCTCGGGACCGGACGGACGATCGCCGCAGACTGGCCGACCGTCCGTCAGGGCCTCGCCTACGGAATCGGCTGGTCCTGATCCCCCTCCGGCGCCAGCAGGTCGTCGAGGACCTCGCACACGTCGCACTCGGCCCGGTGGCCCAGTACTTCGTCAGCCGATCGGTCCAGCGCCTCCTGCGCTGATGCTCCCTCCTGCATCAGCGATCGGAAACGAGTCCGCAGCGCCGCCACCGCGACCACGTCAGCCGGGTCGACCGTGGGAGCGGCCAGCTCACGCTGGTGGTCCTCGGTCAGCGGTACTGCGAACGTCAGCAGCGGATGGCGGATGAAGTCGTCCACCCACCTCCGCCCGGCCACCTGCTCGGCGGTGACCAGCACCAGGTGGATGTCGGCGGACAGTTCGGCCCGGGTCGTGGTCGCACCGACGACCCGCAGTACGCCGTCGACCGTGCTCTTCTCACCGGCCCAGACGTCGACCGGCCAGACAGCGCTGCGCCGATCGTCGCGGCACGCATAGCCCCGCATCATCCGGAACAGCATCCGGAGCCAGTGCCGCTCGCGATCGTCCGCAGCGCGTTCGTCGAGCGCGCCGTTGATCCGTGCCGCGATGCCGTCGTTGCGGGTCGGCTTGGCCGGCAACCCCCGTCGTACCCGGCCGTCGCGTTCGTAGTCGGCGACCTGCGACGAGACGATCGTGCGGGCGTAGCCGAGCCGGTCCTTGATCGGCGACATCGCCTCCCGCCGGTCCCCCAGCCGCTGGATCGCCCGGGCGTAGACCTCGTGCATGATCCCGAGACAGCCCACGTCCCGGCACAGTTGGTGAACGTTGCCTCCGGTCCCTGAGTACGGCACCCCCCGGGTCGGGCACTGCGCCTGCCCGACCAGCACGTGCGCTCGACGCCGGAGCTTGGCGGTCCCGTACCAGACCAGCTCGGCCAACCGAGGATCAACTGCTGACATCCCCACTACCCCCTCATGCGAACCATGGCCGCAATGGCCGCCGCCCCCCTCCGAGCGGTTGGTGGTTCCATGGTTCTGGCGAGGCCCCGCAGGACCGAGAAGATCGGGAGAACTGTCAACTATCTGTCAGGTCTGGACCAGTCAGCAGACCGGACCGAGATCGAGCCGGCCGGAGTACCGGTGAACGTCCGGCGGGTAGCTCAGCCAGCGGGCCAGCGCCACCGCTCCCCACGGCATCAGGATCAGTGGCGGCGGCGACAACTCCACTCCTGGCGACTGCGTCCCAGCGGCATCCGGCGCCTTCGCTGATGCGCCGTCGCGTGACTCATCGGCGACGAGCATCGCGCCGAGCAGGGATCCGAGTGGACCGCCGGCCGTCTCACGCCCGGCCGACACATGCGGCATCGCCTGCGCCCGCAGTACTTCGAGAAGCTCGGCCATCAGGTAGGGATCCTGCAACTCCTCCGCAGCCTCGATCGCCCACTGATGCGCCTCGGCATGCATGCCGGCGAAGGCGAGGCGATCCCCACTGTCGACTCTGGCAAAGCGAAGCTCCTGGCTGGCAGTCACCGCGACCACTGCGGCTTCGATAGCGGCCTGCGGTCGCCGCAAGACCTTGAGAAGAAGGAATGCCGCCGCAGTAGCCGCAACTGTTGTCGCCGCCAACGAACCGGCTGCCCGGCTGCCACGCCAGCTCGCCTCGATGATCTGGACCGATTCGACCGGACGACCCGAGGCGAACTCCACCAGCGCCGCCGACATCTCCAGGTTCGCCACCAGCGCCTGCGGATACCCACCAGGCTTGGCCTCCTGCAACCACTGGAACGCCTCGTACGCTTCGGCCAGCGCCTGCTGCGCCTCGTCCAGCCGCTTGAGGCCGCCGAAGACCATCGCCCGCATGGCGTTCATCCCGACGATCAGATGCCCTTGGGTGACCCGGTCGCACTCCGCGATGGTCCGGTCGAGCAGCTCGAGCTCACCGGCATCGATCACGCCGGTCCGCATCCGCAGAACCATCTCGTTGACGACTTTCACGGGATCGTCGGCCAGACCGTGCTCCGGGTCGCCGGTGACTCCGGTCGCCCAGCGGATCAGGGTCTCGAACCGTCGCCGTTGCTCCTCGTCCCCCGCCTGCCTGATCCATGGTTCGGCACTGCGCGCGGCCGATTCGACCGCGATCAGATCACCAGCCAGTACTCCGGTCTCGCCGCGGGTCAGATGCCACTCGGCCTGGACCGACTCGGAGGCGCCGTCCCAGTACAGCCGCGCTTTGCCGAGATGGTCGAGCGCTCCGGGCAGATCGTTGTCCTGGTTGGCGGCACTGGCAGCGAGTACCTCGAGATCGGTACCGCTCACATCGTCCGGCCACCAGTTCGGCCTGGACAGAATCCGGTCCATCAGCAGCCGGATCTGCTCGATCGGACCGTCGATCGCGTGCAGGTGGTCAGCTGCCGTGGCCAGCGCCAGGATGACCTCCCACCACAGCTCCGGATCCCCGTCCGGCTCGTGTTCCTCCAGCAACAGGCCGGCCCGCCAGGCCCACTCCGCAGTACCGAGTACCTCGTCGGACTCGCCCAGCGCGACCACCAGGTCGAGGGCGCAGCCGATCCGTAACTGCGGATCCTCCGTCAGGCTGTAGGCCTCGACCCGGTCCTCGATACCGGCCGAGGCGTTGCCTCGCTCGCGTTCGGCATCCGCCCTGGCTATCAGCGCCTCTGCCCGGACCTCCGCGTCGACACCATCCCCCAACGCCAGCAGGGCGGACATGTCCGCGATCACCTGCTCCGGTCCGATGCTGTCGGGGTCCATCCTGACCAGCAGAACCCAGGCGAGCTCAGGGCAGGGCATGGCGAGGACGAACTCGCAGACCGCGTCCAGGCACGGCTTCGTCATCGGCGGCGGCTCGGTGTCGTCGTCGGGCCACAGGTCACTCAGGTAGCTCCGGAGTTCGTCCGCCAGCGCGTCGCGCCAACGGGCCGGATCGGCGGACTGGCCCGCCACCGCGACCATCCCGCGGATCGTTGGCAGCACGTCCTCACCACCGATCAGACCTGCTTCGAAGCGCACCAGCAACTCCTCCAAGGAGCTGAGGGTCACGGCCTCCGGCGGCGGCATGTCAGCCACGGTCGCCACCAGAGGCGAGGTAGCTGGTCAGCGCCGCCCAGTACAACGGTGACGCCTCCGGAGCCGGATCGGCCTTCCAGGCTTGGAGCCTGCCCAGTTGCCACTCCCGCAGCGTCGTGATCGGACTCTCGGACCGATGAGCACGATGTACGGCGAGAGCCAACTGGGTGGCGGGCAGTCCCGCGGCCTGCAAGCGGTCGGACGGCAACGTCCACCGGGTGCAGGTGACCAGCTGCGCGCCCGCGTTGATCGCGGCCACCGGTAACCCACTCGCCTCGGTGAACCTGGCATCGTCGCTGCCGCACCCGATCAGCGCGACCCGCGCCGGGGCCGGCCAGCGAGCAGGATCCGCCAGCCACATACCGGCGGTGAGCGGATCCCGGATGCCGTGACGCTGGAACACCAGCGCCGCCGCAGCCGGTTCCTCCGGCCGGCCGGCCGTGACGTGGCCGAGGTACAGCAACCGCGACCAGGCTTGACCGGCCAGCGCCTTCCCGGCCGCCGCAGCACTCATCGAGTATTTGCCTGGGGCAACCACCTCGCCGGCCGTCAGGCCGCCTCCGCCCACCAGCTCTGGCGGCAGCCTCCCCGGATAGATGGCTGACTCCCCCGTCACGCTGTCCTCCGCGGGACCTGCATCCACGATCGCCAGCCCTGGCAGGGAGCAGTCGACCGGTGGCGCCGATCTGGCTCTCGTCACCGCGATCCCCGGTGACATCGCACTAACCAGCAGCGCGCTCTCGATCAGCCTGGTGTTGCTCCGGTCGTCGACCGTCACCGCCTCCCAGGGCACGTTCGCCAGCCAGCCTCTGGCGGCGATCTGCACCTGGTGCCGACCAGGCTCGAGCAAGCCGTCGCGCAGCGCGGGTGGCAGCAGCCTCGCTCCGAGCAGCGTCGCCGCCGCCCGTTCCTGGATCGGATCCACCAGGATGTTCCTGTGCAGGTCGAGTTGCCCGTCTGCCGATCGCTGCGGGGCGATGGCGAAGGCCGACGCCGCCGCATCGTGGGTGTCCCGCATGACCCCGCCGCCGACCGCGGTCGCGGGAGCCGTGCCGTCCGTGTGCAGCAGCGACCAGGCGACGTGGACGCCCATCGGCTCGAGGGTCAGGCGCCACACCGACTGGCGGGTCACCGCTCCTCCGGGCGGGGCGCGAGCGGCGCCGCGGCGGCGTACCAGATCTCGGCGACCGTCGCCCGCGCGCTGCCGTCGACCGGATCTCTCCCGTCCAGTCCGAGGTCTACTTCGTCCTCTACGTCTTCAGGGGTCCAGTACTGCCGATCTTCTTGGGTAGCAGGGATCAACGCGGTGCACTGCGCGGCGGCGGCTGCCCCAAGGCCATCTGGGAGCTCGCTGTAGCGGCGGGCGGCCGAGGCGAGCGCTTCGCAACCGGTGATGGTCAATTCATCTCGGACACCAGCCGGGGCGACCGAAGCCAGGCGGAGCGAACACAGCCCGCGAGTCGCCCAGCGAACCGCTGCCGCACGCCTGGCGTCAGTACCCGTACGCGGCGGCCGCGGAACTCCCCGCACCTGGACCTCGACGGACAACCCCGAGCCTTCGGAGCTCCTGATCTTCTCCACGATCACCGGATCGAGCCGGTGTGAACCCATCAACGCCCCGTTCTCGGGCCGCAGCAGCAACTCCACGACAGCGAGCGGCAACGGCCAGGACGACAGGTACAGCGTCGCCTGCAACGCGGTCGACGGCAACGCCAAAGCATCCGGTACGACGAGAAGCTCAGCGTGTGGCGACGACGGAAAGGCCTTGACCACAACGGTGAGCAGATCCCCACCGGCTTGCGGGACAAGCCGCCAGGAGACGGCATCCTCGGTGCGTGAGGTCGCCGCCGGCGGCGTACGGTCCCAGTCGACCGGTCCCCACCCCCGGTGCGTGAGCGCGTCGTCCTTGCCCATCACGGGCGCGCCCTGCGGACTGAGCTCCCCGATCACCGCCCAGGCAGCGTCCGCATCCACCGCCGGCAACTCGAAGGCAGCCTGCGCTTCCAGCAACTCCGCCTCGTGCCGGATGTCCTCCAGCCGGTCCGCGCCAGGCGGCAACTGCGCCTCGATCTCGCGAAGCGCCGCCACCACAAGCGCCGGTACTGCGTCCGCCTGCCGAAACTCCGACCCGGTACGCCGGGCCAGCCACGCCCACTCCAGGATGGTCGGAGCCCAGTCGAGCAGCGCGTCGGTTCGGTTGTGCTCGTTATCGAGCAGCGCGCTGAGCCGTGTGGTCAGCAGGTTCTCCTCGACGATCAGCAGCGGCCGGTCCAGCGCGACCGGGCAACGGTCGGCCAGCCAGCGCAGTACGCCGAGCCGTACCAGCGCCTCGCGATCCGGCGACTCCACCAGCGGAAGGCGAACCGGTGCTTCGTCCGCGGTAGCCACCGCTGCCGCGACCTCGGTGCCGTAGAGGGCCTCGACCGCCGACAGCTGGGACGGATCGCTGATCCGGAGCTGTCCGGGACCATGCGGCGACATCGGATCGACAGCCAGCAGACTCCCGGTCAGAGCAATGAAGACCAGCCCCGCGGCGCCGGCCGGCTCCGGTCCGATGACGATGCTGCCGTCCGGTTCGGTGCGGACCTCGATACCGCCGGCGGCGTCAGGCTCGGTACTCATTCGTCCTCCGACTTCGGGTGCTGCTCGATCAGATCCTTCAGTTCTTGCCGGTCGAGGACGTGGTCGGTCCAGGCGACGCCGTACCGGGCGCGGGCCAGGTCGGCGTACTCGTCCAGGATCTCAGTCGTGGGATCCCGCCACAGCCGATCGACCAGGCTCGGGTTGCTGAGCAGGAGCGGGGTGGTGGCGTTGATCCGGGCTTCCGACGGTGCTTCCGGTGAGGCCTCGGTGAGCCACTTCATGACGGCTTCGGGAACGGCCTTGTCCAGCGCGGCGAACAGCAACGGGTTGAGCTGGTCGGAGGACGCCGGTGGCAGGTGCTCTCGTTCCAGACAGTGCAGACCCATCCAGAGCTTGCGTACTAGTGCGCGGGAGATCAGATCGACGTACGGGTCCGGCGGGCCGTGTTTCTTGACCAGCTCCCGGGCGGGGCTGGAGTAGCGGAACCAGAGGGTGATCTTCGCGGCTGCTGCCGCGGCCAACTCCCCGTCCACAACCGCGTCGTCCGAGACTTGGTGGACCGACTCCATCCACAGTTTCCAGGCTCTGATCGACCGGGATAGAGCAGCTGGTCCGGCCTCGACGGGAGCGGCCGAGATGCTGCGCAGGGCAACACGATGCCGGTGCGCGGTCAGGCCGTAGCCGCGGCAGGTCCGGCTGATCTCCTCAGTGGCGCAGGCATCCGCGGTGTGGGCGAACCGTTCCGATGCCGGGCGAGCCGACGAGCAGGATCGCGCCGAGGTCAGGAAGTGCAGCCGGTACCGGCCCCAGACGCTGCGATCGGTGCCGAGCAGCCACGAGTTCTCGTTGACCCGAGCGTCGAAGGGCGGCGCCTCGTCGCGTCCCAGTCCGATCGCGGACGGTGGAAACTCAACCAGGGAACGAGTTCCGTACTGCGCCCACTCCTGCTGGTAGAACTCGCGCCAGCTGTCCACAAACGCCCTCTTGCCCAAACCGACAGGCCGATCCCGCCAAGCGATGCCGATCTCCCGGCCCAGCGTGCCGGGGTCCAACGGTTCGGGTGGATCCTGAGCGTACGCAGTACCGACCGCGGAGCAGCTCGGCTCGCTCAGCTCAGCCGCGGTGGCTTTGAGGCCGAACTCCTGGACCGACTCCATCGCCATCGCCACCACCTTCTTCTGCAGGTGGACGGCCTCCCGAATGGTCGGCAGCAGTCGCTCGATCAGCCTCTGCGCGGCTTCCGCCGTTTCCGCCGGCAAGCGCTCCCGGTAGCCGGGGACTGTCTCCGACGGCACATCCCAGCGGCCGCGGACGATCCGCCCGGCGACATGTTTGAGCACGTCGCTGCGCTGGCTGCCGGAGCCGCGGCGGAAGAGCTCGTCCCACTCGGCTCCGCTCAACGCGGTCTCGACCAGGCTGTGCACAGTGGCGTCCTGGTTCATCTGCTCCCCCCACCATTCACTGACAGCCGGCTCTTACGACTTACCGACGGACAGGAACGGAACGAGCGCGACGCCCACCTGGACGCCGCGCTCGTTCTGTCGTTCGGTACTGCTCCCCATCCCCCCTGCTACAACATCAAACGTCCGTCGAGGTCATGCCGAACGGCACCCAGCACACGGATTGACTCCCTCCCTGGTGTTGCCTTCATCCACACCCGCGGTTGGCCGCGGGGAGCTTGGTAGGGCCGGCCTGAGAACTGCGGTCGCTGCCATCCCGGTCAGATCCCGGGGTACAGCAGGCGGCCGGTCTCGGTCAGCGCGGTCAGCTTGTGCTTCCAGACCGGCGCGCGCCGGGTGCTGGTGAAGAGCGCCGCGATCAGGCCGCCGACGATCAGGCCGAAGATGACCGCGCCGGCGCTGACGCTGAGACCGCCGAGGAACGGGAGTACGCCGAACAGCACGAACGCGCCGACCCAGGGGCCACTGCCCTCCAGGTTCCAGCGCACGTTGCGGGCGTCGGTCGCCAACTCCATCAGGTGTTCGGCCGTCCGGCGGATCTCGGGGTCCTTGCACCGCAGCGCCTGGATCCGGCCGGCCTGCCGTTCGAGCCAGTCGGCCTGTGCCTCGGACACCACCGAGTAGCCGCCTGAATCGGCCATCCGGCCGGTGTAGGCGAACGGCTTGATCTGGCCGAGCGCGTCGAGCGCGTTGTCGTGCAGCGCGATCCCGAGGTAGTACTCGTACACCTCGGTCTCCGGAAACTCGGTGATCAGCGCCTCCATGAGCTCGACCGCGCGGTCTGCCTTCTCGTCCTGCAGGCAGGCGACCGCGATCGACGTCCGGTACTCCGGGTTGCCCGGGTCGAGCCGCAGTGCGTGCTCGTACTCGACCAGTGCCTCCCTCCACTTCTCCTGCGCGGCAAGGGCCTCCGCGAAGCCGTAGTGGTAGAGCGCAGAGTCGGGACGCAACCGGATCGCCTCGGTGAACTCGTGGCCGGCATCGCTGACGTTGCCGAGCAGGAACGACGAGTGGGCTCGGAGGAACCAGGCCTCGGCGTCGATAGCTCCCCTGGTCGCGTAGTGCGCGGCGCCGGGGTTGTCTGCGTCGGACGGTCGGTGGGCGTTGCGCTCCCGGTCGAAGGCCGCGCGGGACGACAGGTCCAGCAGCACCTGCTCAGCCCGGTCGATGTCGCGGACCCGAGCCTCGGCCTCGGTCCGGCGACCTGGGTCGGCACTCGTCTGCCGCTTGACCCACAGGTGCCGCTGCTTGGCGACGGCGGATCGGACCGCCTCCATGTCGGCCGTCGCCGAGACCTGCAGGACCTGGTAGAGGTCCACGTACTGCGTTTGGCCGAGCGGCGCGATCGCTGAGAACGTCGTACCCAACTCTGTTCCGATCGTCGATCCCACAGCTCATCCCCCGAATCAATTCCTCGGAACGAGCGTCACGCAGAGTGCTGCACCAGCACTATCCCCCTGCGGGTGAAATCGAATAGCGCGACTCTCACCTGGCGGGTGAGTGGCGAAATATCCGGGCATGCTGACGCGGCCGGTCGGGTGCCGGCGGATAGGTTTTCTGATTACTTGTCCGACATCCTGCCCAAATGCCGGGAAATGTCGTCGGCGAGCTGCGAACGCTCGGTCATCGCGTACTTCTCCCGGATCTTCGCCAGATGCGATTTCACCGTTTCGGCGGAGATGGTCAGCCGGTCGGCGATCTCGGGGTTGCTGCGCCCGTCTGCGAGCAGTACGGCGACCGCCTGCTCGCGATCGGTCAGCGCCCGGAAGCGCCGGGTCGGCTCGTCGTCGACCCGCAGCAGCATCTCGGTCAGGTCGGCCTGGAAGCTCCCGCACTCGTGCCCGAGCTCGTCGAGCGCACCCGCGGCAGCCGCCGTACCGAGCTCTCCCGCGGTCAGCTTCTCGCCGGTCTCCGCGAGCTGCCCCCGGAGCCGATCCAGCCGCTCCACCACGTAATCCACCACATTCTCAGCCGTCAGCGGCACCACCGCCCCGGCCCCCTCGGCCCCCGGCAGCAGGCTGACGATCCGGTCGTCCTCCCAGTCCCGGTTCAACGCCCGGGCCAGCACCTCAGCCAGCCACTCGAACGCGGCAACCTCCTCGTCGCCGTACACCCCGGCCTGGTAGGAGTGCATCGAGACCACCCCGAAGATCTCCCGCCGCGCCTCCGGCAACCGGAACAACGGCACGGTGACCACATCGGCGGACAACTTGCGCGGATCCCCGAACGAAAGCCCGGCCCGAACCACCTTGCCACCGTCCATCCGGTAGCGATAAGTCCGCTGCTCCCGAAATACCCAGGCAGTCGGCCCGTTGGGCGCGAACGTATGCGTCTCCGGCAGGTCGTACTTGTCCCCGTCATAACAATAAGGCAACCGAATCCGGGTAGCCCCTTGAAACAAACCTACATAAAACGCGTCGACACTGGTGATCCCCGCCATCACATTCCGCACCAGGTCGTACCGGCGGTAATGATCCCCACCCGGCAACACACCGATCTTCCGATGCGCCTCGGACAAGATCGCCGCCGTCTCCGCGCCCACCTCGAGCACCCGCGGATGCATGCGACTTCCCCCGTCGAACTCAGTCATCTCAACCCCGGCCGAGGCCACTCCCCTCAGTCACATCGCCACAACCCACCGCACCGTTACAGAGAGCAGCCAACCTACTGGCATCGATGCCGCATCGTCACTAGCTGAGGCCCACCTCTTTCGGACGGAACAGCGGCGGATCCTCACGACGACCCATGACCTTCAAGCCAGTCTCCGCCTGACGCAACCATCACCTCTTCCATCCGCCGACGAGCAGGTGTGTGCGTGATCTGCCTGCTCTCGGCGGTCCTGGTAGACGACAACCCGCACCGGGCGCAGAGTCCGAAATAGGGCGAACAACGACTTCAGAGGGACGCGATCGCCGGACTCGAATAGCACCTTTAGCCCGGGACCCTCTTACCCCGCTTCGTAATCGCCTCATTGAGCCGAAATCTTTCATTGGGCGACATGCTCGACTCACCCTGCAATGCAGCCTTGAGCAACGCTGCATCATCGTCGCTTGCGGCGCGAGCCATAATATTCTTCAGATCGTTCGAAAACGGCTGCAGTCCCGTCCGCACGATAATTTTCAGTTCATGCATATCATTTTTCGAGAGATTCGATACGCGATACGCTTTCCTTACGATCCCAGCGCGTTCCCGCTCGTCCATTGACTTGCATCCTTTCGATCAGTTGACCACCGAGGTCGAGAAAGAGCCGACACATATATTTGGCTACGCCTCATTGGAGCATCAAATCTTCCATTTCGTGAAAGATTTCACGAAATCCTTGTTGCGAACATAGCTAACGTTGCTGTGCCATGACTCACGCAACTGACTCCCAAGGAAGTCCAAATCCAGTCTTGCGTTCGGGCGCGCGATCAAGGCCCAAGTTGCGGCGGCGGCGTGCCCCTGCGTGCGGAGCAGGCGCTCAACCGTGGTCCGGATTTGCCGCTGATCCTTCCCGCGTGTTCCATATGACGCCCAGACGCCCATCAGTGGATAGTCCCCGACCGTCATCCCCTTCAGGAACGTCAGCGGACCATTCTTGAAATCCATGATCCCGATTTCCCTCAGAGAATCGAGCGGAAGCCATCCATTGGAACCTTTGAGTTTCTCCACTGCAGCAACAACTTGCTGCGCTGCCCGCTCATCAATTCCGCCTGTTGCCCACGAAATGAACTCGGAGCAAACATCGGGCACGCAATCCGAGACCAGGGTCGGTATGACCAGAACCCCAGGCTCCGATAGATTCAACTCCTCGTTCGATCCAAATATCCCCATACCACGCCCTCCCCAACGACCTTGCCATGGCATTTGACTCACAAAACGGCCGAACTACATGTATCTAATGCACACTGAAAATGACTCAATCCACAATTTCAAGCTAACTACTCTTGACTGAGCGCCCACTGAAACGTCTCGCGCTCATCTTCAACGGTGGATATTTCTGATCGCAGATTATTGATGACGTATTCCCTTGCGACGCCAACGGGCATCGCATTGGCTTCCTCCAGTTGGGCGTGAAGCTTTTGGAGTTGCTCTTCACAGCTCTTGATTGCTTTTGCGTAGCGTTCCGTATTGGACATGCGACTTCCCTAGAAATGATGTTGGTATCGGCGGTTCGATTGGTGTTCATCAGCTGACGCTCCCACCGGAGCATCGCTTGAACTCCCCCTCCAAATCTCCACCCTGAAGCGCCCGTCGTCTCTGCCCACCCACTGACGGACAAGACTGACGACCCTGAGCCTGGTTGCCGGCGATGCAAGCTGATCCACCTTGGTTGTCTCCTGGGGTGGCGACGCCAGGCGCGCAGGTCGCTTGCGCAGTACCAGCAAACTGCTGGCCTCAGGCAGGAGCAGCGTTGTGGCGGGCAAGCCATTCCAGGATCGCGCGGGTCGTCTCTTCGGGCTGCTCCTGCTGGACCCAGTGCCCGCTGTCGAGGTGCACCTCTTCGACGCCAGGCACGAACTCTGCGAGGTTCTCGGCCTGGGCCACGGTGTCGCGGTCGCCGTAGATCATCAGGGCCGGCTGGTGCACGATCGGGTCGACGTCGGCGAGCAGGTGCCAGTTGCGGTCGAGGTTCCGATACCAGTTGATGCCGCCGGTGAACCCAGACTTCTCGAAGGCACTGACATAGACGGCCAGGTCAGAGTCGCTCAGCAGCGGCTCTCCGAGAGGAGTCTCCGTTCGGGCGATCTCAATCATCACCATCCCCGGCTGCGGCTCCCGGAGAGGCTCGTTTTTGCGGTACAGGTTGCGAAGGAACTGCCCCGGATTCTCGTCGAACACCGCGTCGGCCACCCCAGGCTGCCGGTTGAAGTGCACGAAGTAGAAGTCACTACCAAGCACCGCCTCCATGAACTCGATCCAGGGCACCTCCCCGCGCACCGGGTACGGCAGGCTCAGGCAGATCACCTTGTTCACCCGCGCCGGATGCAGCAAGGCGAGACTCCACACGACCATCGCGCCCCAGTCATGCCCGATGAAGGTCGCATCCTCGTACCCGTAGTGATCGAGCAGCGCGACGAGATCGCCGGCCAACTGCGCGACGTCGTACGCCGCAACCTCAGCCGGCCGAGAAGAGTTGCCATAGCCGCGCTGGTTGGGCGCGATGACGTGGTACCCCGCAGCAACAAGCGCAGGCACCTGATGACGCCAGGTGAACGCCAGATCCGGCCAACCATGACAGAGCACCACAGGCTTCCCGGCGTTCTCTCGACCAGCTTCGAAGACCTCCAACTCCACGCCATTGACGGCAATCAAGATGGGCTCAGGAAAGGAGGAAGATGTCAGTGAGTTCATGCCCGCAAGCTAAGTACCAGTACCGGCCACCTGATGACCGGTACATCCAGCCAACCGCCCACATCAACCCCAGCCAAGGGGGTGCGGGTGGCAAAGCCCCCGCCCGCGGAGCAAAGCGACGCACAAAACAAACAGGCGACCCCGTTCACGCTTTCCGTGAACATGGATCGCCCAGTCGCCTGGTGGACCTGCGGGGGGCGTATTACAACACAAACGCGCAGGTCAGAGACCTAGAGCGGCTCGTCAAACAGCTCCCGAAGCCGTCCTCGACTCCTAAGCCAGCGGATCTGCCGCGGAAGAGACCTCGGACAGCCAAACAGCTCAATGCCGAGCAGACTGCTCAGTTGATCGCCGGCTACACGAATGGCGCAAACCTACGGAAGCTAGCCGCAGAGTTCGGCATCCACCCGGATACCGCTGGGCTGATCCTGCGGCGCGAAGGGGTCGCGATGCGACCGAAGAGCCTGACTCCAGACCAGGTCACCGAAGCCACACGACTCTACGGAGCGGGGTGGTCGTCGGCACGGATCGGTGACCGGCTGGGCTTCAACGGAACGACGGTCATCGCAACGCTCCGGAAACATGGCGTGCGGATCAGGAACAGCCAAGGAGCCTAGATCTCTTTAGGTCGATGCTCTGCGCAATCTGGTCTCATGGCGCACTCCGAACAGCATCCCCGGCCATCTACTGGGACATCCCGGCGGAGGGCTGCAAGATGGCAGGAGCTACCTCGCCAGCGCCTGGGGCTCCAGAGTCGGAAGCAAACGGAGAGCGTTCCTCACCCTGGCGTTTCGCAGCGGCACGTACTGGCCCTCGACGGCGCAACCACCGCCGAAAATCCTCATGAACTCAGCCTGCGCCTCCCCGTCGAGCAGGGTGCCCTTCGTCCCAAGCATCCGGTTGAGGCTGTCCGTGACCTGAGGAACTGTGAGCTTCTCCAGAGCGCTCTGTAACTCCGCAGACGCGCCGTCCTCGAGTCGAGCTTTCGACAGTGCTCTCATGTTGTCAGCGATGGCGGCTGCCGCGAGCAGGATTTCAAGGACGCGTCGTTGCGCCTCCGTGCTGCCCATCATCGTCAATTGCTCTTCGACTGCTATATCCACCTCCGACGCGAAAGCGGCAACGCTCACCGTGGCCACGCCAGACGAGTTGACCTCGTCGGCAGCTTCTGCCGCTCCTGAGAGTGTGGCCTTCTTCGCCCGGAGTTCCCTCCACCAGGACTTGACGTGCGGGGCCGCCTTGTATGCACCGATGGTTAGCAAGACCCCCAGCGCGACGCCAGCAGCCACCTTGAGCAGGTCGGAGTCGTCTTCCTCTTCCTTGATGGGTCCACCAAGCGTCGCGTGCGTCACTAACTGGTTCGTGTCGTCAGAACGTGCCAGCGGACTGGAACCGCCAGCCGTGAGGTGCGTACCGGCCGGCAGCCCGACCATCATCGGCTGCCACACCAAAGCAGGGTCCAGCTCATCGGAAGTCACGGTTTCAACTGTAGCGACGGCAACCGACACTTTGCCGTCTGAGAGACCCAGCCAGACACGGCTCTCCCCCGGTCTACGCTTCGCAGCGTCGCGGATCCCTGGATCTTATGTCCCGATACTCGAACCATGCTCCGCCCCTGTTAGACAGGCTCCGGAAGCTCGCGCAGTCCCGTCAATCCTGCCGAGCGTCGTCCACGTGTACACAAGCTAGATGACGGCTCAATAGCAAGATCATGGCCGGCGGATCGTCGGAGTCGATCGGCGCGCTCTTCTGCCTGAGCAAGAAGAGCGTCATCAAGATTCTCCGCGCGGGGCCGGCGCCAAGGTTCGCTATCCGAGGATGACCGAAGCTGAAATCAGACGAGCGACGATGCTCTACAGAGGAGGAAGCTCTCCAGCGAGCTGGAGTACAGATGCGAAACAGCTTACGGGCGTTGACCCGCCACACTGAAGAAAACGCTGCACAGCCAGTAGCAGGCTTAGTCGGCGGACAACCGCCTATCAATTCGTCTAACCTTGCTAAGTGAGTCATCAAGATCCCGACGGACCGCAGAGCGTGGTACAGCAGCCAGAGCTCCACTTCGACGATCTGCATCCGCTCTCGCTCGCCTACCGTCTTGAGACCTGGCTCTCAGAGCAAGCACACGAGTCGTCGGACACCCGGACAGTCGCGCTGTTTCTCCGCGATCGTCAAACGCGACGGCTTCGCGCTCATCGCTGGCAGCAAGTCAAGGACATGCAAGAGTCTTACGATTCCGGCTCGGGCTGGCTGGTGCCCGGGGGTATAGAGACAGCGTGGCTATTTCGCCAAGCTCAGCGTAGCTACGTCGAAGGCTTCCCCTTGGGGTCCTTGCTATGTTCACACGCTGCGTGTGAGAGAGCACTCGCAGGCTGCATGCTCACTTTCGAAGACGACCTCCCGAGCGGGTGGCGCTATTGGGGGCTGGGCCCGTTAGTCAAAGAGGCATTCGCGCGGGGATTGATTGAACAGCCACTGCGTGACGCACTTGATGAGATCAACCAGATTCGAAAGGTATCGGCGCACTTTAAGCCGCCGTTGGAACCCGACTCGCTGACCCTACGAGCAATAGAGCGCACACGGGCGGCACCCGACCTTCAGCACGAGGAAGCCATCGACGAGGTTGCGCAAGCCGATGCATTACTCGCCTTGCAAACCGCAACCACCCTGCTACTTGGTGATCAAGGCTACGCACGCTCTGGATGGTAAGACCTGCAACCGTGCCCATAACCAGAAGCACGCTACTGCCGACTGCTCCCCCCGAAGTAACTATTAGAGGTCACACAAAGGGTGAGTTCCGCACTGACTAGCGGTTAAACAGATCCTCAGGAGGCTTAGCGGCCTTCCATGCCGCCCAGGGTGAGCCCGAATTACTCTTGATCTGCTCTGCATGCCAGGCCAATTGCTTATCATGTCGCGGCCCCTGAATCGCGCGCCACGCTAGCGTTTCACTGGTCCCCTCGGCAGCATGCTTGGCCCACCTTTCCTGAAACAGCTCAGCTAGCGCGAACTCCATGCACGCAAAGGGAGACATCAGCACGCTAGGCAAACGCGGCACGTCAATTGCACTGGGGAAAGGCGCGGACTCTTCGCGGCCTAGAACCTGAACATGGAAGTATGAACCGGGCGAATTGTCGTCCGCCACTTCCATGCGCCACATAGCTAGTTCTTCCGGACTGGCAGTTTCCGGACCTCCAGAAATGAGGCGAACCATGGTGCTCGCCTTGCCGACCAGGCGGACCTCCAACGCTTGCTTTCCGCCCTTCTTTCTGACCGGCTCTATTTCCCAAATGAACGTTATTTCCGCATGTATCTTCTCCCCACCTTTCTTCTTTCCTGGCATATACTCTCCATCGCTGAGCGCGGTGCGAAACGCATACGCCGGCCTGATGCACCAGGCAATCATCCCACCGCTCCGCCTGGCGATATTCTCAAGATCGGCCTGCGCCTGACTCAGCACCCCATCCGCTCCAGGCGCAATAAAATCCCGTGCTAGATTCCGAAACGCTTGAATCTCATTTCGCAGTTCAGCGACCTTGAATATCAGACTCATTCGTCCGTCGTTTCAGGGGAAATAAGATACCTGTCCGCCGGGTTTACTAACGCCATTAGCGTCGAGTGCCGAGTAACGTCTTCTATACGGGCGAAAGCATCGTCAGCATATGGGGGCCAGTCGTCTGGGCGCACCCTGACAGACTGCTCAACCTCAACTAGACCGTCAGCACGGGCTAAATCCTCTGTGATTACAATTACCGGACGAAGCCACTCTCGCTCAGTCTTAGCTCCCAAGTCCTTCGCCAACTCCGCAACAGCGCGGGAGTCGCCAGCGGCCCCTTCGGTCTGCTGAAAGAGCCACTCTTCAACCCCCGCGCGCCACCAGCGCTTGCCGCCGAACCCCGCAAGCGTTCCTGTGTATTCGTACGGCACGAGCGCAGGTCGCAAGCCATCACCGTCTGAGCCGTCCTCGGGCAGGCTTTCAACACGGAGCCGAACACATAATTGACGCTCATCCATCAAGAAACAAGGATACGGAAATATTCGGTGCAACAGCCACCGCAGGAGGACCAATCCGCGCGACCTTTCACCCAACTCATGTAGCGGTGGACGGCAATCGAGAACATCGGTCTCCGCTTGGTGCGACCAATCGTTCCCATCGCTTCGAAGGCCGAGAAGACGCCAAAGCTGCCCTGCCGATTCCCCTTCGCGGCTCGACCACACCTCCGGAAGTGTGGCAACTGCGCGGGCAAGCGCGAGGAGATTATCTCCTTCACCGCTAAGGAGGTCCTGACGTCGAAACGCCCACTCCAGGTTGTTCTCACGCGAGAAGACATGCGGTAAGACGACTTCCGGCAGCCCGAACGAAGCTTCCGCCAGATTGCCAGACCAAAGCGCGAAAGCTACAGGCCGCACCGGCAGCTCTTTATATTCTCGACGAGCCCTTAGTGACGGAAGGAGCGAGCTTCGCAATGTCGCTGCGACGGCGAGGCCGTTCATAGGTGCCCGCGCAGCGCTCGCCGCCGCATCGCGTTCCTGCCAATCCTCGAGAAAATAGTCGACCACCACCAGGTCGGCCCACCCGAGGTCAGTAGCGTTGACCTCCTCGGGATGACGAATTCGCGTCTGAAGGCTGCTAACCCCAAGAGCTTCTTCGGTTACGGACGTCTCCGTCAAATCACCATCATCCACAAATAGAACACGGGGAACCTGTTCCTCGATACTCACTCTGGAATCACGACCTCAATAGCAGTGGCAAAGCCATCCCCTGGCTCCACGAAGCGCACAGTACCGCCATACTCTGACACTAGATCCCGTGTGATAGGAAGCCCCAATCCCATCCCCTGCCCCAACACCGGATCGACGGCCACCGAACTGCTGGCATACGGTACGAACCAGCCCTCAGCCTCAGTTGGGTCCACACTAGCGCCGGTGTTCTGCACAACTAAATGCATCCCCGAAGAATTCTCGCTCGCATCAACTTGAACTTGCCCATCCTGACCGGCAGCCTTGATCGCGTTCGTAAGCAAATTGGTCAAGATTCCTTGCAGCTCAGATTTGAATATCGGCGGAGTTCTCAACCGTTCGGGTACCTCATTGACAAGCTCAATATCTAGCGCAGCTGCGCTACCGAACAGCCCGCGGAACGCCACATCCACCCGTTCGCGCAGCCGCTGTCTGCTACGGCGGCGGCGTGCCTCAGAGCTTGCGACGTCACCCAGATACGAGGCTTGGCGCTCAAGGGCGCGTCTGATGTCCGAGATAGGGCCACGCGCCCGAACTACCTCCCGTGGCGCGCGCTGACCGGTCTTCGGCTCTAGAATTCTCTCCACGGCAACCACAGCCGGCACCAGTTGGGAAATCTCGTGCGAGAATGCCGAGAGTTGCGTGCCTAGGGTGGCTAAGACGCGAAGAAGACTCGCATCGCCAATGAGTGAATCGGCGGCTTCCTCAACTGCCGTGAGTGCCGCGTCCACGCCAACTAGCGCGGGCGGAACTGCTCCACCGGTTGCTGCATCCGCCCCAGTCGACCGCGGCGGCAGATCCAGGACACGACGGAGTTCGGCCAGCTCTCTTAGCAGTCGCGCAGCAGATCCAGGCCGGGGAGACGTCGCAGCTGTGACGTCACTCCAATTCTCGTCACCGGGGTCTTCCGAGTCGTCATCTTCGCTCGCAGTCGTTACTAGCTCGGTGGGTAGAGTCACGACTGATGTCGATGGCTGGTTGCGCGAATCATCGGTCTCCTCGCGACCAGGACGCAGCGCAAGCACATCGATCCGCTCTCGTCGCGCTTCAGCCGCAAGCTGGGTCTTCAGTTCGATACCTGCTAATGCCCAAGCACGCTGGAGTACGTCGACCCCACCACGGACCACTTTGACTAGTCGTTCATATGTTTCGTCAGGTACGAACCCCTCGCGATTGACGAGCGTCCGCAGACCGGCTGATCCAGCGTCGGTCAGAAACACGGCGCCAAAATAGTTGCGGTTCGGCTGAAAACGGAGGCTTACATCCCGCGATTTGAGGTCGCGCATGGCGTGGAGATCGTCTTCGGGTCCAGCCAGAAGAGGATCCAACTCGAATCTTCCGGCTCGTCGGACTGCATCACGATCCAAGTGCAACCAGTCGTTACCATATTCACCGTATGGGAGAACACGGAACCCCTCGAGATAGACCCGAATGCCGCTATTGTAATTTCCCCAGGTGTCGTCAATGGTCGGATCTGATCCTGATCTTAGATAGATCCTGCTATCAAAGAAGGGGCCGGTATCAGGGGATGGATGCGGCCCCGACACCGCAATGCGGCGCCCGAATGGATTCTTAGCTTTACCATTTTTCGTGGGCGCAAGCGAATACTGAATGTCTTTTCCTCGCTGGGCACTCATTTCCATCACCCACTCGACATTACGCTCGACTTGCGGCCAATATTCTTGCCCCAGCGCGAACTCATCCTCGAGGCGCAACTCGAATCCTGGATCGGCTCGCTTGCTGTCACGCACAGTCGGCTTCAAGAAAAGCAGCTTTCCTTGACGCACGGCGGCCGGCAGGGGTCCGGAGAACAACGTAGGCGACTCAAAGTTGTTGAGTTGCCGCACCAATTCTTGACGGTCATCAGAGGTCCAGCTATGCCTCAGTCGACTTAGGGCTAACGTAGTTCCAGTGGTGCGCATTCGCGACAACAAACTGACCGATACTGAGAGCCCGTTCTTGATCTTGTCGAGGGTCTCTACACGTTCTATTACATCCCAGTCAATTTCTGCTTTGACTAGGGTGGTGCGGCCGCCGCGAAGAAGCTCAATCAGCTCATCGGCATCCAAGTCTTCATTGCCCTGGCGGAGGCCTGCCGCTGTAGAGCTTCCCACCATTCCCGCAACGCTACTTATCGCTACATGGCTCGCCAGCTTATGCGCGGCAAGCCTGCCAACACCCTTCTCGCCAGTGAAGCGCCGCTGGTAGATGGGGCTCCGCCTGTCTCCTGCGGTCTTGCTACGCGCGGCTAGCGTAAGGAATCCGCGTCGAAACTGGGCGGATGTCATACCAACACCGTCGTCGACCACCTTCAACACCGCACGTCTTTGATCGTCGAGGTACTGGCCAGAGACAAGAACCGAGGTCGCATCCGCGTCATAGGAGTTCTTGATCAGTTCCACTAGTGCCGTTGCGTCACGCCCTACCAGCAGCTCGCCTAGCTGGCGGAACAGCCCAGTGTCGACTGTGAAAGCCGGTTGCTTGTCGTCGGTCACACCATCACCATAGGCGGTCTGATCCCCGAAACGTGGAAGCTACCTGACCTAATCCGAAGGCAGATTACTTCCGGGCACGGCCATCTCAGTCGGCCAGACACGCCCGACCGGTGGTGGGCCACGACGCCTCCAAGCGATCGATTTGTCTTCGTATCAGCTCTGGAGCTTAACCGGGTCCGGCACTCGGTCGCCGTGCTCCGTCATGATCTGACGTATACGCGCAGCAATGAGCTCGAGAACCGAATCAAGGCTAGTGACCCGGTCCGAGACACCCCGCGACAATGCAGCTGACTCATACCCATCGCTGGCCTTATTCAGCTTGAACGCATAGATTCCAACACCATCGGAATAGGTATCTGCAAGAACGCGAGCCTCTTCGACCATCTTGGTGACGTCGTCGCCATCCCTCAGGCGAGCTGCCCAGAGCGAGTAGACGTACGGCAGGGCTTGACGACGCCAGATATCCCAGTGCTCGATGCGCGACCTCTCTGCCATGTGTCGATAGAGCTTCAGGTCTGTTGCTTGAAACTTTAGCTCCTTACGGCGGTTCGACCAGTCACTCATTGCTCCGCGACCGTTCTCGTTCCCCGGAAAGGGCGGCGCACCCGTCAGCTTCGCTTCAGCGCATACATATGGATCTACCAGAGGGACTGTGTCGCGAGCCGGCCACGCGATATCGATCTGGTGCGTCTGCGAGTAGCCCTGAATATTGTTTCGTGACGCAAGTTGGCTCGTTGTCTTGTTGCTCAGTATGAGCGTCATTACAGACGAGAACGAATTACCCTTGCCACGATAAACGCCTTCAAGACGGCGCGCGGGCGAGTCAGTAGCCTTCCCCATCCCCCGCGGCACGACCTGCGCCATGCGATACGAATCAAGACACCAGAGGAAGTCTAAGAACTCATTATCGATATCGCTGAACCGCTTGACGACGTTGTCCTGGATGAGGTCGACCAGCGCTTGATACTTGTCGGATGGATGCCCTACCAGGTCCTCAACGCGTCGCTGGTCAATCGGATCCTCGCTCACCGGCACTGTCGTCTGTCTCCTCACGGCCCACTCGGCGCACACGGAGGCTCCGCGCAGCTTCGAGCATGCTAGCGATATCCCCCGCCTCTAGCCCAGCTCCCGTTCCGAGCACTGCCGCATCGACTCGCTTCACTACGTCCGACCAACGCCCATCGCGGAGCTGCCGGTAAAGCGACTCCTTATGTGGTTTGAGCTCGGCCCAAGCTTTCTCAAGGACGGATGGGCTTGGCATAGGCAAGATGGCTGCTTCACGAGGCTCCATCTTGAGGATGCCGCCGCCATAGGAGCGCCCGAAGAGCTCGGCGCCTAGCATCGTGACGCTGTTCAAGCACAGTAACGGAAGAGCCGCTCCAGCAACCTTGCGATGCTCTGGCTTGAGCCGGACACCGTGCATCGAGTTGAGGAAGGTCGCACGCGCGGCGTTTGCGATCAACCGCGGGTAGCGGTGACTCATGTAGGTGAAAAACAGATCTGGCGGCTCTACATATGGAGGCCTCCACCACGGGTCACGAATCTGGCACTTATATGCCTCGTGAACCCCGTCCTTCTCTCCCGAGGCGACATACGCCATCAGCCCCGGCCGACGATCGTCCGCGTCTGGACGTAGAAGCCAGACACGCTCTCCAGCATCTCGCAGCTCTTCCCACTGCTGACGACTAAAGGATGCACCGCGGAGATGCCGCGTTCCAGGAGGGCTGATCCGGACAACCTGATCATCCTCGATCCCATGATGCAGGCGCGTGGCCTCGGAGATCGCGAAGAAGCTATTGGCGCCGGTGACTATGCCTAGCTCGGTCGTCCCGTAGTCACGAAGTGGCTGAAAGTGCTCGGAGACCACCGATCGGAACAGTTGGCGTTGCCTGTTCGGCAAGAGCAGATCAGTCCACTTGCCTTCAGCAGCGGGCATGACTGACCAGTTGCTGTAAGGATCGATCGTGAGGAGATCGTCAGCGTCCTCAACGTGATATAGCGAAAATGCTTCGCATCCGCCCGAGCCTTCGGCAAGGACAAGCACAACCTTCTCAAGCGCGTCAGCGAACTGCAGGCGCTCGATGATGACCAGGTGAACCTTCTCAAAGCGTCGACGCAGCCAGGTACGGACAGGCTCCGCATAGTTGACCGTCAGCAGTTCAGCTGGCAGCACCATGGCGAGCCGGCCCTCTGGCTTGAGGAAGGCACAGGAGTGCACGAGCAGAGATGCCCATGAGGACGCAAGGCCATTCAGTCGCACACCTTGCTTCAGCGCAGCGGCGACGGAGCGCTTGCGGGCCATACCGACATGCTGCTGGTAGCGAACGAAGGGCGGGTTGCCTACGATCGCGTCCATGTAAGGAAGAGGTGCACCTAGCTGATCGGGCGTGGGCACCGAGAAGAAGTCATCGACTAGTAGGTGGGCATCCGACCCGTCATCCTCGAGCAGCTTGGTCGCAGAAGCGAGCGAGGCATCGTGGATGTCGACTCCATAGAGACGTTCATCTAGATCCGAGCTCTGACAACCTGCTTCTCTCAGCTTTCGCCCAGCAGCAAGCAAGAAAACTGCCTCGCCACACGTGGGATCTAGCACCTTCGCTTCTGGGTTGTCCCGTACCGCCCATGCGGCTAGATGCTCGGCAATGGGCTCCGGAGTAAAGAAGGCGCCGCGCTCTCGGCGTAGCTTGAGAGAGTCTTGCGGCGTAGGCACGCCGCAAGACTACAAGGGTGCAACTTGGGAGTCCAGCGTAGTCGAACACGTGTTCTGCGAGATCACCGCGCGGGACGAACTCGAACATGTGACACAAAGTGACCGCCTTCTACCCTGGCCACCAGACCGGTAGTTCGAAGAGCGGGTTCCATGAATTCACTCTCGCGCCGAGTCGATCATGAGCTCACCGTGGAGCCGGCGATTGGTGCGCAGACGTCACTACATCGTGTGCTTCTGGCCGTTGACGCACCTAAATCCGAGCTCAGCCCCCGGCTGCTGCACTAGGCGCGTCGCAACTGCAAGACCAACCGGTCGAATATTGGAGAGTCCGGAAACGGCCGCTTCTCTCCTAGCTGCACCCAACCCCATGCCCGGTAAGCCGCCTGGGCGGGAACGTTGTCCTTGCGCACAAGCAGCTCAGCGACCGGTTCAGGTCGTCCTTGGAGCAGTACGTCATGAACCCGACGGCCGACGCCCTGCCTCTGATGGTCCGGGTGAGTCGCGAACTCGCGGAACATATACATCGGAACCGGCTCCGCCGGGAGATCCCACTCTGGGCGGGTCGAGTGAAGGTCGCCCCAGATGGTGCCGTGCTGATCTCGCGGACTACCGAACGCATAGCCCACAACAACGCCGGCGATTCGGCCTGCGACCAGCTCGAAATCACGGCCGGGGAGATATAGCTCGACTAGACGCTCCCAGAAGTGGTCTGGGTGGAACCACGGATCGTGCATCTGGTCGTCGTGCGAAGCGGCATACACCGGCAAGATGTCGTCCCGCAGTTCCAGTGTCGAGGTTGCGTCGTGCCGCTCGATGGTTAGCTGGTCAAGGTCGCTCATGCCGCTCTGACTACCCCTCTTGAAGGCGGATCAACCTGCGGTGAGCTCAAGGCACTCACGGAACTCGACAACAACGGGCTTCGAAATCTGCGGCGCCGGGACAGCTCCGAGTACTTCCTTGGCGAGGGCAACGATCGGGCGGATCTGATCCTTGCTTGGTAGGCTTTGGAGCGCAGCGGACGCATGCTGAACCCCCGTAGCAACGTCGCCCGTGTTGACCATCCACAGTGCCCGCTGAAGTTCGATCTGTGCTGGACCGCGCCGGTACTTCGTCGGATACGCCTTGATCGCTCGGTCCTGCGCAGCCGTCGCTTCGTTCGCGTCCCCGAGGTACGTGAAGACGTAGCTTTCGGTGAACCGAAGTCGATCCTCCGGCCACCCGTAGATCGAGTCCCGATTGTCGATCGTCTCGGGAGGCAGGCTGTCGTAGATCGCGCGCACTTCGTGGAGCGCCGCTTCGGCTTCGGCCCGGCGGCCGGCCAGGGCGAGCGTCTGGGCTTTGCCGGACATGAGCTCGGCACGATCGGTGGGAGTGGAGCCGTTGGCGAACGACTCGGCCTGCTCGATCATCTGCAGAATCGCCGCGGTTGGTCGTGCTTCATACAGCCCACGGACGACCTCACGGCCGCGGATCCACATGATCGTGCTCGGGTCGCCGGACTCTTCGGCGAGGTTGCGAGCGGTACGCCACCAGCGGCGTGCCTGGCGAACGTCGCCGACGTTGGCGATCGTCATGGCCATTAGGGATGCGAGCGTGGCGCCATACTGTCGCAGTTCGTTCAACGAAGCGGATCGGCTACCGCGCTCCAGGGCAACTTGCAGGCCGAGCATGTCCACCATCAGCGATTGCAGGAGTTCCTGCGGCGGCATGCTGATGTAGCTGTAGCCGTACTCCCAGACGATCTCGCGCCACTCATCGGCAGCGGTATCGGCTCGCTCCTCAGCGAGCCCGAGAGCGAGTCCATGGCGGGTCGCTTCTAACGCGAGGCTCGGCGCAATGGCGCCGAGTGAGGTTGCACTTCCGAGGCCAAGAAATTGGCGGCGATCAAGCATGTCAGCGTCTCCTTCGGCTGCCAGCAGTTGTACCGCAAGAGCGGTGTAACTGCGCGCATCCAACAAGGGCGGCTCGGCGCTCGGAGGCGGTACTAGATCCGCCAATGCGCGAAGCTCACCTTCGGCCTCTAACACCCTATCCAGATGATCAGCCATCTCAGGGCGAGGGGCGCGGACGCCGCGCTCGAGGTCGGAGATCTGCGACTTGCTGTAGTGGGCGAGATCAGCCAATCGACGCAGGGAAAGACCGCGTTTGGCGCGCCAGAATTTCAATCCCGCGCCGAACGTCTCCCCGTCCATCTGAGTCCTCTCGCCGTGTCCGAGTGTCCATGGACACTCATCGGACACTCCGCATCTTCCATGACACGCATCGTGACGGGCAAGGTGAAACACGGCATCACCGTCCGTGATCAACCAACCTACAGGGGAGCTGTCGGATCATGACCGCACCTATCTGGATCCTGGCGCTTGTTGCGGCCACGTTGTACGTGTTCATCATCCGCGACATTGTTCGGGAGGTGCGTGGCGAATGACCACGCTCGCCGAAGCTCCACTCCCAACCGACCGCTGCGTTCGCGTCTGGTTCGGCGAACACGTCATCGCGGAGTACACCGCTGAGCCGGAGACGGCGATGCGGTACCAGGCCGCCATGACGCGACGCTTTGCCAGCCTGCGGGTGACTATCGAGCCAGCGGTGGCAGATGCTGACCTCTCGTGAAAGGCCAGCGTCGCCGCCCTTGGTGGGACCGACTCTGGGCGCGTCTAGTCGCCAAGTTCCGGCAGTGGATGGACGAGGAGCGTTGAGCGGCGAAGTCGACTACACACGCCCGCTCCTCCTCGGCTACATCCTGAAGCACCTGCTCATGACTGACGGCGAACTGGCCGACATCAGGTCCCAGCTTGAGGACTTCGCTCGGGTCGAAGGCTTCGCGATGGGCACCATCTACACCGAGGAGACCGAGACGACGCCGGCAGCATTCGAAGCACTCATCGCGGCAGTCAACCGCTACGAGGTGACCACGGTGGTCATCCCGAGTCGACTGCACTTTGCTGCCCTGGCCATCGCCCACGATGTCAAGGACACCTTCGAGCGGGCAACAGGCGCTCGGGTCGTGGTTGCGAGCTCCACCCCATGATCTGGCGGAACCGGTGGGGAGTCGTCGTCCTCAGCCCCTCACGTGCAGAAGATCGCTGCACACCTACCGGTTCTGTCACTGGCGGTCTGCGGCCGAGCCTTCCCCTCCCCTGTGGAGGGCTCGGCCGCAGATCTCACAAACCGGCTGGCGCGGGACAGGGGACGAGACTGCTCTGCGCCAGCCGCTCCAACCTCCCGGAAGCTGACCACTTCGGGAGTGGCCATTCCGCCTCGACGACCGGGATTGCAGTCCCGATGAGAGATGGATAGGGCCTAACCCGCAGCCGTCCCTCGTCGAATGCGCCTGCCGAGGGACGGCGCGCAGCCCCAACGCGCACCGTGTCAGTTCGACACGGAGCGATACATCAACTGCGCTACCGACCGAAGGAGTGAGGTTCTTGACTACTACGAAATCGATCAGGCCGTGGGGTCTCAATCGTGCGAGTGACTTCGCGGAGACCGCTCAGCTCGACTACGTCGAGGTCGATGTCGATCCGGCGACCCAACTGGGCCGCTTCAAGGATGCCGGCGGCGCCGAGATCATCCCGCTGATGGCATCTCCGAAGCACGGGTCGGGCACCACCACCAACCCGCGTACGGCAACTGGTCAGGATGGTGGCGGCGGTCCGGCTCCGGACAGCGACAACGGATACGACAGCGACCGCGACTGATGTCCGCCGCTGCCGGTAACCAGCCAGTGGTCCTCGTAGTCACTGGAGCGGATGACGTCACCGCGGATCTCGTGATCGCTGAGCTGAACCGGCGCGGCACGTGTGAAGTCGCCCGGGTCAATCCGGGCGACTTCCCGCACGACGTCTCGATGTCAGCGTGCTTGGATGTGGAGAGCGGACAGTGGCGCGGACAGCTGGCCACGCCGAGCCGCACGATTGAGTTCGCGGAAGTCGGCTCTATCTACTGGCGTCGCCCCACCCCGCACAAGTTCCCAGGGCTCGACGACCAAGATGCCGAGTTCGCCAAGGTCCAAGCACGCGAAGGCCTCGGCGGAGTGTTGGCGAGCCTGCCAGGATGTCGCTACGTCAACCACCCTCACCGCAACTGGGCAGCGGAGTACAAACCGAGTCAGCTCACCGTCGCTGCAGAGCTTGGCTTCGCTGTGCCCCCGACATTGATCACGTCCGATCCTGATGCAGCTCGGACGTTCGCTCGTAAGCACTCGCCTGTCATCTACAAGCCCTTGCGGGTAACCGCGCTGATGCGAGACGGGCGACCCCAGGCAATGTGGACGCAGCGCGTCGAGCCGGAAGACCTTGATGAGACGGTGGCCGGCACCGCACACATTTTCCAAGCGGAAGTCGTCGGCAAAGTGGCAGATCTGCGCGTCACCGTCGTTGGCGACCGCGTGTTCTGCGTACAGATCGAGTCGTCCGACGAGAGGCTGGACTGGCGCTCCGACTACGACACCTTGACGTATCAGGCAGTCGACCTTCCCAGATCGTTGATGGCGAAGCTGAAGGAGTACCTGCGCCGGTTTGGCCTCACGTTTGGGTGCTTCGACTTCGGGGTGAGTGGTGACGGGACGCCATACTTCCTGGAGTGCAACCCAAACGGGCAATGGGCGTGGATGCAGCCACCCACCGGATTGCCAATGACACAAGCCTTTGCAGATGCGCTGGAGGGAACACTGTGACGCCGGACGAAGTAGCCAGACATGCCTCGGGCTTACGTCACCAACTCGCGGTGCGCCTGGAGCTCGACGGTCACATTCGCACACCGGGGTGGCGCGAGGCCGTCGAGGGTGTCCCGCGGCACGAGTTCATCCCGGAGTTCTTCGTTCGCGTCGACCCCGCCAGTGGGCCGACGCTTTGGGATCCAACCAGCGCTGATCTGTCGACTCCCGATCGATGGCTCGCACTTGCCTACCAGGACGCGTCCCAGGTCACCCAGCTCGACGGCAAGACGACGCCGTCTGACGTCACCGGGCTTGTCGAAGGCAATCCCACTTCGTCGTCGACGATGCCGAGTCTCGTCGTGCGGATGTGGGAGGACCTCGAGGTCGAGGACGGCGATCGGGTGCTGGAGATTGGCACTGGCACCGGCTACTCAACCGCCCTCGGCTGCCATCGCCTTGGTGCTGACAACATCACGTCCGTCGAGTTCGATTCGGAGGTTGCCGACCGGGCACAGCAGGCTCTCGCCCGCGCCGGCTATCGCCCCCACTTGATCCTCGGAGACGGGGAGAAAGGTTTATCGGGCGGAGCACCATACGACCGCATCATCGCGACGTGTTCCTTCAGGTACGTGCCGCAGACGTGGCTAGCGCAGTCCAAGCCGGGCACGATCATCCTCGTGACACTGTCCGGATGGCTCGGTGGAACAGGACTGGTCAAATTGACCGTTACCGGCGACGGGACAGCCGAGGGACAGTTCCTGCCCGGGTATGTCAGCTTCATGCCTTCCAGGGCGCACTACCCAGAACCGGCGGTCATTCCCGACCTTGCTGACGGATCGATCCCGCGTCCGACCTCAGTCGGTCCGGATGCAGTCGCTACCTACGGGCCAGCCCAGCTAGTTGCCCAACTAGCGATACCAGAGGCGCAGTACCTACAACTCGGTTCCGACGACGACAAGCCGGATCACGTAATCATTCAACCCGACGGCTCCTACGCCGCGTTCACAGGCAAACCTGGGGCGTGGGCGGTCCAGCAAGGTGGGCCCCAGAAATTTTGGGATGCTGTTGAAGCTGCGCTGACTGACTGGTCCGAAGCAGGAGAACCCCCGATCGAGCAGTTCCAAGTCTCGGTGACCCCTCAGGCACAGGTCGTCCGGTTTCACCGTAGTCCGACGACTTGGAGATTGCCGTCACCGTCAGAGCTCCACTAATGTATGGGATAAACCCGCAAACGGATGGCGGGAATGACACGTTCCCTGTAGCTGAAGCATATTTTGATCGAACTCACGGAGCCAGACCGTTCGTGATCACGAGCGCAACAGACATCATGCGTCTAATCGAGAATCTAGCGCACTCTGCCAACAACTCGATCGCCAGCATCTACATAAAGGGCCGACTCAACAGGGCGGGCGTTCCGGATCACGAGCTCCAATTAGCAGTCAAGGTCCATCCGGGCGACACAGGAGGCCTCCGCTATACCGGCGAGGATGGGGTATTTCTGACTTGTGGAGGGAATTCTGCAGGAGGAGTAGAGGTATACCAATTCATGGGCAACGAACGTGAGTTCCCTCGAAATTTTGAACTGCCTTTGAAGGAAATACGGACGGCTGTCAATGAATTCCTCGAAAGCGGCGGCGACCGGCCCGCGTCAGTTCAGTGGACGACGTGAAAGATCACCAGGAGCCCCCGCAGCAAAAGCCCGCTCCAGCATGTCCAGCGGTGTATGCTTTGTAGAAAGCATTGGATGCGTCGCCCGTTGTCCAGGACACAGTCGTCGCACCACCTCGCGCTCGCCGCCGAGAGGATCCGCCCGTGATGATTACGGAAAGTTTAGTAGTCAGTAGCGCCAGCACCTCAGCACCAATCTTCGCTCTCATCGGAGTAGTGATTGGCGCAGTCATCAGCTCATTGGTTACCTGGCGCACTGCGCGTATGACCGTAACAGCTGCCTTTGAAGGCGAGAAGTACAAACAGCGTTTGGCGATCTACCAAGCATTGTGGGCCCGTACCCAGCAGATTCGAAAGACACCTGAAGACCAAGATCTCACCACGGCTGCGATGGCGACAACGCTAACCAACCTGGACGAATGGTATTTCCAGACAGGCGGCCTCCTGCTCACTGACCAGGCCCGCGCGGCATACTTCTCGTTAGTCGACGCGATCCAATCCACCATAGCGTTGAATACTCCGAATTTGAGCCCTGCTCAATATGAGCGAGTATATGATGCTGCAACCAAGCTTCGAGACATCACGGCGACGGAAGTACGCGGACGTAGCGGAACGCCGTTTACTAGCAAAGCGACTGTCGAGACAGCCAAACCTCTCCATCCTTTCTGAGGGTCTTCTAATGGGACACGAACAAGATCCTTCCGGTCTCATCCCTGTAGGGAACGATTGGGATGCCCTGCGCTGCCAGCTCATGAAGAGGCCGGCAAGACACCGACCTCACACCAACTCGCTCGTCGTTGATGAAGGCCGTTCCATTCCAAGGAAATTCTGAACCAATCTTCGGTACCGCTAATTGCCCGCGCTTGGCGTGAATCGTGGCGCGGATCGATGTCGGGAAGGTGTGGCGCTCCAAATCGACCCATTTGGAGGCTAGATTGAAGGCTGCGTACTTTATAGCAGACTCGCGACAGACACGGTCCACTTCGTCCCACAGATCAACTTGACCAGCACCCGCATGGTCTCGGGAAGAATGCAATACGTTCCACCAGTCTTCCCAAGATGTATCTCCTCTGAGATCCTTGAGGTTGACATTTCGCTTCATGCCTCGCGTCAAAACTGCGAGAGGGTCAACCGCCGCGTCCTGGTCGAGAATACCCAAACTCAAAGTATCAAAGACATGGGCAAGCAGTCGATGCCAGTAGCCTTCTGGCTGATCGACGAATCGACGGAGATCCCAGAAGTTCACGAACGATACCGCGCGCCCAATATCAAGAGTATTCCGCAAAGTACGCAGCCGTTCCTGATAGTCCCTGGTCTCGCTCTCACTAACTCGCAAAGCATCGCTAAAGGCTGATCCATCGGTCAATATCAGCCAGTCTGCGCCCATATGATACGTCTGATAGATCGCCACCGAGAGGGTGTGGAGACGTATCAGAAGGGCGATCTCCGCTAAGTCGAAATCCGTCGGGCCGCCTAGTGTCCGAAAGTCATTCTGATCTTTGAACGGGAAGCCAGGGAAGACGAACAGCAATCTCTCATTCTGATCAATTTTATCTCGAAGGTTATCTGAAAACACATCTAACGGAACGTTTCTTCCATTCGCGGCGTTGCCCAGCATGGGATGAGTGAGTAAAGAGTGTAAACGCGCCAGCGTTTCTTCTCCCGAGTTTCGCGCAACGGCACTCGCATAGCCGCTGAAAACCAATTCTCTTTCGCATGACGACAGGTATTGCAGAGCAACGTCTTCCCACTGAATCGAAACAGGACTCGCGTATATCGGTCGTGGCGGAGCGGGAATGTGCACTGCCGTATCGCGCCCAGGTCCGAACTCGCCGCGCACGAAGTTGGCCAATGTGGCGAGAATCCACTCAGTCGAGGGCATATCCGTCGGGATCTCGTAGTCCGCCGAAAATTCATATCTCCGGGCCAAGTACATCAAACCTGACTGCGAGTCGAAGGCAGTCTCAACGCTGGACACTAGACCTGCAGGTTTCGAGTCGGCTCCTTCTACGAGGAGCTCCAGCTCAGTTCTCTTCGCTGCCGGCGGGACTATCACTATGTTGTTCCTCGTGAGTTCCGGGGTGAACCAAGTCGCGAATTCGTCGATTATCTTGAGCCCGCAGCAATGGCAGAAACCTCTCAATATAGAGGACCAAGGTCGTTGCGAACAGGCCCCGTCCTAAACCCATTGAGTAGCCTTCCGATAGAACCAGCTCGTCTCGCCAGTGAATCTGAAATGCATCCGTAACCGGAAAGTCGCCAGGGCCGCGGATGCCCTGCAATCCTCTGGCGAAATGGATATGCAGCCCCGCTCGGGCTTCTACGCGATCCAGCGAACTCGAGACGGAGACAGTATGCGGAACCTCCCACTCCTCTCGGAGTTCAGGTTCCATGCCCGTTTCGTAGTGCAGTAATAGTTCCTTGACGAGAGGCAGCGCGACATCACTCGCGTCGTCGACCGATTTCCCTAGAAGGATGGCCCCAGCCATCACGGATTCCGCACCGTTCTGGGTCGCTATAAAGTTCGTGGCAAAAGTTCTAGAGATAGTGAAGAAGTCGCTCTGTCCAACTGCCAGAATGGCGCGAAGCAGCTGCGGCACGGGACTGACTGCAAGGAAGAAGGGCACACGACTTTGACCTGGAAAGATTACGTTCAGCGCCTGCAGGCCCCCCTCAGGCCAAGAGCTTGAAAGGTACCTTGCCGTCAATTCAATGTAGCCCTGAGTTTCTAAGTACCTCCTACAGCGATTCTCTAGGCGGCTCAATAGCATCTGAGTGCCTACTCCGCTGTATTCGTCAGCCAGGAGTTCCCGTAGGCCTAATGGAGCGAGGCGGACCGGCGCATGAGTCGGGAAAACGGAAATCTTGCCGTTATTCGACCGTCCGACCCTACCTCTGACCTCAACACCTACTCCGATTTCCAACCCTTCGAATGCATTCCAGACCACTTCTTCGACGGTAGACCGATCAAGGAGGATCTGGATTGATTCACTAACGTCTCTGACCGTGAAGAATCGGACCTTGTTGGAGCGTCGATATGCATTTGTGATGCGTCCATGCAGCACTACGCTCAGATCGGTATCAGGATATAGCTCGTGATGTATTCGAGCATCGCGAGCTAGCGTTACTTCGACGCCCACTACCTGGTCCCCCCAACGTAAGGCGCGCGGAACTCTCAGTCTTTCTTGAAGTCGACCCCCACACCAAACCCTTCCCATAGATCGATGAATTCAGCGACATCCTTGTGCAATGGGTGGGCACGATACTGCTCGATAGCGGTCTCGTCGTCGCCAAGAATCAAGATCGCGTGAGTGAACCCCTCGGCCCATTTATTGGTATTCCGCCCCCAGGTTATGAGGCGCATACCAGGAACATCATCAGCCATTCCGCGGAGTTTATCCATCGCCTCTTCAAGGCGATCGATAGGCGCGTCATCTTTCCACTTGTAGATCGCGATGTGAACAGCGTGTCCACTGATGGGCCTATCCAGTCTTTCTACCATCTTCTCGAAGCACCTTCCTCAACACTATTATAAATCATTTGTGTACGATTGAAGGTTCTAGGTTGGCCAACCCGAATTGCCTCCATGATCGAACCCCCCATAGGAGGATCTTAAGCATCAAGGCTTTTCGTGCTGTGGTCAATGGCTAGACCAGCCTTCACCCGCTCCTCGTCCGCGTGCGGCGCACGGCGTTCAGGAGGCATACCGCCAGGAGCGTGGGCAGTTGACTCAGCTCATCCAGAACGACGAGAGCTGGCCAGCCGACTCCGAGGTCAGGATCAAGCAGTCACGTCAGGCCATCAGGGGCGCATCGACGGCGACGGATCAGGACAGGTTCGTTCGAGTGGAAAGAGTCACCCGAAGGCGTCCGCTGGTCGATCTCGGATCAGACCGAGCGAAGGTCCCTCGCCCGCGCTGGTAGCGGCTCTGTTTAAGGTCGAGCATCGGTCACCGCGTTATCCACAGGCGACGAAAATGTAGTTGTCGAAGCCTAGGAAACTGCGGGAGCCTTGAAGTAGCGCGTCCGGCGCGCCACCTACATCGATCTGCCGTCTGCAGCCACCAGAGCTAAGCGGGCCGAGGATGCAGAAAGAGACACCGGGCGCGCTCACTGAGCCCGCCGTGAGCACGGATTCTGGCCGGCCGACGCAAAACTGGGCATACAGGTGCACTATGAGAGCGCGCGGCACTTGCGCGTACTGTGGTTCTAGACCAGCATCGGGCGATGCTAAGTAGAGTACTTCCTGGCACGGATCGAAAGCGTCTGCTTGAGACGCTCAACGCGACCTGCGCTGGCCTCCAGAACACCCGATCAGCTGGTCACACAATCCGATCTCAGTACGACGCCTATATCGATTGGGCGAACCAGTCAACGCGCATGCTCCGCTCCATGATTAGCGCGGCGGATCTCGATCGCCTAATTCTGACCAGGCGCTACTGGGCGCTGCAAACCATGTTGCCTATGGAAACGGGTGATCCAAAAGGCAGGCTGCTCACGACTGAGGTCGACGAACGCGTACTGATGTTCGAAGATGAGATTCGCGAACTCGCTAAACTCGTCGATCGATGGATGCGTCCCGGCCGCTTCGTAGTCGCTGATACGACCCTCTTCTGCGAGCACGAACAGAAGCTCGAAGCGTTGGATCTTTCGGCTCTGACGAAGGCCTGGGACGAGCCGGTGCATCTTGTGCTACCGATCGTGGTGATCGATGAGCTCGACAGTCTGAAGCGAAGCGGAAAGCCGCACAAGCGTTGGCGGGCCGGCTACACCTTGGCCGTGATCGACCGCGTTCTCGGCGTCGGTGGCTTGGAAGGCCGACTGCACGAAGCCGACCGATCCCCGAGGGAAGACGGAGAATCACCGCGGGGCGCGGTGACGATTGAGCTGGTACTGGATCCTCCGGGGCATAGTCGGCTGCCCATCAACGACGACGAGATCGTTGATCGCGCACAAGCCATCCAGACGCTCGCCGGACGCACCATCAAGTTCATCACCTTCGACACCAGCCAGTCGACTCGCGCGCGAACGGCTGGTCTGGATGTCGTCAAACTCGACACTCCCCGCTCAGCGGAGGAACCGCCACGGACCTGATCGCCAGGACCCGGCTTTCTTCACCCTGCGTCACAGTGGCCGACACGCCACTACATTTGGCGTACCTCGCATCGACGGAGAGTAGTGTGTCTGAACGCTGAACCGTACACCTGGGGGGACGTTCAGCGCTCGGACCGTGAGGCAGACGAAGGTGTGCACCCAGGTGAGTGATCCATTCAGCGACCCAGACGAGCGGATGAGCGATGCCGACTTTGCGTTGGCCCGTCTGACGACTCGCACCTACATCGGTCGGAGCTTCCCGCTGCGGTTCGATACCTCGCGAGACTTCGGACAGCCTGCGCGGTACGTCAACAAAGTGTTCGATGAGGAGCCGCTCGATGTGGGCGAGTTCGAGTGGGAGGTAGTCACGTTGTCCGAGAGTGCCCGCACCCAAGTCCGACTGATGCTGGCACGCGAGCAAGGCGTCGTCCGTCAGATGGTGGTCCAGAAGGTCAAGACCACTCGGTCGGTCGCGAAACTGGAGACGATCCTCAAGCTCAACCGCGACCAGACAGGCCGCTTCATCAACACCATCAAGCTGCTGGACCAGGTCCCGATCGAGGGTGACGACCGGACTGTCGTCGATGACGACATCCTGCGGGCCGTTATCGAAGATCCGCATGGGATTGAGGAGTTGTACCGCCAGGAGCGCGGGCAGCTGACTCAACTCATCCAGAACGACTCCTCGGCGCGCGACGTCATCGCGCTGGCCCACCGCCGCGAGGAGCTTGCGAACTTCCGCATGCTGCTGGACGAAGACGACCGATTCGACGCCGAGGCCGAACGCGTTGGCGGACCGGAAAAGGTCTGGCAACAGTTCCTCGAGCGGAACCCTTGGGTACTCGGTATCGGCCTGGCCGGTCAGTTGTTGACCTCGTGGGATGACGATCGCCTAGAGCAGGTAGTTGCCGGTCACTCCGTCGCCGGCCCAGGTAAACGTGCCGACGGGATGCTCCGGACAACAGGTGTCATCCGGTCCATGGTGTTCGCCGAGATCAAGCACCACCGGACAGCCCTCCTCGACACCAGGGATTACCGTCCGGGATGCTGGGCGCCGAGCAAGGAACTGGCCGGTGGAGTCACCCAGGTCCAACAGACCGTCTATCGCGCGGTGCAGCAACTCTCAGACAAGTTCGCTGACAAGGATGCTGAGGGCGGGAACCTCGGCACGGACACCTACCTCATCCGCCCGCGCTCGTTCCTGATCGTCGGCCATCTCGGCCAGCTGCTCAGTGGCAACGGCAATGTCATCGACGAGAAGCAGCGCTCGTTTGAGCTGTACCGCCGCAACCTCTACGAGCCGGATATTCTGACCTTCGACGAGCTGCTCGCTCGCGCCGAGTGGTTGCTGTCCGAAGCCGAGGACCAGGCGCAGTAGCTCAGTCGTGAAACGCTCCGGCCTCGCTGACCGACAGTTAGTCGGAGGGGAGGGGGCAGCCGATGCGGTGTCGTTACTATCCGGGGTCTGTTTGCGTCGACCACGCCGGGGAGGTTGACCAAGAGGTCGCAAGGGTACTGCTCCCGCTGTGGCGCGCGGTTACAGCACCGGCCAACGGCACAGCTTCGGTCGAGGGAGATGCACAGTTCCTTGACCGGCTTGATAGCAGCAGGGTGTGGCCGAGGCGGAAATACTCTTGACATATAGCTGCATTCCCCTACCGTCTTCGTGGTGAGCCGCCAGGGGGATCTGCCGCAGGAGATGTCGGACTACGAGCGCAAGCGATGGACAGAACTGCAAGCACACTGGGCGAAGAATCTGAGCCCAGCGCTCTCCTCCCGCCGAAGGCGCGATCAGCGATCAATGTGGCCGGAGCATCGGCGCGCGACGTGACCGCGAAGGCCGGGCGAAAGATCAGCGAGGTGACACCTCAGCCAGTTAAGGACGCTACCGGAGCCACGCTCGACAGCGCCCTGATTCCAGCGCTCAAAGGTGCCGTTCACTTGCTTGAGCTGGTCACCGACTGGACGGCCGAACTCATGGACCCGGAGAAGGTCCTGGCGCACCACCGTGCGAAGGGACGCGAGGTGTCGACCCTGGCGGACCTGCAAGCACTTGATCTCAAGGACCTCGACGAGATCACTCGTCGGATAGTGCTTCAGTGGCGGACTGCCGGAGCTGCCGAGGGCGGCGCTCTCGGCGTGCTTGCACTCGTGCCGGTTGCCGGCGGCGTCACGGCGATCACGCTCGATGTCGTAGTCATGCAGGTGCTCAGTACGGCCATCGCGACTCGCGTGGCGTACGCCTACGGCTTTGACGCAATGGATCCTGATCAGCGGCACCTCATCGATCGGATGGTGCTGCGCGCGTACAAGGAGCAAGCACCGAAGACCCTCGCCGTCCGCGAAGCATCATCGGCCTTCAACGCCGGCCTTGGTCGCAAGAACTGGAGCAAGAAGCTTCGTGAAGACCATCGTCTGATGGCGGCGGTCGAGAAGCTGCTCAAGCAGTTCGCCAACGGTCAGCGTGTGCCGGTCGAGAAGGCCACGAAGTTCATGCCCGTTGTCGCGGTAGTAGCCGGCGCGGGAACCAACGCCTACGTTCTCGGTGATGTGGCTAAGCAGGCCGCCCTGTACGCACAGACGAGCCTTCTGTCGGAGAAGTATGCTCTCCCGATGCCTCCGAACCTCCGGAACTCAGCCGAGACTCCCTGATCCGAGAGGCCAATGCACCATTTCGAGCCCGGCCCATGAGGTGCGTGAAGGTTGCCCAGGCGACAGTTCACACAGTGGCAGCGTCTATGAGCGCAATTTGGGAGACACGGCGGTCGCGGTCAAAGCCTGTCGAGAGCTCCGGCTGGAGAGGTTCGTCGGTGAAGGGCTGCTCATCCTCGGTCACCATGCCAAGCTGGATAAGCAGGCTCGACAAGTACGGCGGCGCAGACCTCACACCAACCAGATTCATCGCCGGTGCGCCGCCTTGCGTCTAGTACCACGAACGCATCGCTTCGGCGAGGTCATCCTCCTTGTGTGGAGGCGTCTGGCCAACGCATCGCGCTAGACAGCCGAGCGGGTTACAGTCATCCTCGATCATCTGCCGGGGCGTCTCCCTCGGATTTTCATCGATGCACCGTTCGACATGATGGACCGTCGTCAGGGTGACGCCGTTTCTCGTGGGCGAGTAGTCAGCCAGGCAGCAGGCCGAGCCGCCCGGCTGGGACTCAGTGAGCCCGTTGTAGAAGATGTAGCCTGCGCCGGCGCCGGTAGCACGCGCACCAACAACGAGCTGGTCGATCTGGCGCCTCTTGGCTTTCTCGGGTTTGTAGCCCAGCTTGCGATAGGTGTCATCCGGATACTGACGCTTTGCCTGCAGATGAAGACCGGCCAGTTTGCCAGAGCGGCCGCGGATCCACAGCGCCAGATCTGCGCCATAAAGCCGGGACTCGCTGCGTCGATCGATCTCCTTCATCGCAACCGGGAGCGAACCAGGCGCGACGCCGCCGATGATCTGGGACGTTAGGTTCTGAGTCAACGTTTCTTCGTGGGGATCAAGGCCCAAGAGACGGTCACGGACGATACGCTCTCGCGTCATGGCAGCAGCGTTGTTCAGCACGAACTCGAACAGCGACGTGCTCATGCAATCCCCCGGTGCGATCAGCTGGCGGCGTCGAACGCCTGGCGGATTTGCATCGAGACGCGGCCTCGGTCGCTGACTTGATACCCGTTGGCTCGCGCCCACTCCCTCAGAGTGGTGGCGTCAGGGCCAACCTGTGTCCGTCGGACCTTCGCCCCTCGGGAAGTTCTGACGCGCCGGCCAGCCTCGACGTACGGTGAAAGAGCCTTCCGAAGCACCCCGGCGTTCTTGTTGGTGAGGTCGATCTCATACATCTGACCGTCGAGGGCGAAGGCGATGGTCTCGCCTCTACCTTCAGGGATGTCTTGTCCAGTGAGATCGTCGGATAACCGGACTTCCATCCTTTGAGACATTCTTCCTCCCGATCGTTCTTCTTCTCATCGTAGCCTCGTGATTCCGAGGGAAACAACAGCCCCATCCCGGGCGAGATCGACTGACGTTCCAGCGCAGCCCGGTACTCGGACTCACCAATACCACGTGTCACATCCTGCAGTTGCAAAGCCGTTCGGATCGCGCTCCCGAAGACTCGGCCTAGTGCTTCCATCGTTCACAAGCTGAAGTAAAGCCCCGTACCGCTTCGAGCTGAGATCCGGGTCGTATCCATCGCCGAGGCCAAGGGTTTCGCGCTTCATCGCACAAGAAAGAGGTGCGACGCGGAACGGCTGACCGTTCAGATCGAGACGTTTTATATACTTCTTACCAGCTACCTCGAAGGCGATATCTACAAAGAATTCAGATGCGTAGGATCGCGCTGCGAACCACAATGATAGCGTCTCTTTCTGCCCTTTCGCCAGGCTGATTCGGTTCGTCGTGAAGAACGGTGACGCCGTCCCATCTATTCCGGCTACAGCTCCACCACGGGCGATTGGCGCCGGATTATCCATGTTGAAGTTGACGATTTCTGGAGTATCGCCGCCGCCAGCCCCGCGCAGTATAAAGGCAGCGCCAAGAGGCACGTTCTTACTAACCGGGATAGTGCGAATGTCATAGACGGTTACTTCACGATCATTTCTGCCTTCGAGACCCATTTCAAGCATTAGGCCATTAAGGATGTACGCACCTCCTTCAACTTCTCGCATCGCGAAGTCAGTCATATCCTCGAATGCGAGCACCTTCGTCTGGATCAATTGCTGAGCGGCGGTACGCATATGTGACATCTTGTCAATAGGATATGCCAAACCCAACCCTCCATTGAGGCTACCGAGTCCGTAGTTCGTCAAACTGAGAGACTTATCGTCGGACGAAATCTCAGGAGATTCACTGACTGTCGGAGGACCAGCCGACGATCCAGAGCCTTGCCGAACTGCGAGGTTTATCCCGGCAACAAGCAGCGCAACTACGGCAGCCAACGCTCCGAGGAGAAGGGCATTTCGACGGGTTTTACGCTGACTGCGCGAGGCCTCTGGCTCCAGCGGCGACCGGAGTGCGCCGGCCATCTCGCGAAGGGTGTGGACTTGCCGTTCGACAGGCTTCACAAAAGTTGACTCGGCCGACCGGAACCATCCATGCACGGTGCGAGTCTGAGGGTTTCCCAAAAACGCCTCCACACGAGGCGAGTCATCAGATCCTTCGAACTCGGCTCGAAACCTCTCGCGCAGTGTGCCGTCGAGCAAGTTGATCGCCTCGGAGTACCACCGCATGTACTCCACACGAAGTTCATCAACTGCGGCGGCTGCGCCCGGATCGTCGCTCTGCAACTTTCGCGCCTTTGCGATCAAGAGTGGAGCTTTATCGGCAAAGGCGACGAGCTGGTCCCCAATCACCCCGTCATCTTCCATGGAGTCATGTTGTCAGAGCGTGAGACCTCCGTCCACCGCTGACGCTCAACAGCGATGCCACTGCTCACCCGCCGCACAGACTCCGCCCCTTTAAAGAGGTCTTGACGTTGCACCAGTAATCCAGCCCTTCATTGGCCAGAATTGTATCGTGCAGAAGATTCGGTCCTGCGAATATCAGGTTGTAAGTTGTGCCGATGACATCATTTGGTGGCCCGCTAGCGCCCCAGTCCGGTGTTGCCATCGGGACCACTTTCCCGGAGTTTTCATACACGACGAGACGAAAGGCTGACACCCTTGCTACCAAAGCCTTCTTGTCTTTCGTCAGATGTGCCTGCAAGGTGTACTCGAGGAAGCAAGGCTTGTCTGCCGGGCAATCGTCCCAACGGCCAATCATTGTGGCAGTTCCATCGCCGCGAATCGTCAGGTTGGTGTGATGATGGGACCACTCACCAACAAAAGGCGATCCCGCAACAGACGGCTCTTGTGCCGATGCGGCCGGAGTGGGAGGCTGCGAACCTGACGGAGCCGAGCACGACGCTTCAGCGAGGACGAGAGCGAATAGCATCAACGCTGCACCGATTCCGCGCCTCATTTTCATAAGACGGTTCCCAATGACATGAGACGTTGGCCCACTAACTCAGTGCTTACCTGGGGCGGTCGGCCCCAGCCAAGTGCATTCACAGCCCGCGAAACTGCTGGTGTAGACGGGCGTGATCTTCTCGGGATGCGGCACAGTCTCAGGAGTAATACCGAGCAACTTGCCGTCCGCTATCGCAACAGGCGTGTCCCATCCGGTATCAACGAATCCAGGGTATGTGCAGCCCTCGACGCAGCTAGGATGAGCCGTCATTGACCGCATAATCCTCGCGCGAATGTCAGGCTGACGCAGCATGTCCGGCACGCCCCAGTAGTCCCACAACGAATCGTCTTTCCCGTATGCGAGAAGGGCATCAACATCACCCTTCTCCAACAAGTCATAAACCCGTTTGACGAGTGCAGGATTCGCGACTGGCTTACCTCGGTCATCGATCAGCATCGGCCCGGCCGGACGAGGTGGAGTCGAGAGGGCTGGACTAGGTGAGGTTGTGGCCCTCGCAGACGCCGATGTGATCGATGGCCTTGCCTCGGGATGCTCCACGGCCCGCGGCTCGCTCTCGCTGCAACCCACCAGGACCATGAGCGCACAGGTAGCACCAGTTATAGCGATTCGAAAACGCTTCATATTGAGCCCCCTTCGATGCAAAATCTCGCGAGTTGCCGCCCTAACACTTGTCGGTCGGCTTCGATGTAAACCGCGTGACGCCTCCGGAAAGCTTGCCGGTGTACGGGTCGTCTTGGTGTAGCTCTGTGTTCTCAGCCTTGCCCATGGAGCGATATGGACCGATTATGCGAGTGCCTGTGACACCGTCGCGGACAAATGTGATGTCAAGCGTCCAGGAATAATTGTCCTTGCAACTAAGTGCGTCTACGCGGATGAGCGCTGGATGCTGGTCCGTCACAGTGAACGCTGGCCCAAGTGGTTCCGCTACTACAGCCTCGTCACCGTCCTTGCCCTGGGGATTGCCGTTCAATCCGAGGTCAATCAAGGAGTCCTCGTCCAGATCGAGCTGGTAGACGCGCGAGTAGGTATCACCGCAGTCGCCGGTCGGCTTGTAGACCCAAGCCGGCGCAGGCAGGCGCGTTGGATCTCTATGCTGGACCATGTTCATGATCGTGACTGGCTCACCATCTACGCTCGACATAACCATGTACAGATGACCGCGCCGCCAAGATCCCCCGCCGTCTGCGTTAGCCACTGCCGGTCGGATGTCTTCTGTCTCCGCTGGGAACGAGGTGAAGTCTCGCCCACCGGGACTCATGGCCACCTGAGTGCCGCCATCGCATCCACGGATGCGAGGCCACTCGCGGGCAACACAGAACCCGCTCTGGCAGTTTGAGGGGCTAATCGTCCCCTTTGTTGAAGCCGACGACGGATCACCGGAGTCGTGATCGCCGCCGATGATGTTCACTCCGGTGGCGGTCACAGCTGCAATCGCAAGCGCCACAACCGGATACAGCACGCGCCGCTTGCGCCATGACGGCGGCCCTTCAACGGAGCCTCTCACTTGTTCCTGATTTTGCTCAGCACCACCACTCGCCGCTAGTGCTTCAGCTCGCTCCTGATCAATGCCACGCAGATCGGGTAGGGCAGGCGATTGGACTAGACCCGCAACCGCCGTCTCCAGCTCACCCGGGTTCGCTGCTATGTACTGCTGAAGGATGATCTCGGCCATCTGTTTGATCGCCAGCGGCCACTCCGCTCGCGCCCGACTGGCCCTCGTCTGCAACGTGCGGTCTGGGTGCTTCTCTAACCACTCTCGCCGCTGTTCGAGGTGCATCGTCCGAAGCAGCGGCTGATCGAGGATGTTCAGGCTGACAGCCACGCTGTACTGGTAGCGCCGCCGCTTCTGGTCGGGAGTCAGGTCCTCGTTGCTCTCCGGCCGCTCAAGCCGCTTGACCACTCCAGTTAGCGCCTCAACGAGAGACCGCGTTGCCTCGTCAGCGCCGCGGGCCGGTGGAACCCCAAGAGCATCAGCCAGAGGTCGAAGCCGGCCTTGAAGCGATTGATGCAGGTTAGGCCGCTGGACACCCTCGCGCTTCGCCAGGTACTCCAGACAATCTGCAAGGACCCTGCGCAAATCCCCCATATCTTCAACCACTACGGCCCACCCCTGGTTGACGACTCAAAGGCTTGAGCATAGAGCAGTCCAAATAATTTGTCGACTAATTGTTACCTGCATGTTATAACTAAATGCAGAGCTATATATGTCAGAGCAACACCCAACTGCACAAGAATCCTCAAGTTCGGATAAACAACCAGAAGTTCCCGAGACTCGCTATCCAACCGCAGAAGAGTTGGAGGAGTTCGAGTCCCTTCGAACATTTCAGCGCGACATGCAGACTCCAGGCACTAGGGCCCATATCGAGACGTATGCACGCGATCCTAAAAGCCCGACACCCGAGGAAATTAGAGCGGTCGAAACCTATAACCGCGATATGGGATTAGATGGCGTCACGTTCGAGGAGCACTTCGGCTACCCGGACCCCCGTGGTGAGTAGTCCGCAGCCTCTCCGGATCGACCTCTCGGGCAGGACACCGGTTAACATCCTCAGGCACCACACGGACCATTGTTCAGCGGAGGATTGGTCGCGTTGCACCAAAACGGCTGGGTCGCTTCGGACGGCTGATTAAGATCTTTTATAATATTTATCGCGACAAATTGGTACCTATATGTTTGTCCCACACTATTTGGCGGCGGGTCAAACTCCCATTTTGGCGCCGCCACAGGTATCGTCTGGGAATTTTCACCGTACGTCACGACTCTCATGGATCTAACCACTCCGGTCGCTATCTTCTTATCCGTTGAAAGCTGCATATCTAGTGTGGATTCCACATAGCAGTCAGATTTGCTGCTTGTACACGATCCGTACCTATGCGACTGTGTCGCCGTCCCATCCGCTCGGATCGTCAGACTCCCGCCGTGGACGAACCACTCTCCTACAAACGCCGACCCCGCAAGGGGACCTGTGGTGCTCGGTGAAGACGGCTGATCCGCCTCGCTAATACCTAGATGGTCGACCGACGCTACTGGGGGCGCGGACAGTACCCGCGCGTCCTGGGCGACCACGGTCACCTTGCCGTCCACCTCCAGTTTCACACTCGCCGCATCTTCATCGGGCGAGTCGTTAACCAGCATCACTCTGCCCGACCCGACTGGACGTGCAGCTAGCACAGGGGAAGGTGACAGCTTTATCCATCGACTGCCAGCGAGACGCCACTCCGCCGGCTTCGACGACTCTTTTAGCTTGTCGTCACATGTAGCCGACCAGATCACCGCATGTAACTCGCCGTTCCGCTCCCACCAGAGATCAATGGTTCCGACCATTGAATCAACTCCGGCAGTATGCTTCGCCGGGTTTATGACAGACATATCAGTGAAAATCGGATCTGACTTACCGAAAGATCCGAGAGTTACAACTCCTGCCGAGGCGCAAGCATCTGGTGACAATCGTTGCCCTTCGGCTCCAGCGAAGTGAACTTGTCCATCCGACGTACGCGTAACAGCTCCGCCTTCAAAGCTTCTATATTGAACATCGACAAAGCTTTCCGATCCGACGGGAATAGCTGAACCATCCGGCTTATACTGATAGTAGGCGGTGTGCCCATCTCCATCCAACCCAGTAAGGAGCGCTGCACCATCCACACCGGACACAAATACGGGGTAACTGAGCGAGCTTTGCTTAGCGGGGAGGCTCAAAGATAAGCGTACCGGCGCGCGTGTCTCATTCAGGTCGAAGCGAAAAACGGAGTCGGGACCATCTTGATTATCCACCATGGCAACAAGTTGGCTACCCCCGATAGGCGCGAGCGAGCTACAACTTGGACAGGCAAGCTCACGGCTTTCACCATTCGTTGCATCAATCACCAGCAATTTTCGCGCGCTTGGTTCGATTGTTCCCTGTTTCGGATCAATGACAGCAGCTACATATTTCGTATCCAGCGTCCAGACGGCGCCGCGATAATCTTTCATGTAGGCGACTTTCTGCCTGGCCACCTCTCGAGTTCCGTCCATCACGACGAGATCAGATTTCGTGAAATATGAATACCTGAGCGGCTCTGTCACAGATGGATGATCCTGCGCCTTAGAACAGGATACGCCAACCGCTCCAACGCTGATTGTACCAATAAGCGCCACGACCCGCCGATATTCAGCAAGGTTTAGAATTCGCATCGGAGCTCCCTAAATTTCTTGGGGCTCACTACCGTGCCACCCTCGGGACCGTAGCCGAAATTATAGGCGTGCTCATACTCCTTGGCCGCAATCTTTTTGGCCTCTTCCGACGCGCTCACAACATCATGCATGTTCAGCGGGCACGCGACCGGCGCAATACGGAAGGGATGCCCTTCCAGATCGACCTTCTCCACATACTTCTTTCCATTGACCTCATAGAGGATCGAGATGTCGAACTCGGACGCGACACTCGTCGGACGAAAGTACATTAGCAGCGATTCTTTATGTCCCTTTGGAAGGCCGATGCGCTCTACCTCGAAGAAGGGCGGGCCGGGCTCATCCGAGCCTTTCACATCCTGCCTTGCGATGGGCCGATCAGTATCCATGTTGAACTTCATGATTCGCGGCGTGTCGCCGCCGCCGCTGTTGTAGAGGACCATCGCTGTCCCGAGCGGGACTGGCTTACTGGCAGGCCTCACGACAACGTCGTAAATGGTGATCTCACTATCAGCAAGGCCCTCGACTTCGATATCGATCGCCATACCGCGAAGCATGTAGGCCCCTCCCTGTTTAATTTCGCGCAAAGCAACGTTCTGCTCTTTCTCGTACACACCCGCGGCGGTCTTGTTGCTTCTGACGCTCTCGGTGATCTTCGTGAGCTCGGCAGCAACCGTCTTAGCGTGATCGGACTGGTCGCTGGCGTACGCGATTCCCAGCCCACCTCCGAGACTGCCTATTGCGGTAGTGGTCGACCGAATCCAGTCACCGGATCCTTGATCGCCAGTAGCAGCAGCGCCGGGGTCAGAGCTGAAGTTGTCGATCACCGTGGGCACTCCGACGGCAAGTGCTGTGCAGACGACCACGATTCCCGTCGTCGTGAGGAGCGGGTGCCTTCGCCAGAACATCGGCCGGCGGTTCGGACGATCTTGACCACTCGGCGCGTTCAACTCGTCTGCGGGCTGGATGGGATCGCCGGACACCGGCGGTGCGGGCGATTGAGCTATAGCCTTACCCACACGCTCCAGTTCACCCGGATTCGTCGCCATGTATTGCTGAGCGATGACGTCAACCATCTGATTCACAGCCAGCGGCCACTCTTCGCGCGCCCTGCTGACCTTGGTTCGCAAGGTGCGATCCGGATGCTTCTCCAGCCACGCGCGCCGCTGCTCAAGTTGCATCGTCCGGATCGCAGGCTCATTGAAGATGTTCAAGGTGACAGCGACGCAGAGTCGGTAGCGTCGTCGCTTCTGCTCAGGGGTTAGAGGCTCATTGCTCTCCAGTCGTTCAAGCTGACCGACCACCCCAGACAGCGCTGCGCCGAGAGATCGCCTTGCCTCATCGGCGCCCCGGGTCACTGGGACTCCGAGAGCGTCAGCGAGTGGGCTCAATCGCCCTTCAAGCAATTGATGCAGGTTGGATCGCTGAGCACCCTGATGCTTCGCCAGGTACTCCAGACAATCCGCAAGGACCCTGCGAAACTCCCCCATATCTTCAACCACTACAGCCCACCCCTGGTTGATGACTTAAAGGGTTAGAGCATAGGCTAATTGCTCCCCTTTGTCGACAAATTGTTACCTGCATGTTATAACTAAATGCAGAGCTATATATGTCAGAGCAACACCCAATACCCCACGAAGAAGTAACTGCGGATCAAAATTCAGACGCTCCTGAAGTTCTGGCCGTCGGTACTGCCCTGGACGGCGAGTATCGCTTTCCATCTCCCGAAGAGATGGAGGAATTCGAGTCGCTGCGGACCTACCAACGCGGCATGCTCCCGCCTGGCCTGAGGGCGGAAATCGAGACCTACGCAACAGATCCTGAAAACCCAACGCCTGAGGAGATCCGGGCAGTCGCAACCTACAACCGCGGCATGGGTCTAGACGGCGTCACGTTCGAGGAGCACTTCGGCTACCCGGACCCGCGTGAGCGGGCCGAGCACCCGTCTGAGATTCCGTCGTCTGACGATCAGTCGCCCCGAGCGCCCCGCTAGCACTCCGGCTGCCCCGCCTCGGAGGCGTGTCGAAACCCGCCCGAAGTTCTCCCAAAAGTTCGAGGAACCAGGCTCTGACCTGGGCTTTTGTCATGCACCCGGTCTCTGAAGTTCGCGGTCTTCGTCGATAGACGGTGGGTCGTGGTGATGTTCTGTCTATCGGCGAATCCGCCGGAGAGTCCTCGCTCAGAGGGCATCGCCTCTCTCGCAGCACCCAAGGGTCGGCAGCGTCTTCACCCAAGCCGACACCTGCTCGAACTTTGAGAACTCAATAGTGAATCGAAGGTCCGCTTCCAGAGTTCTCTAGCGACCGCGGCTACAGGATGGTCGCTTACTTGGGGATGGAGGAGTTGGCGCTTACCCATCCTCTTCACGGATTCATTACCTACTCACCCGATCAAAGATGAAAGGAGACACGCATGAGCCATCGGAAGCGACGCAAATACAGCAAGAAGCAGAAGGCCGAAGATCGCCGGCTGCACCGTGCAGAGCGTCGGCTACTGGCGTGCATCGCGCTTCTCGGCGCACTCAGCACGTTCGTCGCAAGCCTGCTCGCACTCATCCGCGGCTAATTTGCGACGCAGGAACAGCCTCACCCTTTGAGGTTCTAACGGGAGTGGTTCGAGTTGGCGCTCGGACCACTCCCTTCCACGAATCCGCTACCTACTCACCCGATCAAAGATGGAAGGGAACACCCTCGTGGCCCGACTTACTGTACGCCTGCGTCACTTCGCCGCAGGCGTACTCCTCGCGTGCCTCACTATGGCCCTCACCAGCTGTGGGCCTGCTCCGACAGGCACGGGCGATCTTGCCCGCGCCAAGGAGATCAAGAAGACCTGCCCCGCGGATATCAAGATCGCGGCTCTCATCAACATGGACGTCAGTGGTAGCGGAAGGCTGCCCGACGTCGGCACCGAGCGACTCGGTGTCATTGAAGACACGATCCGGCACACCGCCATTTGCGGCGGTCACCTGGCGGTGACGGTCTTCAGCGCGACCAGTGCCGCAACCGTGGCCCTGTACGACGGAGAACTGTCGCTCCCCGGCGCAACTGAGAACGCGCGTTTGCGGCGCGTGGAGAAGGTCGTACACGACGTCTCCGAGCAGGCGTCAGCCAACTATCCGGCAGCGATCAAGAAGATCTCGCCCGCTCACAGTGACATCCTCGGTCAGCTCCGGTTGGCGTCCGAGTATCAGCAGCAACTGGGGTCCAGCTACCAGCTGAACCTCATCCTCCTGACAGACGGGCTTCAGACGATTGGCCCGCGCATCACCACGCCGATCGCAGTGGCCGATTCCCGCGAGGTTGCGAAGCGCGTCATCGTCCCACCGCTCAAGGGCGCATCAGTAACTGTTGCTGGTGTTGGCAAGGTGGTGGCCGGCGGGGTTCCGTCCTCGGCTTTGACCAACAGCCTCGTTGCCTACTGGCAGGAAGTTTGTCGTCGTAGCGCAGCGGACCGCTGCACCGTCGTCACCGACTACACGACGGGTCGGTGATCCCTATGGCTAGCGATCCGAAGTACGACGGTTGGCAACAAGCTCGGGATGAGGCCGACAACGAGAACATGCAACAGATCGACCAGGCCTCGGCCGTCGCTCAACCTAGCGATGTTTCTGAGTACTGGGTCGAGCAGAAGTACAAGTCTCACGGCAGCGAACAGCAGGAATTGGCTGCTGCTCGGGGTGAGGCCGAAGTCCGGCCCCATCAGGCCAAAGCTGCGGGACTCGCGGTTCAGGTGGACGCAAAGAAGGCGCTCCTCGAACGAGGCCGAACAAGCATCGACAAGGCAGAGGCTCGCTACGAACACGCGACTGACACATTGAAGGTGCTGACCAGACGGGATCGCTCCGCCTGGTACCGGTACATCGTCGGCCTCGTCGTTCTCGCACTTGGAGATACTGCCGGAATCCTCGGCGCGGCGATCAGCCTTGGCGAATACCCCATCGTCGCCTTCGGACAGGCGCTGGCAGTCGGCTTCGCCGGAGTTGCCAGCGGTCAAGCCGGTGCTGACCTCAAGGATCTCCGGATGTCTCGTCAACGACGACGAGACCCCGACAGCCTCAGTGAAGACGAGGCGCGCTACCGACATCTATTCGGCGGCATGGAGGCCGGCGTTTCCATCATGAAGATGGTTGGCTTCATCAGCGTCGCCGTCGTGGTCATCATCGCGATGGGCATCGTCAGCTTGAGGCTGTCGGTGGAGGGCATGGCGTCGGGAATCGCCTTCGGCGGGATGGCCGCAGCCACGGCGCTCGGCTCCTTCGTCTCCACCTACAGCTACGCCGATGACGTCGCTGATCTGTTGGCCTCACTGGAACGCAGTCTCAAGAAGGCGATTGCCAACTACAACAAACTCGCCGCCTCTCCGGTGTTCGTCCGCCATGCCGAGGCGATTGAGATGGCCAAGTCGCTACGGGACGAGCACTCCCACCGCGGCGAGGCCGCCAAGTGGTACCTGGTCGCTCTCTCAAAACTTGCCCTCAGCAAGAACCCCGGCGTGGCCGGACATGGTGTGGGACGCAAACCGTCCAGTACAGGGCGGCGTCTGCGCGGTGATCGCAAGTGATCCGTGCAGAACTCCTCAGGGGCAAGCTTCCTCGAGCCGAGCTGCGGTGGACCTCCGGACCCAGTAAGCGGGTCCGGAGGAATCCGATCAGCTACTCCCTCGGAAACCCCGGCCGGCCATCTAAGGAGCCGACACTCCTGATCGTCCTAGCAGACGATTCGGGTTCGGTCATGGGGCCTGTTGGCGCAGATCCCATCTCGGGCAGATACGAAGAATCGCGCCGAGCGTTTGAAGCTGTCGCCCGGCGCGGTGGCAAGCACGAGCTCGGAGCGGTCATCCACTTCGATACACCAACCAGTGGAGATGTCGCCCCAGTTCCGCTAACGAGAGCCGGTCTCAAGCGACTCCAAGGTGGGCTTCTGGTTCCACCCGATGCCCGGGGCCACAGCAACCTCGGCCCGTCGCTGCGTGCGGCGACCACGCTGGCTGAGACCTACGCCCAACACAACGCCACTCTCTGCATTCTGAGCGACTTTTGCTTGTTCGATAACGACATCGACCAGGTGCTCACCGACATCGCTACCTTCCCCGGTGACATACATGCCGTGGTTCTCGGTGGCACGCAGATCGACGGCTTGCTGGACGAACGGGTTCAGATCACCAAGGCGGCCTACACCGATCCACCCGGGACGGTGGCGCGTGCCATCTTCGCCAGCCTCGTCGCCCATCGGCCGGGGTCTCGGCCGATCTAACCATCCGTAGTACGTCCTTACAGCGCTCCGTACGGGACGTCGTGAGGACTCCCCCGGAACCGGCAATGGCTCGGCCATGCCCGACACCAAGGACCTCAATCCCATGAACGAAAAGAAAGATCCCGTCTCCAGTCCGCTTCAGTGGCTGTGGCGCGGCAGTCTCGTCCTCTTCGCCACCTCGATCCTGCTCAACGTAGCTGTCACTTTCCTGCGGCCGATCATGCCGTGGCTCATCGGTGGCGTGATCCTCGGCATCCTGCTGTGGGTCGTCGTACTCATCATTCGGTGGCGTCAATCCCGTTGGTAATCGCACAACACGAAACTTGCATAAATCCGCAAACCAATTGCCAGAGTGAGTGACGTTCGTTTCGGTGTTGTGGAATCCGCGAAGTCCATTGCCGTGATGAATTCGTGCATTTATAACTAGACAGGCAACACACGAATTCATCACGGAAAGGAGGGACATATGAACAAGAACCAAAAGCGAAGCAGCAAGGCCCGCAGACCCGAACGACGGATCTCAGTGCGCGCCGTCCGGCGCGAGAAACCCGACATGCAGAAGCTCGGCCGCGCTCTGGCAGAGCTGGCTCTGGCACAAGCCGAAGCAGAGGCCGAAGCGGACGCCAGCGCCAAGACGGCGCCGCCGGCGAACACGAAAGCGCGGGACACCGCCGATGACTAGAGACCTCGACGAACTCATCTGGATACAGCTCCACTTTCAGCGCCCCGTTGCCCCAAGCACCGTCCTCGAACTTCTTCGCCTGTGGAGCGGTGATCCTCGTAACCCGCGGCTCGTCCTGGAGGTCCGCTCCTGTCTGACGACGCAGTACCTACTCGGTGTCCCACGCAGGACCGAAAGCTCTGTCACCGCCATGGTGAAGCAGACCATCCGCGGGACGCAGATCACAACTGACGACGTCTACCGACCTGAGGTCACGCACGCCGCAGCACTACGGATCAGCAGCCGTACAAGGGCACTTCGCACCGGCGATCCGGAACCGTCAACCCGCGCTCTTCTAGCTGCTCTGCATCGCGTCTTCGGCACCGAACACGCCGTGATTCAGATTGTGCTCGGTCCTCGCAAGGCCGCTCGCGTGATCCCGACTCGGCCAACATCACATTCGGCTGGGATCTTCGGCACCACGCCGGCACATCGGTCGGATACCGAGGGCCGCAGCGCCCAGCGCGTCAAGGAGAGCGAATCCGGCTTCGACTGCGTGATCCGTTTCGGCGTCAACGCCGCCTCACCGCAGCGTCGCCGCTCCCTGATGGCCGGTCTCCTGACTGCTGCACGAACTCTCGATGCACCAGGTACACACCTGCGGCTTGTGCCGGATCGAGCACGCCGACTCAACGCCGCATCAAGCCCCTGGTGGTGGCCGATGGCCCTCAATAGTTCAGAAGTTCTCGGACTGACTGCGTGGCCGATGGGAGACTCCGATCTACCCGGCGTGCCAGGAATCCACCCTCGGCTCCTACCTCCATCCGACCTTCTTTCAGCGACGCCTGATCTTGTCGTGGCCGAAGCAACTGCTCCGGGACATACGCGAGCCATTGGGCTAGACGTCGGTGCGTCGCTTCGTCACACCTGGGTATTGGGCCCCAACGGAACAGGCAAATCAACCCTTTTAAGCTCCATTGTTTTGCAAAATATCCAAGCCGGTCGCGGTGTCGTTGTCATCGAGCCAAAGGGCGACCTGGTTCTCGACATTCTCGCGAGAACGCCGCACCGCAGATGGGACGACATCGTCATACTCGACCCGACTAGCGAAGCTCCCCTCGGCTTGAATCCCTTGGTCGGTACCGGATCACCGGAGAGCCGGGTCGAAGGTCTGCTGAGCGTGTTCCGCTCCCTCTACGGAGACTCGCTGGGCGTCCGCAGTCAAGACATTCTGCACGCAGCCCTCCTCACTCTGGCACGACGAGGCGACGCGAGCCTTGCCATGGTGCCGCTGCTCCTCACTAACACCGGCTTTCGACGCTCCATTGTCCGCCGAGTTGCCGCAGCCGATCCAATCGCCCTCGGGCCGTTTTGGGAGTGGTACGAGGCGATGTCGGATGAGAACCGTGCGAACGTCATCGCGCCGCTTCAGAACAAGCTGCGGCCGCTCCTCATCAACCCCGGGCTCCGGGCTGTCGTTGGGCAACGCAAACCGCGCATCACGATGAACGAGGTCTTGTCCGGCAACAAGATCTTGCTTGTCCCCCTCCGGAAGCAAGTCATCGGAGCCGAGGCCGCACGGCTGACAGGATCGTTGATAGTCGCCGAACTGTGGCACGCCATCCAACGTCGGGTCGCTTTGCCACAAAGCCAACGTCCACCAATCCTCGCCGTCATCGACGAGGTCCAGGACTACATCGCGATGCCCACAGACCTTGCCGACGCACTAGCCCAGGCCCGCGGAATGGGAGCGGGGTTCGTCATGGCACATCAGTACGTTGGTCAGCTCTCACCTGGTCTTCGTGCCGGCTTCCTGGGAAACGTTCGTTCCCGAATTCTGTTCAACCTCGCACACGATGACGCAACGCTCCTCGCCAAGGGGCACGCCGAGATCACGGCGGAAGATCTGACCGCCCTCCCAGCGTTCAACGTCTACGCCAGCCTCGCCACCAAGGACGGGCAGACCACGCCGTACGCGGCGGGCCGCACCTTCCCGCTCTCACCAGCGATCCACGACCCGGATGTCCTGATCAAGCGCAGCCGCGAGCAGTTCGGCCGAACGCTGGATGACGTCGAACAGGATCTGGCAGAACTTGCCCAAACCGGAGCTGGTCCAGCCGACGGAAGCGGTCAGAGTGGCCGCAAAAGGAGGTCGGCATGAGCGTGCCTCAGGAAGGAAGAGACCGTCCGATCGACCGTCGAACCGCCTCACCGAACGAGACGGAACCTCGCAGGTCAGGACCGACGAACCGCTCATTAGTGGTCGGGAATAGTTCATCCACTTCCAGTGACCTCCTACCCGCCACCCGCCCCAACAAGCGAACCGGCCGACGTATCCTCGCCAGTCTCCAGAGCAGCATCAGTACTCGTGATCTGGAAATTTTGAAATCGATCTCGACTCATCGACTGCTCACCTCAAAGCACGTCGAGCAGCTGCACTTCACCGGACATGGCTCGGCGCTGGCCGCCACCCGCAGCACCAACCGAGTCCTGAAACGACTCGATGCACTCCAGTTGATCAACCACTTGGATCGCCGCGTCGGCGGGGTCCACGCCGGATCGAGTAGCTACGTCTGGCAACTCGCACCTGCCGGTGATCGACTCCTACAAATCGACCTTGGCAACGGGACACGGCGTCGTCAGCGCGAACCCTCTGTCCGACTCCTCGAACACACACTCGCTGTCGCAGACACTCATATAGCGCTGGTCAGAGCGACACGTACAAGTGACCTCGAACTTGTCACCGTCCAAGTCGAACCTGGAAGTTGGAGATACTTCCCACGCGCCGGCGGCACGCGAAGGCTGATTCGCCCAGATCTCGCTGTCGTGACCGCTCAAGGCGACTTCGAAGACCACTGGTTCCTCGAAGTCGATCTCGGCAGCGAACACCCGCCTACCGTTGTCCGCAAGTGCCAGTTGTACGAGGACTACCGCCGTAGCGGCATCGAACAAGATGCTCACGATGTTTTCCCTCGCATCCTCTGGGTTGTGCCCAACAGGGCCAGGGCGAACAAACTGGCCGAGGCGGTCCGCGTTGCTCGTCTCGATAAGGACCTGTTCCGGGTAATCACGACTGATCAGCTAGTCGAAACCGTGATCGGGGGTGCCGCATGAACAAGCCTCTCCGAAACACCATCTTCGTCGGCGACGCCTTGGATCAGCTTCGCCTCCTGCCATCGGAATCGGTAGACATGGTGCTGACATCGCCGCCGTACTACCAGTTGAGGAACTACGGAGTTGGCGGCCAACTCGGACAGGAGTCGAGCATCCAAGAATGGGTAAGCAACCTCACCGCGGTGGCCGCCGAAGTCCGAAGAGTTCTCACTCCAACGGGCACCTTCTGGCTGAACGTGGCGGACCGCTACTCGATCCACGAACGGGAAGGCTCACCGAGGAAGAGTTTGCTTCTGGGGCCGGCGCGACTCTCAGCAGCCCTTGCGGCAGACGGCTGGTTGGTGCGCAACCAGATCATCTGGAGCAAAACCAACCCAATGCCGAGCAGCGTTCCCGATCGGCTGACGACCACGTACGAAGTCGTGTTCCTACTCACCAAACAGCGAAAGTACTTCTTCGACCTGGACGCGATTCGGATTCCGCACACCAGCAAACCCAGCACCCCGCAAGCGTCGGCAAGGGATTCGATCCCGCAAGAGTGGCGGGCGCGCTCGACGGACAACATCCGTGGATTGGTGTCCATGAAGCAACGTGGCATTGTCGGGCATCCGCTCGGCAAGAACCCCGGGGACGTCTGGCAACTGCCAACGTCGACGTATCGCGGAGCACACTTTGCGACGTTCCCAGAGCGACTAGCCGAACGGGCCATCCTTGCCGGCAGTCCGGAAGCTCGTTGCTCCAACTGCTTCAAACCACACCAACGAGTGACGCGACGCCTCGGGGCGACGGCGATCCGCGGAACGTTGCTGGCGACGTGTACGTGTGAATCACCGAGCGAACCAGCAATAGTCCTTGATCCCTTCATGGGCGCCGGGACAACTGCCGTCGCTGCTGAGAAGCACGGCCGGGACTGGCTGGGCATTGAACTCAATCCGGACTTCGCGCAGCTTGCGACTGACCGGATCGACACTGCCCGGCGATCCTCGGAGAGCACGGCCGCATGACGGCCAGCTCTCCCGCGCCCCAACCGACTAACCACGAAAGGAGGTGACATGAGTGAACACCTACCCCCATCACAACCAAACCCTGAAGCTGTCAACAGCTACGGCACTGACGACCCCGAGAAGCAAGCTGAAATCGAGACCGCCCGCACTGCGGCAGCTGAAGAGCGGCGCGTCAACCGCGAGAAGCTGGAACGGTACGTCAGCTACGGCCTCAATGAAGAAGATGCCCAAGGCCTCATCGAGCACGAACAGATGCTCCAAGATCGTCGGGACGCTCTCCTGGCCGGCGATCCCGAACAGAACGAGGCCGACAGACGCATCCGCCCACGCATCTACGTCCGCTCCCTCGTCGACTACAACGAAGGCCACGACATAGGCGACTGGATCGACGCCAGTCAGGACCTCGAGGAAATTCAGGCCGACATCCGCAAGATCCTCACCCGGTCTTTGCACGCCCACTGGACCGGAGAAGCCGCCGAAGAGTGGGCGATCCACGACCAGGACGGCTTCGGCCAGATCACGCTTTCAGAGTACGAGTCACTGGACGTCGTCTGTGCCCTCGGCAAGGGCATCACCGAACACGGCCTCGCCTTCTCCGCGTGGGCGGAGATCAGCGACACCCGCGACATCTTCACGCTCGAACGCTTCGAAACGGCCTACTTCGGCGATTACGAGAACCGGGAGGCCTACGCCCAGCACATCGTCGATGAGCTGAACGGCGAGGACGAGCTGGAGAAGCTACCGGACTGGCTCCGCGACGTCGTCCGCATCGACCTTGAGCACATGGTGCACGAGATGGAGACCAGCGGCGAGGTGCGCTTTGCCGATCATCCCGGCGGGGTCTGGGTGTTCAACGGTCGGGTTTAGCCCGCCATTGCGCACTTTGACAACTCGAAACGGAAACCGACTCTCGTCGGTGCCGTGCAGCCGTCCCGTCATCCCAAACAGGGATGGCCGGCTGCACCAACACCGAGGAGGTAACTCGCCATGAGCGAGGTCACCGGCCCGCCCGGCAGCTACAAGACCATCGGGGTCCAGCTGCCTAACGGGCTCCACTCCCAGGCCGCCATGGTGGCAAAGCTGGACGGCATCTCCCTGCGGGATGCCTGCGTCCGGGGACTCCGGACGTACGTCGAGCAGAAGCAGGCCGAGCCAGACTTCAAGGCTCGGGTTGCCAGGGCGCTCGAGGAGATCGAGCGTGAAGCCGCCGAACAACGGGAAGCGATTCAATCGCTGTTTGGGTCTGAGACCCAGACAGCCGCTCCCATGGCCAAGAAGACGACGACAGCCAAGAAGGCCGCCGAGTCGTCCCCACCGACGAGCTAACGCTCCTCGGTCCATCCGTCCCGCTCCCTAGCGGTTGAGCGGGACACCCCTACGGGTGGGAGGCAGGAGCGCCTACGCGCCCGCCTCCCACCCAATGATCCCAGGAACATAAAGCAGGCCAGGCTTTCCTGCGGTCATCGATCTTTGTTGTAGAAACTTCCAATGCCGTTGAATTGATTCACCATACGGCAGATAATAGAACACGGAAACAATTAAGGAAGGTGAACCTATATGGATCAAATGCACGCACAAACACTCGCAAGACGCATGAAGGAGCGTCGCCAAGAGTTGCACCTCACAGCGACAGAGGTAGCCAGACGGGCGGATATCGACCCTGCGACCATCACGCGCATAGAGGCAGGACGAATCTCATCCCCCCGAGGCGACAGCCTCGCTGCAATTGCAAAGGTACTCGACATCCCCGTTACGGACTTCTATGTCTGCGCCGGCCTTGTCCCCGAGAAGGAGCTCCCAAGCTTCAACTACTACCTCCGCACAAAGTACAGCAATATCCCAGAGAAGGACAGAGCCATCCTCGAAGGAGTCTTCGAGCAAATCACCAAGCCGTACGGACATGATCCACGCGGTCCATCGAACGGAGAGGACGAAGGCTAGCACCTCTCAACCATCAACTAACCGAAAGGAGGGTTCAATCATGGAACACCAACAGAAAATCAAGCAGCCAAGCATCCTTAGGACTCTCCGATCGGTGATTCCTCATCGGAACGTGACGTTCGGCGAAGCCGAGCGTATTGCAGAACTCCAGGCAAACCGATTGCTTGAGCTATTCGATATCACACAAGGGCCGGTCCCGACAGAGATCGTCGGCGACTTACCGCGCATAAAGGTGGTATACAAGCCTCTGCCGACCAGTGGTATCAGCTACTGGAGCGGCAAAGAGTGGGTCATTACTCTGAATAGGGGCGAGAGTCACCGGCGTCAGCGATTCACCCTCATGCATGAGTTCAAGCACATCATCGACCACGGACAGACAGACAAGCTCTACACCGGCGACCGTATCCGTTCACCAGAGCAGCAGGCAGAGGCAGCCGCCGACTACTTCGCAGGCTGTGTTCTGCTCCCGCGCAGACACCTCAAGGCGGCATGGGGCAACGGTCTTCAAACTCCGCTGTGCCTCGCGAACCACTTCGAGGCGTCAGTAGCTGCCGTGTCTGTACGCCTTCTTCAAACTGGTCTTCGGACAGTCCACGACCAGTTCACCCAGCCAGTGCGTACCTTCGTCAACTACGGCCGACAACTTAAGCCGAAATACCCGGAGCTTGTCCGTGATGGATCGTGATACCTCGACGATCCCACCCGAGCAACGTGCGAACGATGGCCTACCCCTCGACGGTTCGTCGCTGCTGCTCACCGTCACTGAAGCATCTGATGCGCTTCGCATCAGCCGCTGGGCGCTCTACCAGCTCATCAACAAGCGACGCCTCAAGACCGTGCAGATTGGACGGCGCAGGCTGGTTCCGACAGAAGACCTCATCGCCTTCGTTGCTGACCTCCGATCCGAAGGAGGTGGGCATGGCCTCTAGAAACGCTAACGGCGAAGGCTCGATCTACAAGCGCGCCGACGGCCTGTGGGTTGGGGCTCTCTATGTCGACACAACCAGCGGACGACGCAAACGCAGTTATGTGTACGGGAAAACGCGGCAGCAGGTACACGAGAAGCTGACGGCAAGACTGGCGCACGCGCAGAAGGGCGTGCGCAGCCCAGACAAGACATGGACGGTCGGGAGCTATCTCGACTACTGGCTAGCAGACGTCGTCCGGGCCAAGAACCGCCCACGAACTATCGAGCTGTATGAGACCGTCGTCCGCCTGCATCTGCGGCCGGCGTTCGGTTTGACCCGCCTCACCGCACTTACAGTTCAGGACGTACAGCGCTATCTCAACGACGAACTGAAACGTGGACGCTCCGCCCGATCGGTGCAACAGATCAGGGGCGTGCTCCGAGCTGCTCTCAGCCGAGCAGAGCGCGAAGAACTTCTTCTGCGCAACGTCGCCAAACTCGTAGAGATCCCCGCGTGGGAACGGAAACCCATCGCTCCATGGACCATCGCGGAGGCAGCACGGTTCCTCATCGAGGCCCGCAGCCATCGCTGGTTCCCCGGATTCGCCATGCTCACCTTGTATGGCATGCGCCGAGGCGAGGTCCTCGGACTCCGCTGGTGCGACGTCGATTTTACAAACAACCGCATACACATCCGGCAGCAACTCCAACGCTTCGACAGCGGCATCCAAGTGGGACCCGTCAAGACATCAGCGGGGCAACGCGACCTTCCCTTGACACACGTCATCCGTGACGCCCTTGCCGCACTCGCCGTACAGAGAAGCGGCGGCGATGCTGTGACTGCTTTGGCCAGGCTTTCAGACAGCACAGGACTCGTTTTCCTGAGTAGTGCTGGCACACCAGTTGAGCCATCACGGTTCTACCGAGAGTTTCAAGACGTCCGCAAGCGAGCTGGGTTGCGCCACATCAGCGTGCATCACACCAGGCACACCGCCGCAACAATTCTCAAGAACCTCAAAGTCCCCGTGCGAGATGCGCAGCTAATACTTGGCCACGCCCACGTGACCACTACACAGCAACTCTATCAGCACGCCGACATCGAGGGGCAGACAGAAGCACTCGGCAGAGCTGAACGTGAGCTGTTTGGCAGTAACGAGCAGCCACTGCTGCTAGGCAAATTGGCTGCAGTTGATGATTTATCCGCAGGTGAAGGCACGAATTTCGCGCCGCTCACCTCTGGAGGGTCCACCGGGGCTCGAACCCGGGACACCCTGCTTAAAAGCGACCTCGCTCGCACTTTGAGCAGTCTCCCCCAATCTGTTAAGCAGCAGCTACGCGCACGTGCTTACGCTCAAATTCTAGGTCACGCTGCGGCAGTAAATAGCTGCACCGATCCGAATTATCCACAGCTCCGATTCGTGCCTCCCGCGGGTCAGTTGGACGTCCTCAAGTTGCTTCGCGCAGCAGATCTCGACCTCCTACGAGTGTTGTCATTCCCATTCAACCTACTTCCACCATCGAACGGCCCACCACACATGAACTAACTCCCAGTCAGCCACACCACCACCGGAGATCACCATGAACAGCCCCTACTTGCCGACGCCTGACGATCGGTACTTCTTGCAATCCCAGAGTCTCGACTTCGAGGTTCAGGCATTTGATGTGAGCACCGGTCAGACGGTCGAGGCCGATGAGTCCTTGGTCGGACGACGGGCTGTCATCTACTTGCGAGTCTCTACGAAGGATCAGGTCGATACCGACTACGACCCCGAAGGCATCTCTCTGCCGGCGCAGCGCCAGGCCTGCTACCGCAGAGCCGAACAGCAGGATCTTGTCATCATCGATGAGTATGTCGAGCCGGGTAAGTCGGCGACAGAGATGAGTAAGCGGGTCGTGTTCCAGCAGATGCTGGCCCGCGTCCGCGAGCGCAAAGACGTGGACATCATCATCTTTTACAAGCTCAACCGCATGGCTCGCAACCGCTACGACGATGCGATTGTCATGGCTGGTCTTCGGAAGCGCGGCGTATCCGTAATCTCCGCCACTGAGGCTATCGATGACACGCCTGTCGGGCAGCTCATGCACGGCATACTTGCCACCTTCAATGAGTATCAGTCGAAGGAGTCAGGCGCTGACATCTCGTACAAGATGGGTCAGAAGGCCAAGAACGGTGGGACCATCGGCCTCGCGCCTCTCGGCTACCTGAACGTCATCGACCAGTTCGAGTTCCGCCAGATCCGTACCGTGGCGTTTGACCCGGTCCGTGCACCTCTCATCAGGATCGCCTTCGAGCTGTACGCGACCGGCGACTACACGTTGGCCGACCTCTCAGACGAACTGTACGACCGAGGACTGCGGACCCGGGCAACCCGGAAGACTCCGAGTCAGCAGGTCTCGATCAACAAGCTGTCCAAGATGTTGCGCGACCGCTACTACCTCGGGTTCGTTACATATAAGGGCGAATGGATCGAAGGTCGTCACAAAGCCCTCATTGATGAGGATCTGTTCGAGCGAGTGCAGGTCATCGCCGACTCCCGCTCGATGGCTGGCGAGCGGCGACGCACCCATCATCACCAGCTCAAGGGCTCGATCTACTGCGGCCCTTGCCACCGACGCCAGGTGGAGCAGCGACTCGTCATCCAACACACCACGAACTCGCGCGGCAACACCTACCAATACTTCTTCTGCGTGAACAAGCGCACCAGCGAGTGCACCCTGCCGCACATCAATACGATGCGCGTCGAGGAAGCCGTAGAGCAGGTCTACAGCGCCGTGCGATTCAGCCGGCAGTTCATCGAGCAGACCCGATCCCATGTCGCTGCCGCTCTCTCGAATCACCAGCGGTCGGCCCGCCTGCTCAAGCAGCAGCTTCAATCCGAGCTCAAAACCCTCGACACGAAGGAAGACAACCTGATCGAAATGGCTGCCGACAACAGCATGCCGCAGACGAAAATCAAGGAGAGGCTCCGCGGCATCGAACGCGAACGCATCCATCTCAGAGACCGTCTCGGCGAGGAAGTCCCCGACCTCACCGACGACGCCCGTCTGATCGAACTCAGTCTGACCCTGCTTGAAGATCCACAGGCGCTCTACCGCCGCTGCAACGACGACCAGAAGCGGCTACTCAACCAGGCGATCTTTCACCGGCTCTACCTTGATGAAGACGAGGTCACGGGGCACGAACTGCGCCAACCGTTCGCGGCCCTACACGCCGTCCACACCGGCCAAACCGCCCCGGATGGACCGGGCGCCATCCCGACCCCTGAAACCGCCCCAGACGCCAAAATGGCCGCCCCCGTCGCCGGGAACGGCCAATCTGCGTCGAACCATCGTCTGCGGGTCTTACTCTCCGGCGATGATCTCGCCGGTTGTTCTAATAAGTACCGCCTGGTGGAGCTGAGGGGATTCGAACCCCTGGCCTTCTCATTGCGAACGAGACGCGCTACCAACTGCGCCACAGCCCCAGGTTGTCGCTTGTTCCTTGCGACCGCGAAACTCTAACACGCGATCGGCCGGTGTCTGAAACTGGGGCTAGTCGCCCACCGCCCGGCGGATTTCCGGCTCTTCGACGGGCGCGGGAGCGGGCTCCGGTACGACGGGAGCGGCCTCCGGCTCGGGGTCGGCGGTGCGGGCCGAGGAGAAGACCTCGGGGCCGGACAGGCTGATCGTGCGGACCGTCCGGTCGGGGGCCTTCTCCTTCATCACGTACGTCGGCAGCGTGACCGGTACCGGGTCCCACAGGCCGTCGGTGCGCGGCTCGGGCTTCTTCGGGGCGACGGGCTCCGGGGTGGTCTCCGGGAGCTTCACCTCGATCGTCAGCTCGTGGTCCTCAGGAGCCTGCGACGGCGCGGTCGCCGGGCCGCGGTCGTGCTGCGACTCGGCCTGGACGCGACGCTGGGCGGCAAGCGCCGACCGCTCGCGGGCCTGCCGGCGAAGCTGCACGCGAGTCAGTACGACGAAGCTGACGATCAGCGACGTCGGCACCGCCAGCGTCCACCAGGCCAGCATCTGGAAGCTCGCCAGCGCCACCACTGTCAACAGTGAAAGGGTCAGGATCGACAGCACCCGCCGGCGGCGCATAGCGGCCACCCGGCGGGCTCGGTTCGGGACGTATCGCTCAGGCGGCGACAGATCCTCAGCGCCTTCCTGTAGCAGCGCCGTGTCCGTGGCCGCGCCCGGCGAGCCCGGCGGCCGGACGACGTACCGCGACCGGGCCTGTACGTCGGACTGCCGCGACAGCACGCGCGCAGCCGACGACGAGTACTTCTCCGCCGAGCGGCGCGTACTCGCCTCGTCGTTGCGCTTCAAGAGCATCGGGACGAGGTAGGCAGCCCACGCGACGACGATCGCCACGTAGATAAGCCCTGTCGTCCCCATGCGACGACGCTAAGACCCCGGGCGGGTCAGGTCCGGTACGTGCGCCGGTGTGTCGCAAGAAGACTCGTGTGACTGGTGTGAATAAGCACGCAGCGTGATCAGGGCAAACGTGCTACCAGCCCGGGCCCGACTTCCTCGGCGTTCAGGGCGAAGATGCGATGGTCGCGCCACTCGCCGTCGATGTGCAGGAAGCGCGGCCGGTCGCCTTCGTAGCGGAAGCCCAGCTTCTCCACCACGCGCAGACTCGCCTTGTTCTCGGGGCGGATCGCGACCTCGAGGCGGTGCAGCCCGAGTGTGAACCAGCAGTGGTCCGCAGCCAGCGCGACTGCGGCCGGCACGATGCCGCGGCCGGCGTACTGCTCGTCGACCCAGTAGCCGAGGTTCGCCCAGCGCGCTGAGCCGTAGGTGATCCCGGAGACCGTCAACTGCCCGACCAGCGGCCGCTTGGCCTTGGGACCCGCAGCACCGGCGTACGTGATGACGAAGGGCAGCATGCGCCCGTACCGCGCCTGCCGGTTCCAGTCCCGCGCCATCGCCCGGAAGGTGCGAGCGCCGTCTTCGGCACCGGGCGGCTGGGTCGCATCCCACGGACGGAGCCAGCTGATGTTCCGCTGGCGAGCAGCGCTCCACTCGGGGCCGTCGGTGGCCTTGAGGGGTCTCAGCCCTACCTGCCCGTGTTGGAGTTCCACGGGCCAGTGCACGACAGCCATCAGTCCAGATCCGTCCGGGTGTGGTCGCCGCCGCGCACCTGGTCGACCGCATGCCGCAGCAACGGCTCTAGTACGACCAGACCGTCCTTGACCCCACCCCTGGAGCCCGGCAGGTTCACGATCACTGTCTTGCCGGCCAACCCGGCCAGGCCTCGCGACAGCGCAGCAGTAGGCACGCCCTGCGCGATCCCGTAGGCCCTGATGGCCTCGGCGATGCCAGGGATCTCCGTGTCGAGCACTGCTCGCGTGCGCTCGGGTGTCTCGTCGGTAGGCGAGATCCCGGTGCCACCTGTCGTCACCACAACCTCGTACTCCGCTGCGACGGCCGCGACCAGCGCCTCGCCGACAGGAGCGCCGTCGGGCACCACCTGCGGCCCGTCGACACTGAAGCCCCAGGTAGCAAGTCGCTCGGCGATCAGTGGACCAGTGGTGTCCTCATAGACACCTGCAACAGCCCGGTTGGAGATGCTGACGACCAGAGCCCTCACGGCCGCTCCCAATGCCCGGTCTTGCCGCCTTCTTTCAGCTCCACCCGTACGTCGGACAGCACAGCCGCCGGATCGAGTGCCTTCACCATGTCGATGACGGTCAGCCCGGCCACTGCGACAGCGGTCAGCGCCTCCATCTCCACGCCGGTCCGGTCGGTCGTCTTGACGGTGGCAGCGATCAGTACTGCGTCGTCGGCCACCTCCAGCTCGACCTTGGCCCCGGTGATGGCGATCGGGTGGCACAGCGGCACCAGGTCGGGAGTCCGCTTGGCACCCATGATCCCGGCGATCCGCGCGACGGCCAGCGCGTCACCCTTCGGCACGCCCTCGCCACGCAGCGCCGCGACCACCTCGGCCGAGACAAACACCTTGCCTGAGGCAACGGCCCGCCGGGCGCCGGCCGACTTCTCCGAGACGTCGACCATCCGGGCGGCACCGGTGGCGTCCACGTGGGTCAGCCCCCCGGCAGGTTCCGTCATCCGGTCTCCTCGTCCAGCAGCCAGAGCTCGGCCTGATCGCCGGCCCGGACAGCGGTGACATCCTCAGGCACCACGATCAGCGCGTTCGAACGGCTCAACCCACCCAGCAGGTGCGAGCCGTGGCCGCCGACTGTACTGGCCATCCACCCCTCGTCGCCGGAGGTGGCCGCGGCCCGGACGAACTGTCGCCGCCCAGCAGGCGACGAGAACCCGTCCAGTACGACGCCCTGAACCGTCGGTCGGCGGTACGGCATCGCCCCCATCAGCTTGCGCAGCGCGGGCCGGACGAACACCTCGAACGACACGTACGCCGACACCGGGTTGCCGGGCAGCGTGAAGATCGGCACCTCGTCGTCGCCCATCACCCCGAAGCCCTGCGGCTTGCCGGGCTGCATGGCGACCTCGGGGAAGTCGATGGTGCCGAGCTTGGTCAGCACCTCCTTGACCACGTCGTACACACCCTTGCTGACGCCGCCGGAGGTGATCACCAGGTCAGCGCGGACCAACTGGTCCGACAGCGTGTCCATGATCTTCTTCGGGTCGTCGTCGACGATGCCCACCCGGTACACGACGGCCCCGGCCTGCCGGGCGGCCGCGGCGAGCGTGTAGCTGTTCGAGTCGTAGATCTGCCCGTCGCCCAGCCGGGTGCCCGGCTCACGGAGCTCAGCCCCGGTGGAGACGACTACTACTCGCGGCCGCGGGCGCACTGACACACGCGCCCGACCAACTGCCGCCAGTACTGCGATCTGCCGCGGCCCCAGCACGGTGTCGCTGTTCATCACCTTGTCGCCGGCCTGCAGGTCCTCGCCGGCCCGGCGTACAGAGGCTCCCAGCGCCGGCTCCCGCACGATCTGGACCCGGGCAGCTCCGCCGTCGGTCCACTCGACCGGCACGATGCTGTCGGCGCCGCGGGGCATCGGTGCACCCGTCATGATCCGCACACAGGTCCCCGGAGTCACCACGATCGGCTCACTCCGCCCAGCGGCGATCTCGCCGACCACAGGCAGCACGATCGGGTTCTCCTGGGACGCCCCCGCCAGGTCGGCCGCCTGTACGGCGTACCCGTCCATGGCCGAGTTGTCGAAGCCAGGGAGGCTCACTGCGGAGACAACGTCCTCGCAGAGCACCAGCCCGAGCGCCTCCATCAGCGGCTGCTCGAACGGCGGCAGCGGCCGCACCCTGCCGAGTACTGCTTCCAGATGTTCGTCAACGCTCCGTCTCACCCAGAGGACTCTAGTCGTTGAGCAAGTTGCGTCAGCGCAGGAGGAAGTCCGTGACGGTCTCCCGGACGGTGGCGGCGTCGCCAACCTGCAGCGAATGACCACCGTCGGGTACGACGACCAGCCGCGATCCCGGGATGTCCCGGTGCGCCTCGCGCGCCCACACCAACGGCGTACCGAGATCGCGCTCGCCGTGCAGCAACAACGCGTTGACACCTCGCAGGGAGAGCTGGTGCACCTCCGGATCCCTGACCTTGGGCCAGTTCTCGCACATCACCATCTGGCCGTTGCTGCGTGCCGCTGCGGCGTTGAACGGCCACAGCTGCTCGGGGGTCAACCTCCTGACCGCCCGGTCGGCCTTGCGGGCCCTGCTGCGCTCAGCGGACTGGGCACCACCCCAGGGGAAGTCCAGATCCAGACAGAGGGTCGCCGCCTGGATTCCCTGGCTGTACTGCGTAGCCGGGGCCGGCGTGATCTGGTCGACCAGTGCCATCAGGTCCCGCAGCCGGGTGTCGTCCCCGCCTGCTGCGGCATGCAGCGCCTCCGGGGCATAGAGGAAACGCACCGGATCGACGTAGCTCATCATGGTGATCACCTCCAGCATCTGCGGCCCGAGGGACGGCTTCTGGCGGAGCACCGAGGCCAGGTCGGCAGCCGGATCGCCGGGACAGTTGCGGCCCGGGGCGGCGCAGACGTCACGCAGTACTCGTGCGTGCTCGCCGAAGGTCTCCACCAGTTCGCCACGGAACGCGTCGACCGGTACGACCGAGTCGAGGACCAGGTGGCTGACTCTGCTCCGGTGCGCGGCGGCGTAGCGCTGAGCTGTGTACGTGCCGTAGGACACACCGTTCACAGCCCACTTGTCGACCTTGAGTGCCCGCCGTAGGTCCTCGAAGTCGGCGATGGAGTCTGTCGTCGCGTAGTGCTCGCGGTCGGCTCCCAGAGTCGCTGCACACGCCAGTACTGCGGCCCTGCTCGGCACCCGCAGGTCGCTGCCGCCCCGCTCGCTCTGCAGCTCCGGGCAGTTCAGCGCGTTCGCGCCTGTCCCCCGCTGGTCGAGCATCACGATGCGGTAGTCGTTCTTGATGCCCTCGAACGCCCGAAGGACACGCGGCGCGAGGACCGGGCCCGGCTGGCCGGGGCCGCCGGTGAGCATCAGCATGGTGCGCCGCGCCTGGGGGTTGCCGGCCACCAGGACCGGCAGGTCGAGAGTCTTGCTGCGCCGGTCTCCGCGATCCAGGCGGACCGTCAGCTCGCCGCAGAGGTAGGCGGTGAGCTCTGGTTGCGCGCACGGGCTGAGTCCGGTCCACCCGGCGCCAGGACTGCCACCCGAGGCCTCGGTGGTGGTGGCGACTTCGGCCTGGGCCGAGCTCCCGCCCAGCAGGCCGGCGATCAGAGTGGTCGTCAGCAGGACTGATCTGCGAGTTCGGCGCATCGTGGGCTCCCAACCGGTCGGTGCCACACCTCACCCCGCCGACACCTCGGGCCGCTATTCATTCGAGACTTTCGAACTCTCGTTGACGGACCCACGCGGCTGTGATGATGGGCCGCGGGAGGACTGAGATGATCCGGCTCGGGCTGAACGACCAGCAGTTGTCCACGCTGCGCTTCACGGTGTCTCCGCTGATGCACGTCACCGAGGCGGTGATCCGGATCCAGCAGCGTCCGCACCAGCCTCCGGCCTGGCTACCGCGGCGCTGGGCGCAGGTCTCACCCGGCAGCCGCACGCTACTGCTCGACCTGATCGATCCCTCGACGCACTCGATACCGGACTTCCTGCTCCCACTCACCGACCAGTACCGGCCCAGTACGGAGTTCGAGCTGGCTGCCCTCGCCGCTACTCCGCTCGCGGACCTGCGTGCACAGTTGCGCCTCACCTACCGGCTCGGCCCGGTCGACGAGGTCTTCGCCGACCGAATGGGCGTAGTACCGGCTGTCGCGGACAGGTGGCGTAAGGCTCCGAGCGAGCTTGTCGCGGCTGCCTGGGCCGGGCAGAGCGGCCCACTGCTGGACGCTGCCCAGCAAGCTCTGGCAGAGGTGTGGGAGGTGGTCCTGGCGCCCACCTGGCCGGTGATCCGGTCAGTGACCGAGACCGACGTGATGCATCGGCTGCACCTGGTGAGGTCGGCCGGCATGTCCTCAGCGGCGCTCGAGCTTGTCGACGGCGAGGCGTGGGACGGCAGGGCGGCACAGCTCGAGTCCCCGCTCGAACTCGACCTGACCAGGCTCCACCACCGCATCGTCCTGGCGCCGTCGACCCTGATCGAGCGAGGTCGGGCAGTGATCATCTCCGGAGACAACCTGCTGATCGGCTACCCCTGCCGCGGCCGTGGGGTCATCAGCGGACCTCACGCCACGGGCAGGGCACCGAAGGAGAGCCCCTCCGAAGGACTGGGCACTCGGCATCGCCTGATCGCCGCACTGGAGGTTCCTCAGCCGGGCCACAGCCTGGCTGTTCGCCTCGGACTGTCCAAGGCGACGGTGTCGTACCACCTGGGCCGACTGCACAGCAGCGGTCTCGTCGACCGCGGCCGCCACGGCCGCGAGGTGTACTACGCCAGGACACCCGCAGGCGAGGCACTCACGACGCCGCTTCGGGATGCCGGCCCCACACCATCCTGACGTCCGGCGCGTGCTCCTCGTTGTCGGCGCCGTCGGTACGCCGTACCTCGGTGAAGCCGTGCCGCCGGTAGAACTCCTGGGCCCGGGTGTTGCTCTGGAAGGTCCACAGCGCGAGTCCGCCCGGCCGTAGGTCCTTGGCCAGGTCGACCAGTGTCGACCCGACGCCCTGGCCGGCCAGCTCCGGTTCGACGTACAGCTGGTCCAGGTCGTCACCGTCCAGCGTCAGCACGGCGACGATCCGGCCGTCGTCCATCGCTACCCAGCTCTGCCCGTCCGGTAGCAGCACCTCGGCGAACCAGCCGCGCACCTGCGCCTCAGAGTGGATCGCCGGTGGCAGCTGCGAACCCACAGCATGGCGGGAGCGCCACCAAACTCCTGCGGCCTCGTCCGTGTCGTACGGCTCCAGCGGCCGGATCCAGACATCATCCACGGAGCTCGGTCCCGTCGGGGATCTCCCGCCGTTCCCCGGCCGGCGCCTCCACCTCGACCTCGCCGAGCACCACCACATCCTTGCCGAAGGCAACGTCACCGCGGACCTCGAACCGGTCGGCCCGCAGCAGCGACGGCGGCCCGGCCGGGAAGTGCTGCTCGAAGTCGGCCAGGATCTTGAAGTGGTCCGGGTCGAGATCGACGTACGGCTCGTCGCCGTCGTGGTTGGTGGTCAGGTCGCCGGACTCGCTCAGGTCGTAGACGTCGGAGCGCAGTACGAGCAGGTCGTTGGTGGTCTTCACCGGCTTGAACCTGGTCCGGTCCACGATCACCGCCTGCGACCCCTCGAAGGTCTCGATCGCGGTCCCCATCGCGGTCTCCAGCTGGATCACCTTCGGCGAGGAGGAGTCGGCCGGGTCGACGGTCTTGCGGTTGATGATGATCGGCAGCCCGAGCACCCCGTCGTGACCGGCCATCAGCTCGGCCAGCCGGTCGAGGTCGATCCACAGGTTGTTCGTGTTGAAGGTCTTGTGCAGGCTGGTGTCCTGGAAGTGCTGCGTGTCGTCGGGGTGCACCTGGGCGCTGTCGCGCAGGATCAGCCGGCCGTCGGACTTGCGAACCGCGACGTGACCGCCCTTGCGGTCCGACCTGGTCCGGCGGCACACCTCCATCCCGAACGGGACGTCGTGCTCGGCCATCCAGGCGGCGATCCGGCCGTCCGGGGTGGCGCCGAGATTGTCTGCGTTGGAGATGAACGCGTGCCGGAAACCCTTCTCCCGCAACGCGTCGAGGGTGCCGGACGCGACCAGCGCGGTGAACAGGTCGCCGTGGCCGGGCGGGCACCAGGCCAGCTCGGGGTCGGCGGGCCACTCGGCCGGCGTGAGGTCGTCGGCCAGCAGCTTCGGCTCCATGTTCTGCTGGAAGTCGAGCGGGATGCCGTCCACCGGCAGGTCGGCGTACTCGCCGAGGATCGCCAGCGACTCGTCCCTGGTGCGGAACGAGTTCATCAGGATCAGCGGCAGCGGTACGTCGTACTCCTGCCGGGTGGCCAGGATCTGCCGCGCGATGATGTCGAGGAAGGTCAGCCCGTCCTTGACCGGCAGCGCCGACTTCGGCCCGGTCACGCCCATCGACGTGCCGAGGCCGCCGTTGAGCTTGATCACCACCGTGGTCGCGAGCGCGGCCCGCTGCGACTCGCGATCCGGATCGAGGTGCTCCAGGTGCGGCAGCTCGCCCACCGGCTCGATCTCGTCCTCGCGGATCGTGCCCTGCTGGCCCGACTCGAACAACCGGTAGTAGTGCGAGAAGACCGTGATCGCGACGTCGGCGACGCCCGCCGCGCGCATCTTCTCCTGTGCCTGCTGAAGACCTGCCTCGCTCATGTCCCAACACTAGTGCGCCGTGTCGGAAGTTGGGTTAGCGATAGCGGTGTTCAGGTGCGTGCCTCGCGGTGGCGGAGGGACAGCCTCGATGTTTTTCCATCGTGGCTGTCCCTCCGCTGCCGCGAGGTGCGTGCCTGGGCGCCGGTAGCGCAACCAAACTTCCGACACGGCGCACTAGGGCAGGTTGGGGACCCGTGACGTTAGGTGCGTCACTCGCTGTCCCTAGGATCACGCTGTGTTCTCCTCGAAGGCGGTCGCTCGCCAAGAACTGTTGGCCGCTCGGCAGCAATCCGCTGTCTTGTCCGGACCTGGACTGCTCGCGGTCGCGCGGGACCAAGCCGAGGTGGTCGACGCGCGGACGATCGCGGTCTACGTCTCGATGGGCACCGAACCGCAGACCGGCCCGCTGATCGACTGGCTGCTCGCCTCCGGTCGCGAGGTGCTCCTGCCGGTCCTGTACGCCGACAACGACCTCGGCTGGGGTGTCGCTCCGGGCGCGGCCGACCTTGTGCCCGGGCGGCTCGGGCTGTCGGAGCCACCCGTGGACCTCGGCGCCGAGGCGATCGCCGCCGCGGAACTGGTGATCTGCCCGGCACTCGCGGTCGACCGGCACGGAGTACGGCTGGGGCGCGGCGGCGGTTCGTACGATCGCGCGCTCGCCCGCGTCTCCCCCGGTACGCCGGTCTGGGCCGTCGTGCACGACTCGGAGATCGTCGATTCGCTCCCGGCTGATCCGCACGACCAGCCGGTCCAGGCGGCGCTGACCCCGACTCGGCTGGTTCAGCTGTCGCCCGGCTGATTGACCGGGCTGTACTGGGCTGGCTGGCCGTAAATGACCTGCTGACTCGGTCGGCGCGCTGGCAGGATGGCGCGATGACCTGGAACGTGGAGACCCTGGCCGCCCGTACCGACCAAGCAGTCGCGGCCGCCGCTGCCGCCGCACGCGATCTCGGCCTGACCGTCACCGACCCGACGGTCCTGTACGACGTCTTCTCGGTGGTCGTGCACCTGAAGCCGGCCCCGGTCGTGGCCCGCATCCCGGTCGTGCTGCCGAAGCCGCTGCAGGATCTGGCGGTCGAGGCGCGACGCCAGCAGACCGAACTCGACGTGGCGCAATGGCTCGTCGAGCAGGGGCATCCCGTGGTCGCGCCCAGCCCGTTGGTGCCGCTCGAGCCGGTGCAGCGTGATGGGTTCTCGATGACGTTGTGGCAGTACGTCGAGCAGGACAAGTCGGTGGAACCCGATTTCCTGGCCGGGACCGCCTCCGCGGCGCGGCTGCACGCAGTACTGGCTGAGTATCCCGGGGAGTTGCCGTGGCTCTCTCCGGTGACTTCCGCAGTACCGGCTGGGTTGGAGGAGTTGTCGGCGGACACCGAGCTGCTGACCGCGGAGGACCTGGATCGGGTTCGGCGGGAGTGGGAGGTGCTCGAGCCGGTGTTGATGAGTCGCGCCGGGTTCGAGGCCGCCTTTCCGGGGGCTCGGATCCAGCCGATCCATGGCGATGCGCCGTACTACAACGTGATCCCGACGGTCGGCGGTCCGACCCTGTGGTCCGACTTCGAGGACGCCACGCTCGGCCCGGTCGAGTGGGACATGGCGATGCTCGATCCGACGCATGTGCAGGTCTACAACGAGACCGCTGCTGCACTGGGCCGGCCAGGAATCGACGAGCGGCTGGTCGGGGTGGCGAACACGGCCCGGATGCTGCAACTGATCATCTGTCTTCCGCTGCTCCCGGCGCTGCCTGCTTTGGCCGAAGGCCTGAAGCCGTCGATCGAACTCTGGCGAACGATGCCGTTCGCAGGAGGCCTGGGCTGATGCTCAAGCAACTCACCTCGTACGTCGAAAGCGGGGTGCTGGCCGGCGCTGTCGCGCTGGTCAGCCGAGGCGCGGAGACGCGGGTGGACGTGGTCGGCAATCTCGCTTTCAGCGGTGCGCCGATGCAGCGGGACAGCTTGTTCCGGATCGCGTCGTTCACCAAGCCGATCGTGGCCGCGGCCACGATGGTCCTGGTCGACTCGGGGCGGTTGACGCTCGACCAGCCGGTCACCGACCTGCTCCCCGAGCTCGCCTCACAGCCCGTACTGCGTCGTCCCGATGGTCCGCTTGATGACGTGGTCACCGCTGTCCGGGCGGTTACCCTGCGGGATCTGCTGACGTTCCGACTCGGGCTCGGCGAGTCGGACAACCCGGCGCTTCGGGCCCGCGAAGAGGAGCTGGAACTGCGGACTTTCGGGCCGCCCAAGCCTCGGACGCCGCTGGATCCCGATGAGTGGATGCGAAGGCTTGGCACGTTGCCGCTGCAGTACCAGCCGGGTGAGCGGTGGCAGTACGGGACCAGCTCGGATCTGGTCGGAGTACTGATTGCGCGGGCGAGTGGTCAGCCACTCGGGGAGTTCCTTAACGAGCGGCTTTTCGCGCCGTTGGGGATGAAGGACACCGGGTTCACGGCGCTGGACGCCGCGCGGCTGACGACGGCGTACCTCGGAGATGACGAGTACGACACCGCCGCCGAGAGTCAGTGGCTGGTGCCGCCCACGTTCCCGACCGGGAGTGGCGGGCTGGTCTCGACAGCGGACGACTTCAATGCCTTTGCCCGAATGCTGCTGTCCGGTGGAGGTGGGGTTCTCTCGGCCGACGCGGTGCGGGAGATGACCACCGATCAGCTGACCGCCGAGCAGAGCGCCGCGGCAAGCGCGACCGGCTTCATGCAAGAGGGCGTCGGCTGGGGGTTCGGGATGTCGGTCGGTGGCGGGCGGGTCGGCTGGGCCGGTGGCCTGGGAACGCTCTGGTCGACCGCGCTGGATCAGCAGAGCACCGTTCTGCTGCTGACCCAGCGAGCGATCTGGACCTGGCCGCCCGAGCTCTTCGCCGCCTTCGAAGAAGCCTTCTAGCTAGTTCTCTTTGTCCGGCTTGGTGAACGTGAGCGTGTGCTCACGGCTCGCCTCGACCGCGCCACGGGTGAAGGCCCACGGCAGGGTCTCGCCGCGTACCCACAGGTCGGTCTGGTCGGTGTAGTTGGACGAGAACGCGTGCCCGGAGACGCCGGTCAGGTTGATCCAGCGCGACTTGTCGTAGTCGGACAGGTCGACCACCATCCGCATCGACGGCGTCGCGGTCACCGCGTACCCCTCCGAGGCGTCCCACGAGGTCGCGTTGACCAGCGATGAGCCGCCGCCCAGTTCGAACGGGCCGCGGTTGAACAGCTTGTCCACCACGCCGATGCCCGACTTGCCGAGGGTCTGGTTCGTCAGGGTCAGCTTGTGCAGCCGGCCCCACTGCCAGCTCCCGGGATCGCGGGCCATCTTGGTGGTGATCTCGGCCCGGGCGTTCACCATCGCCTCGCGCAGGATGTCGTCGCGACTCTCCCGCTGCGTGGTCGCGAGGTTGTCCCACCAGCCGCTGTTCGGCTGCATGATGATCTTGCGCATCACCTCGAACCAGCGCGATCCGCCGTCCGGCCAGGTGCCCTCCGGAAGCTGGTCGTGGAAGGTCAGCTCGAGCAGGTTGCGCCAGACGACGTTGAAGTACGCCGCGGCGGCCGAGTCTGCGGGCTGGGTGAAGTCCCAGTTCCGCAGGGTGTCCTGCCCTTGCCGGTCGAACTCGTCGCTGATCTGCACCTGCAGCAGGTACGGAACCAGCGTCTCGGCGTTGCGGTTCTTGGTGTCGAGCTGGATGGATGCCATCGAGTTCGCGTCGAGCTTGCCCGCCGCACGGATCCGGTCGAGGATCTGCTGCGACCGGTAGCCGTAGTCCCAGTCATCGGTCAGGTGGTACGGGTAGGTCTTCGGGACGACCGCCTGGTTCGCCGTGACGATGATGCCGTCGTCCGGGTCGGCCTCGGTCGGCATCGCCTCGAAGGGGATGTAGCCCTTCCAGTGGTATCGCGAGTCCCAGCCCGGGACCGGCCAGTCGCCGTCACCAGCGTTGCGGATCGGGACCTGACCGGGCGCTTGGTAGCCGATGTGGCCCTCGCGGTCGGCGTACACGAGGTTCTGCGAGGGGACCTCGAACTGCGCGGCGGCCGCGCGGAAGGCCTTCCAGGTCTGCGCCCGGTTGATCGCGAACAGCGCGTCCGCGGTCCGGCCGGGGGTCAGCGCCGTCCATTGCAGGGCGACCCCGAACGCCTCGGAGGTGTCCAGGCGCTTCGCCGCCAGTTCACCGGTCTCACGCTCGTCGTCACCGACGTCGGAGATGATCGGACCGTGCCGGGACTCCCGGACGACGATCTTCTCCACCTCTTCCTGGCCGGCCACCTTGAACGTCTCCTCACGCTTGGACAGCGCGCGGACCTTGTTGTCGTATATGACGGCGTCAGGACCGCTGAACTTCTCCAGGTAGAGGTCCATCACGTCAGGGTCGAGGTTGGTGAACCCCCAGGAGATCGCGGCGTTGTGGCCGATCACCACGCCCGGCAGACCGGAGAAGCTGAACCCGGACACGTCGTACGGGCAACGGGTGCTGACGTTCTTGCAGTGCAGGCCGACCTGACTCCAGATCCCCGGCATGGTCGCGCCGAGGTGCGGATCGTTGGCCAGCAGCGGCTTGCCGGTGGTGGTGTGGTCACCGGAGACGACCCAGGCGTTCGAGCCGATGCCGTCACCGCGACCGAGCAACTGCGGCAGGCCCTTGGCGACCTTGTCGACGGTGTCGAGCGACTTGAGCAGCCCCTGCGTCAGCATCCCGCGCCGCGCTTCGGTCTCGACCGGCGCGGTGGTGAAAGTGCCGCCCTTGGTCAGCGCGGCGGTCGCGATGATCGGCTCGTTGCGGTCGTACGGGTAGTCCGGGTACAGGCTGGCGATGTTGGAGACCGGGTACTTCGCGGCCAGCTTGGTGCGGGTGATCTCGTCGTTCATGTTGCCGCCGAGGTCCCACGCCATCGCCTTGAGCCAGGCCAGCGAGTCGGCGGCGGTCCACGGCTCCGGGCGGTAGTCGGGACCTTGGAGCGACAGCACGGCGTACTCGAGACTGAGGCCGGAGCCGGCGTGCGTGCTCAAGTAGGCGTTGACGCCACGCGCGTAGTCGTCCAGGTAGGCCCGGGTGGTCGGCGTGAGCAGGCCGAGCTCCTTCTCCGCGACCCGGCGCCAGCCGAGGGTACGGACGAACTTGTCCGTCTCCAGGGCGTCCTTGCCGAACAGCTCGGCCAGCCGGCCGGCCGTGACGTGGCGGCGGAAGTCCATCTCGAAGAAGCGGTCCTGGGCGTGGACGTAACCCTGAGCGGCGAACAGGTCACCCGGTTGGTCGGCATAGATCTGCGGAATGCCGTTGCCGTCGCGGACCACCTCCACGTCCGCGTCCAGGCCGGTCAGCGCGACCGTGCCGTCGTAGTCGGGGAAGGAGTGGCGGACGACGAAAATTCCGGTCCCGGCCACCACCAGGAGCAAGGTGGCGAGCACGATTCCGGACAGGATGATGACACGCAGCAGGCGACGCACGGACCAAACTTAGAGAATGCGGACGCCCACCCCAAATGCTGCGCCCACGGAGCTGTGGACAACCTGGACGGATTCAGCACCGTTCACGGGCCAGACGCCTGGTCAGCGGGCCGCGGATCGCCCTCGGTCCAGCGACTTCCTGCCGGAGCTTCTTGGTCCGGCTCAGTCCGGTCCAGACCGGACTGCCGCGCCTGAAGTTGGAATACTTCGGGGCCGTGACGCATTATTAGCAGTCGAGTAGTAGGAGTGCCAGCGGCCATCGAAGGGGAATCACGTGCCGACGTACCAGTACCTGTGCACCGAGTGTGGTAACTCACTCGAGGTCCGGCAAAGCTTCACCGACGATGCACTGACGGTCTGCCCGAACTGCGAGGGCGCCCTGCGCAAGGTCTTCAACGCGGTCGGCGTCGTCTTCAAGGGCTCGGGCTTCTACCGCACCGACAGCCGCGACTCGAAGAGCAGCACGGTGCCCGCGAAGAACGAGTCATCGTCCTCGACCTCCTCGTCGTCGGACTCGTCCTCGTCGTCCACCCCGAAGTCGGACTCCTCGTCTGGATCTTCCTCCTCTGGATCTTCTTCCTCCGGGTCGCCGTCGTCCGGGTCGTCCTCGTCCGGCTCCTCGGGTTCGTCCGGCTCTTCGGGGTCTTCGTCCGGGTCGTCGGGCAGCAAAACCAGCGCCGCCTGATTTCTTCTGGATTCCCTTGTGGACAACAAGGGAACGCCACCGAAAGGCTCGTACTTTCTCTGGCATGAGCCGACCTCCACTTCGTGACCTGCTGAAAGCCGTCCGCCGGCACCGCCGCCTACTCGCCGGGGTGTCCGCGGCGGCAGCCGTCTACTGCGGCATGACCGCCCTCTCCCCGCCACCCCCACCCAACGTGGCCGTGCTGGCCGCCGCCCGAGACCTCCCCGGCGGCTCACCCCCGTCGCCCCGCGACCTCCGCACAGTGCGACTACCCGCTGCGGTCGTCCCCGCCGGCGCCCTCCAGCCAGGCAGCAACGTCGCCCACCGCATCCTCGCCGGCCCAGTGCGCTCCGGCGAGCCCCTAACCGACGCCCGCTTCCTAACCCCAGCGGCGCTACCGGCTGGCCAACTCGCCTATCCCCTACGCATAGACGACGCCGACCTCACCACCCTCCTCCAGGTCGGCGACCGAATAGACCTGTACGCCGCAACCGGCATGCCCAGCACACCCGGAGCCACCGGCACCGCCGGTACGCCCGGCACCGCCGGCACACCCGACACCGCTGGCGACGCCGCGATCGTCCTGGCCGACGCGGTCCGCGTGCTCGCGCTGCCAACGTCGAAAGCATCCATGACCGGCTCGTCAGGCGCCTTGATCGTCATAGCCGCAGATCGCGACGTCATCGGCAGAATCGCCCAAGCCACCGCGAACACCCGAATCAGCTTCGCACTGACCCCCGACACAAGCTGATCCCCCAACTGCTGACACCGAGCCGGAGCCCTCCAACGCTCACCGCACCCCCGGCGATGGTCACGTATCGAACAGCCAAGGTGGCGATCCGTAGCCCTGCGGCGCGGTACCTCGCCAACCGGCTCTCGGCGACCTACGGTTTTGCGGTAACCCCAGCCGAGGGTCCGCCCGGGCCCCGCATCGTGGAGGCATTGCAATGATCGAGGGCTTCAAGAAGTTTCTAATGCGAGGCAACGTTCTCGACCTGGCCATCGCGGTCGTGATCGGCACCGCCTTCGCCACCGTGGTGAAGACCGTCGTCGACAACCTGGTCTCACCCCTGATCGCCTCGCTCGGCGGCAGCAACGTCGACGGCCTGGCCTTCTACATCGTCAAGGGCAACGCCGCGTCGAAGGTCGACTTCGGCGCGATCATCAACGCCTTCGTGGTCTTCTTCCTCACCGCCCTGGTCGTCTACTTCGTCCTCGTCGTCCCGATGAAGAAGATCCAGGACCGCCGCGCCGCCAAGGCCGGCACCCCCGAGGAAGAGCCCGAGCCGCTCACCATGGACCAGGAACTCCTGATCGAGATCCGCGACTCCCTCCGCGCCCGCCCGTAGTACCAACCGTCTTCTTCGGCGGGGGCAACCGCCCCCGCCGACCTCCGTCGTCACACTCGCTCCCCCACCCCCGGGCTCCAGGCTCCGGGCTCCTTCGTCGCCCTCTCACCACCTGCCTGAAGATGCAGCATGTGCGGGACGGAGATGTGTGTGATGGTCTAGCTAGCCAGGTCGCAGGCACCAGTTGGCGGGTGGCGGGCAGGGGTCCTGCAATTGCGGATGTTGGTTGTTGGGTGTTGCTAGGTGGTCGGGTACTGGAGCCAGGTGTAGTTGACGGGCTGAGGTTCGTTCCATTTCGCGGCGAGGGCTTCGTCGACGGGGTGGAAGCCGACTCGCAGGTAGGTGTGGACGGCGCGGGTGTTCTCAGGGCGGACGCGCAGAAAGATGTCGGAGTACCCGGCTGAGAGAGCGGGCGCGAGAAGGGCTCGGACGAAAGCGGTGCCGAGACCTTAGCCGCGGAGGTTCGGGGCGACGATGAAGCGGGCCAGTTCGACCTCGTCTTCCTCGTCGTCCAGCCAGAGTTCGCCGTATCCGATCGGGGTTTCGCCGTCGAAGTACAGGTAGGACTGGATGTCGTCGGCGATCGCGCGCCAACTGGTGCGGAGCTCGCTCGGGAAGGGGTACTCGTCTCGACCGGTCAGCAGCGACACCTCCTGGGCAGAGCTCGCCCAGCCGGCCACGAGGGCCGTGTACTCACTCTCGAATGACCGCAGCTCCATCAGAAACTCCCTTCCCGACCAGACCGCTCCAACCCAGTACGAGGAAAGCCGTTCGATCGGATCACAGCGCGAAAGCGGCGAAAGACTCGACCAGTTTGGCCTGATGGGATGGGAAGTTCGGATGAGGCGGTTCCGGGCAGCCGGGTAGTTCGCGGCATTCCGGGATCAGCTTCAGCAGGGAATCGACCGTCTTCCTTTGATGGACAGGATTCTCCGGTACCGATGGCAGCACGGCTACCGGGACATCCAGGCCAGCAAGCTGGTCGTCTCTCGCGCCACGCAGAGTCTCCGCAGCCAGCAAACCGTCAGCCACGGCCTCCGATGCGCCCTGCGAGATCAGCCGTGCCCGATTCCGCTCGTCCACCAGCGGGTCGCCACCTGTCGCGGGCCACGCCAGTACGAGCCGTTTCACGAGCTGCGGGTAGGCGATCGCCAGCCGGACAGCCACCGCACATCCGTTGGAGGCGCCGACCAGAACAACCGCCTCACCCGAGGTGTCGCGCCCGGGCGGAGTTCCGGGTCGAGGCGAAGCTCCGGGTACAGACAACGTCCCGGGTCCAGGCGAAGTCCCGGGTCCGGGCGAGGCTCCGGGGCCAGCCGAACTCCTGGGTCCAAGCGAAGTCCCGGGTCCAGGCGAAGGTCCGGCGCCAGGAAGGAGCTTGCTCAGTGCGGCGACTTCTTCGGCCCAACTGGTCGCGTGCGAGGGACGATCGGGCGCGAGGACGTTGAGGCCCCGGGCTTCCAGCCCGGCGACGATGCCCGGGGTACGCCAGAAGCGCTCCGCGTTCATCGGTTCCCACAACCCACCGTGGACCAGGAAGACCGTGGTCATCAGCAGTCCGCAGGCTTTCGGAACTTCACGCACATCGGCAGACCGGATTCACCAGGCAGTCGGGTCCGCGACCAGCACCGACGGATGCTGGCCGATCGAGGCGGCCTCCGTGGTGCACAGCGACTGGCGGGTTCGCAGGCAGGCAGCCTTGCGGGCACTCTGGTTCGCAAACCGTCGGGTTCGCAGACAGGCACGTTCGCGGTCTGTCAGTGGTGGGGCGGGACCTCGCGCAGGATGCGCTCGTCGTCATCGCGGTCGGAGTCGCGTTCGCCCCAGGATCGCGGGTCGTCGTCGCTGGTCTGTTCCGGCAGCAGCGGCTCGTCGTCTTCGTACGGGCTCGTCATGCGTCCAGGTTACAAGGACCGGGTAGCGGGCCTGGTTGCAGGACGGGCGGAAGGGACCGGCTTCAGTCCTGGCCCAGGATCCGGGCGAGAGTCCTGGCTCAGGATCCGGGAGTCAGACCGAGCCCGGGATTCGGGTGTCAGTCCTGGCCTGGGATTCGCGGCAGGTTCTTCTGCCGGCTCTCCAGTTGGGCTTGCGGCTCGCCTGGCTGGATAACCGGTGCAGTCGCGGCCTGGACCAGCGGGGCGATGCCTGGCTCCTGTTGCCAGCGGTCGCCCAGCACGCACCAGGCCGCGAGCACGGACAGGGTTGGTGTGGCGAGGCCGCCGAGGCGCAGTGGTTCGGCGTTCTGGAAGCCGAAGGTCATCGTCCAGTTGGCCGGGTCGGGGTAGAACTCCTGGACCGCGTTGTAATAGAAGCTCAGCCAGCCGCGGCCGGGTAGGTGGCACATCAGGCGGTAGTTGGTCGCGATCGTCGGGACTTGCTGCATGTCGCGCCACATCACCTGCGCGTTGCGGCGGGCGGCGGATTTGCGGCTCGCGTTGACCGCCGCGTTCGCTGCCATCATGCCGAGCACCATGCCTGGTTTGCCGATGAACAGGCCGCCGCTGGTGCGGTAGGCGCCGCTGCCGGCGTACAGGCGGGAGTAGAGCGCGGGTGTCTGCAGGTAGGCGGTTTCGCCTTGTTCCAGGACGATTCCGTAGAGCGTGAGCGGTTGCGGCTGGTTGCCGCCGATCAGCCAGCGGGCCCAGCTCTGGCCGAGTTCCCACTCCTCGCGCTGGCGACGGTCGAGCTCCGCCGCGTCCTTCTTCCTGCCCACGTCCGTCCTCCCGCCGCGTCATCACACCTGTACCTGTGCATTGCAACCGATCACCGCAACTGCATGTCACCGAGCTAACTGCCGGTCACTGCGGCCGCCGCCAGATCATCCCATCCCGCCGGACCGAACAGGCCGCAGGTATTACAGAACTGCTGCTTTTGGCACTCGATCGGCCTCGTGACCAGATAGAGGCCGGGCCGTGACAGTTCTGCCACGACCAGTGAGATCCTCCTCGACCATGATGGGTGCTTGCCCAACCCGGAAGGACCGAGTCGTGAGTGCATCAAGGACACGGGGCTTCATCGGGGCGACGCTCGTCGTGACAGTGCTCGGATTTACCGCCGCCTGCGGTAACGAGGACTCCAGCGGCGCCGGCGCCCAGCCCAGCCAGACGCCGACCACCCCGAGCGCAACGCCCAGCACGCCCGCCGCGACACCCAGCGGCAAGCCGAGCATGGACTGCCCGGAGACCATCACCGCCGTCCGCGCGGCCGTCGGCAAAGCCGTCTGGGGCAAAGGGGCTGCCAAGTCCCTGTTCCAGCCGGTCAGCGTGACGATCTGCCAGTACGACGCGCAGGCCAGCGGCGAGGACTACGCCACCGTCACCACCAAGCGGACCGCCCAGCAGGCGACCGATCTGTTCGCGCTGGTCAACGCCGCGAAGCCGGTGACCAACAAGCCGAACATGTGCACCAAGGAACTGGGCCCGACCTACGTTCTGCGGTTCACCGACAACGACCGCGGCGTGCTCTCGTACACCGCCGAGGCGTTCGGTTGCCGCCAACTGGTGGCCACCTCCCTGGAAGGACAGGGCAAGCCCGGCGAGCTGGCTTCGCCGCGGCAGGTTTCTCCCGAGCTGGTGAAGGCGCTCGGCCTGCGCTGACCCTGCCCCGGACGTGCCCCCCGAAGCCGTCCGGGCCGGGGTCACCCCGCCCGCCTTGCGGGTCACCTCTGGAGTCGACCCGCAAGGTGGGTGGCTGGCCCTTGCCACCACCCGAGCGATAGCTGCACCCTGTTCGGCAACTGCCGACAGGAAGGGCCGGGATGCGAGTACTGCGCTACGCCCGGCTCGGCGCCGTCCTACTACTCATCACGACTGCCTGCTCGACCCCAGCCGCACAGCAGCCATCAGGCGACTGCGGCGGCGTCGCAGGCTTCACCTGTACGACGTTGCGCGTCCCCCTGGACCACAGTCAGCCGTCCGGCAAGACCCTCGACCTGGCAGTCGCTGTGGCCGACAACGCCGACGCACCTCGCGGCGTACTCCTGATGCTCACCGGCGGCCCCGGCCAACCCGGCGTGCCGCTACTCGCCAGAGTTCGCACCTACCTGGACCCGGCCGTACTACGTGAGTACCGGCTCGTCATGTACGACCAACGCGGCACGGGGAGCAGTGGCATCAACTGTCCCGAGCTGCAAGCGGCTGTAGGCGGCTCAGACTTCCTGACGCCACCAGCTGACGCAGTACAGGCGTGTGCTGATCGGCTCGGCTCCAGCCGCGACTTCTATGGCACTCCCGACACAGTGGAAGACATCGAACTGCTGCGGCAGTTACTCAAGCAGGAGCGCCTGACGCTGGACGGTACGTCGTACGGGAGCTTCACGGCGGCGCAGTACGGGCTCAAGTACCCGGACCATGTGCAGTCGCTCGTCCTCGACTCTGTGGTGCCGCATGGCGGGATAGACCCGTTCGGAGTCGACCTGATGGCAGCGACCGGCAAGATCCTTGCCGGCAACTGCCGCCGCGACCCAGCCTGTACGACGGACCCGGTGGCTGACCTGGCCTGGCTGGTGCAGCACGGCGAGCTGGACGGCGCCCCGCTGAACGGGACCAGCCTGATGGAGTCGCTGTCGATCCTGAGCCTCAACTCGGTCAATCCGACGCTCAAGGGCATCCCCATGATGCTCAGCAAGGCGAGGACCGGCGACACGGCCGGGCTGAAGGAGCTGTTCCAGGAGACGAGCAGCAAGGGCCTCGGCTTCGACGAACTCTCCGCGGGCCTCCACCTGGTCACTCTCTGCTCGGACCTCCGATTCCCGTGGGGAACCTCCGCCGCGCCGCCCGCAGCCCGCTCAGCACCCCTTGAGAAGGCTGTCAGCGCGTTGAGCCCAACACGGCTGCACCCGTACGACGTACGAACAGCACGGAATCAGCTGATGATCGAGGGCTGCCGCCTGTGGCCGGCCACCCGCGCATCGGCGTACCCGGCAAGTCAGGAGCTGCTCCCCCGCACGCTCCTGCTGCACGGCGGCAACGACCTGTTCTGCCCGCCCGAGTGGGCCGACTGGGAGAAGGCGCACGCTCGGCAGGCGACGCTGGTCGTCGTACCGGGGAGCGGGCACGGCGTACAGAGCAGCCGGCAGGATCCCATGGGGCGGAACGAGGTCCGAGCGTTCTTGCTGGGGTGAGATCGAACTGTGCGTGAATCTCTGCAGCACCCTGAGTAGCTCAGTGCGTCTAATAGATGTGAGGTGTTGTACGCCCAGTTGGGGAGTTGCGAGTGGAGTTCGAGGAGTACGCGTCCGCGCGCGGGCAGGAACTGGTGCGCCTCGGTTTCACCGTCTCCGGCGACTACCAGCGGGCCGAGGATCTGGCCCAGATCGCGCTGATGCAGGCGTTCCGGTCCTGGCGCAAGGTGCAGCGGGCCGACGATCCGCATCACTACGTCCGCCGGATCCTGATCAATTCCTACCTGTCGATGACGCGTCGCCGGTCCTTCACCGAGGCCCCGGCGGCCGAGCTCGACACCGATCGCACGGTGCCGGATCCGGCCACGGACATCGTGAACTCCGACGAGCTCTGGCGAGCCCTCGCCACGTTGTCGGCCCGGGAAAGGGTCGTCATGGTGCTGCGCTACTACCAGGACATGGACGACCGGACGATCGCCGACCTGCTCGGCATCAAACCGTCTTCGGTCCGGGCGACGGCCAGCAGGGCCCTCGCATCGCTCCGCAAGACGAGGCAGTCCCACCGTGTTGATGAGAGGTTGTCGTGAGCAAGACAGAGTTAGAGGAAAATCTGCGCGCCACATTCGAGCGCGCCGCAGCTTCCGTCCCACTGGCCGCTGACCTGGCCGACCGGGCCACCACCGGCGCCCACCAAGCCCAGCGACGGACCTGGCTGATCTCCGGTACTGCGGCCGCCGCGGTGGCCGTGATCGCCGCCGTCGGCTTCGGCCTGCACAGCGCGTCGCAGCCGACCCCGGAGCCGGCCGCGAACGGTCCAGCATCCGCCGTCTCCACCGCCGCCAAGGCTCCGGCCGCCACTGCCGAGACAGTGGCCGGCAGTTGGCGCCCGGTGAAGCTCAGCGGCTTCACCGCGCTCAAAGCGGCTCGCCCCGACGACCCGATCATCACCTTCAACCCCAACGGCACCTGGACTGGCTCCGACGGCTGCAACTCGCTCAGCGGGACCTACTCGATCGGCCAGCGCGGCGAGTTCACCAGTACGTCGAACGGCCAACGCCAGGTCGGCTGCGACAACGTCCCGCACACGGCCGTGCTGCAGTCGACCAAGCGGATCGAGAGCGACCAGAAGAACCTCACCTTCTACGCCGGCGACGGGCAAGAAGTTGCGAGATACGTTCGCGCACGGTAGTCAAATTTGCTTGCGGACCGTGATCACCTATTGACTATGAGCAGTCCCTGACCGGACGATTCACGGAGGCCGTCCACCGATTGGGGAGCTTTGTGCGACTCTCAGCTACCGTCCCGCTGCTCGCTCTTTGCTCAGCGTCACTGGCTGTGATCTCGGTTTCGGCATTGCCGTCGACAGCTGCATCCACAGCGTCGACGGCTGTGACGAAGGCCACTGTCTGCAACCACGCCGACCCGACGACGACCTCGTCGGATGCGGCCCGGCTGTCGCAGCCCGTCTCGTCGAAGGACCCGCGGCCGCTCGGCCAGGCGATCAGCGAGGGCGTGACGAACGCAGTACGGACGATCGAGCCGCTCGACGCGTCCGGGCGTCCCACGTCGGGACTTCCGTTCGGGCTCAGCCAGGGCATCGTCGGCGTCCTCGGCTCCCCCGAGACCGGCTACAAGGTCGTGGTGGACGACTCGGTGGTCGACGAGAAGAAGTACCAGGCCGCCGTCGCCCAGAACGTGCCGGCCGCCGGCCAGAAGATGCTCGGCCTCGAGCGCAGCTGCCGCTCCGCGCGCTCCATCGCCGAAGCCTGGAACCGGATCGGCGCGCGCTCCTGGACCGACGCGACCAAGACGACGTACAGCGCGGACCTGGACCCGGCCTCCGAGGACATCCTCGTCGAGTACGACCAGGCCACCACGTCGGCCGCTTCGGTAGCAGCACTGGAATCGTTGGCAGGTGTCCAGGCGACCCCCGGCAGCCTGCAGCGGACCTCGCGGGTCAGCGACAGCCCGACCGGCGGCCACTGGGGCGCCGCGATGGTGAAGTCGGCCACCAAGACCTGTACTGCCGGCTTCTCCGTCAAGAAGAAGTCGAACGGTCAACGCGGCTCGGTCACCGCCGGCCACTGCGGCGGCGTCGGCACGGTCTGGACGTCAGGCGCCCACTACTACGGCACCACGACGGTCCGCACCAACTACCCCGACTACGACCAGTCCCTGCTGACCGGCAGCTCGTACGGCGCGAAGATGTGGACCGACGGTCCCGGCGACTCGGTGGACACCCGCACGGTCAAGGCCGCCGGCGACCCGGCCCTCGGCTCGTTCATCTGCCAGTCCGGCTACAAGAGCACGTCGATGTGCCGCCTGACCGTCAAGTCCCTGAGCGCCAAGTACTGCGACACCGACGGCTGCACCACCTACGTCATCCGCGCCACCCGCGGCAACGCGATCGCCATCCGCGGCGGCGACTCCGGCGGCCCGATCTACACCACCGCGGCCTCCGGCGGCGCCACCATCCGCGGCCTCGCCTTCGCCGGCGGCGGCTGCACAGGCTCCAACTGCATCACCCTGTACGCCGAACGCTACGCCTCCATCGCCGGCCACCTGGGCGTCACCGCAATCACCGGCTGACGTCCGCTACGCTTACCCCCGGTCCACACGTGCGCCCCCGTAGCTCAGGGGATAGAGCAATGGTTTCCTAAACCATGTGCCGCAGGTTCGAATCCTGCCGGGGGCACAAGACAAACATGCTGGTCAGGGTCACTCTTGGCCCTGACCAGCCCCGACCGGAACACTCCTCGTGACATGAATTGCAGTGAATTAATGTCGCCTAATGAGGACTGCGGCGGTTGAGTTTCCAGGCGCGATCGGACAGTTCGTCTCGGTGATAACGATGAGTTTGCGCTGGTCTGCCCCGCCGCGCGTGTCAGGCGCACGGGGCCACCAGCGGCCGGCGATCCAGTGATAATGCCGGCTATCACCGGTCGAGTACGAACAGGCCTCGATACCGCCTGGCTCCTTCCCCGACTGCGTTGCCTCCGGTCTACTACTTTGTCTCGTCTAACGCTCACGGCCTATGCCGTATGAGGATGGGCATCGAGGCCGGAGGGGCGCGCTGTGACGAATCGTGAGAATGGCAGGGGACAGGAACATCGGCCGGTGGTCCTTGCTGGTGGGCGACGGGGAGACCGCCACCGGACCGGCACATCGGCGCGATGGCCGGACGGTGCCGATGGGTTGTCCCGCGCGACGATGCGGATCAGCGTGGGACTGTTCCTCGGCGCTGTCGTGTCGTGGCTGGTCGTGGTGGCTGGCAGCGGCTGCGGACCGGCTCGGCCCGGAGTATCCACCGTTCAACCCGCCATCGGGCATCCCAACCGGCCGCGCGAACCCTGACTCGATTCGCCGCTTACGGGACGAGACACAGCAGATGTTCGGGCTGTATCCGGGCGGCTTCAAGACCGACAGCCTGCCGCCGCGACCGGGCTACTTGGAGGGTGTCCGGGACACCTTCGACTGGGCACGCGCCGGCGGCCCGGTCCCGCGCCTCGGCGTACCGCAGTCGGGATTCGCGCAGGCGCAGTGATCAAACCAACTCCCTCGACCAGCGCCGCAGAACGATAGAGGTCTCACGCACGCTGTACACGGCGCGTTGAGGCCTCTTCGTCGTCTCGGCCCTGCACGTGCAGGGTTGCAGGAAGCTGCAAAAGCACTGGCCCTGCACGATTGCTGGTTAGTGTCCCGGAATGAATGGGGCTTCTAGCAACGATCAGCACGGCTCGGCCATTCCGGCACCGCCGCCCGTCTTCGATCCTCAGCTGCCCAGCCACAACCCAGGCTGGCAATTGCAACCGGTCGCGCAGACCGCTCCCCCGGTGCGCCGCCGACAGCAACCGGTGGCAGTCATCACCTCAGTGCCGTCCACCGTCACCAGCCCGCCCGCGCCGTTGCGGATGCGCCGTTGGCTGCGGTTCGTCGGCCTGTCCGAGGTGCTGATGGCGCTGCCCTGGTTGTGGTGGTCAGTTAACTGCACCAACTGGTCTTCAAAGTGGATGGGCAAGCGGTCCTTTGTGTTCAGGTCGAAGTCGCCGTGGAATTCTTTGAGCCAGTCTTGATGATTATGCGCCGGGCTAGGCCCGGGTCTCTGTGGTACTTGCGGAGGTCAGGCCGACGCCTACTAGCAGGGTGACACCGCGGCACCGGTTGCCAATGTACTAACCGAGACGTTGTCGCCGGGTATCTTCGCCACCAACTTGTTCTCGAAGGTGAGGCAGACTGACTTGTCGGGCGATGGCTCGGACGGGGCGAACCAGGTGAGCACGGACACGGCCGCCAGGAGAGCAACGGCGAGCACCGTGGAAACCACGGCAGTCGCCAACCCCCGCATCGCCGCGTTGGCAGCCGCGTCGCGCACCTTGTCGAGCCGTCGTGCCAGAGTGCTGATCGGCTGTTCCGGAATCTCTACCAGCGCAGCAGGCGACCCGTAAGCACTCTGGTAGGCCTTAAATACACCGACCACGAGTCCGGTGAGGGCTAGCGAAATCATGAGGCCAACTGCTACTCGCCACGCAATAGGTAGATCAGTCGCAGACTCGGGCCCTTTGATGACGATCGCGGTTGTGAGCAAGCCGGTAAGGGCTGTGAGCCCGCCCAACCACTTTTCAGCCCTTGCCCGCACAATTGTGAGACGGTTGGCTGCGTTGGCTCGGAGGCTCCCAGCGGCCTCAAGGTCAGCCAACGAGGCGTTCCCGCCACGTACCTGGATACCTGTCATGTGCTCTCCTTGATGAGCTCCAAGACCTATTTCCGCCCGCAGTTCTTCGCCTCATCGTTACGGTGGCCGAACCCGCAGGTACAGGAGACCGGAACCTCAATCCAGATACTTCCTTGGCTTCCGTCGGGCCGTTCGACATCATCGCTGCCCTGCGATTCGATCGGCCCGGCGCCCTTGTCTACTGCATGCCCTTGGACTGCCGCGCTGCAGGCCCGACGTCCAGTGATCCGGGCCGCGCGGCACTGAATTTCGTAGCGACTCTGGCGCTTCCACTGAGCCTTAGCAGCGGCGGCCCCGGCGACGACAAGGGCTGGTAGTTACCCCAATGGGCGATTTCTTGTTGCGTAGTACTGGCCTGAGCTCTTACGGTCCACCGCTGGAGCGTGTCGGAAACTTGCAGGTTGCTGCAGCTGGCAGCACAGGTTTGGGCCTTCTTCGTGGGTACTTGGCCGTGGCAGTTTGTTGGTCATCTCCGGGCCTCGGGGGCCATGAATCGGAGATGCATTCATCAGCTATGGGGGTACTTCTGCATGTCCGCTCGCATGTCCAAACGCCGCGCGGCTGGTTCAGCCGCCGCAGCACTCCTGCTGTTCTCCACCGGATTGGCGGTGTTGCCGGCGCAGGCCGGAACGACCGCAGTCCTTACCGCACAACTAACCGGGCCTCGGCCGTCGGCGACTCGGATCCCGTTCTCGATTTCCGACAAGGTGTCAGCGTCGGTAGACGTCGGCACCGGCAATCTGCTGGTCACCACCAGCGATCTGGCGCTGCCGGGGATCCAGGGCGATCTACAGCTCGGGCTGACCTACAACAGCCTGCGGCTGGCGGCTGGTGCGGCCTTGCCGTCGGGATCTGCGGGCGCCGGCTGGGCGATGCGCCTGGGTCAGGACACCAAGCTGATCCTGAACACCGACAACTCCGTCCTCTTCCTGGCGCCTGAGGGTCGCGAGGGTCTGTTCCAGCCATTGACGTCCACGACGTACACGCCGCCGGCGGGGTTCAAGGTTGCGATGGTAAAGACCGCGTCGGGCTGGACAGTCACCGATCACTCGAGCAACACGGTGTCGACGTTCAACTCGTCTGGGACGTTGCTGTCGATCAAGGACCGCAACGGTCAGATCTCGACGTTCACCTACACCTCGAACAAGCTGTCCAAGGTCGTGTCCACCCGCGGCGGCACGGGTGCGAAGACAGCGAACTTCACCTGGTCAGGCAGCCTGGTCACGATCGCGCAGGCCGGCGACGACGGCACCCCACGCAGCGTCGGCTACACCTACACCGCCGGGAAGCTGACCAAGATCACCGACCCGACGGCGAAGACCACCCAGTTCGGGTACGACGCCACCACCGGTGATTTGAACCTGATCACCAACGGCAACGGCAAGCAGACCGCGATCGTCTACGACTCCTCCCACCGGGTGAAGAAGGTGACCCAGGAAAACCCGGCCGGTGGCGCCGCGACCCGGTTCACTTACTACTCCGCGAACGAGACCAACGTCGCCGACCCGAACAACACCGCGGCCAGCCCATCAGGTGGCCCGGAAACCCAGTACACGTTGAACGCCCAGGAATTGGTGACCGCGGCGGTCGACCCGCTCGGGAGAGGCCGTTCGAAAACCTTCACGCCGTTCAGCGATGTCGCGACCTCGACCAACGGCGCCGGCAGCGTCACCACGTTCGGGCACGACCCAGCCGTCAACGGCGGCGAGTCCCTGACCAGCGTCGCATCGCCGACCGGTGCGACCTCGACCGCGGCCTACGCCAACAGCGGCGCGGGAAAGTACCTGCCGTCCGGCGGCAAGGACAAGAACGGCAGCAACAGGCTGTTCACCTACGACGGCGCCGGCAACCAGCTCACCGCAGCCAACTCTTCGGCCACCACGACCTCAACGGTCGCCTACAACCCGGACGGGACGCTGGACACCTCCACCGACCCGCGGAACAACATCACCGACTACGGTCAAAACGTCGACCATCAGGTCACCGGGATCACTCCACCGACCGGGTCGAGCCTGGCCGCGATCGTGATCGCCTACGACGGGTTCGGGCGGCTGCAGGCGGTCCGCGATGGCCGTGGCCTGAAGACCACCTACGTCTACGACCGCGCCGACCGGATCAAGACGATCCTGTACTCCGACACCACCCCTGACGTCGCGTTCACCTATGACGGCGCCGGGAACGTGCTGACCCGCAGTGATGCCTCCGGTACCACGACGTTCACCTACGACGGCCAGAACCGGATCGCGTCCCGGACTGCGACCTCCGGCGGCGGGACGCTGGGCTACAGCTACGACAAGGCCGGGAACCTGACCAGCCTCACCGACGGCCGCGGCACTGTCGGCTACACCTACGACACCGCGAACCAGGTTACCGAGATGACGGCGGCGAACGGCCAGAAGACCGCGTTCGCCTACGACGACAACGGCAAGCGGACCGACACCTGGTTCAACACCAACACCGCCCACACGACCTTCGCGGCCCACACCAAGACCTTCTTCGACAAGTCCGGCCGGATCTCGCGCACCTGGACCTCGCGCGCCTCCAACGACGCCACGAAGACGTTCGACACCGGATTCTGCTACTCACCCTACGTGTCGGGCCAGGCATGCCCGTCCGCATCGGCCGCGACCGACACCGGCGTGATCCGCTGGTCGACCAACAACCTCAACGCAGCCCTGTCGACCTACGCCTACGACACGTCGAACCGGCTCACCGCCGTGTCGAACTACGGCGGTCACGACTACGCCTACACCTACGACAAGGCCGGAAACCGGCTCACCACTAAGGTCGACGGCGCCACCACGCAGACGCTGACCTATAACGCCGGCAACCAGATCTCCAACACCGGCTACACCCACGACGCAGCCGGGAACCGGACCGCAGACCCGACCCAAGGAACGTTCACCTACAACGCCGCCGGCCAGACCATCACCCGCACCAACGGGTCCAGCTCGAGCACCTATAGCTGGGGTGGCAACGATCAGAACGAGCTCGTCTCCACCACCACCGGCAGCAACAGCACCAGCTACGTCTACGGCCGCAGCGACCGCAACGGGGTCCCGACGGTGCAGTCGTTCACCAAGAACGGCCAGACTAGCTACATCGACTACGACCCCACCGGTTCACCCATCGCGCTGCACCGCTCCGGAGGAGCCAGCGACTACTACGTCCTCGACAACCAGGGCTCGCCGGTCGGGCTTGTCACCAACGCAGGCGCGATCTCAGCCAGCTACACCTACGACCCGGCCGGTAAGCAACTCGCGGCGACCGGCACCTCAGCGACCGCGAACCCGTTCCGCTACACCTGGGGACTACTCGACGAGCAAACCGGCTGGCTCAAGCACGGCGTCCGCTTCCACGACACCGCCACCGGAAACTGGACCGCCCAAGACCCACTCAGCCAACTACTTCAGCCCGACGCCGCCAGCCGCTATGCGTACGCTTCGGGCAACCCACGCAATTACGTTGACCCCACTGGCCGCGACAGCGAAGACGATGAAGATGACGACATCGGCGATTTTTTCGACGACATCGGTAGAGTGGGGGGTGGTATCGCCGTCACCATTGAGGGGCTCGCGTGCGGTGCTGGCGCAATCGGCGGCATTGGCGGGGGACCAGCTGGCATCGTCGCGGGGTGCGGTGCGCTGGCTACTGCGGCCTTCCCATATGCTGTAGCGGGTGGATTTGCTGGTGGACTCACTTACGCCATTGGATCGAGGGTATAAAATCTCAAAAACAATTCGGGCGTCGGCATTGGCGTGCATCCTTGTTGGATTCGCTGCCTTTGGAGCCCTCATGGGTAAATTCGATATTCCGCAAGGACAAGCAACACTATTGTCGATAGCTGCGGCACTCGCTGCTGGACCAGGAATTATTCTCTTGATTTCTACTGCACGTAAGGATTGACGGCGGAGTAAAATTCGGTCGAGTTCTAACGTCAGTGCAAGCGGAGCGGTCTGCCAGATCATTTCTGGCGGGCCGCTTGTCTGCTAGTGCAGGTACGTAGCGAGGTCATCAGCGCCCCCTCCGGTGGCTCGGATGGGGGTAGAGCAACAGCAACTGCTCCCTAGTAACGCTAGCGAGTCCAGGTGCCGATCAACCAGACCACCCCTGCAGCTCGCCACCTACGCGGGGCCGGCCGAGCACCTACGCCTGTTCGAGCGGGAGCTCGCGTGACGGCACCACCGACCAGGTGGCCGTTGCACCCCCAGCCCGGCCCACTGGAGTCGCTGTCGTCGTGGGTCGACCGGCTGGCCGACCGGACCGCGTCCGATCTCGGATTCGGCATCCCTCTGGTCGAGGTCTTCGCGAACCGCGAGTTCGAGCGGGCGACCTCGGGGTGGCGTCCGGAGCGGCTCCGGCCAGGCGCGTCACAGCCGATCGAAACGACGCGCCTGCGGTGGCTGGAGAAGTACCTGAAGTCGGTGCCGTCCGATGTCCATCAACGCCCGTGGGCGGGCTGACCCTTCCGCAGACAGCAGAAGGGTTTCAGGCAGCGTGTGTGGCTGCCTCAGACCCCTTCATGGTGTTGTAAGTGGAGTCAGCGTCGTGCGCGTGGGTTGTGTGCTCCTGCGGTCAGCCCTGAGGTGATGGTGCGTTCGGCTTCGGTCCTGGGCAGTCCGATCCGGCCGGCCGCTGAGATCAACTCGTCGCGGGTGCTGGCTTCGTCGAGCATGTCGGCACCGACCAGCGTCCCGAGCACGAACGCAGCAGAGTTCAGCGCATCGTTGCGGCGACCTTCTGTGGCGGCCAGCAGTTTGTCGAGCTCACCAGTTAACGCGGCCATCGCGTAGGCGTCGGTGTGGCGCTGCACCGGGCCTGGTGCGCGGTCTGGGCCGACCGGTTCGGGTGCGGTAAGCAGGGCTGTGATCCAGCCGGGTACGTCCTGCGGGGGCAGGGTGCCGGTCGCGGTGTAGCGCCGGTGGCCGATCACCGATCCCGCGCCGACGACGTACCCACCGTGGCCTCGGGTGTCGATCTTCCATCCGATCCGCCCCGCACTGTTGGGCAGCTCCCGGTCGGCGGGCTGCCGGAAGTACAGATGTTGGCCGCCCGAGCCGGTCTGCACGGTGTAGGTGGCCAGCACAGTCGCTCGGTGCTCGGCCGCGATCAACGCGAGCACCTCGGCACCGGTTGCCGCTCCTCGAGTCCCCCACTCCACTGGCGGCACATCATCGTCGTGCTTGGGCAGGTCCAGGTCGACGACCAGCAGACCGGACGGGCCGGTGGCGATGCCGATGTTGTACGGGGCCTGTTTCCATAACCTGGCGATCGTGCGGTGGTTGGTCGTCGCGGCGGCTTCCGGGTCGACGCCGGCCGCGGGCACTTTCCGGCCTGGCACCAACGGGAACACCTTGAGTCCCCGGTTCGCGTGCCAGTGCGCGGCCCGGCTGAGCCACTGGCGGACAGGATCGGTCACCGGCCGCGGGGACCGTCGACGACGCACAGAAGCGTTCACGGCTCGACCTCCTTGCGGATGGGGTGGACTCGCTCTGACCGGACCCGCTGCGGCGCCTCGTCGGTGTCGTCGTGTTCGCGCAGCTCGGCGTAGGCCCGGACACCGAACGAACCACGGTTCGGGTAGGTGCGGTTGCCGCCGGCCACCTCGTAGTGCTCATCCAGGAACGCGAACAGGCTCGCGATCTCACCGGGTTCTCCCGACAGTCGAAGCTTGATCGTCACCGGTCCACCCCCGAGATGGCAGCGAGGTCGCCGTTGAACAGCAGCAGCAACGGGCCACGATCGACGGCCAGTGAACCGGCGTCGTAGGACGGCGGAACACCGTCGTCGGGGCACTCGACGGTGACGGCGTACTGGCCGCCGGCCTCGTTCCCGAACAGCAGCCACGGCGTCGCATGCCGGTCGATCACCACCGCGACAGCGCTGCCGCTCAGGGTCCATTCGATCAGGGTCGTCACGTGCTCGACGGTCGTCAACACCGTGCCAGGCGGGATCGGGGTCGGCTCGTGCCCAGCCGCCCAGGTGCTGCCCAGTGCACACGGCCACTCGCTGCCACAGCCACGGCAGGTGCTGACGTAGGGCGCGGCAACCTCGCCAGGTGTGTTGGTCTCCATACGGGTCGGCTCCTCGGGTTGTCGCCGGTGTCAGGGATGGCGTAGTGGGCGAGTCCGGGGACGCGCAGGTGCGGCCAGTGACCACCGGACAGGAGACGGTCGGAGAAGCCACGTGACCAGTCCGGCTTGGTATCGCTTCCAGGCAACTGCGTGTTCTCGCGGGCGTGCTGGTAGAGCTGGCTGGCCACGCCGTCGCCCCAGCCTTCGGTCAAGGCACGATCCTCGGCACTATCGGGAACGAACTGAACCGACACCTGGAGCCGCTGGGGGTAGCGCCACGGTTCGCCGGCGCGCAGATGCTCCCACCGCGCCTGCACAACGGCGGTGAAACGGCTCTCGTACTCGGTCCGGTCGCGTTGCTCCAGTTCGGACAGGTGGTCGTGTACCTCGTCGAGCTGGGCGAGTTGATCCAGGGTCAGTCGGTCGCGGTTCGGTGTCCAGCGGTCACCGAACAGCAGCTGCCCGATGTGATTCAGACTGGCTTCGGTAGGTTTCGTGCAGTCCGAGGTCGTCGAGCTCGTAGAGGCTGCTGGCCACGATCTCGATCGGTTCGGTGCGGTAGGTCAACAGGTAGTCGTCGTCTTCACCGACGGTGCTGTGTAGCAGACCGGTCACGCCTGAGGCTTCCCACGACCCGGAGCGTGCACTGACCACGGCCGATGTGCCGCCGAGGTTCGCCGCGACGGTCGCAAGTACGTGGGTGATGAACTCGGCTCCGTCGCCGGGCCGCTGGTCGTTGTTGATAGCACGGACCGCGCGGGTAACCGTGGAAGACGAGTGCGTGGTCGAAAATGTCGTCCAACGCCGCGGTGATCTGATCAGCGTCCACAGGCAGAATCTTCTCGTACCCGCAGGTGGGAGAGAATCAAGGTGTGAAGAAGCCCGAGACCGATCCTGTGATCGCGCGGAACCGCAAGGCTGCTCATGACTACCACCTGGGTGAGACCTGGGAGGCGGGGATCGTGTTGCAGGGCATGGAGGTCAAGGCGCTGCGGGCCGGGCGGGCGTCGCTGATCGGCGGGTTCGCCCAGGTCGAGAACCGGGAGCTCTGGCTGCACGCGGTACACATTCCGCAGTACGCGCAGGCTCGGTGGTTCAACGACGGGTCGCGGCGGAAGCGGAAGTTGCTGCTGCACCGGGCGGAGATCGACAAGATCGAGCGCAAGGTCAACGAGGGTGCGTTGACGATCGTCCCGCTGACGCTCTACTTCAAGGACGGTCGGGCGAAGGTGGAGATCGCTCTCGCGCGCGGCAAGAAGACGTGGGACAAACGGCACGCGCTGGCGGAGCGCGAGGCGACCCGCGAGGTCGAGCGGGCAGTCAGCCGCCGGCGCAAGGGGCGGCCGGACTGACGCTGCGGTTCAGAGGGCGACGCGGAGTTGGCGTGCGTCGGCGCGGACGTAGGCGAGGATCTGGGTGAGGACCTCGCGGAAGCGGGTGACGTCCTCAACTGGACCTGCCTCGGTCAGGCCGCCATCCGGGTCGACATCCGCACCGGCTACGCAGGCGGTGAACCGATAGGTCATGGCATGTTTTCTATCAGCGCGTTTCACCGGGCCGGGGAAGCGATCGACAGTTGGCTGGGGATGGCTGATGATCGGGGCGTGGAGGCTGGGCTTTCGGCGGTGGAGTGGGCGGAGCGACAGGTTGCGGAGGTGCGGGATCGACCGCAGGCTCGACTGGAACTGATCGGCCGGACCTACCGCGGACCGACCGGGTGGGCGCCGCAGCATCTGCCGTTTCGGCGGTCGGCGATGAGCTTCGTGCGGTGGCAGATCAGGCGTGGGGTGCTTGCCCCGTTGGACGCTGAGCTGCCGGGGAGCCCGTGGTGGCGCGCGGTCAATGAACGCTTGCTCCGCGACGGCTGCGAGGCGGTCGCGCGGAGCGGCGGGCTGGGCGGCGAACCATCGGCGCACAGCGTGGTGCTGTGGATGGCGTTCGTCGGGGATCCAACCGCGCTCACGTGGTACCGCGCCCACAACGCCAGCATCGTCTCGGCGTACCTCGAAAGTCGTGGGCTGGCGGAGGCGGAGAACCGCCCCGAGAGATTCTTCCTGAACGTCGTACTGCTGCGAGTGCTCTACGCGCATGCCCTAGTCACCGCACCGCGCCTCGCCCTCGGCCGCCTCGCCCCGCTGGGCCCGCTGCTCGGCGACCCCCGACTCTGGATCCCAGGCGTCTTCGTCTCACTCTCTCGAGTGCTCCCCGACCGCTACCCGTTAGATGGAGAGGTCACCGAGTACGTCGCCGACGAACGCCACCTCGGCCAACTCCTGGACTACGGCCTGATCCGCCCCAGACTCCAACAGCTCTATGAGTGGTCGGCCAAAGACCTGGCCGAGCCGGCCCTACTCGACTGCATCCGCGACGGCTCCCCGACGTACGCCTGTCCTACGAGGACCGCGACATCTGGCACCCAACACACCGCCAGGTCGTAGTCCGAGCGATCGAACGAATCGCCCCGCCCACAAGCTGATCCAGCCGCACCAGGTGAGGTGACTCTGTCTGTCTTGTAGCTTCACTTGATGAATTCCGAGCCCGAAGCACGAGGCCACTGGGGACGAAGATGACCTATTTGCTGCAGGCGCGGTCGACCGGGCGGGACTTGTGGGTGGTGCCGGACCATCCCGGTATGCCGTCTCTCGGTCCGTGGCGGCACCGGTCTGGTGGGCTGGTCAGCGAACTGGTCGCCGACGGTGAAGTGGACCGGCTCGGGTTCACGCCGCGCTTCAAGCGCACTGGTCGTGGGCAGCGGGTCGGTGATCTGATCTGGACCACGGGGGACTTCGCGAAGATCGCTTCGCTGCGGTTCGTGCGAGTGCTCGAGGAGATCGGCGCGACGGGGTTCCGGACGTTCCCGGTCGACGTGGTGGCTGGAGATGGCAGCCCGCTGGGCGAGTTCGTCGGCCTCGCCGTGCTGGACGGCGATGAGAGCCACGATCTCCGCTTCTCCAACGGTGTTCAGTTCTGGGAGTTCGCAGCCAGTGACCGGGTGGTCGAGGCCTTGCGCGAGCGCGGAGTTACCGAGCTTTCGATCTCTTCCGCCTGAGCGGATGGTTGCGCTGGCTGAAGGCGGGAGCATGCCCGAAAACCAGGGGATGCTCCCGTTCAGCTACGTCGGAATCAGCGGCCGGTGGCTTCGCCGAACTTTTCGGTTGCCTGGTCGGTGAGGCCCTCGGTGGGGAGGTCGACGCCGGTAGTTTCGGTGACCTGGTCGCCGAAGGCGTTGGCGTGGTCCTGGGCGGCGTCGGCGTGGCCCTGGGCGGTTTCGGCGAGGCCGTCGGTGGCTTCGGTGGCCTGGTCGGTGACGTTGCCGAGGTCTACGCCGGTGGTTTCGGCGAGTTTGTCGGTGGCGCCGGACAGGTCGATGCCGGTGGCCTCGGAGACCTTCTCGGAGGCGCCGGAGAGAAGCTCGGTGGCTTTGTCTTTGAGCTGGTCGAAGATGCCCATGCGGGGAGAACCCTTCAGTCATTGGTGGCTAGGAGGGAATCACCCAGCGTAACAAGCTGATCCAAAACAGCGGGGCCTTGGGTGGCGAGCGTTCGCGATATATCGTTGGATTATCGTGATGGCTCGGTGAGGAGTGGTTGGGATGACTGGTTCGGCGTACGCGGGTGGATGGCAGGGGTTCGGGCGGTTCGACTGCACCGGATTCGAGCAGTTGAAGGAAGAGTTGCGGGCGGCGATGACCGGGCGGAAGGGTGCGCGCGGGTTCCAGCACGGCGGGCATCCGTTCGGCGGGCCAGGTGGGCAGAGAGGTCCGGGTGGGCAGGGGCCGTTCGGGGCCTGGGGGTTCGGCGGGCCGCCGTGGGCCGGTGGAAGGAACTTCCGCGCGCCGAAGGCTCGGCGGGGTGACATCCGGGCGGCGATTCTCGCGGTGCTCGCGGAGCAGCCGATGAACGGGTACCAGATCATCCAGGAAGTGGTGGAACGCAGCGGCGGCGCCTGGAAGCCCAGCCCTGGTTCGATTTATCCGACCTTGCAGCAGCTCGAGGACGAGGGGCTGGTGACGGCGGACGCGGCCAGTGGACGGCGGACGTTCACGCTGACCGACGAGGGCCGGGCCTACGTCACCGCGCACGCCGACGAGATGTCGGCGCCGTGGGAGGCGATGACCGCTCAGGACGACGACGAGAACGGGCTCAAACCGATCCTCGGGCAGGTCGCGACCGCGATGTGGCAGATCATGGCCGCCGGGTCGCCCGAGCAGCAGGCGAAGGCTCGCGAGGCCGTGATCACCTTGCGCCGCACGCTCTACACGATCCTGGCCGACGATGACGACACCGAGAACGAAGCCGGCCGGGCCGACTCATGAACGACCAGCTACCGCTCCGAAGTACGTCGCTGCGGATCGGTGACGCCGAACGCGACCAGGCCGTCTCCTTACTAGGCGAGCATTTCGTGGCCGGCCGGCTGACCCAGGACGAGTTCGAGGAGCGCAGCGACCAGGCCACCAAGGCCCGGTACGCCGATGAGGTCGAGCTCCTGTTCGCGGATCTCCCCGACACGGAAACGCAGCTGAGCCAGGCAGCCTGGCCACCGGGCCGGGCGCCGTGGGCGCAAGGGCGGCATCCAGACCGGCATCCAGCGCGGTATCAACGACAGGGAGCCGGTCGCGTCGCCAGGGGCGGTCCCCCGCCCCGGTTCGTCTGGATCCTGCCGATCATGATGGTCGGCCTCGTCGTCACCTCCGTGGTGCTGACCGCGCCCTGGCTGCTGTGGATGATGTTCTGGTTCGCCATCCTCAGCGGCCCGATCCGGCACCGCCGCTGGCAGGGACCGGGGCACCAACGCCGCTAGGAGCACCTGGCTAGGCTCTGCCAGATGAGCTCCAGGAAACCGCGCCGGGCGCTGCGCGCGCTGATCGTCATCTTGCTGATCCTGGTCGGCCTCGGCATCGCGGCCGACCGGGTCGGCGAGTCGCTGGCCGAGGACCGGCTGGCGACGTCGGCGGCCGTCGAAGCAGCGCAGTACGACGTCCGCGCGGCTGACACGTCGGTGGAGATCGGCGGCTTCGGATTCCTGCCGCAGGTGGCCCGGAGTGAGTTCGAGAAGGTCACGTTGACCATGCGCGAGCCCACCATCGAGAACATCCCGGCCGAGAACCTGACCGTGGAGATGCACAACATCCACGTACCGCGGCAGGCGCTGACCGGTGACCGCAGCGCGGTCGTCACGGTGGAGAAGGCCGATCTCAACCTCCGCCTCGCCCCGGCCGGTCTGCTCAAGCTGACCACCAACCCGCGCGGGATCGACGCGCTGAAGTTCCAGATCGTCGACGGGAAACTGATCGCGCGGGTGACCGTGCGAGGCCTGGACGCCTCCGCCGCGATCCAGCCCGTCCCCGTCAACGGCAAGATCGGTTTCGTGGTCGACCGGTCCGTCCTGGACAACATTCCGGAGCGGCTCCGCAGTCTGGTCAGCTCCGCGCTCGCCCGCGGCATCGCCGTACCGGAGTTGCCGTTCAAGGCACAGTTGCAGCGGATCAGCGTCGAGGGTCAGACCCTCGTCCTCACCGCGACCGCCGCGGATCTCAAGCTCTGACGCGCTTGGCCAACGTCTCGATGGCCGCCGCGACCTCGACCGGGTTGGAGATCGGCGTCAGGTGATTGGTGCCGGGGATGATCGTGGCGGCCGGCGCGCCGACGCGGGTCGCCGTCTCCACCGCGTTGCCGCCCTGCGTGTCGTACTCGCCGAACACAACTGACGCAGGAACCCGTACGTCGCGCAACAACGCCAACCGCTCAGCCGGTACTGCGGGAATCCCGCCCGTCATCTCCCACACCGCCTTCTCGGCCCCCGGCTGCCGGAACGGCCGGACCCACTCGTCGACCACCGGCGCCGGGCAACTCGGCCCACAGGTCTCCTTGTAGATCCGCTTGATCAGCCAGTCGGAGCCGAGCGCCATCCGGAACAGCGTCGTCCGGTACGGCGGAACCACCAGGTTCTGCACCCACGATCCACCCTCGTCAGGCAGCGGCAGCCCGTCCCCGTCGAGGAACATCAGCCCACCGATCCGCCCAGGCGCCTCCAGCGTCGCCTCAGCCGCGATCCCGGCGCCGAGCGAGTGTCCGACCAGCATCGGCCGTGGTTGCCCGGGGCCACCAAGATGCATGGCGTCCAGGAACCCCAGCAGTTGCGCCGCGAGGTGCTCGACGGAGTACGGCGCCTTGCGCTCGCTGTACCCGTACCCCGTGATGTCGTACGCGTAGACCCGATGCCCCGCCAGCAGCGGCACCAGCCGCGACCAGGTGCCCACCGACTCCACCGAGCCGTGCACCAGCACCACCGGCGTACCGGTGGTCCCCCAGGTCTCGTACCGCGTGTTGACGTCACCCGCCTGCACGTACTTCAACCCCGGTGGAGGCGCCGCCGTACCGCCGGTGAAGGCGTTGTACCCCAGCGAACCCGCCGTGACGACCAGCCAGCACACGACGATCACGAGCAGAGCCCGCCGTAGGAAGCGTTTCACCGGCCAAGTCTGACCGATGCAACCGCCTGCCGCCTTCCGAACCACCGCAGCAGGGGTGATGCTGAGCGAATGGGGATTGTGGGACGGAGGCGGGAGCTCGCCGCGCTGCGCGAGTGGCTGAGTCAGGCACAGGCCGGTCGGGGCCGGTAGTGCTCTGCAGCGGCGAGGCGGGGATCGGGAAGACTCGACTGGCCCAGGAGTTCGCGGGGAGCGCGCTGGCAGCGGGTGCGACGGTGGTGTGGGGCCGCTGCGTCGAGGACGAGGGTGCACCCGCCTACTGGCCGTGGCGCCAGGTACTACGCGGCCTGCAGGCCGACGACGTACTGACCACAGAGGCGACCGGCGACCGCTACCGCCTGTACGAAGCCGTCACCGCAGCCATCGCCGCAGCCGCCGGCCCGCAAGGCCTGGTGATCCTGCTGGACGACATCCACCGCGCCGACGAGTCCTCCCTGGCGGTACTACGTCATCTGGCGAGCCAACTCACCCACTACCGGGTCCTGGTCGTAGCAACCTCCCGCCCCAACGAACCCGGCAGCACTCGCCTACCTGCCGAACTCCACCAAGCAGAACGCCTCGAGCTGCAACGCCTCGACCTCGACGCCGTCCGCGAACAGTTGCCAACAGCAACATCAGAGCAGCTCGACCACATCTTCCAGGTCACCGGCGGCAACCCGCTGTTCGTGACCGAGATAGCGCGCGCCATCGCCGACGGCTCCTGGCGCCCCGACCACCCACCCAGGTCCGTGCTGGACATCGTCGGCAGCAGACTCGAACGAGCCACTCCAGACTGCCGCCGACTGGTACAAGCAGCAGCGATCGTCGGCCGGGAGTTCCAGCTAGCCACAGTGGCCGCAGTACTGAAAGTTGAAGTCGAGCACTGCCTCCCGCTGGTCGACGAAGCCGTCGCATTCGGCTTCCTGGACCAACTCGGCCGCTTCACCCATGCACTCACCCGCGACGCGGTGGCAGCCTCACTCAGTACTACGGAACGCGCCGCCCTGCATCGCAAGGTCGCCGAGGCGCTGGCGCATCAGCACGCCGACGACCCGACCGAGCATCTTGCGGAGATCGCCCGGCACTGGACCCAGCTCGCGCCGTACGGCGAAGGCGCGACGGCGCAAAGGTGGTTGATACTGGCTGCCGACGAAGCCGTCCGGCGACTTGCCTACGAGGAAGGCGTGCGGCTCTACCAAGCCGCGGCAGCCATCGCACCGACAGCACCCGCAGAACGTTGCGCTAGGCAAGTTTCACTGGGCCGCGCGGCCTACCTGGCCGGTGATCTGCAGACCTGCGTCAAGGCCGCGGTCGAGGCAGCAGCGGCCGCGCAGAGTCCCGAACAGAAGGCCGAGGCAGCGTTGATCCTGGAAGCCGTTCCGGATCCAGGCATCAACACCACCGCCAAGCGGCTCTGCGAGGAGGCGATGACCGAGGCAGTCAGCGATGCGACGCGAGCGAGGTTGCTGGCCCAGCGCAGTCATCTCGCCTTCTACGACGGTGATCAGGTCCGGGTCGACAGCCTCAGCCGGGAAGCACTCGAACTGGCCCGTCGGACAGAAGACGACCAAGCTCTGGCGGATGCGCTCCATGCCAGACAGGAGGCTTGCCCGGGCCCGGCAGGTCGCGCCGAGCGGCTGGCGCTGGCCACCGAGATGCTCGCACTCGCCCGACGTACCGGCAGTCCGCGCTCCGCGATGTGGGGCGAGCTCTGGCGCCTCGACGCCCTGATCGAGAGCGGCAGCCTCGCCGCCGCAGCCGAGGAACTGCCCGCGCTCAAGGTCGCCGTCGACCGGGTCGGCGGCCCGGTCAGCGCCTGGCACCACGATCGCGTCGCCGCCTGCGTCGCCCAGGCCCGAGGCCGGTACGCCGAAGCCGCTGCTCTCGGCCGACGCGGATTCGAGCGGATGCGAGTGATCGAGCCAGCACCTGCCAACGGCGCGCATTTCGCCCTGCAGGCAGCCCTGGCCGGGCACGTCGGGGTCAGCAGCGAGCTCGTCAAGCAGGCCTTCGAGCCACCGCCCCGCTTCGCGACCATGGCGCACCTGTCCCGGGCCTACCTCCAGACCTGCCTTGGCCTCGTCGACGAGGCCGCTGCGTCGTACCGGCGGGCAGGGCCGCTGGAGAGCTGGTCACTGCCAGCCTTCTTCGTCCTGCCCGGCTATGTGTACGCCGCACTCGCCTGCGCCGGCATAGGTCGGCATGACGATCTCCAGGAGCTCCTAAGCCGCCTGGAGCCGTACCGAGGTGAGCACGCGATCGGCGCCGGGGTGGCTTACATGGGTCCAGTCGAGCTGACTCTGGGCCGCGGTGCCGCAGTACTCGGTCGGCTGGACCAGGCGATCGAGGACCTGACCACTGCAGTCCAGCGAGCTGACCGGGCGGGGGCGACCGGGTTCGTCGCCGAAGCGCAGTACCACTTGGCCCGGGCGCTAGGCGATCGCAACCAGCCTGGCGATCGCGCGCAGGCCGAGTCGCACGCGCAGGACGCAGTACGGCTGGCTCGGTCGCTGGGGATGACGGCCTATCTCAGCCAGCCGGCAACGCAGACCGGGTTGAGCGCGCGAGAGACGGAGGTCGCCGTACTGGTCGCCGACGGCCTGACCAACCGGCAGATCGCCACCCGGCTGGTCCTGTCCGAGCGCACCGCGCAGAACCACGTCCAGCACATCCTCACCAAGCTCGGCTTCACCACCCGCAGCCAGATCGCCGCCTGGGCGACGCGGGAGCAGTTGAGTACCCGCATGAGTGATTCGGCGGATTCGCGGTCGCCGGCCGGCTCCTAGCGTCATTCGTGTGGCCGGGAACCGGTCGCCCGAGCAGAGGAGCCAGTCATGCAATGGATCGCGATCGCCACTCCGCCGTACGACTCGATCGACCAGTTCGACCGGGTGATGGACAACCTCGGCGCCGAGCCCGACGGCCTGCAGGCCCGGTACGCCGGAGCGGCGCCGGACGGCCTGCGGATCGTCATGCTGTGGGAGTCGAAGGACCACGCCGACCGTTTCTTCACCGAGCGTCTCGGCCCGGCGCTGGCCAAGGCGCTCGGCCCCGAGCCGGCCGGTACGCCCACCGTCGTCGGGATCGACGTGGCCCGCAGCTACACCCGCTGAGTCAATCGGCCAAGCCGTTGGAGAACAGCATCGCGGTGGTGCCGGCGTCGACGTACAACTCGACGCCGGTGATCGCCCGCGCCTCGGCCGACAGCAGGAAGGCCACCGCGTTCCCGATGTCGCTCGCCTCGACGGCGTTCGGCAGCATCTGCCGGCTGGCGACGAACTCGTCGAGCAGGTGCTCGTTGCCCCGACTCTCGACTGCCCCAGGGTGCACGATGTTGCAGCGAATCCCCTGCCGCCCGTAGTCCCGCGCAGTACCCCGGGTCAACGCGGCCAGCGCCGCCTTCGTCCCGGCGTACAGGGTGAAGGTCTCGGCCGCTCCTGCCGCATGCACCGACCCGATGTTGACGATGCTGCCGCCACCACCTTCGAGCATCACCGGCAGCACCTCTTTGATGCAGCTCCACGGCCCGCGGTAGTTGATCGCATGCACCCGATCGAACTCCTCCGGACTCGCCCCGGCCCCAGGCCCCCGCGACCCGACCCCAGCGCTGTTCACCAGCCCGTCGATCCGCCCGAACTCCGCCACCACCGAAGCCACCAACTCGCGCACCGACTCACCATCAGTGACCTCGAGACCCCGAGCCACCGCGACCCCACCCGCCGCTTGTACTTCGTCAGCCACCGCCGTGGCCGCCGCCAGATCCTGGTCCGCGACCACTACGGTCCAGCCCTTCGAACCCAGCGCACGACAGATCCCACCACCGATCCGGACACCGCCGCCACCGGTGACAATGCAAACCTTCACCCGTCATCCCTTCACCGTTGTTGCCCTCATCCTCCGGGACACCACCGGCAGCAAGATCACTGGGCGCGGCATCCTGGGCAGAGGCGAGGTTTCCGGCCGCGGACGCGCAACCGCTCGAAGCTCGATCCACAGTCGACGCAGACGAGCACCTCGAACTCCGCTGAGCCGGCTCCCAGGACAGCGGCAACTGCCGGCGCAGGCTGACCGACGACAGCAGTTGGCACCGGAGCCTTCGCCGGCTTCGCCCGCTGAACGACTGCCAACTTCTGCTCAGCACGGTTGCGCCGCTTGAGAAGGTCCTCGACCGCATCCTCACGTGCGGCATCAGCGCCGTACAGGCTCAAGCCTCGATCGGCCCACTCCAGACAGGCTTGCCAGTCCTTCTTCTTCTGCTGCCGGATCGCCATCTGCCGATAGGTCTCCAGCAGCGGCACCTTGTCCCACTTGGCCCGGAACGCCTGGCAGATGACTTCCATCTCCGCATCGTGCTGCCGGCAGGCCTGGTCGAACTCGTCGAGCGCGGATTCGTACAGGTCCCGGCATCGATAGAGCCGGGTCTCGAGTTCGGCGAACTGAAAGTGCCGGTCGATCGGGTCCGGATCAACCGCGAGGAGTTCCCTCAGCATCGCGATCGCGGCGCGATCGCCATCCGGCAGTTCGTCGTACCAGGACAGGTCGTAGGAGTCGTCCTCGGCATCGGTCAGCCAGGCCTCGCTGAAGCCGGTACGCATCGTCGCTGCCGCGGGCGTTCGGGCTCGCAGGGTGCCGCGACCTGGCGGTTGCCCGCCGAACTGGACGGGATCATGGTCGAGCCACACACCGAGCCGCCCCGGCCCATCCGCCCGCAGGCCGCCCCCGACGATGACGCCTTCCAGCGCGATCCACGCGTCGTGCTCGGCCATCAACCTGTTGACCGCTGGGCAGTAGACGGCGGCGGTCTGCCGATCCAGATAGCCGACGACGCGGTTGTCGATGTAGACCGCGATCGCGTTCTGGTCATGGATGTTCTCGGGCTCGGGAACCAGCACGGCGGTGATCCGATGGCGAACACGGTCCGGGCTGGTGCCGCCACAACTCGCCCAGAGCGCGGCCTGGTAGTTGATTTCCCCGACGACCTCGAGATCCTCGTCGCCCGACAGTTGATGCGTGCGGGTAGGTCGTACCTTCGCGGCGGGCACGCTTTCCGGTGCCCGCCGCCCCAACAAACGATCGATCAGCCCCATCGTCCCGCTCCCCCTCGTCGTGCTTGAGGTGGGTCAACGTAGTGCGTGCGGATGCCGGGGTAAACCCTCCGGCCCCGGCTGGTGTGCCGGGGCCGGACGGTTGGTTGCTACTGGCCCGTGAAGGTGAAGCTCGAGCCGGGTTCCTTGACGATGTCGCCGTCGCGGGAGTTGGTGACCGTGACGTTGCTCAGGATCGCGTTGCCGCGGGCGCCGCCCATGGCGAGGATGCCGGAGCCGTTGTTCGACTTGTCGATCCGGACGTTGGTGATCCGGACGTCGGGCATCACGCCGCCGCCGGTCTTGAACTGGATGCCGTCGTAGGTGGAGTCGACGATCTCGGTGTCGCGGATGGTGACGCCGGGGATCGGCAGGTTGGACGGGAACAGAGTGATCGCGCCGAACTCCTGGTCCTCGTTCCAGAACGCTCCACCGCAGCGGTAGAGCCCGTTGTTCGCGATCAGCGTCGTGCCGGAGAACGGCAGCGGGTCGTGGTCGGTCGCCAGCATGATGCCGGGGTAGTTCATCGTGTCGTAGATCAGGTTGTTCTCGATCTTGTTGCCGTAGCCGCCGTAGATGGCGATGCCGTTGGCGCGCCAGGGCAGCTGGATGGTGTTGTTGGTGAAGGCGTTGTCGTGGCCGATGTCGACCGACTGGTCCTTCACGTACTTGTTCGACCAGACCGCCAGGGCGTCGTCCCCGGTGGTGCGGAAGGACGAGTTGAAGACCTTGGAATTGCGCGACCCGTTGCTCAGGTTGATGCCGTCCGCGTAGGTGTTGCGGATCCGCATCCCGCTGAACTCCAGGCCGTCGGCCGGTCCCCACAGTTCCTGGATGTTGTCGTAGTCGCGACCCCCCCAGACCCCGACGTTGGCGTGCTCGATCCAGACGTTGGTGATCTTGGTGCCGGTGCCGAACCGGCCGTTCAGGCCGACGCCGCCCTCGGCGTTGCCGTCACCGCCGCGGATCCGGCCGGAGCCGAAGATCGCGATGTCGGAGATCACCGTGTTCTTGTCGATGTCGAAGCCGAAGTTGCCCTCGTGCGGGTGGTTGATGCCGCCCGCGTTCTGCGGCTCGATCGTGGAGTAGAGCTGCGAGTGCCACATGCCCGCGCCACGGATGGTGACGTTGCTGATCCCGACCTGGTTGAACTGACCCCGGTTCAGCGGGTCGTCGGTGAGGATCTTCTTCTCCTGCCGCCACTGGCCGGCCGGGATCCAGACACAGCTGATGGTGCCGTTCTGGTCCGCGGTGACCGCGCGCTGGATGGCGTCGGCGTCGTCGATGCCGTCACCGGAGACCGCCCCGTACTGCGTGATGCTGGTGCAGCCCGCGGGCTGGCTCAGCGCCGGCGCCACCTGCTCGAGGTCGATCGAGTCGATGACGTAGAACGACGCCGAGTCACCCGCGTCGCGCTGCAACTTGAACTTCGTGCCGGCCGGGTAGGACTGGGCCAGCAGCGCGTTCGACTCGTCGAACAGCCGGCGCGCGTCGCCACCGGGGGTGTTCGTCAGCGCCTCGGGACCGTCGCTGTTGCCGTAGAGCCAGCTGAACCGCGACGACAAGGTGAGCTTCCGGGAGAAGGTGCCGTTGATGTAGAGGCTGATCGTCGCCTCCTGGCCCTGGCCGTTGGCCGAGTCCGGGATCGAGTTGCGGACGACGATCGAGTTGGACTGGTTGGTCGAGGTGAACTCGACGAACTGGCCCTGGTTGTTCAGCCGCACCGACGAGCGGCCGGAGGACTCGGTCGCGAAGTTGGTGTGACCGAAGGTCCGCAGCGCGTCGGCGGTCAGCAACGTGCCCTGGTAGTTGGCGGCCTCTGCCTCGTAGGAGACGTACGGGACCGCCGCGCCACGGCCGACCACGATCGAGCGGGCCAGCGTGTTGTTGGTTTCGTTCGTCTCGGTGACGGCGTTGGCCGAGTCGGCCGTCGCAGTCAAGGTGGCTCCACCGTTGGTGGCGGTCCAGCTACCGCTGATGGCGACAGTGGCCGTCGCGCCGGCCGCGATGGCGCCGGTCGCGCCAGTCAGGGTGGTGCTGCCGACCGTCAGCCGCGTCGTACTGGCTGCTGCTGAGGCGGTACCGCGGTTGTTGACCGCGACGGTGAAGGTGACCGGAGCTCCGACCGCTGGGTTCGGCGGGTTGGAGGTGATGCCCGTGACCTGCAGGTCGGGTCCGGGAGCCTGCGCAATCACCAGTTGCGTAGGTGCGGTGAAGGTGTTGTTGGCGTCGTTCTGCTCGACGATCGTGTTGGTCGGGTCGACCGTGGTGGTCACGCTGTAGGTGCCTTCGGCCCGCGTTCCGGCGTTCACCGAGACGGTGGCCGAGGCGCCGGCCGCGAGAGCTCCGACGTTCGCGGTACCGACCACGATGCCGCCGAGGTTGAAGTTCGCCGTGGTCGCGCCGGACGCGGCCGAACCGATGTTCTGGACGGTCGCGGAGAGCGTGATCGGGCTGGTCTCACTCGGCGCGGACGGGGTCCAGGTTGTCGCCGTGACGACCAGGTCCGGGTTCGGCGCCGGGGTGCCGAGCACCTGGAACTCGGCGACCTGGCCGCCGGGTGCACCGGTGTTGCTGAAGAACTGCAGCCGTACGTCGGTCGCGCGGCCGGCGATCGGGATCTCGACCGTGTTGCCCGAGGCCGGGTTGAAGTTGTAGTCGGCGCGCGCCTTCAGGGTGGTGAAGTTGGCGCTGCTCTGGTCGCGGCCAAGCACCTCGATGCTCTGCGTCCGCGCGCCCCAGGCCTGGTCGGGGTTGAGCTTGACGACCACCGTGCTGAGTTCGGCGTTGGAGCCGAGCTTGACGGTCAGCGTGGCCGGGAGGCCGTTGGACTCCCAGTACGTCGCGGTGTTGTTGTCGTTGGCGTTGGTGGCGACGAAGGTGTGGATCGTCGACGAGGCCTCGATCGGCTTGCCGTTGGCGAGGTTGGAGCCGCCGCCCTGGCCGTTGCGGCGGACCCGGTTGCTGTCACCGGACTCGTTGCCGGCCGCGTCGCGGGCACGGACGGAGTACTCGACGGTGGCGGTGGCGGGCTGCGACTCGGTGAAGGTCAGCACGTTGCCGGCGACCGTCGTGACGGCCGTGTTGTTGCGGTAGACCGTGTAGCCGGTGACTCCGACGTTGTCCGTCGAGGCCGTCCACGCGAGCCGGATCTGACCCGCGGCGGGCTCGGTCAGCGCGAGGCTGCCGGGCACGGTCGGGGCCTGGGTGTCGCCGCCGGTGTCCGGGCCGTAGAGCTCGAATTCGGACAGCTGGCCGGCCGCCCAACCGGTGTTCCCGGTGATGTTCAGCCGGACGTAGCGAGCGGTCGCCGCCGCGAAGGTGATGGTGACCGTGTTGTTGTTCGCGGGCGCGAAGTTGTAGCCGGCGCTCGCCACCACATCGGCGTACGAGGTGCCGTTGGTGCTGGTCTGGACGGCGAGCGTCTGGGTGCGCGCGCCCCAGGCGGCGGGGAGCTTGAGCACCACCCGGTCGACCGTCTTGGAGCTGCCGAGGTCCGCGCGGATCCACTGCGGGAAGGCGTTGTTGGTGGTCTCCCAGTAGGTGTTCTGGTTGCCGTCACCGGCGTTGCCGACCGGGTACTCCCCCAGCGAACTGTTCGCGGACAGAGTCTTGGTCAGCACCGCCGTGACGGCGGCGGAGGCGGCGGTCGGCACCAGGCCGGTGACGATCAGGGCGGCGGTCAGCAGGCCGCCGAGCAGGCCTGCGACCAGGCGCGGGCGGGAACGCTGCCGCGAACCCGGCTGCTGTATTTGTTTCATGAGTGTCCTAAGGGCGGGGGGACGGTGGACCTAACCGCCGCCTCAAACCTGCAGAGCACTCTTTGTAACTTGCGCGACTTCTGCAAGCTTTTTGCGAGACGGTAGCCAAAGGTTGCAGGGCCGTTCCCGGTTCGTCAACGGTTCGAGACCAACGAACCGGTTAACCGATGCCAGCTCGCTTGGTCCGACCACAGCGAGGTGGATGCCAGGTAGGGACGGAGCAGGGCGGTCAGCCTGGGATCCGCCCGGCGGCGCAGCTCCGCGGTCGCCAGCTGGCGGGCGACCCCGGCCAGGAGATCCGCCAGCTGGATCCGGGGATCCGTGCGCGAGTCGAGCATGGTCAAGCCCAGCAGGGGTTCCGGGGCCGGCGACACCGAGCGGAGCAGGTCTTGCACCCGCGCGACCCGATGCGGAGTCAGCGCACTCTGCTCGTCGTGCAGCATCGTGATCGTCGACCCGTCGGCCGTCCACAGGCGGGCGGTCTCGAACAGCGCGGGGATCAACGGTTCGAGCGGCGGTGGGACAGGTGAGCGGTCGTCCTGGAGTTCGGTGAGCACGCGGAACAGTTGCGGCCGGGCGTCGCGGAGCTCGCCGAGGATCGGATCGAGGCGGTCCGAGCGCAGGCCGTCGAGACTCTTCAGGAAGTGACCGACGTAAGGGCCGTCGATACCGCGGTAGCGCTTGTGCCTCATCATGCCGACGAAAGCGGCGAGGAAGTCGCGCCACTTCGCAGTACCGAAGACGACTGGGCCGGTCCGGTGCAGGGTGTTGGCGACCGGGCGCAGGTCAAGCGCGAGGCTGGTGCCGGCGGCGTACGACGGATCGCCGATCAGCAGGTCGACCAGCCGGGTCACGGTGAAGTAGGTCTTGTCGGTCAGGTGCACGGTCGCCCGGCCGGCCAGCGTGCCGAGCAGCCACTCGACCGCCAGGCGGTTGCGGAGCAGCTGACCGGACTTGTACTCCGTGGCCGAGTACCGGCGGAAGCGTTGGTGGATCAGGGCGACGTACTCGGCCGCTGTCGCGTGGTCGAGGCAGAGGCCGACGTGGGTGATGAGTTCGAAGTCGGGATCGAGCATGTTGGTGCCGGTGAACCCGGACTCGTCACACGCGATCTCGAGGGGACGCGACTGCATGGGGCTCCCTGAGTAAGGCAGAACTGCGCGCTTGAGGGACCCGGCGCGAAGCCAGGTCGTGGATCACGCGAAGGAACGTGGATCAGTAAGCGGCAGCAGCCTTCTCAGCAGACATACGGCCATCATCGACGGACGCAGGGACGATCCGCCAGCTATTTGATCAGGGCTTGCGCGCCAGGCCGGCCAGGATGAGCCGGCTTGCCCCACCGAGCTCAGCCGCCGGGGACGGCCACCACTCGCCGAGGCTGACCAGACCCGGCTCGAGCAACTCGAGACCTTCGAACAGCGAGGCGATCTCGGCCGGCGTCCGGAAGGTGACGCCCCGGAAGCCGACCCGGAGCTTCTCCTCCACCTCGGTCGCGAACTCCGCCTGCCGGCTGCCGTCGCGTGGGTTGCACGGGTGCGTGATCGCCAGGTAGGACCCCGAGGGCAGCGCCTCCAGATAGCCGTCGACGATCTGCCGGGCGACCTTGGTCTCCCGGATGTGGTGCAGCACCAGGCACTGGAGCACCGCGACCGGACAGCTCAGGTCCAGCGCGCCGGTGACGATCGGATCGGCCAGCACCGCGGCCGGATCGGTCAGGTCGCCGGCGGCGAAGAAGCTGCGCCGGTCGTCGGCGAGCAGCGCCTGCCCATGGCGGATCACGGTCGGATCCTTGTCGAGATAGACGACGGTCGCCTTCGGGCTCACCCGGGCCGCGATCTCGTGCGTGTTGTCCGCGGTCGGCAGCCCGGAGCCGAGGTCGAGGAACTGGAGCACGGCCGCCTCGCGGAGCAGCCGCTCGACCACCTCGGCCAGCCAGCGCCGGTTCGCCTGCAGCGCCTCGGGCAGCTCGGGCGCCACCGTGAGGACCTGGTGGACCAGTTGCCGGTCCGCCTCGAAGTTGTCCTTGCCACCCAGCAGGAGGTCGTACACCCGAGCATCGCTCGGGTGCTGCATGTCGACGTCCGGCGCGATCTCGCGCCCGCCGTCAGCCCCCTCGTCCATCTCCACCGCCCGTAATCCGAAAATCGCAATTACCGGAGGTTAGCGCAGCGAAACGCTCCGTAGACCGCGAGCGCGCTCTCATCCGCGATCTGCCCCGAAGCTGCCCCACTCCTGCCCCACGGAACCTTGCTGGAACCAGGTTCCGGCCCACGGGACATCCGGTCCCGACACTCCGGCAAGCGCTTGCCGGAGTCGCCTGACGCACCCCAGACTGAGCCACCGGCCGGCCATCCGACGGCCGCACCGAGTGACACCCGGATCACCGCCCCGACCGGAGGACACCATGGACAGAAGGACTTTTCTCACCAGTACTGCGCTGGGCGCCGGCCTCGCCGCCACCCTGCCCGGCCTGGCCGACGCGGCACCCGCCACCCGGCCGCCGATCTTCACCCGAGCGCGCGCAGTACGGGCTGCGACGCTGGACCAGTTGCGACAGGAGATCGCCGCCGCCCAGCCCGGCAGCACGGTGGTACTGGCCAACGGCACGTACGCCGTACCGTCCGGCCGGCCGATCGCGATCTCGGGCAAGAACGGCAACTCGAGCGCCTCGATCGTCATCCAGGCCGAGTCGGTCGGCGGCGTCACGCTGACCGGGAGCCAGGGCTTCACCTTCGCGAACTCGTCCTGGGTGACGGTCAGCGGGTTCCGGTTCCGGCAGAGCACGATGATCGACCTGACCACCAGCTGCAACCACCTCCGGCTGAGCCGCAACGACTTCCAGCTCGCCGATCTCAGCGGCGTGAACTGGCTGATGGTGCGGGCGGAGTACTCGAAGGTGGACCGCAACCACTTCCACGGCAAGTCGACGCTGGGCGTCTTCATGTGCGTCGAGGGACCGGGCTCGTCCGGGATGTCGCGCGGGGTGCACATCCTGCGCAACTACTTCTCCGACCACAGCTTCACCGGCAGCAACGGCGGCGAGCCGATCCGGCTCGGCCTCAGCGGCCGGTCGTTGAGCGATGCCGGCGCGATCGTCGAGCAGAACCTGTTCGAGCGCGCCAACGGCGACCCGGAGGCGATCTCGGTCAAGTCCTGCAGCAACACGATCCGGGACAACACGGTCCGCGACAGCCTCGGCGGGATCGTCCTGCGGCACGGCAGCCGCTCGCGGGTCGAGGGCAACTTCGTCCTGTCGGGCAGCAACGGGATCCGGATCTACGGCAACGACCACCTGGTGGTGAACAACTATGTGGAGAAGGTCTCCGGCACCGGGATCACGCTCGGCAGCGGCTCGGTGCGCGACGACAAGCCGTCGGACTCGCCGGAGAGCCGGAAGGGCAACGACGCTCCGGACCGGGTGACGATCGCGCTCAACACCGTGCTCTCCTGCGGTACAGCGATTGCCGGCGAGACAATGCGCACGCTGCCGCCGCTAGGCTGCACGATCTCCGACAACCTCCTGGTGGGCGACTCGGGACGTCAGCTGGTCAACATGCCGTACCAGCAGGGCATCGCATGGTCGGGCAACCTGCTGTGGGGCGCGGCCGCCAACGGCAACCTCCCCGCGTCGGGCTTCACCCGGCGGGACCCGCTGCTGGCGATCGGCGCTGACGGCGTACGGCGGCTGACGTCCGGCAGCCCGGCCATCAACGCTGCCAGCAAGACGTACTCCACGGTCACCCGCGACGTGGACGGCAACCCGCGCTCCGGCAAGGCAGATGTGGGCGCCGACGAATACAGCACGACCGCTCCCACCAACCGCCCCCTCACCCCCACCGACGTAGGCCCGAAGTCCGCCTGAGAAGTAGGCCCGCCGAACAGCTCCCGACCCCGTTTAGGGTCGGGAGCTGTTCGACGTGGTGAGCGGGAACCTTTTCGGCCGGCCCGACACAGAGGGGGTGTGCAGACGATGGCAGTGAGTACCGATCGGGCGCTGTGGGCCCGGGCCGGCGAGGGCGACGCGGAGGCCTTCGCGCAGCTCTACGACCGGCATGCCCGGGCGATCTACAACTTCCTCTACCGCCGGACCGCGTCCTGGAGCGACGCCGAGGACCTCACCTCGGCCGTGTTCCTGCACGCCTGGCGGCGCCGGGAGGAGGTCGAGCTCGACCGGGATTCCGCGCTGCCGTGGCTGCTCCGCACCGCGGACTACACCGTCCGCAACGAGTGGCGCTCCAAAGCCCGTTACCGGCGGGCCCTCGCCGCCGCGCACGTGCTGGTCACCCACGAACGTGACCACGCGGACGAGGTGGCCGGCCGGCTGGACGACGACCAGCAGATCAGCCAGGCCCGGAAGGCGCTGCGCAAACTTCCCAGGCACGAGCAGGAGATCGTCGAGCTCTGCGTCTGGGCCGGCCTCGACCAGCAAGCGGCAGCGGTGGCCCTCGGCATCCCGATCGGCACCGTCAAGTCCCGCCTTTCCCGGGCCCGCAAACACCTACGCGAACTCACTCCCCTCTCGGCCGTGGAGAACCAGTCATGAACACACCACCCGAACACGACCTCCGCCCGTCCACCCGCGAGCGGCAGCGCGACGAGCTGATCGCCATCGTCGGGCACGAGTCCCACCAGGGCGCGCCGCGCCGCCGGATCGTTTCGCTGGTCGCCGCCGCCGCGGTGCTCGCGCTGACCACCGGCCTCGCCGTCGGCATCCCGGTACTGCGGGACGAGCGTCGCGGCCTCCCGGTGAACGGCCCGGTCAAGAAGCAGACGGACGTCGAGCCGCTCGACGCCGCCGACAAGGCACGCTTCGGCAAGGCCTGCGCAGACAAGATGCAGTTCCCGATTCCGGCGCGGGCGGGCCGGTCCGAGCCGTTCGAAGTACTCGACGGCTTCAGCTTCCCGCATGCGAAGAGCAACACCTACACGCCCGTCTGGGTCGTGGTGCACACGAAGATGATGGGCTGGATCAGCTGCGGCATCGACTCCACCGGCAAGGTGCGGCAGGCCTATCCGTCCGGCGAGAACCAGGTGATGTACCGGCCGGTGGAGAACCGGATGATCGGCGGCGGCGCCTACGCCAAGTCGATCACCCGGATCACCATCACTGTCGGCACCCGCCCGGCGATGGAGGTGGTGCTCCGGCACGGGTACTTCTACGCCCCGGTCCCGTACGTCCGGGTCCGTGGCCCGCACTCGGCCTCGACCGCCATCCCGGTCGTGGTCCGTGGCTACGACGCCACCGGCAAGCTCGTCTACACCAGCCCACGGACCGACGGCGAGTTCCACGCCCGCCGCAACGCCTGCTACATCGATCCGAACGGCAAGCTGGTCGCGTGGATGAGCGACAACCCGTCCCCCGACCCGAAGACCTGTAAGAAGAGCAGCGTCTGGAACTACCTGCGGCCGCGATGAGTTTTTCCGGGCTCGCTCGTCCCAACGACGAACGAACGAGCCAACAGGAGGAACCATGGCGAAGGTGCTCTACTCGGTGACGATGTCGCTCGACGGCTACATCGCGGGCCCCGGCGGCGACATGAGCTGGATGACGCGGTACTTCGGTCCCAACCCGGAGGTCTCAGCGCTGATCGACCAGATCGGGTCGCTGCTGGTCGGCCGCCGCACCTACGACGGCGACGACCCGAACAAGGGCGCCGAGGGTGAGGGCAAGGCGTTCGGCGGCGGGTGGGAAGGTCCGCAGTACATCGTCACTCATCGGGTCCCGGACAGCTCGCCCGCCGACGAGTACTTCGTCGACGACTTCGCGAGCGCGCTGGCCCAGGCGAAGGGCGCCGCCGGTGACAAGTACGTGAACGTGCTCGGCGCCGACATCGCCCGGCAGTGCCTGGAGGCGGGCGAGCTCGACGAGGTGCTGACGCTGATCGCCCCGGTGCTGCTGGGCGACGGCACCCGACTCTTCGACCACCCGGGCGGCCACACCGTCGGCCTCGAACGGATCAGCGCGACTTCGGCGCCGATGGCAACGAACCTGTGGTTCCGGGTGGTCTGACCGGCCCGGTCGACTCGCGGACGACCAACCGCGGTACCAGCGAGATCTGCCGGCGAGGCGCGTCCGGCTCGGCCAGGCGCGCCCGCAGCAGCTCGACCGCGACGCGTCCAACCTCAAGTTTCGCAGGGGAAACAGCGGTCAGCGGTACTTCGGACAGGTCGGCGACCTCGTCGTCGTAGCTGATCACCGACAACTCCCCCGGTACGTCGATGCCGCGGGCAAGCGCCGCGTTGAGCAGCAGCGTCGCCTCCCGATCGGCGAAGCAGAGCACAGCCGTGGCCTGGTGCTGCAGCAACTTGTCGAGGAACTCGTCGGCACCGGCGCTGGTCCAGCGATCACGGGTCTCACTCAACACCGGCACGTCGCCGAGCCCCGCTCTTACCTGCGGCGCGGTGTGCGGGCTGCTGCGTTCCAGGTAGGCGATCCGGGTATGACCGAGCCCGCGCAGGTGCTTGAGCGCCGCGCGGGCACCCGCCGCGTGATTGGTGCCGACGAACTCGTGCAGGGTCGCGGGATCCTCCAGTCCACGCTCGATCAGCACGATCGGCAACTCCAGGTCCTCCAGCTCCGCGAGCCCTGACGGCCCGTCCGGCGCGAGGATCAACCCCGCCGCGCCGGCGCCGATCAGCCCGTCGACCGCCAGCCGTTCCTCGGCCGAGTCCCACTCCGTACTCCGCAACAGCATCTGCGCGCCCTGCTTGGCCAGCTCCCGCTCGATCCCGACGATGATGCGCGGGTAGTAGTACGTCATCGACGGTACGGCGACGCCGATCAGCGGACCGGTCTCGTTGCTCGCGATGTACATCCCCGAGCCCTGCCGCCGGTAGACCAGACCGTCCTGCACCAGCAGGTCGACCGCCCGGCGCACGGTGTTGAGACTGACCCCCTGCTCATTGGCCAGTTGCTGCTCGGTCGGCAGCTTGCCTCCCGGCCAGCGCAGCTCGGCGATCCCCCGCCGCAGCTCCCCGGCGAGATGGCGGGCTTTCTGCCCCCGCCCGGCCTCCGACGCGCTCATCCAGCGACTCTACTCGGAAATTCATAAGTATGAATCTCTTGAATTAAGGAATGACTTGCCACAAACTCGTCCGAACAGCAGTCCTCAGATCCGCTCTCTGAAGGAACCCCGCCATGCTGAAACGCCGTACCTTCCTGGCCGCGAGCACCGCCACCGTCGCGGCGATGCACTTCCCGAGCCCCACCACCGCGTTCGCCGCACCGGCCGACTTCGCCGCGCTGCGCGCCAAGTGGGCCGCCGATCTCACCGGCGGCACCGCCCTCGACCCCGCCGATCCCGACTACGCCGCCGCGCTGACGCGGCTCGACACCGGGGTCACCGAGTCACTCGCCAAACTCGACCGCTCGACCACGCGCAAGGTCGTCTTCACCGACTACCCGCTGACCGCCGACCCGTCGGTCGCCAACACCTACGTCCGGCTGGAGCAGCTGGCAACTGCCTGGGCCACCCCCGGTTCGGCGTACCACTCGGACCCGGCGTTGCTGGCCGACCTGCAGGCCGCTCTGGAGTCGATGTACCAGCTGATCTACAAACCCGGCACCGTCGAGTTCGGCAACTGGTGGTCGTGGGAGATCGGCGCCACCCGCCCGCTCGCCAACACCCTCATCCTCCTGTACGCCGAACTGGCGCCTGCCGCCCGTGAGCGGTACTGCGCGGCCATCGACCACTTCGTCCCCGACCCCTACCGGATGTTCCCGCCCGCACGCAGCATCGTGTCCACCGGCGCGAACCGGGTCGACCTCTGCCAGGCGATCATCGTGCGCGCCCTCGTCACCGACGACGAAGCCAAACTGACCCACGCCCGCGACGGCCTGAGCGATACCTGGCAGTACGTGACGACCGGCGACGGCTTCTACCGCGACGGCTCGTTCGTCCAGCACACCTGGGTCGCCTACACCGGTACCTACGGGCACGTCCTGCTGAGCGGGATCGGCAAACTCCTTGCCCTGTTGGCGAATTCACCCTGGCAGGTCACCGACCCGAAGCGGCAGATCCTGTTCGACTCGGTCGCGAAGGCCTACCTGCCCGTCGTCCACGACGCGCGGATGATGGACTTCGTGCGCGGCCGTGCTGTGTCTCGCTACAACGCCTCCGACCACACCGACGGCTACACCGCGGCCGAGGCGATCCTGCGGTTGGCGCAGGGTGTCGACACCGCGCTCGCGGTCCAGTGGCGATCCGCCGTGGCCGGCTGGCTGCAGCGCGACACCTTCGGCAACATGTTGTCAGGGGCAACAATCCCGCGGGTGACCCTGGTGAAGTCACTGCATGGCGTGACGCCTGCCCCCGAGCGTGACGGCCACACGCTGTTCGCGAGCATGGACCGCGCAGTACACCGTCGCTCTGGCTGGGCGTACTCGATCTCGATGGCCAGCCGCCGGATCGCGTACTACGAGTCCGGCAACGGCGAGAACGAGCAGGGCTACCACAGCGGCTCCGGCATGACCTACCTGTACGACAAGGACAACGGCCAGTACGCCGACGCCTTCTGGCCGACTGTCGACCGCACCCGACTCCCCGGCATCACAGTGGACAAGCTCCCGTTGCCCCCGAAGGCAGGAGGCGAGTGGGGCGCCGCCCGGCCGCCGACAGCGACCTGGGTCGGCGGCAGCACTCTCGACGGCTACGCGGCAGTCGGCCAAGACCTGGAGGGTCCGGTCTCGCCACTTCGCGCCCGCAAGTCCTGGTTCTGCCTCGACGAGTACGTCGTCGCGCTGGGCGCAGGCATCACGGGCAGCAGCGGCTACCCGGTGGAGACGGTGATCGAGAATCGCAACCTGCACAGCGACGGCACCAACGCGTTTACCGTGGACGGCGTCAGACGCGTTCCCACGCTGGGCGACTCAGCGACGGTCGGCAATGCTCGCTGGGCTCACCTGGACGGCGTCGGCGGCTATGTGTTCCCCAGCGGCTGCGATCTGCAGCTCCGCCGGGAGGCACGCAGCGGGTCCTGGCGTGACATCAACACCGGCGGCCCGGCTGACGCGATCACTCGCCGCTACCTGACCATGTGGCTGGATCACGGCGTCGACCCCAGCGGAGCGGCGTACAGCTATCTGCTGGCGCCGGGCGCGACGGCAGCCCGCACCAAGCAGCTCGCCAAAGCGCCTGGTCTGCTCGTACTCCGGAACACCGCCTCCGCTCAAGCAGTACTGAGTGTGCCCCTCGGTCTGACGCTGGCCAACTTCTGGCAGGCCGACCGAGTCGCGGAGCTGCAGGCGCAGACGCCGTGCTCGGTGATCCGCCGGATCCGCGGGCGGGAGCTGGACCTGGCTGTCTCCGACCCGACCCAGCTCGCGACCACCGTCGAGCTGACCGTGTTCCTACCGGGCCTGCGCGTGGCCAGTGCCGACCCGACTGTCACCAGCGTGCGCACCCGGCGCAGTACCAAGGTCACTGTCGACGTCAGCGGTTCAGCCGGTGCCACCCACCACCTAACCCTGCGTTTCTGACCCACCAGAGCCACACATCACCGGGCGGATCTCCACCGCGAGCCCGTCGATCCTGCTGTCAGGCAGCAGCTCGGCGAGCTCGACCGCCCGCTCTCGACCTTCCACATCGACCAGGTAGTACCCGCCCATGAACGCAGCGGCCTCCCGGAACAGCCCAGCGGAAACCACCCCCTGACTGATCACCATGCCGGCCGCCGGACCGGCCAGCGCCTCCGTACTGATCAATTCCCCCGCCTCCGCAGCGATCCGCTGGAACTCCAGGTGGCCCGCGGCGACCGTCGCCCGCTGCTCGGTGGTCAACCCCTCCAGCACTGCCGCGCTCACCTGCAGGATCAGCAAGTACCTCATCGCCCACCTCCGTCGCCGGCCACTCGCTGCGGCCCTCACTGCAAGGACGCAGCCGAAAACCATTTCTTGACATCGCGATACTGGCTTGATGATCACGACCGCACGTCTGGAGATCCGTCGCTTCCGGCCCGAGGACGCGGAGGCCTTCTCGGCGTACCGGTCGGTCCCCGAGGTCGCGCAGTACCAGTCCTGGGAGGCACCCTTCAGCCTCGACCAGGCGCGGACCACGGTGGCCGAGTTCGCGAGCGGGGATCCCTTGCAGGCGGGCTGGTTCCAGTACGCGATCGACCTGGACGGCCGGCTGATCGGGGACATCGGGCTGAACACCTTCGACAACCTGATGCAGGCCGACCTCGGCTACACCCTGGCGCCGGCGTACCAGGGCAAGGGGTTTGCGACCGAGGCGGTCAGCGGACTGCTCGAACACCTCTTCACCGAGCGCGACCTGCACCGCGTCTCGGCCGAGTGCGACGCCCGGAACACCGCGTCGGCCCGCTTGCTGGAGCGGCTCGGCTTCCAGCAGGAGGGGTTCCGGCCGCAGAACACCTGGTTCAAGAACGAGTGGACCGACGACCTGCTCTTCGGTCTGCTGCAGAGCGCCTGGCGATCAGCTCGTACCGCGCGCTGACCAGGCCCGGGCAGTGAGCGCGATCGATCCGTCCGGGCCGATCGGCAACCGCGCCTCGACCAGCGCGCGGATCGCCTGCTGGGCGTCGGGATCGAGGCTGCGCAGATACGCAGGCGCAACACCTTGCCCGCCGAGGAACGGCGTCCAGTAGTCGTCGAAGGAGTCGAACACGGTCGGTACGACGATCGCGCCCGTCTCGACGGCGCTGAATCCGGCCTCCGCGAAGAGCCCTTCGAGACCGGCCGGATTGCAGAACGGGAAGGTCTGGCCTTCGTCGCGATCCCGGTCCTGCGGCCGGACGTGCCCCGCCGCCTCCCAGAAGTACTTCATCAACTGCATGCCCTCGGCGTAGTCCCAGACGTAGACCGCCACCGTCGAGCCGGCCGCGCGCATCTTGCGCAGAGCGTCCACCCGGTCGGGGATGAAGTTCAGCGCCAGCCCGGCGACCACGACGTCGAACGTCTCGTCGGTCAGCTCCGCGGCCGACCGCACCTCGAACCGCGCCCGAGCATCCCGTACCGCGCCCCGCGCGTACCCGACGAACCCCTCCGACGGATCCACGCCGACCACTTCGGCCGGCGCCGCCGCCGCGAGAATCGTGCTGGTCAGGGCCCCCGTGCCGCAGCCGACGTCCAGCCACCGCAGCCCGGCCGGCTGATCGAGCCAACCGACGAACTGCGCCGCGACCAGCCGGCTCCACCGGCCGACGTACGACTCGTAGATCTCCCCCTGCGCCCACTCGCTCATCCCCGCACGATAAGCGCCGGACCGCGCCACAGCCAGCACCAGGCAGCCACCCCGCCGCGAGGGTCAGGGTGGCGATCCCGGTGCGAGCGTCAGTGGTAGAAGTACGGGTCCAGAACCCGGACCTCGGTGATCTTGGTGACCGGCAGCCCGTTGGTCTCGGCGGCCTGCCGGATCGCCTCCGGCGACGGGCCGTCGTAGATGCAGTAGGTCGACTTGTGGTCCGGGGACACGTAGGAGTGCACCCAGGTGACGTCGTGCCGCGCGTTGCCGTCGACAACGTTCAGGCAGGTCTTGGCGCCGCGGTCGTCGGTCGGGACGGTGAGGCCTTCGGGAAAGGTGCGCTCCACCAGGTAGCGGTTCATCAGTAGTGCCTTTCGTGAGTCCGGAGGCGCCGTTCGCCTCCCACGAAGAACTCTGCCGCTCAGCGCCCGCCCGGCCATCGGGAGCTGCTCCCTATGTTCGCCCGGCAAACTCCCTATCTTGCTGCGCGGCGAACCCACTCTGCCGCTGCCTGCCGGGACGAGACCCCGAGCTTGCCGAGGATCGACGACACGTGGTGATCGACCGTCTTCGGCGAGATGTGCAGCCGGGCCCCGATGTCCACGTTGCGCAGATCCTCGGCCAGCAACGCCAGTACTTCGGTCTCGCGGTCGGTCAGGTGCGCCGGGTTCTCCCGCGTCGTACCGCGTGGTCGCCGTGGCAACCGCTGGACACCGTTCTGGCGCAGGCGTCGCGCCACGATCTCCGCCGCCGGCCAAGCGCCCAACTGCTGAAGCTCGAACAGCCCGTTCACCTGCCGCTCGGCATCGTCACTGTCCGCCGCCGCCAGCGCCGCTTCGTACGGACAGCCCAGCTCGCGCCACCCGTCCCCAGTCAGATATGGCCGAGCGACGTACTCCGGCAGCTCCGTCTCGACACCACCTACCTGCAGCCAGTAGGCCAACTCCCCCACCGCCCACGGATGCTTCAGCGCCAAGGCCTGCTCATAGGTCTCAGCAACCAACTCTTCGATCAGCTCCGGAGTCCCCAGCAACCAGGCACTCTCCGCCCGCGCCGCAGCAGCCGGCCACAACCGCTGCAAATCCCCTGTCTGTACTGCGAGCTCCCACCCACGCTGCAACGGCGTCTCCGGGTCCGGATCACCCCGCCGGGACCGCAGCCGCCCGAGCACGGTGTTGGCAACTATGTGCGACGGCACGTGCTGCGAGTGCACAGTCAGCACCTCACCGGCCTTGGCGGCCGCCACTGACCACTGCCCCTGCTCGAACGCACTCCGCGCCTGCCACGCCCTCGCATACGCTGCCGACGCATCCAGGTCCCGAGCCGCACACCAGTCGACGGCCGCTGCGAGCCACTCGTCGGCCACGGCGTACCGACGCACCTCACCGGCTCCCGAACCCAGGTTTGTCATCGCCAGCGCCGCACCCGCTTGGTCCTCGGCTCTCCCGGCGGCGTCGAGGCTCGCCAGCAGCAGTTCGGTCGCCCGCTCGGGGTCGGTCAGCCAGTGCGCGCTGCCGACCGCGTTGAGCGCGCGTCCGAGCGTCTGCATGTCACCGAAGCGTTCGGCGTACTCCGCTGCCCGGGTGCCCAGGGTGATCGCTCCCGGCATGTCCCGGCCGAGCATGAGCAGCCTGGCCACAGCTGCGTACGCAGTCGCGAGGCCGGGGCCCGGAGGGCCGGCTTCGACCAGCGCTACCGCCTCTCGTGCCATCGCATGGGCCTCGGTATTGCGGCCTGCCTTCCACAGCACGTGTGAGCAGCGAGCCATCACCGCTCCCTGCCTGTCGACGTCGCCCAGCCCGCTCCAGAGCTCGGCAGCGCGGCCCCACGCCTCCGTTGCCGCCAACAGGTCTCCACTGTTGTCACTCGCCTCGGCCTTGCCCTCCCACAGCTCTGCCTGCACCTCCTCCGGTGCTCCACTCACATGCCGTAGTGCCCGGGCGTAGTGCTCCGCAGCCTGCCGATAGGCACCGACCTCCGCAGCCAGCTTCCCCGCTTGTGGCGCCCACTTCAGAGCCGCAGCACGATCCCCCGCCGCCTCTGCGTGGTACGACAGCCGCGCCGGGTCCACGTCATCGACACTCGCCAGGTAGTCCAACACCTGCCCATGCAGGACAGCCAACCGCACAACCGGTACGTCGGACTCGATCGCCCGTCTGGCCAGCTCATGCCGGAACCGCACGGTCTGCCCGTCCAGCAACAACATTCCCAACTCGACGCACTCCTCCAGCCCACTGCCGGCTACCAGCGCGACCTCTGCCCGGTCCGGCACCAGCGAGACGACATCCAGCGCCGCCCGAGCCGCAGCACTCAACCGAGCCGCCCTAGCCAGTACTGCGTCCCGCACGGTGGCCGGTAGCTCCTCCCCGGGCGCACTAAGCGCCTCGGTGACAAAGAACGGGTTGCCGCCCGTCACTGCGAACAGCTGATGAGCATCCAGCTCAAGTGGCTCAGCCAGCGCTGCCACCGCTGCTGGAGATAGCGCAGGCACCTGCAACCGGCGTACGGGGCGAGCGGTGGCCAGGTCACCCAGGACGCGGCGCAGCGGATGGTCGCGGCCGACCTCCTCCGAGCGGTAGGTGACCACGACAAGCGCGGGCAACTCATCGATGCGGCGGCCGATGAACAGCAGCAGATCGAGGGTGGCCTCGTCTGCCCAGTGCGCGTCTTCCACCACCGTCACGGACGGGCCTGACGCCAACAGGTCGAGGAACGCGGTGAACAGCGTGTGCCGGTCTGCTCCTGTTGCCAGCAGGTCGGCCAGTGCAGCGCCCGCCGGCTCGCGGCTTGTGCGCGCGATGTCGTGCAGCGGGCCGAGTGCGCGCGGCGTACCGAGGGCGTCGCAGAAGCCGTACCGAACCACTGGCTGGTCGGCGCAGTAGGCCCTGACCAGCGAGGTCTTGCCGATCCCGGCCTCACCCGCGACGAACACCATCGCCCCGGGCTCGATCTCCCGCAGCGTCGCCAACAGGGCCTCGCGCTCGAGCACTCAGACCTGCTTGGTGTACCGATGACAGGGCACCGGGATGGGCCCGTCATCCGTGCTCGCGGGGTAGTCGAACGCACCGCCGTCCGCCCAGCCGCTGCGCTCGTAGAACCGCCGGGCACGAGCGTTGCCGGTCGCCACCGCGAGCCAGGCCTCGTCGTACCCGTTGGCCTTGACCTGCCGCTCGGCCTCCGCGATCAGCGTGCCGGCGATGCCCGACCCGCGATGCTCACCCGAGACGTAGACCTGCTCGACCTCGTCACCGACGACCATCACAAACCCGGCCACCTCGACCCCGGCGACAGCGACTGTGGTGTCCCCGATCCGCCCCGGCACCCGATCCCAGAACGACGCCTTGGTCCGGATCGCCACCAGCTCGTCCGGCACGTTCCCCAGATGCCCGTCGCCCCACCCGGAGTACCAGATGGCGGCGACGGCATCCGCATCAGCCGCCCTCGCGGCCCGCAGCGTGACACTCATCCCGTCACTGTAGAACGAGGAACGCCGACCGGCTCCAGCTTTAGATCCAGACGATCAGTCCGGGTCATAGGCCAGGTTCGGCCGCAGCCAGCGCTCGATCTCCGCCAGCGGCATTCCGCGCCGCTCCGCGTAGTCGGTGATCTGATCCTTGTTGACCCGCCCGACGCTGAAGTACTTCGCCTCCGGGCTCGCGAAGATCAGCCCGCTGACCGCCGCGGCCGGCGTCATCGCGAACGACTCCGTCAGCGCCAGCCCCAGCTTGTCCGCCTCGAGCAGCTCGAACAGCAGCTGCTTCTCGCTGTGATCCGGGCTCGCCGGATACCCCAGCGCCGGCCGGATCCCGCGGAACCGCTCCGCGTGCAGATCAGCCAGCAGCGGCTCGGCATCCGGCTCGAACCAGCCCTTGCGCGCCTCCAGGTGGATCCACTCGGCGAACGCCTCGGCCAGCCGGTCGGCGAGCGCCTTCACCATGATCGCCTTGTAGTCGTCCTGCTCCGCCTCGTACCTCGCGGCCAGCTCCTCGGCGCCGTGGATCGCCACCGCGAAGCCACCGAGGTGGTCGCCCTTCGGGGCGATGTAGTCCGCCAGGCAGCGGTTCTCCCGGCCGGCCGGCTTCTCGGTCTGCTGCCGCAGCATCGGGAACGACGCGCCGAGGTCGTCGAGGATGATGTCGTCCCTCTCGCCGTGCGCGCGCCAGTACGCGTAAGCGCCGTCGGCGGTGAAGGACTTCTCGGCGATGATCTGGTCGAGCATCGTGTTCGCGTCGTCGAACAACTCACGTGCGACCGGCTGCTCCAGGATCGCCGGATACTTGCCCTTCAGCTCCCAGGCCAGGAACAGGAACTGCCAGTCCACCATCGCCCGCAGCGTCTCCAGATCGGGTGACACCCGGCGCAGTCCGATGAACTCGGGCACCGGGATCTCGCCGTAGTCGACGACCTCCCGGTTGGCCCGGGCCGCCTCGATCGACAGCATCGGCTTGCGCTGCTTGTTCGCGTGCTGCTCGCGCAGCACCTCCTGGGCCGCACGGTTGCTGACGGCAAGCACTTCGGCGCGGTCGTCGTCGAGCAGGTCGGAGACCACCCCGACCACCCGGGACGCGTCCAGCACGTGCACCGTGGTGTTCTCGTACGCCGGTGCGATCCGGACCGCCGTGTGTTGCTTGGAGGTGGTCGCACCGCCCACCAGCAAAGGAAGTTTGAGCCCGCGCCGATCCATCTCGGCCGCGACCGCGACCATCTCGTCCAGCGACGGCGTGATCAGCCCGGACAGCCCGACCACATCGGCGCCCTCGGCAATGGCCGTGTCGAGGATCTTCGCCGCCGGCACCATCACGCCGAGGTCGATCACCTCGTAGTTGTTGCAGCCCAGCACCACGCCGACGATGTTCTTGCCGATGTCGTGCACGTCGCCCTTGACGGTGGCGAGCACCACCTTGCCCTGGCCGCGGACGTCCTCCAGCCGGCCCTCCTGGCGGGCCAGTTCCTTCTCGGCCTCCATGAACGGCTCCAGGTAGGCGACCGAGCGCTTCATCACCCGGGCGCTCTTCACCACCTGCGGCAGGAACATCTTGCCCGCGCCGAACAGGTCGCCGACGATCTTCATCCCGTCCATCAGCGGGCCCTCGATCACCTCGAGCGGCCGCTTGCGGGTCAGCCGGGCCTCCTCGGTGTCGTCCTCGATGAAGTCCACGATGCCGTGCACGAGCGCGTGCGAGAGCCGCTCCTCCACGGTGCCCTCGCGCCAGCTCAGATCGACCTCGCGCTGGGTGCCCTTGCCCTTCACGTTCTCGGCGAAGGCGACCAGCCGGTCGGTGGCGTCGTCGCGCCGGTCGAAGATGACGTCCTCGACCAGCTCCAGCAGGTCCGGCGGGATGTCCTGGTAGACCGCGAGCTGGCCGGCGTTGACGATTCCCATGTCCAGGCCGACCTGGCCGGCGTGGTAGAGGAACGAGGAGTGCATCGCTTCGCGGACGATGTCGTTGCCGCGGAACGAGAACGACAGGTTCGAGATGCCGCCGCTGATGTGGACGCCCGGACAGCGCTGTTTGATCAGCGGCAGCGCGTCGATGAAGTTCTTGGCGTAGCCGTTGTGCTCGGACATGCCGGTGGCGACCGCCAGCACGTTCGGGTCGAAGATGATGTCCTCGGGCGGGAAGCCGATCTGCTGCGTGAGCAGGTCGTAGGCCCGGCCGCAGATCGACACCTTGCGCTCGACGGTGTCGGCCTGGCCCTGCTCGTCGAAGGCCATCACCACCGCGCCGGCGCCGTAGTCGCGGATCCGCTGGGCGCGTTCGAGGAACTCCTCCTCGCCCTCCTTCAGGCTGATCGAGTTGACCACGCCCTTGCCCTGCACGCATTTCAGCCCGGCCTCCAGCACCGACCACTTCGAGCTGTCGATCATGATCGGGATCCGGGCCACCTCGGGCTCGGTGGCGACCAGGTTGAGGAAGGTGGTCATCGCCTGCTCGGAGTCGAGCAGGTCGGCGTCCATGTTCACGTCCAGCAGGTTCGCGCCGCCGCGGACCTGCTCCAGCGCCACGTCGACCGCGGCCTGGTGGTTGTCGGACTCGATCAGCCGGCGGAACCGGGCCGACCCGGTCACGTTGGTGCGCTCGCCGATCATCACGAACCCGGTGTCCGGCCCGATCGAGAACGGCTCCAGCCCGCTGAACCGGGTCTGCTCGTACGGCGCAACGACCTCGCGCGGTTTCGTCCCCCGCACCGCCTTGGCGATCTGCGCGATGTGGGCCGGCGTCGTCCCGCAGCAGCCGCCGACGATGTTGACCAGGCCGGCCTCGGCGAACTCACCGAGCATCCCGGCGGTCTGGTCCGGCGTCTCGTCGTACCCGCCGAAGGCGTTCGGCAGCCCCGCGTTCGGGTGCGAGGCGACGTAGGTGTCGGCGAACCTGGACAGGTCGGCCACGTGCGGACGCGCCTCGGCGGCGCCGAGCGCGCAGTTCACCCCGACCACCAGCGGTTTCGCGTGCTCGACCGAGCTCCAGAACGCCTCGACGGTCTGCCCGGACAGCGTCCGGCCGGACAGGTCGACGATCGTCACCGAGATCCACAGCGGCAGCTCGGGCGCCACCTCGCGGGCGGCGGCGATCGCGGCCTTGCAGTTCAGGGTGTCGAAGATCGTCTCGATCAGCAGCAGGTCGACGCCGCCCTCGGCCAGCGCGGAGATCTGCTCGGCGTAGGTGTCGCGGACCTGCTCGAACGTCACCGCCCGGTACGCCGGGTCCTCCACCCGCGGCGACAGCGACAGGGTGACGTTCAGCGGGCCGATCGAGCCGGCCACGAACCGGCCGCCGAACTCGTCCGCGGCCTGCCGGGCCAGCCGGGCGCCCTCGAGGTTCATCTCCCGCACCAGCGACTGCAGGCCGTAGTCGGCCTGGCCGATGCTGGTCGCGGTGAAGGTGTTGGTGGTGGTGATGTCGGCGCCGGCCTCGAGGTACTGCCGGTGGACGTCGAGGATCACGTCCGGGCGCATCAGGTTGAGCAGGTCCGGGTCGCCGGTCACGTCATGGGTGTGATCCGCGAAGCGATCGCCCCGGTAGTCCTCGGGCGACAGGTTCGCGCCCTGCAGCATCGTTCCCCAGGCGCCGTCCAGCACCGCCACCCGCTGGTCCAGCAGGGTACGCAGCTCGGTCAGACGATCCGTCACCTTCGGCCACCTCCAGAAGAGTCTCCGGAGGCGCCCTTACTCGGTCGTTCCAGACCGAGCGTGGCGAACCCTCTCCGGGCCCGTCGCAGCGCCTCTCGACCTGGACCGCAATGCTACTGATCGCACCGGGCGAATCAGAATCCCTGACCAACTAATGAGATTACGTCCCATTAGTTGAGATGACAAGGGCCTGGATTCCGGGGCCGTAGAGCTCCGCGATCAGGGCCGGGTCCGCCGTGGCGGTCGGCCCCTCCTTGCCGACGGCGAGGGCGGCGCCGAGACCGAGCAACTGGGCCACGATCAACTCGGCCCGTACTGCGGTCCGCTCACCGGTCAGGCGGTCGGCGAAGGCACGGAGTACCTGGTCGTGGAAGCGTTCGCGCATCAGCTTGCGCTCGTCGCCGACGCCGATCGCGAAGACGACCCGGAGCAGCAGGTCGGTCTCGGTCTCGCGGCGCCAGCGGATCAGCGTCTCGACCGCGTGCCGGCCGAGCTCGGAATCCGGTGCCGACAGCAACAGTTCGGCGGCGTCGCTGAAGTCGGCGACGTGGTCGAACAGCGCTTCCTTGCCACCGAAGTGCTTGACGATCAGCGAGGCGCTGACTCCTGCCTCGGCAGCGATTCCGCGCAGCGTGACGGCGTCGTAGGGCTGCCGGGCGAAGGCTCGGCGGGCGGCTTTGACGATGGCGGGGCGGCTGGCGTCGGTCACGTCGTACGGCCTGCCTCGGCCAGCTCGGGATGCCGGGCCGGGATCGCGCGCGGGGACGGGATCAGCAGTGTCAACACGACCGCGACCAGCGCGCAGAGACCCGCGATCACGAACACGATCAGGTAGGCGCGCAGGGTCGGCGCGGTGACGCCCGCGCTGGTCGCGACCACATTGGTCAGCACGGTCACGACGATCGCGCTGCAGATCGCCTGGCCGATCGTGCGCATCAAGGTGTTGAGTCCGTTCGCCGCGGCCGTTTCGGTCACCGGCACAGCATGCATGATCAGGGCGGGCAGTGCCGAATACGCCACGGCGGTGCCGGCCGCCACCACGGTCGCGCCGGCCACGATCGCGACCAGGTTCTCGCTGGTGAACAGCCGGACGACGTACCCGAGCGTCATCAGGCCGGCCCCGGTGACGAGGGTGAACCGCGGCCCGCGGGACCTCGAGATCCGGGCCGAGATCGGCGAGAACAGCACCATCGCGACGCCACCCGGCAGCAGGCACAACCCGCTGACCACGATCGACGCGTTCAGTCCGTAGCCGGTCGACGTGGGCTCCTGCACGAGTTGCGCGGTGGCGAGTGAGTTCGCGTAGAAGGCGAAGCCGATCAGCAGCGCAGCGAGGTTGGTGAAGAGCACCGCCGGGCGGGCCGACACCCGCAGATCCACCAACGGCGCAGTACTGCGCAACTCGTACGCACCCCACAGCGGCACGATCACGGCAGCGCCGACGAACAAACCGACGGTCGCGGGTGAGGTCCAACCCCACGCGCTCCCCTTCGACACGGCCAGCAGCAGGCAGACGAGGAAGGCGCTCAACCCCAGCGCCCCCGGTACATCGAACCGCCCACTGCTGCGCAACGCCGACTCGGGCACCACCAGCAGCACGGCCGCGATGTTGAGCAGGCCGAGCACGAGGCAGATCCAGAACATCGTGTGCCAGTTCGCGTACTGCACCACCAGCGTGGCCGCCGGGATCCCGAACGCGGCCCCGACACCCAGGGTCGAGCTCATCATCGCGATCGACGGGATGACCCGGTCGGGCGGCAACTCGTCGCGCAGGATGCTGATGCCGAGCGGAACCACTGCCACCGCCGCGCCCTGGAAGGCCCGCCCGGCGATCAGCACCGGCAGGTCCGAGCTGATGGCGCAGAGCAGAGATCCCAGCACCATCGACGCCAACGCGATGATCAGCACCCGGCGCTTGCCGTACATGTCACCGGCCCGGCCGAGCAGCGGAGTGAAGACCGCGCCGGCCAGCAGGGTCACAGTGACCAGCCAGCTGACATCGGCCGGCTTGCTGTGGGTCAGGCCGGGCAGCGACGGCAGCAGCGGCACGACGAGGGTCTGCATGACGGCGACGAGCACTCCGCACGAGGCGAGCACGGCCAGCACCAGACGGGGATGAGCGGCGGGACGGACGGTCAACTCAGGATCCTCACCCGCCTAGGGTAAACAATTGTTCACCCCTCCCGCTCAGGTGTCCATTCCCGCTGTGCCGGCCACAGACAGCGATCGGGCCCGGCGCTCTGGGAGGGTGAGCGCGCGGACCCGATCGGGGTGGTTCGGGTCAGCGAACCGGACCGTTGACGAGTTCGATCGTCTTGGTGTGCTGCTCACCGGCCTGGTCGGTCCAGGAGACGGACACCTTGTCACCGGGGTGGTGCTGGTCGAGCAGCGTCGAGAGCGCCTCCGGAGAGGTGACCTGCTCGCCACCGAAGCTGGTGATCGTGTCACCGGCCTGCATCCCTGCCTCGTCGGCCTTACCGTCGGCGATCACATCGTTGACCACGGCGCCGGCCGTCCCGTTGGCGTTGGAGAGAATCGACACCCCGAGCAGCGGCGAGCCACCGATGTGCACGTCGGCAGACTCCTTGCCCGAGTCGATCTGCTCGACGATGTCCATGGCCTGGTTGATCGGTACGGCGTACCCGGTGGCAGTCTGCTCGTCGCTCTGCCCCTGACCTTGCTCCTGGCCCTGTCCGTCCCCCTGGCTGTAGCCGTCACCAGAGCCGGGTCCATCACCGAACGCGGTCAACGCAGCGATCGCGGTACTGGGCGTCGAACTGTTGTTGACATTCGGGTTGTACCCCGTCTGCCGCCCAGCACCCTGCCCAGGATTACTGGACCCACCAGCGGTATCAACCCCAACCACCTCGCCGGCCGAGTTCGCCAACGCGCCACCGGAGTCGCCCGGCTGGATGTTGGCATCCGTCTGGATCAGCCCCTTCAGATCCTCAGGATTCGCCCCGGACTCGTCGGTCGCCGTGATCGCCTGGTCCAGCGCCGTCACCGTGCCCGGCGCGAAGCTCGGCGTGCCGCCCTTGCCGCCCGCGTTCCCGATCCCGACCACCTGATCGCCGACCTTCACCGTCGACGAGTCGCCGATCTTCGCCGTCTCCAGCCCGGAGGCGTCCTTGAGCTTCAGCACCGCGATGTCGTGCTCGGCGTCGTAGCCGACCACGCTCGCCGTGTACGTCTTCCCGTTCCCCACCGCGGTGACCGAGATCTCCGTCGCCCCGGCGATCACGTGGTGGTTGGTCAGGATCTCGCCGTCCGACGTCAGCACGATCCCGGTCCCGGCGGCCTGCGCGCCCTGATAACCCAGCACGGTGTTGATGTTCACCAGCCCGGGCGACACCTTGTCCGCCACCGCCGACGGTGTCAGCACCTGCGCCAGCGTGGAGCTGCTGTTCGCGCCCGACTGCTGATCGATGCCCCAGGCAACCGATCCGGCGGCGAGCACTGCCGCCAGCCCCATCGCGCCGATCACCATCGGCAGCCGCTTCTTCCGCTTCGGCGCCGGCTGCGCCCCCGGCCCCCACTGCGGCCCGTACGCCGGCGGCCCGTACTGCTGCCCGTACTGCGGATACTGGGGAACCCACACCTGCTGCGGATACCCCTGCCCCGCCTGCGGATTCCCCGAAGGTGGTGTCGGCCCCTGCTGTCCTTCGGTGCTGCTCATGTCCCGTTGCCTCCTCAGCCCTGTACCTGCCTGACATCGAGTAGACCTCGGCAGTCTGAGAACTCCATCGGCTGAACCGATGAATCAGCTGAGAATGTTCCGCCCACCTACCTCCGGACGGCAGCGATGGCCTCCGCGAGCAAATCGATGCCCTCGACAACGGCCGCCTCGGTCAGACTGCCGTAGCCGAAAACCAGACCTTCAGGACCGGCGTTCTGTCCCCAGTAAGGCTTGAGCCCATAAACCCCGAGCCCGCGATCACGCGCGGCCTGCATCACGTCCCGCTCGCTCAGGTCAGCCGGCAACCAGGTCAGCACGTGCAGCCCCGCCGAGACCCCGACCGGCCGCAGGTCAGGCGTCTTCTCGGCCAAACACCGGATCAAGGTGTCCCGCAACTGCCGATATCGCGGCCGCATCCGACGCAGGTGCCGATCGAACTCACCCCTCGTCACGAAGTCAGCGAAGGTCAACTGGTCGAGCACCGGCGAGCCCCGATCATCAGCGAACTTCGCCGCGGCCATCGGTTCAACCAGACGCTCCGGCAGGATCAGCCACCCCAACCGCAGCCCCGGCGCCAACGTCTTGCTCGCCGTCCCGGCATAAGCGACCCGATCCGGCGCCAACCCCTGCAGCGCCCCGATCGGCTCCCGGTCGTACCGGTACTCCGCGTCGTAGTCGTCCTCGATGATCAACGCCTCCCGCCGAGTCGCCCACTCGACCAGCGCCGCCCGAGTCTGCGCCGACGTCACCGCCCCGGTCGGGAACTGATGCGCCGCCGTCACCAGTACGACGTCCGCCCCCGACCGCTCCAGCGCCTCCACGTCCAGCCCGGACTCCAGCACCGGTACGCCGATCGTCTCCAACCCAGCCGCCGCAGCGACAGCCCGCAACTCGTCATCCGACGGGTCCTCGACCGCCAGCCGGCGATACCCTGCCGCGGCGAGCACCTGCACCAGCAACCGCGATCCCTGCGCGAATCCGTTGCAGATCAGCATGTTCTCGGCCCGCGCCGACGTACCGCGAACCCGGTTGAGGTAGTCCGCCAACGCCTCCCGCAACTCCAGCGCACCTTGCCCCTCGAGATAGGCCAGCGACCGGTGCGGCATCTCGTTCAGCACCTTCCGGACCGACCGCAACCACGCGGCCCGCGGAAACTGCGTGACATCGGGCCGGCTGTAGCGAAAGTCGATGCGCGGCGGACCACCAGCAGCCGCTTTCGCCTTGCCCTGTTGAGGAATCCGAGCGGCTCCCGGCGCGACCTGGGTATACCCACCAGCCCTGCTGACCAGGTATCCCTCAGCCACCAGTTGCTGATACGCCTCCACCACCACACCTCGCGACAGCCCGAGGTCGGCGGCGAGCGCCCGCGTCGCCGGCAACGCGGTGTCCGCGGCCAGCAACCCCTGCCGGATCCGCTCCCGGATCCCGCTCTCCAGCTGCTGATGCAGCGGCGCGGAGCTGTTCCGGTCGAGCACGACCAGCAGCTCACCAGCACCTGAATTGGACCTGGATCGGCTCATGGAATTGGACCTTATCCGAGTACCGGTTCGCTGTCAGGGTGGTGCCATGACTACCACCGAGACGCTGACTCTGCTGCACCCCGGCGACACCGGGTACGACGACGCCCGCGAGGTCTGGAACGCGATGGTCGACCGCCGGCCGGCCGCGATCGCGCGCTGCCGCAGTACCGCGGACGTCGCCGCCGCCGTCCGCTACGCCCGCGACCACGACCTGGAGATCGCGGTCCGCTGCGGCGGCCACAACATCGCCGGTCTCGCCGTGCCCGAGGGCGGCCTGATGATCGACCTGACCCCGATGGGCAGGGTCGAGGTCGACGCCGTCAACCGCACGGCCCGGGTCCAGGGCGGCGCACTGCTCGGCGAACTCGACCGCGCGGCGCAGCAGTACGGCCTGGCCACGACCGCGGGCAACGTCTCGCACACCGGCGTCGGCGGCCTCACACTGGGCGGCGGCATGGGCTGGTTGGCCCGGCAGTACGGCCTGGCCTGCGACAACGTCCTGTCGTACGAGCTGGTGACGGCCGAGGGCGAGGTGGTCACCGCCTCCGCGACCGAGAACCCGCAGCTGTTCTGGGGCCTGCGCGGTGGCGGCGGCAACTTCGGCATCGTCACCGAGTTCGAGTTCCGCCTGCACCAGATCGGCACCCGCGCGCTCGTCGCCGAGTTCACCTACCCCACCGCCGAAGCCTTCCCCGTACTCCGCGCCTGGCGCGACCTGAACACCACTGCCCCGCGGCAGGCGACCTTCACCGCGCACATCACCGCCGACCAGGTCACCGTCGGCTTCGTCTGGGTCGGCGCCCCCGGCAACCCGGACGAGCTGCTCGCCGCCTTCCGGGCCTTCGGCACCGCGACCAGCGAGAGCGTCGAGGAGCTGTCCTACCTGACCCTGCAGAGCCGGGACGACAGCATCCAGGGCCACCGCTTCCGCCGCTACTGGAAGGGCCACTACTTCAAAGCCCTGCCGGACAACGCGATTCGCGCTCTCCTCCGCAACCCTGGCGTCGGCGCGAGTCTGCAGGCGTACGGCGGCGCGATCGCCGACGTACCGGACGAGGACGCCGCGTTCAGTCATCGGGACACCCTCTTCGAGTTCGTCACCGCGACCCGCTGGGAGGACCCGGCCGACGACGCCGAGAAGATCGCCACCCTCCGGGCCTACGCAGCGACGCTCGACGAGTACTCCGGCGGCGCCTACCTGAACACCCTGAACGGCGAGAAGATCAACCGTGCCTTCCCGCCCGCCAAGCTAGACCGGCTGACCACCCTGAAGACCGTCTGGGATCAAGGCAACGTCTTCCACCTGAACCAGAACATCAAGCCGGCAGGCTCGCGCTGAGCCGATCGGTGAGCACCCGAATGCGGTCGATCAGTTCAGGCGGGGACTCCACCGTGAAATCGACGCCGAGCATGCCCATGTGGAGAGCGAGCTCGTCCAGCGAGTTCGCCCCGGTCGAGAGCGCGCAGCTCACCTCGTCGATCGGCTCGATGGTGCCGACAGTGGTGGCGATCCGGTCGGCCATCACCTCCGCCGGGGCCTGCAGGATGAACCGAGCCTGATAGCGATAACCGCCCGAGGCGACACCCCTGGTCGTCGCGGCCAGCTCCGGCGCTTCCCGCGGCGTGAACCGCGGGCCGGTCGGGATCCGCGGCTCCAGGCGGTCGAGGCGAAACGTGCGCCAGTCTTCGCGGTCCAGGTCCCACGCGACCAGGTACCACCGTCGTCCGGTGTGGACGAGGCGATGCGGTTCCGTAGTACGGACTGTGGAGGTGCCGTCGTGGCTGCGGTAGTCGAACCGGAGTCGTTGGTGATCGCGGCTGGCCGTCGCAACTGCCATCACCACCTCGGGTGACACCGAAGCGCCGATCGTCGGCGTCACGGCGACCGACTGCAACAGCCGCACCCGATGACGCAGTCGGGACGGCAAGACCTGTTCGAGCTTGGTGAGCGCCCGGACCGACGACTCCTCGATACCTTCCACGCTCCCGGTCGCCGCCGCACGCAGGCCGATCGCGACCGCGACCGCCTCCTCGTCGTCCAGCAGCAGCGGTGGCAGCGAGGCTCCCGCTCCGAGCCGGTAGCCGGCCACCCCCGGCACGGCGTCGACCGGATAGCCGAGGTTGCGGAGCTTGTCGACGTCGCGCCGGACCGTCCGGATGCCGACGCCCAACTCGTCGGCCAGCGCAGTACCGCTCCAGTCGCGCGGGGACTGCAACAAGGAGAGCAGCTTGAGGAGTCGCGCCGAGGTTTCCAACATGCTCGGAAGTCTGCCAGTTCGCTAGGACAGAAGCTGACCTAACTGGGTGGAAGAGTCGCAGTCATGAAGCCTTTCAGCATCGACATCCCGCAGAGTCAGCTCGACGACCTCCAGTACCGGCTGGACCACAGCCGGCTGCCCGCGGCGCTGCCCGGTGACGGCTGGGACACCGGCGTACCGGTCAGCTGGCTGAGTGAGCTGGTCGAGTACTGGCGCACGGAGTACGACTGGCGTACCGCGGAGAAGCAGCTCAACGCGTACCCGCAGTTCACGACCGAGATCGACGGTCAGAACATCCACTTCCTGCACGTGAAGTCGCCCAACCCGGACGCGCTGCCGTTGGTCCTGACGCACGGCTGGCCGGGCTCGGTCGCCGAGTTCCTGGACCTCATCGGCCCGCTGACCGACCCCGCGGCGCACGGCGGTGACGCGGCCGACGCCTTCCACCTGGTGATTCCCTCGCTGCCCGGCTTCGGGTTCTCGGGACCGGTCAGCGAATCCGGCTGGACCAGGGCGAAGATCGGCCGGACCTGGGCCAAGCTGATGGCCGAACTCGGCTACGAGCGGTACGGCGTACAGGGTGGTGACATCGGTGGAGCGGTCTCGCCAGAGGTCGCCCGGTCCGCGCCCGACCACGTCGTCGGCGTCCACACGAACGGCGGGCCCAACCTGCCGCCGATGCAGATGTCCGACGAGGAGCTCGCCACCCTGACTCCGCTGGAGCAGGACCGGATGGCCCGGATCGCGGCCTTCGGGCGGGAGGAGTTCGGCTACATCGCGATCCAGTCGACCCGCCCGCAGGCGATCGGCTACGGGCTGACCGACTCACCGGTCGGGCAGCTGGCCTGGATCATGGACAAGTTCCGCGAGTGGACCTACCCGCGGACGACGGTGCCCGACGCGATCATCGACCGGGACCGGCTGCTCACCAACGTGATGCTCTACTGGCTGACCGGCACCGCGAGCTCGGCGGCGTACGTCGGCTACGCGCAGGCGTCCTGGGGCGAGAAGCCGGCCAACTCCGGCGTACCGACCGGCGTGATCGCCTTCGCCCACGACGTCTGCATCCGCAAGTACTGCGAGGAGGCGAACACCATCACCCGCTGGACCGACGTCGACCGCGGCGGTCACTTCGCGGCGATGGAGGAGCCCGAGTTGCTCACCACCGACATCCGCGAGTTCTTCCGCGACCTGCGGTAGGACGCCGCTGCAACGCAGGACCGCCGCCGGCACCGAGGGGTGCGGGCGGCGGTCCTGGAAGTCGTGCTGCGACTACTGGCGCTCGAGGATGACGATCGGGATCTCCCGGTCGGTCTTCTTCGTGTACTCGTCGTAGTCGGGCCAGATCTCGACCATCTTCGGCCAGATCGTCGCGCGCTCCTCGTCGGAGGCGATCCGGGCCTTCGCGGCGAACTTGTCGGCCAGGATCTGGACCTTCACGTTCGGGTCGGCGACCAGGTTGAAGTGCCAGTCCGGGTCCTGCGGCGCGCCGCCCTTGGAGGACACGATCGCGTAGCCGCCGTCGACCTCGCGGAAGATCAGCGGGTTCTTGCGCTCCTCGCCGGACTTCCGGCCGATCGTGGTGAGGATCAGGATGTGGGCGCCGTGGTCGCCCCAGTCGTATCCCTCGACACCGTCGGTGGCCTCGTAGCGCTCGACGTGTTCAGCTCCGTACAGCATGCGGTCTCCTTGCTAACGCGGGTAATAAAACCTAGAACCAATATCCAGTACCCATTGTTCCCGCCGGACAACGGGGTGTGAGGGTCGGTCAGCGGCGGGTCGGCACCGGGGTCCGGGCCAGGTCGGTGGCGACCACGATCTCGCCGTCGAACTCCGCGGCGGCCTCTGCGTGGAAGAGCGAGAGGTCGGTGTAGCGCTGGGAGAAGTGCGTCAGCACCAGCTTGCGCACCCCGCACTCCTGGGCGACGCGAGCCGCCTGGCGGGCGGTCAGGTGCCCGAAGTTCCGGGCCAGCTCGGCCTCCGTCGACAGGTACGTCGACTCGATCACCAGCAGGTCGGCCTGGTCGGCGAGCCGGAAAACGCCGTCGCACAACCGGGTGTCCATCACGAACGCGAACCGCTGCCCCGGCCGCGGCTCGCTGACCTGCTCGACGGTGACCGTCCGGCCGTCGACGACCAGCGAACCGGCCTGTTGCAGGCGCCCCACGTCCGGCCCGCTGACGCCGTACCGGCTGAGTTCTTCCGGGAGCATCCGTCTGCCATCAGGCTCGATCAACTGGTAGCCGAAGGACTCGACCGGGTGCTCCAGACGCCTGGCCCAAAGCTGCCCGAAGGTCCCGACCGAGAGCAGCCCGTCCTCCTCGATCGGTTCCTCACGCAGCTCGGCCCGCTCGTAGAACGACGCGGCGTACCGGAGCCGGGTGAAGTACTCCTGCCCGGACTGCGGATAGTGCGCGTGGACGGGATGCTGCACATCGTCGAGACTCAGCCGTTGAATCACCCCCGGTACGCCGAGGCAGTGGTCGCCATGGAAGTGCGTGACGCAGAGCCGGGTGATCGCGGTCGCCGGGACACCGGCGTACAGCATCTGGCGCTGGGTGCCCTCGCCCGGATCGAACAGGAAGCCCTCGGAGTCCCAGCGCAGGAAGTAGCCGTTCTGGTTCCGCTCCCGCGAGGCCACCTGACTACTGGTGCCCAGTACAACTAGTTCTCGCACTTCGTCAGGCTAATGCTTTGCGGAAGGCCACCAGGAAACAGTCGACGTGCTCGGTCTCCCAGATCAGTGGCGGCCGGACCTTCAGCACGTCGCCGCCCGGGCCGGTTGTCCCGACCAGTACGCCGTACTCGCGGAGCCGCTCAGCGGTGGCGTTCGCAGTACCGGGTTTGGTGGAGAAGTCGACGCCGACCATCAGCCCTTGTCCGCGGACCTGAACGTCTGCCGGCACCAGCGCCGCGATCCCGGCCGCGAGTTGGGCGCCGACCGCACCCGACCGCGCGACCAGACCGGTCTGCTCGATCACGTCGAGCACGGTCAGCGCGGCGACGCAGGAGACCGGGTTGCCGGCGAACGTGCTGAAGAACTCGTCCACCTCGGCGAACTGCTCGGCGAGCTCGCGCCGGGTGATCAGCGCGGCGATCGGATGCCCGTTGCCCATCGGCTTGCCGAGCGTGACGAAGTCCGGGGTGAGACCGAAATCGCTGAACCGCCAGAGGTTGCGGCCACCGCGGCCGAAGCCCGCTTGCACCTCGTCGGCCAGGAACAACCCGCCTTCGGCCCGTGCCTCGTCCTGCAACCCGCGCATGAACTCGCCGGAGGGCGTGAGGATGCCCGCGCTGCTGAACACACTGTCGACGGCCAGCAACGCGAGGTCATGCCCATGCGCTCGCAGCTCCGCCGCAGCAGTCCTGACCTCGTAGACGGCGGTGTCACGTCCGTCCGTTCCTGTCGGTGCCTCGAAGATTGCGACATGCTCGGGTCGCTCCGACGGCGGATAGGTGTTGGTCGACCAGGCAGCGGTCGCGTCACTCACGCCGTGGTACGCGAGATCGGCCATCACGGCACCGGATCGACCGGTGACGAGCTTCGCCATCCGCCAGGCCAAGTCGTTGGCCTCGCTACCGGAGTTGACGAAGACGCAAGTGTCGAGGCCGTCGGGCATTGTCGCGGTCAGCCGCTCGGCGAGCTCGATCGCGTTCGGATGCAGGTAGCGCGAGTTGATGTTCAGCACGGCGGCCTGCCGCGAGATCGCTTGCACCACAGCGGGATGAGCATGCCCGACCACCGGAACGTTGTTGTAGGCATCGAGATAGCGCTGGCCGTCAGCCGTGTACACCCATGGACCAACGGCCTTCACCACCTGCAGCGGCTCGCGATAGAACAACGGCGACAAGTCACCACCCAACGCCGTACTCCGCCGCTCGGCCAGCGTCGCGTCTGCTTGCTGGGCGGAGCGGACGCGCGATGTCCCCGCCAATCGGTGAAATTTCCCTGCCAACACCTCGGCAGGCAACTCAGCCCACAGATCGAGCACCTGCCAGCTCCCCGCGACCAGACTGGTGAGGTACTCCTCGTTGTCCGGATACAACGGCGCCCGCCAGGCCGAGATCAGCACGCTCGCGGCACAGCGAGCCAGCACCAGCTCACCGATCAGTTCGACCTCCTCCGGCTCGAGCGGGATGTTCCGCTGGTAGCCGTCGAGGAAGCGTCCCGCGTCCCGCCACGGATCGGCCGACTCACGCAGCAACGACGTCAGGCTGATCGCGAGATCCGCGACCCGCGCGGTGTGGTGGACGTCGCCGAAGTCGATCACTCCGGAGATCCCGTCGGCCCCCAGCAGCACGTTGCTCAAGGTGACGTCACCGTGCAGCACGAAGGCCGGCAGCCCTTTAGTTGCCTCTAGCAACCCATCGAAGCGATCCAGCAACCTCTCCAACGGTGCTCGCCGACCCGGGTCGGGAACAGCTTGCACACAAGGCCGCAGGGCCGTGACGAGTCGAGGATCCCAGTCCAGCTGCCGATTCGCCGCCGGATGGCCGAACCCCTGCATCGCCTTGGCCAGCCGCGCGCAGACCGCACCGAACTCCCCCGCGAACCACCCCGGCAACACCGCGAGGTCCCCGACCTCTCCCGGGATCACCGTGATCACCCGCACCTGATGCACCCGCCCGTCAGCCGCGGTCAGCTCCACCACCGGCGAACCGTTCACCGTCTCGATGAGCTGCGGCACCGGCAGCCCCGGATCAACCGCCGCGACCTGCCGCATCGCCGCGTTCTCCATCTCGACCTGGGCCAGATCGTCACCGGAGTTCGACACCTTCACCACCAACTGCCGCCCACCCTCGGCGACCGCCAGAAAGTTCAGATCCCGCTCACTCCGCAACAACTCCAGCTCGACCGAGATCCCGTACTGCGCCCGCACGAGCTCCACCAGCGTCGACGCGTCGACCACCGGTGGATCCTCACCCAGACTCGCCGTCTGGTTCACAGCGGGCCGAGCGCCCGGACCAGCGTGCTCGCGGAGATGTTGCCACCGCAGGACACCACCGCGACCCGCTTCCCCGCCAACTCGGCCTTGCGAGCGCGGGTCGCCGCGAACGCCATCGCAGCCGATCCTTCGATCAACTGGTGCTCGGTGTCGATCACCATCCGCAGCGCATCGCTGATCTCCTGCTCGCCACCCAGGACCCAGTCGTCGACCAGTTGCCGGCACAGCTCGAAGGTGATGGATCCAGGCTCCACGCTGCCCGCAGTACCGTCGGAGAGCGTCTCCTGCCCGTCGATCTGGGTGATCTCACCGGCCTCGACCGACACCGCCATCGCCGCGTCCCGGGCCGGCGACGCGCCGTACACCGTGATCCCCGGCAGGTGCTTCTTGAGTGTCGCCGCAACCCCACTGACCAGCCCACCGCCGCCGACCGCAACCACCACCGCGTCGAGCCGCTCACCGGCCAGCTGCTCGAGAATCTCCAGCCCGATCGTGCCCTGGCCGGCCACGATGTCCGGGTCGTTGTACGGCGATACATAGGTCAGATCGTGCTCAGCGGCGTACGCGCGTGCCTTCGGCTCCAGTACTCCGGAGTCGGTGCCCTCGGCCCGGATCTCCAGCCCGAGCCGCCGCAGCGCCGCCACCTTGCTGGGCGACGCGTTCTCCGGCAGGTAGACGATGCCGCGCCCGCCGAGCATCGCCAGCGCGTTGCCGACGCCGAGACCGTGGTTCCCCGTCGACGCCGTCACCACCCCGCGTGCACGCTGCTCGTCGGTCAGGGTGAGGATCTTCGCCATCGCCCCGCGGGCCTTGAACGACCCGGTGCGCTGCAGATGCTCACACTTCACCAGCACCTCCGCCCCCAGCTCGTCGCTGAACGCCCCGAACCTGACCAGCGGCGTGGGCGGCAACTGCCGCCGCAATTGCGGCGCGACCTGCTCCGACCTGGCCGCGATCTCTGCCGGGGTCGGTGCCTGGGTGAACGCCTCGGTCATCCTGATCTCCTCTGCCCGCTGATCCGCCGGTCGCCGGTCCGCCCGACGCCGCCTAGCGTGCGGTGTGCGTGCTCCGCGTTGCGCGTGGCCGACCGGGTTGCCGTCCTCGCCAGGCTAGCTGCTGCCGCTGCCGGCCGACCCTGAATCGTCGGACACCGTGGCACTCCTCGCAGGCGCGACATCCTGCGGTCGCGCACCGTCACGCAACGCCATCGCGTGAACCTGTCGGTGGCGTCGGTGACGATGGGGTGATGACTGTTGCGTTGCGACTCGGACTCGTGTTCTCGCCGTCGTTGCCGCCGGAGTCGGTCCGGGCGGTCGCCCGCTCGGCCGAGGCTGCCGGACTCGACGACTTCTGGGTGTCGGAGGACTGCTTCAAGGAGAGCGCTGTCGCCAGCGCGGTGGCCGCCTTGGCTGCCACCGAGCGGGTGCGGGTGGGGATCGCGCTGCTACCGGTGCCACTGCGCTCGGTCGCGCAGGCGGCGATGGAGCTCGCGACCATCGACCGCCTCTTCCCCGGACGGTTCGTCGGCGGTATCGGGCACGGCGTCCAGCCGTGGATGGCGCAGGCCGGAGTACAGGTTGATGCGCCGCTCACCTTGCTGCGGGAGTTCGCCACCGCGCTGCGGCAACTGCTGGACGGCGAGCAGGTCTCCGTCGCAGGGAAGTACGTGAACCTGGACAAGATCCAGCTGGACTATCCACCGCTGCAGCCCCCACCGCTGCTGATCGGCGCCGCCGGCCCTCGCTCGCTTGCCGCGGCGGGCGAGCTCGGTACCGGCACCTTGCTCGCTCTCGGCCTGGACGTCGAGAAGACCAGGGAGTCGACCGCCACCACCCTCGCCGCGGCCTCCTCTGCCTCAGGGCATGAGGTGCTGGCGAGTCTGATTGTCGCGACCGGCCCGGAGGCTCGTGCCCGGGTCGACGCTGAACTGGGCACCTACGGGATGCCCGGTGGGGCTGATGTCGGCGCGGTGGGTGACGCCCGCGCGATTGCCGGCCGGATTCTCGAACTCGCGTCCGCCGGCGTCACCGGCATCTCGGTTCAGCCCTGCGCCGACGAACCGGATCTCGACGCCTTCGCTCGCTTCCTCGGCGAGGAGGTCAAACCGTTGCTGCATCATTGACCACAGTGATCGGGAGACGAGGGGGTACGCCGTGGGCAGTGACGCGCTCTGGACCGGCTATCGGCATCGCGCCGTGGACGCGGACGGCTGGCTGACGTTCTGGCGGCTGGACCCGCGCGAGCAACCCTTCGAGCTGCACGACTGGCTCGGCCGGCCCGATCGACCTGGCCATCGGCTGTGGTCGCGCGCGGCGACGCCGGCCGGAGTACGGGCTGCGTGGCGTACTGCGGCATCGTCGGTGAGCTTGGAGATCCGGGCCGCGCTGGACGTCTACGACGAGATCGCGCCGGTCGACTTCCTGGTCGACGGGGAGCTGCACCAGCGGTGCCCGGTCGAGGCGGGCGAGCAGGTGATCACAGTCGAGCTGCCTGGCCGGTCAGTGGAGCTGGAGATCTGGTTGCCGCAAGGAGGCGCGATCGGCGTCCGGGAGGTTTCCTTCGACGGGGAGGCCGACGGGTTGCCGCCGATCGGACCACGATGGATCACGTACGGCAGCTCGATCACGCAGTGCACAGGGGCTTACGGGCCGTCCGAGACCTGGCCCGCGTTGGTGGCCCGGCGGCACGGGTGGGATCTGGTGGCGCTCGGATTCGGGGGTGAGTGTCATCTCGATCCGATCGCGGCGCGGACGATCCGGGACACGCCCGCGCGGCTGATCTCGCTGTGTCTGGGAATCAACATCTACGGCGGCGAGACGTTCAGCGGCCGGACCTTGCCGGGTCAGGTCGAGGCGTTCATCTCGACCGTGCGGGACGGCCACCCGCACACGCCGATCGTCGTCATCACCCCGCTGCCCGCACCGAACATCGAAGGCAAACCGAACGCCGTCGGCCTCACCCTCGACGACATCCGCGGCTGCGTCGAGCTCGGCGCCCGCACCCTCGGCGATCCCGACCTCCAGGTGATCGACGGCCGCACCGTCCTCAGCACCGAAGAAGCCCAAGCCCTGTACGCCGACGACCTCCACCCCGGCCCCGACGGCTACCGCCTGATCGCCGACCGGCTGGCCCCGCTGCTCACCCTCCCACTCTGAAACTGCCTATCCCCGGGCCGCTCCACCACAGACTCACCCGCACTCTGCTTTGTTGTGGGGCCCGCCGCATCGAGAGTGATCGTCAGCCGCGCGCCGCCCGCAGGCGAGTCACCGACGACCAGAAAGCCGCCATGCCGTACCGCGATCTCGCGGGCGATCGCGAGACCCAGGCCGACCCCTCCGGCGTCTCGGCTTCTTGCTTCGTCCAGGCGGATGAAGCGCTCGAACACCTGCTCGCGAGCAGTCTCAGGGATTCCCGGGCCGTCGTCATCGACGTGCACCACCACCTGCCCGGTCGCGCCCGGACGACCGGACCGATCGTCCGGGCGGCGGGACCGGTCCTGCGGTGATCGGGTGAGCGTGACCCGGACCGTGACAGCGAGCTCGGCGTGACGGATGGCGTTGTCGACCAGGTTCCTGAGCAACCGGTCCAGCTGGCGCTCATCACCTGACACCTCGGCTGACTCGACCGCCTCCACCTCCAGCCGCGGACCGTCATCGCTGAGCCGTCGACCGAGATGCCGGCGGACCAGCTCGGCGAGATCGACGCGGGTCCGGGTCGGCTCCTCGCCCGCGTCGAGACGGGCGACCAGGAGCAGGTCGTTGGCCAGTTCCTGCAGCCGGCGGGTGTCGTCGGCGGCCGAAGCGCCGACGACCGGCCAGTCCGCTCGGCTGGTGTGTTCGGTCGCGACCTCCAGGGTCGCGCGCAGACTGGCGATCGGGCTCCGCAGCTCGTGCGCGGCGTCGGCGATGAATCCGCGCTGCCGGTCAGCCGCCTTGTCCAGCCGGTCGAGCGTCTCGTTCAGCGTCACCGCCAGCCGCGAGACCACGTCATGGGTGGGCGGCACCGGCACCCGCTCGTGCAGATTCCGCTCCCCGATCGCCGCCGCCTGTGCCCGGATCCGCTCGACCGGCCGCAACGCGAGCCGCGTTCCGAAGTACGCGCCGAACATGATCAGCAGAACCGCGGCGGGCATGGCCGGCAGGAGTACCTCGTCCAGCGAGGCCACCGCGTCCTCGGCCTCGAGCGGAGACACGACGACCGAGATCGCCACCTTGCGGTCCAGCCTGATCTCGTCGCTGACATAGATCTGGTGCATCGGCAAGACGAGCTGCCGGACCTTCAGCCGCCGCCCCGCGAGCCGCCGATCGTCGTCGCACGACGCCTCGTCCAGGCCGGTTTCCTGGTTGCAGGCGTCGAGGGCGTTGTCATAGCTGCCGAGCACCACCGACAGGTCGTACGCCGACGTGTCGGTACCGCGCGCAGGCGGTGCGACGATCGGCCCGTGGCCGCTGAAGCCTTTCAGGCTGTCGCTCGTATGGGCGATCCAGCCGTCGCTGTCCACCACCTGGAACGACGGCAGGTCACGGCTTCCGCGCAGCACCATCCACCGGACGCTGTGCTGGACCTCCGCAGCGTTCTGCAGGTCGAGCAGAACGTCCTCGGCCTCCTGGTCGCTCACCTGGTAACGGGTGGCATAGATCTCGTTGCGGATCCAGAAGGCGAAGCCCGCTGCCAGAGCAGCGCTCAGCAGGCCCGCGACCAGGGTGACGCGGGCGGCTGTCGAGAGCGCGCGCGGCACGAACCGGCGACGCTCAGACATTGCGGCCGGTCAGCCGATACCCCATGCCGCGCACCGTCTGCAGACTCTGCCGGTCGAAGGGCTGGTCGATCTTGCGGCGCAGCGCGCTCACGTGCACCTCGACCACGTTGACCTCGCCGTCGTAGTTGGCGTCCCAGACCTGTTCGAGGATCTCCCGCTTCGTCACCACGACATCCCGCCGCCGCGCCAGACACTCCAGTACCGCGAACTCACGCGCCGTCAGTTCGATCGCCGCGTCGCCGCGCCGGCAACTGCGGGCGGCCGGGTCGAGGACCAGATCGCCCACCTCCAACGGCGCCGGTGGTGCACCGCCACGCCGCAGCAACGCGCGCAGCCGAGCCACCAGGACGACGTACGAGAACGGCTTGGTCAGGTAGTCGTCGGCGCCGGTGTCGAGCCCCTCGGCCTCGTCGTACTCGCCGTCCTTCGCGGTCAGCATCATGATCGGCGTGGTGTCGCCGGCCCGCCGGAGCGTCTCGCAGACCTTGAAGCCGTTCAGGCCGGGCAGCATCACGTCCAGGATGATCGCGGCGTAGTCGTTCTCCTCGGCCGCCCAGAGTCCGTCGATCCCGGTGTGCGCGACGTCGACGACGAAGCCATGGGACTCCAGGCCCCATTTCACCGCCGCGGCGAGCCGTCGCTCGTCCTCCACCACCAGGATGCGCACCGCCTCAGGATGGCACCGGTCCGGGGGCAACCTGAAGAACGCTTCAGGCTGAAGGGTTCTTCAGTCTTCTTCAGGTTGCCTTGGGCCCCGACCTCGCAGGCTTCCCGGCGACGGGGCCTCGGCCGCCGGGTCCGTGCCCCGGACCGGTGGTCGAAGCCCGCTGCTTCCGACTCCTGGGGGATTCTCGATGCGTTCGCTCGTCCCGATCGCTGGCCGGCCCGCCACGCCGTGGCCGGCCGCCGCACTGGCTACCGGTTTCGCCGTGCTCTACACCTGGTTCGCGCTGCTGCGGCATTGGTCCTACCGCTCCGGCGGCTTCGATCTGGGCATCTTCGACCAGGCGGTCCGCAGCTACTCGGAGGGCCGGCTGCCGGTTTCGACCGTTCGCGATCCCGACCTGATCCTGCTCGGCGACCACTTCCACCCGATCCTGGCGGTACTGGCGCCGTTCTACCGGCTCTTCCCGCAGGCCGAGACCCTGCTGGTGGCGCAGGCGTTACTGCTGGCGGTTTCCGTCTTCCCGGTCGCCCGGCTGGCGTGCACGGTGCTCGGGACCACGAGCGGGCTGGTGCTCGGCGCCTGTTACGGGCTGTCCTGGGGGCTGCTCAACGCGATCACCTTCGACTTCCACGAGATCGCGTTCGCCGTACCGCTGATCGCCTTCGCCCTGACCGAGTACCTCTCCGGCCGGCCTGGACTCGCTGTCGCGATCGCCTCGGTGCTGGTGCTCGTCAAAGAGGATCTCGGGCTGACCCTGGCGGCCTTGGGGTTGCTGCTCGTACTCCGCCGGGAGACGCGCCGGCTCGGCTTGCTCACGGTTGCCGGAGGCACCATTGCCTCGCTGCTGGCGGTCTTCGTGGTCATCCCGGCCTTCAGCGCCTACGGCAACTACCGGTACCTCGGCAGAGGCGGCCTGAAGCCGCCGGACCCCGTGTTCGCCGGGCAGGTCTTCGACCCGGGCAAGCTGCACCTGGTGCTGCTTCTGCTGCTGCCGACTCTGTTTCTCGCGCTGAGATCGCCGCTGCTGGTGCTGCTGCTGCCGACGCTCGCGTGGCGACTGGGCAGCACCTACAACCTGTACTGGATCCCTTCGTTCCACTACGACGCAGTACTGATGCCAGTGCTGTTCTGCGCCTTGGTGCACTCGCTGGCACTCCTCCGGCCGCGGATGGCCGGTCGCGGCGGGCTCTGGATCAGACGAGCAGTCATCGGCGCTCTGGCCACGACCTGCCTGGCGTTGTTCGCCCAGTCATCGGCCGCCGACGGTCCAGGGCACCGCCGGGAGTTCACCGCGACCGCCGATCGGCTGGCAGCTCTGATCCCCGACAACACCACCGTCAGCACCACCGACAGCATCGCCCCGCACCTGACGTCGAGAACCGACGTCTACCTGCTCAAGGCCCACCGCAACACCGAGTGGACCTTCGCGCCGGCCTCCGACCCCGACTACCGGGCCTGGCACCGCAACGGCGAAGTGATCGCCCAGGAAGGTGAGCTGGTCCTGGTCCACCACCGGGCCCCCGACGTCCCCACACATCGCTGAACCCCGGCACCACCGCGAACGCGCCCGCCGCGGAACGGCGGGCGCGTTCGGTCAGTTTTCCTTGGTGAGGCTGGTGCCGAGCGCCTGCCAGTCGAGCACCGGTACGGCGAGATCGCGGATGGTGGCGAGCAGCCCGAGCCGGGCCGCCTTGACCTCCGGGTCCTCGGCCATCACCAGGATCTCCTCGAAGAAGTTGGTGATCGGCTCGACCAGCACCTCGGTCGCGACCACGAACTCGCCAAGGCCGGTCGGCGCGGTGCCGACCTTCTGCACGGCCTCGTGCAGCACCAGCTCGGCCGGCTCGGTCAGCTTGGTGGCGTCGTACTCCGCGACCACGTCGGCCGGGACGATTCGGCGTACCCGCTGCAGTACTGCGACCAGGTCGGCGAAACCGTCGTTCTTGACCTGACGCTGCAGCTCAGCCAGCGTCTCGTCGGCCGTGGCCGGCGCCTCGGCCAGCGGCAGCACGGCGGCGACCTGGAGGTGATCGTCGCCGCGGTCGACCAGCTGCTGCTCGTACCGCCGGATGGTGAACTCGGCTACGTCGGTCAGCGCTGCCTCGGGTACCTCGATGCCCTGGGCACCGATCTGCTCCGCTGCCGCAGCGAGTCCGGTCGACAACGTGATCGCCCGCAGTTCGGGGTGCTCGCGCAGGATCGCCACCACACCAGCGGCAGCGCGGCGCAGCGCGAACGGGTCCGAGCTTCCGGTCGGCTTCGCGCCGATCGCGAACAACCCGGCCAGCAGGTCGAAGCGGTCGGCCAGTGCCAGCAAGGCACCTGGCGTGGTCGACGGGAGCGGGTCGCCGGCGGAGCGCGGCAGCTCCATGTCGAAGAGCGCCTGAGCGACGGCCTCGGTCTCGCCACTGCGGCGGGCGTACTCGCGCGCCATCGTGCCGGCCAGGCTGGTCAGCTCGACCACCATCTGCGAGCCGAGGTCGAACTTCGCCAGCTCGGCAGCGCGCTGCAGGGCCACCAGGTCGTCGCCCGACAGCTTCACCGTCGAGGCCAGCGACAGAGCAACCGCCGCGATCCGGTTGGCGCGCTGTGCCATCGATCCGAGCCGCTCCTCGAAGGCGAGCTTGTCCAGCCCCTCCTTCATCGCCTCGGGCGTGCTCTGCAGGTCGGCCCGCCAGAAGAAGGCGGCGTCCTCGTACCGCGCGCGCAGGACGCCCTCGTTGCCGTTGCGCACGGTCGCCTCGTTGACCGAACCGTTGGCCACGGCAACGAAGTGCGGGAGCAGCTCGCCGTCGGCGCCGCGGACCGGCAGGTACCGCTGGTGCTTGCGCATCACCGTGGTGAGGATCTGCGGCGGCAGGTCCAGGTAGTCGGCCGAGAAGTTGCCGAGGATCGCGGTCGGCTCCTCGACCAGGTTGACGATCTGGTCGAGCAGCGCGGACTCGCCCGCGAAGTCGACACTGCCGGTGACCTCGGCGGCCAGCCGCTCGGACGCCTCGATGATGGTCGCGCGGCGCTTGGCCGGGTCGGCCTCGATGCCGTGGATCCGGAGCAGGTCGAGGTAGCCCTCGGCCGCCGCGATCTCCACGGTCGGCTGGGCCGCGGTGCGGTGCACCCGGGTCACCCGGCCGGCGGCCAGCGACGACACCGAGACCGGCACGACCTGGTCACCGAGCAGCGCGACCAGCCAGCGGACCGGCCGGGTGAAGGACAGCTTCGCGTCGTTCCACCGCATGTTCTTGTCGGAGCGCAGCCCGGTGACGATCTCGGCCAGCACGCCGCTGAGCACCTCGGCGGCGCCGCGACCCGGGTCGGGCTTGGTCACCGCGACGTACTCGACGCCGTCGACGACCAGGTCGTGCAGCTCGCTCGGGTCGACCTTCTGACCCCGGGCGAACCCGGCGGCGGCCTTCGTAAGGTTGCCCTCGGCATCGAATGCGGCAGCCTTCTTCGGACCGCGGGAGACCTTCTCGGCATCCGGCTCACCGGCCTGCACCGCGGCCACGAACGCGACCACCCGGCGCGGGGTGGCGTAGGTGGTGACCTCGCCGTGCCCGAGGCGGGTCGCGGCGAGCTTCTCGGTGAGGGCCTTGCGCACCGCTTCGGCGGTCTTGGTGACCTCCGACGGCGGCATCTCCTCGGTGCCGATCTCGAAGAGCAGCTGGCGGGTGCTGGTCATCGTCGGGAACTCGGTCGGCGCCGGGACGGCGGCCGGCAGTTCGGCGACGCCCAGCGGGTGCTCGAGCTCGGTCCGTCGGTCGGCCCACAGGGTGGCGACCTCGCGGGCCAGCGTGCGCATCCGGCCGAACGCCTTGGCGCGTTCCGTCGTACTGACCGCGCCGCGGGCGTCGAGCACGTTGAAGGTGTGCGAGCAGCGCAGCACGTAGACGTGCGCCGGGACCGGCAGCCGCAGGTCGAGCATCCGGCGGGCCTCGTTGGCGTACTCCTCGAAGAGCCGCTTCTGGCTGTCGACGTCGGCGTCGTCCAGGTAGTAGCGGCTCATCTCGTACTCCGCCTGGCCGAACGCCTCGCCGTACGAGATGCCGGGCGCGTAGGCGATGTCCTTGAAGTGCGAGACGCCCTGCAGCGCCATCATGATCCGCTCGATGCCGTAGGTGATCTCCACCGACACCGGGTCCAGCGTCATCCCGCCGGCCTGCTGGAAGTAGGTGAACTGGGTGATCTCCAGCCCGTCCAGCCAGACCTCCCAGCCCAGTCCCCAGGAGCCGGTCGCGGGGTTGGCCCAGTTGTCCTCGACGAACCGGACGTCGTGCGCGTCGATGTCGATGCCGAGCGCCTCGAGGCTGGACAGGAACAGCTCCTGCGGGTTGCCCGGGTCCGGCTTGAGCACGACCTGGAACTGGGTGTGCGTCTGCAGCCGGTTCGGGTTCTCGCCGTACCGGGCGTCGTCGGGGCGCACCGAGGGCTCGACGTACGCGACCCGCCACGGCTCGGGACCGAGCACTCGCAGGATGGTGGCCGGGTTCAGCGTGCCGGCCCCCACTTCGGTGTTGAACGGCTGCACGACCATGCAACCCCGGTCGGTCCAGTACTTCGTCAGCGCGAGCAGCGCGTCCTGCATGGTGAGCACGAACAACTTCCTCAGGTTCGGTCGAAATTCGGGGGATCGAAGGCCGCAGTCTATGAGATCTCGTGCAGGTGTGTTTCTACCCAGGTGCGGAGGGCGCCGAGCGGGGTGGAGACGCTGCGGCCGAGGTCCGTCAGGGAGTACTCGACCCGGAGCGGGACCTCGGCGTAGATCTCGCGATCGAGGAAGCCGCCGTCCTCCAGCCGCCGCAGCGTGCTGGTCAGCACCTTGGGGCTGATGCCCTGTAATCGGCGCTGGAGCTCGCCGAACCGGACCGGGCCGTCCTCCAGGGCGCCGATCGCCAGCGCAGCCCACTTGTTGGCGAGCAGGTCGAGCACGTCACGGCAGGGACACTGGGCCAGGTACACATCGTGTTTGTCGTGGACTCCGGTCGAGCAGGTGGCCGTCATGATTACCCTTCTGAGCTGGTCACTTCCCGAAAGATAGTAGCAGCCCTTGCGGGAAAGTAGGGGCGCAAAGATAGCGTCCCGACCATGAGCGAAACGAACACCATGCGAGCAGTCAGCCAGCAGGAACTGGGCGGGCCGGAGGTCCTGCGGATCGTCGAGATCGAGCGCCCCGCGCCGCTGCCGACCGAGGTCCTGGTCCGCGTCCACGCGGCCGGCGTGAACCCGGTCGACTACAAGAGCCGCGAGGGCGGCGGTATGCAGGGCGTACTGGGCGCGCCGCCGTTCATCCTCGGTTGGGACGTGTCCGGGGTGGTCGAGGAGGTCGGGTTCGGCGTCCACACACTGGAGGTCGGCGACGAGGTCTACGGGATGCCGTGGTTCCCGCGCGCAGCTTCGGCGTACGCCGAGTACGTGACCGCGCCGGCGCGGCAGTTCGCCAAGAAGCCGGCCACCCTCAGTCATGCCGAGGCGGCGGCACTTCCCCTCGCCGGCTTGACGGCCTGGCAGATTCTCACCGCGGCCGCGAACCTCCAGCCGGGTCAGCGTGTGCTCATCCACGCGGCGGCCGGTGGGGTCGGACATCTGGCGGTGCAGTTCGCGAAAACCCTTGGTGCGCACGTGATCGGGACTGCCAGCAAGGGCAAGCACGACTGGCTTCTGAGCCTCGGCGCCGATGAGGTGATCGACTACCAGACCACCGACGTCGAGACGGCGACCGGCGAGCTCGACCTGGTGGTCGACCTGATCGGCAGCGAGACCACACTCGACCAGTCGATCAAGGTGCTCAAGCCGGGCGGGCTGTTGGTCGCAGTACCGTCTGGTACTTCGCCTGAGCTGCTGGCCAAGGCCGCCGAGGCTGGGGTGCGAGTGCGGCCGTTCCTGGTCGAGCCTGATGGGCACGCGCTCGGCGAGATCGCGGTGCTGGTCCAGCATGGCGAAGTACAGGTGGAGGTCGAGCAGGTCTTTCCACTCGCCGAGGCAGCCGAGGCTCATCGCCGGATGGAGAGCGGGCGCACGCAGGGCAAGCTGGTGCTGGACGTCACCGTCTAGCAGAGGCCTCGGGTTCGGGGAGCCAGGCGCCGTCGGGGATCGAGAGCCAGTTGCCCGCCGTGAGCTCGTCGACTGCTGCGTTGAGCGCATCCAGCGCGGGGTGAGCGAGGTCGGCTCGCCAGATCATCGCCCACGGGAACAGGACCACCGGGTCCACCACGGGCCGCAGTACGGCGCCTGGCACCGGCGGCTGGGTGCTCATCGTCAGGATCGGCGAACTCCGGTCGCGGATGTGCTGCGCGAGTTCGTCGGCGCCGCCCTCGACGTGCGGATGCGCGAGCGTCCGGTCGACACCCCACGGCGCGAGCAGTTGCAGCACCGCCTGATCCCAGGCCGGGGTCGCGTGATTGCCTGCCCGGTAACACAATCCGGTCCCCTTCAGCTCCTGCAGGCGGATCTCCGGCAGCTCGGCGAGCGGGTTGCCCTCGGGGATCAGGACGGCCAGCGGTTCGTACCGGACGACTCGCTGGCGCAGCCCTTCGGCCGGACCGGGATGCCGGCCGAAGGTGACGTCGAGCCGCTCGGCCTGCAGCAGCGGTACGGCGGCCTCAGTGCCGGTGTGGAACCGGACGAAGAACTCCAGCTCAGGCGAGTTGCGGCGAGCACCCGCCAGCACGAGCGACGGAGTCAGGCCCGGGCCGACGACGTCGACCGTCATCGACGGGGCGAACCCGCGCAGCTCGTGCACGGTCAGATCGTGCAGGCTCAGCAGCTCGCGGGCCCTGGTGAGCAGCCGCTGCCCCGACGGTGTGAGCTCGACCCGGCGGGTGGTCCGGTCGAGGAGCCGGACCCCGAGCCGATCCTCCAGCCGGCGGATGTCGCGACTCAACGCCTGCTGCGCGATGAACAGTCGCTGGGCGGCGCGGCTGAAGTGCAACTCTTCCGCCACCACGACGAAGTACCGCAGCGCGCGGATCTCCAGGTCGTCGGGCATGACTCCTTATTAACACGCCAGAGGTGTGAATAGCCCTCAAACAGGTGTTGGAGTCCAGGGCCCGCTCTGCCGCATGGTCGAAGCAGCAGACGATTTCTGGAGGAAACAATGCGCAAACTGATCGCCGCGATGAAGATCTCGATCGACGGCAAGATCGAAGGCCCCGAGGGCTACGCGGACTGGGTCGAGTCCTGGGCCGACGAGTACGGCCTGACGTCCCGAATCGACGCCTGCGTGCTGGGCGGCCGGATGTACCCGAACTACGAGCTGTACTGGACCTCGGTGCAGAACGAGTCGGACAAGCCCGAGACCCTCGGCAGCGGGCAGGCGACGCCGGCCGAGGTCGAGTGGGCCCGCTTCGCGGCACGGACGCCGCACTACGTGCTGTCCAGCACCCTCACCACGGCCCAGTGGCCGAAGACGAGTTTCCTTCGCAGCCTCGACGACCTGGCCGCGCTCAAGCAGGAGCCGGGCCAGGACATCTACCTGATGGGCGGCGCGCAGATCACCGCCGACTGCATCGAGGCCGGCCTGGTCGACGAACTCCGGCTGATCGTCTACCCGCTGATCACCGGACCGGGCCTGCCGCTCTTCACCGAGCCGACCCGTCGCCGGCTCGAGTTGAGCGAAGTACAGCAACTGTCCGACGGCCGCGTAGGCCTCGTTTACACCCTTGGGAGCAACTGATGACCGCCTTGACCCTCGACGTCGACGACGCCCGCCTGTACTACGAACTGCGCGGCTCCGGCCCGCTCGTCGTCCTGGCCGGCGCCCCGATGGACGCCGACTCGTTCGCGCCGCTGGCCGACCTGCTCGCCACCGACCACACCGTCCTGACCACCGACCCCCGCGGCATCAACCGCAGCCCGCTCGACAACCCCGACCAGGACTCGACCCCGGCGCTGCGAGCCGGCGACCTGGCCGCGCTGATCAAGCAGGTCGGCGCCGGCCCCGCCATCGCCTTCGGCTCCAGCGGCGGCGCGGTCAGTGTGCTCGCGCTCGCCCAGCACCATCCCGACGCGGTCAGCACGGTGATCGCCCACGAACCGCCGTTGCTCCACCTGCTCGACGACCGGGCCGAGCAGTTCGCGCTGTCGGCCGAGCTGCGCGCGACCTACCTGGCCGGCGACCGGGTCGGCGCCTGGCGGAAGTTCCTGGCGCTGTCGAACCTGCAGATGCCGCCCGAGGTGTTCGAGGCCGTCTTCACCGGTGAGCAAGAGGCCCAGGCGGCCGCGGACGAGCGGTTCTTCTTCACCCACGAGATGGGGCTGAGTGTCAGCTGGCAGCCCGACCTCGGCGCCTTGCGGAACGGTCCGGTCCACATCGTGGTCGGGATCGGCGACGCCTCGGCCGATCAGCTCTGCGAGCGCACCTCGACCGCGCTGGCCACCGGTCTGAGCGTCACCCCGACCCGTTTTCCCGGCGGCCACACGGGCTTCGTGGAGGATCCGGCCGCCTTCGAGCCGGTACTGCGCGCGGTACTGACCGGGAGGTGAGGGCGACCACAGGGTGAACTGTTGCGAGGCGGCCTAGGGACCGGTCCGGCGACGGGGCAGACTAGGGAGCACCGGACCGGTTCGAGGTGCCCACTTGACCTCAACACTGGTTGAAGTTTCAAGGTAGATCTCGGACGGTTGGTTGGCCGGGTGCCGAAACGGGCACCTGCGGAACCGACCGGCGGAGGATCTCGCAGCAGAACGGCCCTCACGAGGGCCCTGACGAAGGAGCAGAGTTGACCACGAAGTACACGCTTCCGGACCTCGGCTACGACTACGGCGCACTGGCGCCGAGCATCGCGGGCGAGATCATGGAGCTGCACCACTCCAAGCACCACCAGACCTACGTCAACGGCCTGAACGACACCCTGGAGAAGCTGGCCGCGGCCCGCGAGAGCGGTGACTTCGGTTCGATCGTCGGCCTGGAGAAGACGCTCGCCTTCAACCTCGGCGGCCACGTCAACCACTCCATCTTCTGGAAGAACCTCTCCCCGGACGGCGGCGACAAGCCGGACGGCGAACTGGCCGCCGCGCTGGACGAGTCGTTCGGCTCGTTCGACGCCTTCCAGGCCCACTTCACCGCCGCCGCGACCACCATCCAGGGGTCCGGCTGGGCCATTCTGGGCTGGGACGCGCTGCAGGGCCAGCTGCTCATCCACCAGCTCTACGACCAGCAGGGCAACCTGCCCGCCGGGCAGATCCCGATCGTGATGCTGGACATGTGGGAGCACGCCTTCTACCTGCAGTACAAGAACGTGAAGCCGGACTACGTCAAGGCCTGGTGGAACGTCGTCAACTGGGCCGACGCCCAGGCGCGCTTCGACGCGGCCCGCTCGAACGCCGGTGGCCTGATCACCGTCGCCTGATCCACGCCGTACCGTCCGAAGAACCCGCGGCTCCCAGGCCAGAGGTTCTTCGGACCACGGTCCGGCACCGACGCGGACCGGCACTGAGCGGCGCCGGCACCGAGCGTCGGTCGGCTGCGGGTCAGCGCTGGCCGCGGCCGGAGGCCAGCCGCTCCACCGCCTTGACGATCCGGTTCGCCCGGGTCTCCGGCTTCTTCGCCTCCTCGATCCCGAGCACGAACCACCTGCGCTGGGTGTACGACAGACCGTCGAAGAACGCCCGCGCCTTCGGCTCCGCATCCAGCGCCGCCGCGAAGTCCGCCGGTACGGTGACCTCCCGCGGCTGCTCGTCGAGGGCGATCTCGACCTCGAGCTCATCACCTGCGGCCATCCCCGACGCCTCCCGATGCGCCGCGCTCAGCGGCACCAGGTAGCGCCCGCCCATCACGGCCACCGTGGTGCGATAGGTGTAGCCGTTCACGGTCAGCACCACGGCCGGCTTCTTGCCCTTGCCGAGTGCCTCGATCACCTCCACCGGAATCTCGATCCCGGTCTTGGTCGTGCCTTCCAGCTTCGTCGTGAACCGCATCTCAACCCCCGAAGAACTCGGTCAGCACCGGCGCGATCGCCGCTGCCTTGATCATGTGATTCTGGCCCGGAATCTCCCGGTGCACAGCCCCCGGTACCGCGCCCGCGACCGCCCGCACCGAGGTCCGCATCCAGGCCGGGCTCTTCCCGCCGCCGACGACGAGCACCGGCTGCTCCAGCCCGGCCCACTGTGAGGCGTCGAGCGGCTGACCGAAGGCGTTGCCGCCGAGCGTCGCGGCGTCGTACGGGAGGGTGTGGGCGACCGCCTTCATCCCCTTCCAGGCCGGCATCAGCCGCATCATCATGACGACGAACCCGGGCAGCCCGATCCCCTTGGTCATGAAGTACTTGATCTGGTCGCCCGGCCGGTCCGCCAACGCCTGCAGGTCGGCGACCCAGGTGCGCGGGATCGGCTTGCGGCTGTCGTCGACCACGAACGGCGCCTCGAACACGGCCAGCTTGGTGATCGGCAGCCCCGCCGCGGCGGCCCGCAACGCGAGTGCCGCCCCCGACGACGTGCCGTACACGTACGCCGAGCCGCCGGCCGCCTCGATCACCGCGGCCAGGTCCTCGATCTCCCGCTCCACCTCGTACTCCGGTGCGTCGCCGCTGTCACCCCGCCCGCGCCGGTCGTAGTGGTAGACCGTGAACCCAGCGGCCAGCAGCGTGGCCAGCTCGGGCAGCGGTCCCTGCGCGCGGCTGCAGAGCGCCCCGTCGACCAGAACCACCGCCGGGCCCTCGCCGGACCGGTCGTACGTGATGGTCGTTCCATCCTTCGACACCACGGTGTTCATGCCCAGAACTCCTTCAGCGCGGGAGCCAGTACTGCGGGGTCGACATTGTGCTGCTGCTCGGCCAGTACGACGTGGCTGCCGTCCTCCAGCAGCTCGGCCACCACCTTGTTGCTGTCGGCCATCCACGGCCAGGCGACGCTACCGGTCAGCACCCGGGTCGGCTGGTGGATCGCCTTGATCTCCTCGACCGGTACGTCGTAGCTGCCCATCACCGTCGCGTCGTACGCGAGCGTGTGTGCGATCGCCTCCTGCACCGGCCACCACGGCGAGGCCTTCGCCTGCGCGACGAACTCCGCGGGCAGCCGGACCACCTCGGCCATGAAGTACTCCGCGGCCTTGTCCCGCCGCCCCTCGGCGACGAAGGCGCGGTAGATCGACGCGGTGTCGGGCACCGGGCGTCCCTCGGCGCCGTCGAGAAAGTACGGCGGCTCCCAAAGCGCCAGCCGGTTCACGGGCCGGCCGGCCGCGGTCGCGAGCAGAGCCAGCGCGGCGCCCGACGACGTGCCGTAGAGGTGGGCCGACCCACCCGCGACGGCGAACATCGCGTCCAGGTCCTCGAACTCGCGCTCGATCGCATAAACCTCGGCGTCGCCGCTGTCACCACGACCGCGCCGGTCGTAGTTGTAGACGGTGTAGTACTCCGCCAGCAGCGCGGCCAGCGGCGCGTTGGACATCCGGTCGACCGAGCCGCCGCAGACCAGGATGACGGCCGGGCCGTCACCGAGCCGGTCGTAGGCGATCGACGTACCGTCGGCTGAGATGACGTGGTCCATGATGAGCTCCTTCACAACGGCCGATGCCTTTCATCTGGCCTCACCGCTGCGTCGAACCACCTCGGCCCGGATCGACAGGCGCCGCGAAAATACTTTCTAGCAGGCTGCGGCCCGGTCCAGCAGGAAGGCTCGCTCACGCTCGTTGCGGGTCAATCCGGCCGCCTTCTCGAACTCCGCGCGGGCCTCGTCGAGCCGGCCGAGCTTGAACAGCAGGTCGCCCCGCACGCTCGGCAGCAGGTGGTAGTCCTTCAGCGTCGGCTCCTCGGCCAGCGCGTCCACGGCGACCAGCCCACGGTCGGGGCCGAACGCCATCGAGATCGCGACCGCGCGGTTGAGCTCGACCACGGGCGACGGGACCACCTGCGCCAGTACGGCGTACAGGCCGGCGATGCGCGCCCAGTCGGTGTCATCGGCCTCGGCGGCCCGAGCGTGACAGGCAGCGATGGCAGCCTGGAGCAGGTACGGGCCTGGGCTGGCTTCGATCGCCCAGGCGCGGTCCAGGCCCTCGAGACCGCGGCGAATGAGCAGGCGATCCCAGCGGCGACGGTCCTGGTCGAGCAGCAGCACGGGCTCGCCGTTCGGGCCAACCCGGGCGTTGGCGCGGGAGGCCTGGATCTCCATCAGCGCCAGCAGGCCGTGCACCTCAGGCTCGGCCGGCATCAGCTCGGCGAGCAACCGGCCGAGCCGGAGCGCCTCGTTGCACAGCGCCGGACGCATCCAGTCATCGCCGGCGGTCGCGGAGTACCCCTCGTTGTAGATCAGGTAGATGACCTCCAGCACCGAGGAGAGCCGCGCGATCAGATCGTCCCCGGTCGGTACTTCGAACTCGACTTCGGCCTTGGCCAGGTTGCGCTTGGCCCGCACGATCCGCTGTGCGATGGTCGCCTCGGGCGCCAGGAACGCGCGGGCGATCTCGTCGGTCTTCAACCCGCCGAGCAACCGCAGTGTCAGCGACACCCGTGCGTCGGTGGTCAGCACCGGGTGGCAGGCGGTGAACACGAGCCGGAGCAGATCGTCCTCGATGGTGTCCTCGAGAATCGCCTCGACGCTGTCTTCGACGCTGTCCTCGACTCCGTTGCTTCCGATCTCCAGCTCATGCCCCATCTCGGCGAGCTTGCGCTGGTAGGTCTCCTTGCGCCGGATCAGATCGATGGCCCGCCGCTTGGCGATCGCCATCAGCCAGGCGCCGGGATTGTTCGGCACCCCCGACTCCGGCCACTGCTCCAACGCAGCCACCAACGCGTCCTGAGCCAGCTCCTCGGCCAACCCGACATCCCGCACGATCCGCGCGACCCCGGCAATGATCCGGGCGGACTCGATCCGCCAGACCGCGTCGATCGCCCCGTGCGTGTCCGTAACAGTCACCCGACCGATAGAACAGCACGCCGTCCTCAACGGCAAGCGACGCGGTCCAGGAACGAATCAGCTCTGGAACACTCCTGCATCAGGAGCGAAGTCGGCTTCCTCGACCACCCGCCGCACCTCGACCTCGGCATCCAGCGCCTCCGCCAGCCGCCCCGCCCACTCGACCGCCTCGTCCCGGGAGCGGACATCGACCACGATGATCCCCCCGATCAGCTCCTTGGTCTCCGCGAACGGACCATCAGTGACGGTCCGCTTGCCCTGGGCCACCTTCACCCGGGCCCCCAGCGAACTCCGGTGCACGCCCTCGGCGAACAGCAGCACCCCCGCCTTCGACAGGTCATCGACGACCTTGCCGACCGCCTCGCCGACCTGCTGGCTCACCATCCGCCCGGCCTCGGTGTCGGCATCGGCCTTGTTGATGATCATGTAACGCATCGCGATAACTCCCTCGTCGTGGTGTCGACCCTTTGATCTCACGTCGACCGGGTCACCCCAAGATCGACACCCACCTCACGACGAGTTTCAGCGGTCAGCCGGGTTGGTCGGTTTCCGGGTGGTAGGCGCAGGCGTCTTCGAGGTCTTCGGTGGGGGGCGGCGCGGTCTTGCCGGTGCCGGGTCGTAGCAGCGTCTTCGGGCTCTTGGTGGACGGCGTGCTCGGCGGGGTCGAGATGACCGGCTGCTCCGGCTTCGGCTCCAGCGCGGCGGCGACCGTCTCCCGCAGGCCCTCGTAGTCGGGGTGCAGGTACTTGAGCTTCAGCTTCGAGACGTCGAGCGAGATGTTCGCGACGGTGCCCGACTTGACCTTCATCGCCAGCTGGATCAGCGCGGGCAGCAACTCTTGCGGGATGTCGGTGCGGAGCAGGTTCTTGCCTGCCTTCGCGATCGCCTGGTACTTCGTCACCAGGGTGCGCGGGTCGGCCGAGTCGACCAGGCCCTTGATCGCGCAGCGCTGCCGGATCTGGCGCTGGTCGTCGTCGGCGCCGTACCGGCCGCGGGCGAACCAGAGCGCGTGCCGGCCATCGAGGTGCTGGTTCGGGCCGGGCTCGATCCACTCGTCCGGCGGGCGGTTCGAGCTGCTGACACCGCCCATCGCGACCCGCTCGTTCACGTTCACGGTAATGCCACCGAGTGCCTGGACCAGCTGGGAGAAGCCCTGCAGGTTGACCTGCAGGTAGTAGTCGATCTTCAGGCCGACCGCCTCGCCGACCGACTGCTTGACCACGTCGGCGCCCTCGTTGTCGGACGGGCCGAGGATGCCGGGGTGCGCCTCCGGGATGTTCTGGTACATCGCGGTCAGCATCCACTCCAGCCGGCCTTCGAGGCTGAGGCCTTCCTTGCCGAAGCCGTTCGGGTAGAACCGGTGCAGCGGCGAGTCCTTCGGGAACGGCATGAAGGTGAGCTGGCGCGGCATCGAGATCAGCGAGGTGTCACCGGTCTTCGTGTCGATACTGGCCACGATCACGGTGTCGGTCCGGACGCCGATCCGGTCCTTGGCGTCGTCACCGCCGAGCAGCAGCAGGTTGAGCCGCGGCCGGTTCTCCCACGGGTCCTTCACGTTGACGATCTTCGGCCGGGTCGCGCTCTTGCTCTCGCTCTGCGCGACGAACACGTTCTCGACCAGGTCACGCTGCGCGAGCACGCTCTGGACGGCGATCGCGGTGGGTGCGGCGATCGCGAAGCAGAGCATCCCGACCAGCAGCGCGCCGACGGCCCGGCCACCCGGCGCGGCCGTTGCCGGACGCAACAACCTGTGCGAGCCGACGATCACCACGATCCAGGCCAGCGCGATGGCGCCGATCACCACACTGGTGACCAGCAGCCGGCTCGGTACGACGGCAGCGGCCAGCACCTCGTCGCGGCGGGTCAGCCCGACGTAGACACCGAGCGCGATCAAGCCGACCGTCAGCGTCAGCACGAACGTGCCCAGCCGCTTGCGCCCGCCGATGATCAGCCCGAGCCCGGGCAGCAGCGCGCTCAGCAAGGTCAGGCCCAGCGAACGCGGTACCGTCCTGGCCCGCCGAGCGATCCGCTCAGCCGCCTGTCGATCCCGCCGACTCGCGTCGTCGTCCGCCACCCGCACCGCCCCCCGGCTCGCAGTCTCCCCAGTACTTGCTCCTCCAGCATCCGGGTCGGACGCAGGGGACACAAGGATGGTTTCCCAGGCAGGTACCCAGGCCGCACACCTATCAGACGCCGCGGAGGACCGGTTGGTTTACCTCAGCGGTCAAACTGGCAGGTGCGCTCCGGTCACGCCTGGGGTCTCGGTGAGCAGACGGAGTACGGTCGCGATCTGGGCGGGCGAGGTCCACTTGGCGGTGTCCGCGTCCGGCATCGCGCGCCGGTTCGCGGGGGTGTCGATGGTGCCGGGCAGGATGGCGTTCACCCGGATCTGGTCCTTCGCGTACTCGACCGCGAGCGCGTCGACGAACGCCAGCACCCCGGCCTTGGCGGTGATGTAGCCGGCTGCCCCCGAGAACGGCTTGACCGCCGAGCCGCTCGACGTACAGGTGATCGAGCCACCACCGGCGGCGATCAGCAGCGGCAGGATCGCCTGGGTGACCAGGTACGTCGGCCGCAGGTTGAGCGCGAGCTGGGACTCGAACTCCTCGATCGGCGTCTCGTGCACCCGCTTGCCGGAGGCGAACCCGCCGACCAGGTTCACCAGCGCCCGCACCGGCGCGCTCTCGTCCGCAGCTGCCACCCGGGCAACGTCGGCAGCGCCGGCCGGATCAGCGAGATCGACGACGAGCGTGTGCAGCCCCGAGGCGGTGCCGAGCTCGGCCAGCGACTTCTCCGACCGCCCCGGTACGACGACACGCCAGCCGGCCGCGAGGAACTCCGCCGTCACCGCTCCGCCGAGTCCACCGGTGCCTCCGGCAACAACCACTGTTCCAGTCATACCCGAACCCTAGTCCGGGAGAGCGAGCGTACGGCCGGCGTCCCGCGCCGCGGTGATACTGCGGGAGAACGTGTCCTTCAGCAGCGCCGCCTCGTCGGCGAAGCCTTGGACCACCGAGGTGTCCCCCACCGGCTCCGTGCGGGCGAGCAACTCGATGTAGCGGTCGCCGTCTTCCAGCGCCGCCTCGGCACGCAACGCGGCATCGGCCGAGCGGACCCGATCGGCGTACCGCTCCAGCAGCTCGACCTTGCGTTTGATCGCGTCCACCGACCGGGTCAGCGCGCGCCGCTGCGGACCGAGGACGGCATCCAGCTCGGCCGTGGCCATGCCGCGAGCGACGTCGCGCTGCCGCGCGCGGAGTACGGACTGCTCGCGCAGCACCTGGCCGATGTCCCAGAGCTGCTCGGGCAGGACCAGCTCGTTCTGTACGTCGTCGAGCAGCCCGCGCCGCGTAACTGTTGCCTCAAGCACCGATTTGACGGCGCGCTGGGCCCGGGCCAGCAGCCGGCCGGACTCCTCGTCGAAGTCCTCGGCCAGCAGGTACTGCCCGTGGTGCAGCCGGACCGCTTTCTGGCTGCGGTTCTCGACCGCGGAGCTGACGCCGACCGCGCCGGTGGTGACGACCGCGACCACCGCGAGGACGAGCGCCGCCCACGCGGCGACGGCCGTCGGCATCGTGACGGCGAAGACGATCAGCGCGAGGATCCAGCCGCCGACACAGACCGCGAGCCAGACCAGCAACGAGCCGAAGGTCGCGGCCGGTTCGGTCGACCAGGAGGTCTGCCGCTTCGGTTTCGGGTGGCTCGCGGGCACGAACAGCTCGGGTTTCCGCTCGAACAGCCGGCGAACCTCGGCCGGCACGTTCGGCGCGAACACCGGTTCCGGGCCCATCGCACCTCCCTGTCAGATGAACTGCCGATACTCAGCGTAGCGGCGCACGCTGCCGTTGGAGTTTCACGGCCAGCCCGTCGAGCACGATTCCGAGCCCGAACTCGAACAACTGGTCCAGGTCGAAGTCGAACTCGAACCCGTCCGGCTCCGCCAGCGCGCGGAACCCGGCCAGATCCTGCTCCGCGATCAGCGTCGCCAGCCGCCCGGCCTGGTGCTCGGCCCACTCGTCCGCTGTCAGTCCAGTGTCCTGCTCGGCCTGCGCCTCGGTCTCCAGGTTGAGCGCGACCCCACGCACGTATCCGAAGACGGTGATCGCGGCATACATCGACGTACTGGCGTCGACGCCGAAGCCCGCCACAGCACGCAGTACGGCGTCGGTGTGGGGCAGCAGATTCGGCAACACCTGTGGCCGCCCGATGCTGACCGCGCTCGCCAGCCACAGATGAGCCCGGTACGCCGCCCACTGCTGCCGCGCCGCCGCCTCGATCCCGGCCCGCCAACTCCCCGGCCGCTGCGCCGGTAACGGGAAGTCCCCGATCGCCGCATCCACCATCTGCAGCACCAACGCCTCTTTGCCGCCGACATAGCGATAGAGCGCCATCGTCGAGACCCCGAGCTCGGTCGCCACCCGCCGCATGGACAACGCCGCGAGCCCCTCGCCGTCAGCCACCGCCATCGCAGTCCGCACCACCTGCTCCCGACTGAGCACGCTCGCAGCCGAGGAGACAGCAGAACCAGGCTTCCGCCCCACAACTGTGCCGACGCCCGGACGAGCGTGAACCACACCCTCCTGCTGGAGCGTGGCGAGCACCTTGGTGGCGGTCGCCATCGCAACGCCGTACTCGCGTACTAGTGCACGTGTCGACGGGACCCGATCCCCCGGCTTGAGCTCACCAGCAGCGATCAGGCGGCGAATCTCCGCTGCGATCTCCTGGTACGGCGCTGCCATCCGATCCTCCGACCTAGTGCACTCGGGCGAGACACCCGGACAGCTGTGACGCTGTCACGTATACACCGTACGTGCACTACCTCGACGGAAGGAACCACCATGAAGGTCCTCATCTCCGGCGCCGGGATCGCCGGTCCCGCCCTCGCCTACTGGCTGCACCAGGCCGGCTTCCAGCCCACCGTCGTCGAGCTGGCCGACAGCCCGCGCCCCGGCGGCCAGACCGTCGACATCCGCGGCATCGCCCGCGAGGTGGTCGAGCGGATGGGCCTGCTGCCGCAGATCCTCGACTGCCGGATGCACGAACGCGGGATGGCCTACGTGCGCGCCGACGGACGTCGTACTGCGGCCTTCCCCGCCGAGTTCCTGGACGGCGGCGGCCCGGTCGCCGAGATCGAGATCCTCCGCGGCGACCTGTCGCAGATCCTGCTCGACGCCACCTCGACCGGCATCGAGTACGTCTACGGCGACTCGATCACCCAACTAACGCAGGACGAAACCGGCGTCACCGCGGTCTTCGCCAGCGGCACCGAGCGCCGCTTCGACCTGGTCGTCGGCGCCGACGGCGTGCACTCGCGGGTCCGCAGGCTCGCGTTCGGCCCGGAGGCGCAGTACGTCGAACACCTCGGCGGCTACGGCTCGTTCTTCACCGTCAAGGCCCCCGAGGCGCTCGACGGCTGGATGAAGATCCACTCCGCTCCCGGCGGCCGCTGGGTCGGACTCCGCCCCGACCACGATCCGCAGTACGCGAAAGCCTTGCTCAGCTTCAGGTCTCCCCTGCTCCCCCGACTCAGCCAGGCCGACCAGAAAGACTTGCTGGCCAAGGTGTTCGCGGGCGTCGGCTGGCATACGCAGTACCTGCTGGCGGCGATGCGTGATGCGGACGACTTCTACTTCGACACCACCAGCCGCGTCGTCGTACCGGAGTGGTCCCGCGGCCGGATCGTCCTGCTGGGCGACGCCGGGTACTGCGGCTCACCACTGGCCGGCCACGGTACTGCGCTGGCCCTCGTCGGCGCCTACGTCCTGGCCGGCGAACTCGCGGCGCACAACGGCGACTACACCCGCGCGTTCCCGGCGTACCAGGGGGAGCTGCAGGCGTACGTCGACCAGCGGATGGAGCTCCCACCGGGCGGAGTCAAAGCCGCGATGCCGATGACCGCCACCGGCATCCGGCTGCGCGACGCGTCGACCCGGCTGATGACGTCGCGCCTGCTGAGCGGCGTACTGGCCAAACTCGCTGCCACCCGGCCCGATGCCATCACTCTCAAGCCCTACCTCACTCGGGCCACGACGAATCGAGGATGACATCGACGAAGTTGGTGCGCTCGAACCCGGGCACGAACCGATCGAGCACATCAGCCTTCACAGTGCCGAAGGTGGTCGCCGGCCGATGCTTGATGCCCTCGGTGAACGCGTGCAGGATCCGGTTCTTGAAGTCGGGCCGGGGATGCGCCGCGACGATCGCCGCCCGCTCATCAGCGGAGATCCGATCGAGCCCGAGCCCGAGTACGTCGGCCTCCACTCCCGCGGTCACCAACGCGATCTCCGGCGCGAGGTGCTGCGGAATCTCCGGCGTGGTGTGCAACGCGATCGCGGTCCAGACCAGCTGCGCCTCGTCGTCGCCGATCCCCTGGCTACGCAGGAAGTCGGCAGCCGCATCGGCCCCGTCGATCTCGAACCGCTGCTGCGATTCGCGGTACCCGGCGGTCAGCCCGAGATCGTGGAACATGGCGCCCACGTAGAGCAGCTCCGGGTCGTACTTCAGCTCCCGCCCGTTCAGCGAGCCGAACAGGAAGACCCGGCGCGAGTGGTCGTAGACCAAGTCGTCGGTGACGTCACGGACCAGCTCGGTCGCTTCCTGAGCGAGTTTGCTGTCCGGGATCTCGATGCCTGCGATGCCGGCCATTTTCTGTGTTCCTCCCAGTTGCTTGTGAGGCAAGCCTCGCGCGCAGGACGCGTCGGCGGTGCTCGCGTTCCGGACCGGTCTCCCTCCGATCCGGACACCACCCCGCATACTCGAGAGGTGCCCGAGATCCTGGTGGTCGTCTACGACGGAGTACGCCTCCTCGACGTGACCGGCCCGCTGGAGGTCTTCGCCGTCGCCAACGAACAGGGCGGCGACTACCGCTCCCGCCTGGCCTCACCCGACGGCCGCGACGTAGTGGCGAACACGGGCACCCGCCTCGGCGTCGACCTGAGCCTGGCAACAGCAGACGCCCGCGGCGCGACTCTCGTAGTACCGGGCGGTCCTAACTGGCTACACACCATCAGCGACGCCGCCCTACTCGACCAGATCCGCCGCTTGTCCACCCAATCCACCCGTACTGCGTCAGTGTGCGCCGGCGCCTTCGCCCTGGCTGCGGCCGGCCTACTGGACGGCCGCCGAGCCACCACCCACTGGGAACTCGCTGACCAACTCGCCGCGCGCTTCCCCTCGGTGACGGTCGATCGAGACGCGATCTTCGTCCAGGACGGCCCGGTCATCACCTCCGCCGGCGTGAGCTCAGGCATCGACCTCGCACTCGCACTGGTCGAGAAGGATCTCGGCGCGGAGACCGCGCGGATGGTGGCCAAGCAGTTGGTGGTCTTCTTGCAGCGGCCAGGTGGTCAGTCGCAGTTCAGCGTGCGGTTGAGCGCCGGGCAGGCCAAGCACGAGCTGATCCGGAAGGTGCTGGACGCGATCACCTCTGATCCTGCGGGCGACCACAGCCTTGAGTCGTTGGCGTCGCTGGCCGGGGTGAGCGGCCGGCATCTGACTCGGTTGTTCCACGACGAGGTCGGCACGACGCCCGCGCGGTTCGTGGAGAAGGTCCGGGTGGAAGCTGCCCAGGTGTTGCTGGAGGCAACTGATGATCCGCTGGATGTTGTTGCCCGGCGGGTGGGGCTGGGAACGGCCGAGACGTTGCGGCGGGCTTTTGGCCGGGTGCTGAACACGACGCCGGGGAGCTACCGGGCGCGGTTCCGTACGACGGGGGTCGGCCCCACCTAGTCGAGCGGAGAAATCCAGTCAGGGTTACGACCCAGGAGACTCAACAGCGTGGCCAGATCGGAAGCCTCGCCAGGCACCTTCACACTGCGCTCGAACGCAGCACCCGGCCCCCGCGTCCCGTCGGTGTCAGGGATCCGCCGGGCCAGCGTCAGTGCCATCTCGACCATGTCGCGCGGTGGGTCGTACGGCGCGTCGATCGCCCGCGCCAGATCCCACGCATGCACCACGCAGTCCAGTTGCCGGAAGGTCAGCGCGACCCGCCGCGGGAAGGTACCGAACTCCCGCACCTCCATCGGCTGGTCCAGCAGCCCACCGTCGGCGAATGCTTCGGCCACCCGCACGTTGGAGCGGCGATAGGCACCAGCCGGGTTGTCACCGAGCCGCCCGCCGGTCCACGTCTGCACCGGCGCCGAGCCGTTGATCGCCGCCGCGGCGAACCCCTCGTTCTCGCTCACCAGATGCCGCAGCAGCCCGCGGACCGTCCAGTCCGGGCAAGGGGTGGGGAACCACAGCTGCTCGGTGCGCACCTGCATGACCACCTCGCCGAGTAACGCTCCGGCTCGCCGGTCCAGATCCCGGATGTCCATCCGCTCTCCTCCACGTCGCCCTGCCCTCGCTGAGCATAGGCCGGTACCCCGGCGCACGCCCGCGTTTCGGCGCGGATCAGCCCAGTCGCAGGGGTTAACCCGCAGCCGGTACGACGTCCGCCGGGGTCAGCCGGCGCGGACGGAGTACGGAAAGCACTTACTGCGTCTCGCGGACTCCCACGGCGTGGTCCTGCGCGACGTTGCGGCCGCCCTCGGGGTCGCTCGGCGCGCTCCCCGGAACCAGCACCACGGTGTCCTCGAGGCGGACCGGGTCAGGCAGCTTGCGGAAGTCCTCGGGCTCAGGCGACATGGTGTTCCCCTCCGGTCGCGCCGGTTCGTCCGGCGCCGGACTCCCAGTGTGCCTGATCCGGCGGAACCAGTAGCCTGAGCGCATGCCCGGGACGCTCTACATCACAGGTGACAAGGCCGCTGACGGTCTGCTCAACAAGGACGGTACCGCCCTGCTGCTCGGCATGCTGCTGGATCAGCAGGTACCGATGGAGTGGGCGTTCGGCGGCCCGGCCAAGCTCAAGGAGCGGCTCGGCCACCTGGACGCGAAGAAGATCGCCGCGATGGACGTCGAGGAGTTCGTCGCCGTCTGCTCCGAGAAGCCGTCGATCCACCGCTTCCCCGGCTCGATGGGCAAGCGGATCCACCAGGTCTGCGTGGTGCTGACCGACGAGTACCGCGGCAAGGCGGCCAACCTCTGGAAGGGCGTCGACACCGGCGCCGAGCTGTACCGCCGGCTGCACGCGCTCCCGGGGTACGGCGAGGAGAAGGCGAAGATCTTCGTCGCCATCCTGGCCAAGACCCAGGGGGTCGCGCCGGAGGGCTGGCGGGAGGCGGCCGGCAAGTTCGGCGACGACGTACCGCGCTCGGTGGCCGACATCGACGGTCCGGAGTCGCTGGCCAAGGTGCGCGAGTGGAAGAAGGCGCAGAAGGCGGCGAAACGCGACAAACAGGACAACCTGGTCGGCTGACCAGCACACTCGGTGCATGCCCGCCGCCCGCGAGTCCGCCCAGGTCGACGGCGTGCGATTGGCGGAGGCGCTGCACTGCGGGCCGTTCAGCCTGGCGCTCCGGCTCGCGGTGCGGGAGAGCGGGCTGAGCCTCGAGCGGTTGCAGTTCAAGCTCAAGGAACGCGGTACGCCGGTCAGCAAGACCGCGCTCAGCTACTGGCAGCACGGCCACAACCAGCCCGCGCGACCTGAGTCGCTCAGGGCGCTCACCGCTATCGAGGAGATCCTCGGCCTCGCCCCCAACGCCCTCGCCGCGCTGCTCGGTCCGCCGCGACCACGCGGCCGCTGGCTGGTCCAGAAGCCGGGCGCACTCCGGCCGGACCAAGAGTGGGCACGCCCCGACGGCCTGGCGCGAGCACTGGAGCGGATGGGCAGCAGCCTCGACGCGTTCCACCAGGTTGTGCGTCTAGGCCTGCATCTGCACCTGAGTGTTGACGCCCACCAGCAACTCGAGTCGATCAGCTACCACCTGGTCGCCCGCGCCGCCATCGACGACGTGGACCGCCTGATCGTGGCCGTCCGCAGCGACGCCGGTACTGCGGACCCGCTGGACATCACCAGCACCCGCGGCTGCCGTGTCGGCCGCCAACGCCAGGACGAGCCGACCGGCTTCACCACCTTCGAACTGCTCCTCGACCGCCCACTACGCAAGGACGAGCTCGCAGTACTGCACTACAAGGTCCGCACCAGCCTCCCCGACTCCATGCACAGCCAGCGCGTGCAGCAGTCGATGCGCGACTTCTCCATGCAGGTCTCGTTCGCCCCGTCGGTCCTACCGGCCCGGGTCTGCCGCAGCTACCGCCCCTCGATCACCGACACCGCCACCGTCACCGACCTCACCGTCGGTGCCAGCCACACTGCCGCCTACGCCGTCCTCGACCCCGCCCCCGGCATCCATGCCCTCGCCTGGGACTGGTTCTAGTACTGCGGCCGCCAACGCCGTAGTGATCGGTACTGCGGCCACAATCCCCAGCCCGCCGACCAGCGCCCGCACCACCTCGATCGCCACCCGCTCGGTCGACAGCACGTAGCTCTCCGGCACCCCGCTGATGCTGAACAACATCAGCATCGGCAACGCAGCCCCGGCGTACGCCAGCACCAACGTGTTCACTACCGCCGCCACATGCGCACGCCCCACCCGCAGCCCCGCCCCGAACAACTCCCGCCGCGTCGCCGACGGCTTGGCAGCGGACAACTCCCACACCACCGCCGTCTGCGTGATCGCGACATCGTCCAGTACGCCGAGCGCCCCGATCACCAGCCCCGCGATCAGCAGCCCCTTCAGATCCACCCCAGGCACGTACGACGCGACCTCGGACGCGCCTTCCGAGCTGAGCCCGCTGATCCGGGTCAGCCGCAGGAACACCTCCCCCAGCACAGCCGTCAGCATCAACGCGCCGATCGTGCCGAGCAGCGCCACCGAGGTGTGCACGCTGATCCCGTGCGTGAGATACAACGCGAGCACCATGATCGCCGTACCGCCGACAACCGCCACCAGCAAGGGATCCGAGCCCGACAAGATGGCCGGCAGCACGAACTGCGTCAGCACCACAGCCGTCACCGCCAACGCCCCGAGCGCCGCGACTCCACGCCAGCGCGACAGCGCGATCACCGCGAGCGCGAACAGCCCCGCGAGCAGCAACAGCGGGCGACTCCGATCCTGATCGACATACAGGTAACGGTCCTCCGGGTCGGCACCCTCCACGACTCCGAGCAGGATCCGCTGCCCACTCTCCACCCGCGGCACCAGCGGATGCTTGACCGCACGGGCAGTCACCACCGAACCGGCGCCGACCCCATCGGTCAGCTTCACCGTCGCCCGGTCGCACTCGTCCGGCGCCAGCGGGCACGGCACAACCGCCGTCACCACTCCCCTGGCCTTCGCGCTCTGCAAGGCGTCGACCTTGATCTCACCGTCGGGGCGCAAGGCAACCAACAGCACGATCGTCAGCCCCAGCAACGGCAGCAGACAACCGAGCACCAGCAACCGGGTCCGCCGCGCCACTCGCCCGACGGGACCGTGGTGATGTCCCACCGGGCTACCAGGCCGCCGGTGACGAACCAGCGACCAGTTTGCGGGGTTGCCCGCTCCCATCAGCCGGTACTGCGAACACCTCCGCCTGCTTGCCGTAAGCAACCGTCTTGTCGTCGAGCCAGGCAGCTTGGTCGTCGATGTGACTGGTCTCGGCCAACGCGACGTCCTGGTTGCCGGCCAGCGTGAGCACGTGGAGACGCCACTTCTTGCCGTCGCGGAACTTGTAGGCGATCCGGGTACCGTCCGGCGAGAGCGACGGGCACTCGACGTTGGTCCGGAGCGCCGTCAGGCGTTTGGTGCGCAGGTCGCCGCGCATCAGCCAGGTCTTGCCCTTCGACGCCATCGTCGCGTAGAAGGTCGTGTCGCCGGCGGCGAAGGTGACGCCCCAGTAGTTCACATCCGCCGACTTGTACGGCGCGCCATCGACGTACGCGGTGAAGTCCTCGAGTGAGCCGTAGTGCGTACCGCTCCGGAGGTCGTAGATGCCGGCCGTGGTGGAGAACGCGCCGGCCATCAGGTAGCTGTCGCCCTGCCGGAAGACGGTCCAGGCCGCGAGATCTCCCGACGGTGAGACTCGGACCCGACTCGGATTCCCCCACAGTTGCAGGGTTTTGCGGACCTTGCCGGTGGTGTCGATGAGGTCGACCTCGGAGGCCATCGGTACGGCGGTCGCGCGCAGGCAGGCCATCGTGCCGCCGGCAGCGTAGACCCGCTGACACACCGGACCCGAGCCGATCACGGCACCGTTCACAGTCTGCCGGACTCTGTTGGTCGCCGGCTCGACGTACAGCATCGAACCCGCGCGATCGAGCTGCACTCCACTCTGCGCGGATGCTTCCTGGGTCGTCGCGACCCGCCATCCCAGATAGCCGATGCCCGCAGCAACAACTACGGCGATCAAGGTGACCCCGGCAACGATTCTTCCCCGATTCATCGCGCCGCCTCCGGTCGACCCAGCCAAGCACCCACGCCGATCGCCGCTGCGAGCGCGATGGCGAACAAGCCGAACGTCGCCCCCGGCTGCACCCACGCGGCCATCGCGCCGAACGCCAACGCACCTGCCGCCCTCGCGACAGCCTGCGCAGTCTGGACCACCGCCATCCCGGTCGCCCGCAACGACGCCGGGATCAGCGGACCGGCGTACGCCATCAGCACGCCATCACTCGCCGCATAGAACAGCCCGTGCAGCAACAACACCGCGGCCGCCACAACTCGGCCTTCGGCATCGGCGGCGATCAGCAGATACGCGCCCAGCAGCAGCCCGTGGCCGACGAGGAACAGCTTCCACCGGCCGATCCGGTCAGCCAGCCGTCCGAACGGGATCGCGGCCAGCATGAACGTCAACGCAGTACCGAGTGGCAGCAGCGGAAGCACGGCAGGTGGGAGACCGGCCGTGCGCTGCACCGAGAAGTACAGGAACATATCGCCGACCGTGACGAGACCGAGCAGCCCCGCGGCGATGATCAACCGCCGCAGCTCCGGCGCCGTCGCCGCGGCCAGCCCGGCGCGCACGCTGACAGCGGCCTTGCTGACCAGCGTGCGCGGTTGGGTGACGAAGAAGACGAGGATCAGCACACCGATCGCCGCCAGGCAGAAGCTGGTACTGAACACGACGTCGTAGCTGCCCGGGATCGCCGCGATGATCGCGAACCCGAGCAACGGGCCGAGCAGCGCGCCTGCCGTGTCGAGGGCCCGGTGCACGCCGAACGCGCGACCGAGGTCCTCCACCGGGGTGGACAGCGAGATGAGCGCGTCGCGCGGCGCGGTACGGATGCCTTTGCCTGCTCGGTCGACGGCGATCACCGAGCTCAGGCCGGCCAGTGATCCGCCGACTGCTGGTAGTCCGAGCTTCGTCAGGGCAGAGAGTCCGTAACCGGCTATTGCTACCGCCTTCGGCCGTCCGAGGCGATCGGCCAGGTGGCCGCCTGCCAGCCGGAGCACCGCGGTCGCGCCGGTGTAGAGCGCGTCGAGTGCGCCGAGCTGGAGGAAGCCGAGACCGAGGCCGTACATCAGGTAGAGCGGCAGGATCGCCGTCACCATCTCCGCGGAGGCATCCGTCACCAGGCTCACCAACCCGAGCGCGATGACAGTTCCGGACACCCTCCGCGGCTGAACACCGGCCAGTGAAGTCGTCGTGCGAGCGGTGTCTGCTGCTCGCGTGCTCGAGAGGTACATCACTTGGCGTGGCAGGTGCCCTGGACCGAGTCGGTGAAGGTCCGGCCGGCGACTGGGACGAAGGCGGCCGTGTAGCCGGTGGCCGTCAGGGTGAGCTTGCCGACCCCGAAGGTGCTGTACTCCTTCTTCTCGATCGTCGCCCTCGTCGTACCGCCGGCGCCGTACAGCGCGCGTCCGCCGGTGCCGATCAGCAGCTGCCGTACGCCGTTCGCCGCGTCCTTGGTGCCGTCGGGCTTCGACGGCGCGAACCGGATGTAGTTGTGGTCGTGCCCGCTGACCACCAGGTCGGCGTGGTAGTCGTAGAGCGCCTGGAAGAACGGCTGCATCGACGTGTTGTCACCGTAGTTGCCGGCCGCGAAGCGCGAGTGGTGCCAGTACGCCGCGGTACAGGGCTTGGTGCTCGCCGCGAGATCGGCACGCAGCCACTGGACCTGAGTGCTGCTCGCCGACTTGGAGATGTTCGAGTTCAGCGCGACGAAGTGCCAGTCGCCGACGTCGAAGCTGTAGTAGCCCTTGCCGCGTTCGCCGGCCCGGCCGGTGTTCTGGCCGACGCCGTTGAAGTAGTCGAAGTACCCTTTGGCGTTCGAGGTGTTGTACTCGTGGTTGCCCGGTGTCGGGAAGGTCTTGCTCTTGAAGACACCCCACTGCGGGTTGTAGCTGTTGTTGTACTCCGTCAACGTCCCGCTCTCGTAGGCGTTGTCGCCGGCGGTGATCACCGCGGCCGGGTTCATGCTCTCCACCAGCGGCCGGGTCTGGTTGCATGCCGAGCCGCAGATGTCGCCGGCGGCAGCCACGGTGACGGTCGCCAGGATCCCGGCCTGGTAGGCATCGACGCGATAACTGCTGGCGGCCGCGAAGTTGGGCTGCACGCTCACACAGTTGCCCTGGAAAGACCTGGTGTAGAAGGACTTTCCTTGCCAGTTGGTTGCCTTGAGCGTGTAACTGCCGCCGCGCGAGCCGGTGAGCGTGACGGTGTCCTTGCCGACCAGGGTCAGTTCCTTGAAGCGGATTCGGATCCACTCGTCACCGGGTGCGGCGCAGACCTGCTGCGTCGCGCCACCCTTCGCGGCGGCGACGGTGTCGATCGCCACTGTCTTGGCGCCGGTCTCGGCAAGTTGGAGCTGCTCGCCAGGAACGATGGTGTCCTGCGTCGCTGGGACGGCAGCAGCAACCGGCCGCGCATCGTCTGACGAGTTGGTGGCGACGACCGCCAGCGCTCCGGCCAGCAGGGTGCCGGTGACCAGGGCCGCGATCGCGGTACGACGGGACGGAGTTTTCAGCACGCGCATGATGTCCACCTCGGGCGTTAGGGGTGACAGCAAAGTAGCGGCCTGAGCACAATCAGCAACCACCCCGGAAAACACCAGGCGATGTTCAGTGAATGAACACCGCGTGAAGCAGGCAACGGAAAACGCCTTCTGGCGGACCGTTCAGAGTTTTACGGGCTCAGCGTTTTACGGCTCAGAGTCTTACGGCCCGGGTCCGCCAGAGCAGGTAGACGAAGTACGGGGCGCCGATCATCGCGGTCAGCAGACCGGCGGGGATCTGCGCGGGAGCCAGCAGCGTCCGGCCGAGACTGTCCGCCACACTCACCAGTACTGCGCCCAGCAGCGCCGCGACGGGCAGCAAACGCGCATGCCGTCCACCCACGAGCGCGCGGGCAGCGTGCGGAGCGACCAGGCCGACGAAGCCCACCACCCCGATCGCCGAGACCGCGGCGGCCGTCATCAGCGCTGCTCCGGCCAGGGCGATCAGCCGGGTGCGCTCCAGCCGTACGCCGAGGATCCGCGGAACGTCGTCGTCCAGCGCGAGCAGGTCCAGCTCACGGCGCGCCAGCACGATCACCGGGGTCAGGACCACCAGCGCGATGGCAACCGGGATCAACTGCGGCAAGGTGCGGCCGTACGTGCTGCCGGACAGCCACGTCATCGCCAGGCTGACGTTCCACGGGTTGGTGTAGACGATCACGAAGGTGATGACCGCGGTCGTCGCCGACGAGACGCCGACCCCGATCAGCACCAGCCGGTCCGAACTGAGCCCACCCCTCCAGGAGACCAGATAGACCAGCGCGAAGGTGGCCAGTGCGGCCGCGGCGGCGACGCCGGACAGCAGCCAGATCCCAGCCGTCGGCACCACCATCAGGACAACGATGGCGCCGACCCCGGCACCGCCTTCGATGCCGAGGATGCCCGGCTCCGCCAGCGGGTTGCGGCAGACGGCCTGCACGGTGGCGCCGGCGATCGCGAGCGCCGCTCCACAGAGGACGGCCGACAACACCCGCGGGAAGCGCGTGTCCAGGACAAAGGTGATCGCGCGGCCGGACCGGCCATTCACCCAGTTGGCGATGTCCCCGGTTCGCAGGAAGGCGTCCCCCGCGAGCATCGCGAACACGAGCGCGCCGGCCAGCAGAACCACCAGCGAGATGGTGACGATCCAGAACGTGCGCAGGCTCCGCAGCCCGGCGCCCGTCCCCCCGGCCTGCTGCCGGCTCGGACCGGAGTCGCGGAACCGGCGGGCCAGCCAGACGAGCACGATCGCGCCGACCAGCATGGTCATGATGCCGGTCGGGATCTCGACGCCGGCTTGAGCACCGAGGATGGCCCGGAGGACGACATCCGAGGCCAGGACGACGAGGATGCCCGAGACACCCGAGAGCGGCAGCAGTACCCGATGCCGCATCAACCCGGGGACGAGCGGAGCGATCAGCCGGACGAGCACCGGCGCGACGAGCCCGACGAAGCCCACTGGGCCGGCGACCGTGACTGCCGCGGCCGACAACATGACTGTGACCAGCGTGATCCACACGCGCGTACGGCGTACTCGGACACCCAGCACGGAGGCCGTGTCGTCGCCGAGGGCAAGGATGTCCAGCTTGGGTGCCAGCAGCATCGCGGCGAGAATGCCGAGGGCAACGATCGGTGCCATCTGCTTGACCGCGACCAGGTCGGTCTGGACCAACGTGCCCGCTCCCCAGGCGAACGTGCGGACCGTCTCCTGCTGGTAGAGCAACATCAGCAGCGTGGTCAACCCGGCCAACGCCATCGCGACCGCCGAGCCGGCAAGGATCAACCTGGTCGGCCCGGCCGTACCACCGGCCGACAACCCCAGGACCAGTACTGCGGCCGCCAGTCCGCCGATAAACGCGACGCCGCCCGCCGGCAGGGTCGGGAGGGTGATCCCAAAGGCCGCGAACGTCACCACCGCGAGATAGGCGCCGGCGTTGACACCGAGCGTGTCCGGCGAGGCCAGCGGGTTCCGGGCGAGCGACTGCAGGCCGGCACCGGCAAAGCCCAACGCGACCCCGACCAGTACTCCGGCCAGCAGCCTGGGCAGCCGCGACGCGATCAACACGTTCGCGGAGTTGTCCGTGCCCTGGCCGATCACCAGCTTGAGCAGGTCCAGGGCGTGTACCGAGGACGTGCCCTGGGTCAGGTGGACCGCCGCCAGCAGCACCACCGCGATTCCCGCGATGACGAACACCCCCGCCACGCGCACCCGGCGTACGGGCTCCAGGGGCGCGGTGGCGAGGTCGTCGGGCCGCTGGGCGGTCAGCTGGGTCAAGAGGTGACTGCCTGCACCGTCGCGTCGATGAACTGCTCGGTCGACTTCGGTCCGCCGAACATCCAGATCCCGTCGGCCAGCCGGTGCACGTTGCCGCTCTTCACGAACGGCAGGTTCTTCCAGATCGCGTTCTTGGCCAGGTCGCCGCCGAACACGTCACCGCCGTCGTCCTTGTTGGCGATGTAGAGGAACTCGCCGTCCTTCAGCTTGGTCAGGCCCTCGATGTCGGTCTGCGCCAGGCCGTAGTCCGGGTCGCCGGCCGCGGTCCAGGCGTTCTTCATGCCGAGCTCGTCGGCGACCGCGCCGAGCAGCGAGCCGGAGGTGAACATCCGGATCGAGATCGTGCTGCCCTCCTTGTACCCGTCGGCCATCGTGTACGCCGTACCGGCCTTGCCGGCGTCGGCGATCTTCTGCTTGCCGTCGGCAATCTTCTTGTCGAAGTCGGCGAGCACCGTCGTGGCCTGGTCGGACTTACCGAGCGCCTGGCCGATCAGCTCGAAGTTCTTCCGCATCTGCGGGATCGCGTTCTTCGCATCCGCGCCGCGGACCACCAGTACCGGCGCGGCCTTCTCCAGTTGCGCGATGGTGGCGGCCGACTCGTCGGTGGTGGTGATGATCAGATCGGGGTTGAGGGCAACGATCGCGTCCACGCTGGACTCACCGCGGGTACCGACGTCCTTGACCGACGAGTCGAGCTTCTCGGCCGAGACCCAGGCGGTGTAGCCCTTGACATCGGCGACCCCGACCGGCATCACGCCGAGGGTGATCACGTTCTCGATCACACCCCACTCGAGGCCGACGACCTTGGTGGCAGGTGCCTTCAGGTCGATCTTCTTGTTCCGCGCGTCGGTGACGGAGACGGGCTGCGCGGCGGCCGAGCTGCTGTTCGCCTCCGGGGTGACGTTCTCGCTGCTGCCGCAGGCGGTCAGCACCAGGGCCAGTGCGGCGGCGGCAAGTGCGGTGACTCTCTTCATCATGACCTCAGTTGGTGTTTCGAAAGGTGGGTCGTTGCAGGTGCTTGCCCACGGGTTGGGTGCTGACCAGCCCGGTCGACGGATCGGTACTGACCTCGATCCGGATCCCGTAGGTCTCGGACAACGCGTCGGCCCGCAGTACTTCGGCCGGCGTACCGGTCGCGCGGATCCGGCCCCGGTCGAGCAACGCGATCCGGTCCGCGACGGCAGCGGCCTGGTTCAGGTCGTGCAGCACGACGCCGACGGCAACCCCGTGGTCGTCGGCGAGATCGCGCATCAGATCGAGGATCTCGATCTGATACCGCAGATCCAGGAACGTGGTCGGCTCGTCGAGCAGCAGAACCCCGGTGTCCTGCGCCAGACAGGTAGCCAGCCAGACCCGCTGAAGCTCCCCACCGGACAACTCGTCGACAGCCCGCTCGGCCATCGAGGTAACCCCGGTGACATCCATCGCGTGGTTGATCGCACGATTGCCATCAGAATCGTCGTGCCGCCAGCGCCCGCGGTACGGGTGCCGGCCGTAGCCGACGACATCCCGCACACTCACACCGTTCGGAGTAGGCCGGGACTGCGAGAGCAGCGTCACCCTACGCGCGAAGTCCTTCGAGGACAGGCTGAGCGCGGACTCCCCATCGGGAAAGCTGATCTCCCCCGCATCCGGCCTGTGCAGCCGAGCCAGCGCCCGCAGCAGCGTCGACTTCCCACTGCCGTTGGGCCCCACCAACGCAGTGACGCCGGCCGCCGCGATCTCCAGCGACGCACCGTCCACCACCTGCTTGCCGTGATATCCGAGACACAGCTCGACCCCGGTCAGCCCCACAGACTCCTGCATGGCACGAAGGATAGCCTCACCTAACCGATCATGTCAGCCTCACGACCAGTAGCTGAACGACTACCTGGTAAAGGTGAACCAGTGCCCGCCGGTCTCATGTGGTTGGGGTTCTGCCACCAAGCGATGCACCCCCACCGACCACAGTTCTGCCTCCGGCGCGACAAACGCCACCTCTTCGAACCCCGCTTCCGCGAACCACGCACGAATCGCCGGCGTCAGGTCAGGCTCGTCACGATGCCGAGTCCAGACCACCTCGGCCCCTGCCGCGCAGAGCTGAGGCGCCGCCTCGATGGTCTTGCGAACATCGGCATCACTCACATTGCCGAAAATCCCACACAGCAACACCAGATCAGCCGGAACCGCGTCGGTATAGACCTCACTCTGCGCCGCATCAGCCTGCCTGACCTCGATATGCGCCGGCAGCGCTTCGGCAGCCTCCCACGCACGAGCAGCCAGTCCTGCGTCGTACTCGACCAGGAGTGCTGTGACCCGCTCTGCATCATCGCGCCTGGCCAATACTCCAAGCAGATCCCGCCCGTCACCAGCACATGCGCTGATCACCTTCACTGGTTTTGATTCGGTCTCATCCAGCCAACGGTTGATCTGCGCGCGGACCGCAGCAAGTCGATCCGCCAGCCCCGACCCCGGCCGCTCGTAGGCGTCATGCCACTCGACCCAGTTTGTCTCCGTCACCTCTCCGACCCTAGGCGCTCGCTTGCTTCGTTACCATCGCCTACAGCTTTTTCTGGATCTTCCGATGTGACGTTTCCTCTTGTGGATAAGGGAAAACTGGCTCGGTGTTTGTCGGTGGAATCATCTAGCCTTTGAGGTATGAACGACCGAGCGGTGGTGTTGATGAGCGGCAGCGAACTGCTGACCGCCTACGACGCCCTGCACGAAGAACTCGAGGAACTCAAAGCCCGCCAGGCCCATATCCTCAACCGCCTCGACCAGATCGGCTACGCCGCCGAAGTTGGCGCCCACGACACCGCCCGGCTCATCACCCACCGGTACAGGCTCGACCCCACCGAAGCCCACCGCCGCGTCCACTTCGCAACCCGCCTCCACAAATACCCGGCCGTCGCGGCCGCGCTCGCCACCTCGTGCCTCGACCGCACCACCGGCGACGATGACGGCGGCGACGCCCCCATCGATGGCGACTGCGGAGACAGCGACAGCGGCGAGAGCGCGGTGGTTCTGCACATGGGGCAAGCCGAAGCGATCGTTTCCGCTCTGGACAAGATCCCGGCCCGAGCCAACGTCGCGGTCGAAGACCTCGCCGAAGCCGAACTCCGCATGGTCGAAGCCAGCGAGCACCTCTCACCCTCGGGTCTGCGCACACTCGGCGTCCAGGTTCGCAACCTCCTCGACACCGACGGCCCCGAACCCCGAGAAGACGCCGCCCGGCGCCGCGAAGAACTCTGGACCAAGAAGACCGACGACGGCGGCCTCCGCTTCGGCGGCTTCTACGCCGCCGAGAACGCCGAAGCCCTGGAAACAGTCCTCCAGACCGGCGCGAAACCCCACAACACCGACGACGGCGACCCCGACCCGAGGTCCCGCGGAAAACGCCAAGCCGACGCGTTGATGGACGCCCTGACCATCGCCCTCAACACCGGCGACCTCCCAGCCCGCGGCGGCATCAAACCCCACATCACCGTCACGATCGACCTCAACGACCTGCTCGAAGCCGGCCAGCACGCCACCGGCGCCCTCGCGTTCGGCGACGGCCTCTCCGCCGCTGCGGTCCGCCGCCTGGCCTGCGACGCAGGCATCATCCCCATCGTGCTGGGCTCCGCCGGGCAGCTCCTCGACGTCGGCCGCGAAAACCGCCTCGTCACCCCGGCCATCCGCAACGCACTCAACGTCCGCGACCGAGGCTGCGTGGTCTGCCACGCCCCACCGATCTACTGCGACGCCCACCACGTCACCAGCTGGGCCGAAGGCGGCGACACCAGCCTCGCGAACATGGTCCTGCTCTGCCGCGTCGACCACACCTCCCTGCACCAGGGCCACTGGACAGTCACCATCGAAGACGACCAGGTCCAGGTCACCCCACCCGCCTGGGCGAACCGTCCGCCGGGCAGACACCGAAAACCAGCCACGCCCAGCCCTGCCGCCCCCGCACCTCTCGCGGCGACAGACGCTGACACCTGCCCACCACCCCCAAAGCCGACCACCACAACCACAGCCGCAGCTATCTGCCACTCACCTGAGGACGCGGCGGCCAATGCCACCAGCCCTTCACCCACCACAACTGGCGCCGATCCGGCACCGTGCACCACCGCTGGTACCAATCCGGCACCGTGCACCACCGCTGGTACCAATCCGGCACCGTGCACCACCGCCGGTACCGAACCAGCCCCATCCACCACCGCCGGTACCGAACCAACCCCATCCACCACCGCCGGTACCGAACCAACCCCATCCACCACCGCCGGTACCGAACCAACCCCATCCACCACCGCCGGTACCGAACCAGTGCTGTCCACCACCGCCGGTACCGATCCGACACCTTGCACCACCGCCGACGTTGCCTCAGACCCATGCGACATCACCGGCACTGACCCTGCACCACCCACACCAACGCCTACCCGCCGCTGGCCGCACACCAACGACGTCACCTGGATCACCCCCGAAGAAGCAGCCACCTACGACCCATGGCCCGACACTGCCTGATCTCTCCCCGCCATCAGAGCTGAATCTTCACGCGTAGCCTGAGGCCAACGCGGCCACCGGGCTCGTCCGGCCCGAACCTAGCTAGTTGGATGAGCCCGCGATCTAGCTGTCACCCGAGGGTTAACGAGTACTACCTGCTGCTGACGACTGATCTGAATCGCCGCCCTGCCGTCGCTTCGCTCAAGGTGGTGCGTGAGGGGCGTGGCAAAGCGCTGAACCCATCGGCACTGTTTGATCGCGAGCAGTTAGCTAGACCTGCACCATGCACCTGCTCAGTAAATGTCCGGTACGCCGACTCAGCCCCGGATGACGCAGCGCCGGGTCCAAATCCATTGCGTCCGTGATCGCCAGGCTCGTAACCTGTCCACCGTCTCCGAGCCGCAGGCACTGCCGCTGTCGCAGGCGCTGCCGGTACTGAAGGCATTGCCGGTACTGCAGGCACTGCCGCTGTCGCAGGCGCTGCCGGTACCGCTGCCGCAGGCGCTACCACTGCCGCTGCCGCTCCCGCAGCCGCAGAACGGTCCATCGTCTGCAGCGCGGCGGCGATCACCACGGTGGCGGTCGGTCGGGCAGCCGGCTCGACAAGCTCGGGTGATGCGTTGGGCGTGGCGCAGGTGGTGACGGCGGTCATGTCTGCACCGAGAGGCTGCCGGTCCCCCAGCGGTCACGCCCCCTGCAGGACTGCGGGCGACAGATTCCTACCGTCTTTCGATTCCACACCGAGATCCGCCAGGTGAGCTGCCGTCATCACCGCCAGGCCACCAACGTTCGGATCCACCACGCGGCCCCCTCGAATAGGCCGCCCTCAAGCGTCTACCTCACAGGCGCGCGACGCCCGATCGCGCAGCTTATCGGCCTAGGCATCGGTCAGTGTCGACCGGCTTCGGCTGCACATGCTGGCGATGCGCCGGCGACCAGCCTGACTGTCCTCAACTGCCCCGCCCGACGCCACCGAATCGCCGCCCGAGCGAAGCTGCTTCACCTCACACCCGCGACCCCTTACGCGCCAACCCCAACCCAACCCCCGGCACCCCGCACCCGGCACCTGGCACCCGGCACCCGGCACTCAATCTCATGAAGTTCTTGGCGCTCCCTAAAGCCTGGCGGCTAGTTCGGTGCCTTGGGAGATAGCTCGTTTGGCGTCCAGTTCGGTGGCGAGGTGGGCGCCGCCGATCAAATGCGCAGCAGGGGTCGCCAAGGTTCGGACCGACTCCTGGCCGGCGCAGACGATGATCGTGTCGACGGCCAGCAGCCGCGGCTTTTCATGCTTCGGGCCGAAACTGATGTGCAGGCCCTCGTCGTCGATGCGTTCGTAGTTGACCGACGTCAGCAACTCGACCTGCTTGTTTTTCAACGCGGCGCGATGCACCCAGCCGGTGGTCTTTCCGAGGCCGGCGCCGATTTTGCCAGGCTTGCGTTGGAGCAGGAACACCTTGCGAGGCGACGGTTCCGGTTGGGGCTTGGTGAGGGCACCAGGAGACAGCATCGGATCGGTGACGCCCCATTCGGCTTTCCAGGCAGCGAGGTCGAGGGTGGGAGAGTCGATCGTGGTGATGAATTCGCTGACGTCGACGCCAATGCCGCCGGCGCCGATGACTGCTACCGACTTGCCGACCGGGCGGCCGTGGCGGACTACGTCGACGTAGGACAGGACCTTTTCGTGGTCGATGCCGGGGATGGACGGGATGCGGGGGACGACACCTGTCGCGACGATGACCTCGTCGAAGTCTTCCAGGTCGGTGGCGACGGCGCGGTGGCCCAGGTGGAGTTTGACTCCGGTGAGTTCGAGGCGGCGTTCGTAGTAGCGGATGGTTTCGGCGAACTCTTCCTTGCCGGGGATCCGGCGGGCGATGCCGAACTGGCCGCCGATCTCGTTGTCCGCTTCGAAGAGTTCGACGTCGTGGCCGCGTTCGGCTGCTGTGACTGCGGCGGAGAGGCCGGCGGGGCCGGCGCCGACGACGGCGATTCGGCGGGTACGGCGGGTTGGCAGCAGCACGAGTTCGGTTTCGCGGGCGGCGCGGGGGTTGACCATGCAGCTGGCCTTGCGTTTCGCGAAGACGTGATCCAAGCAGGCCTGGTTGCAGGCGATGCAGACGTTGATCTCGTCAGACCGGGAAGTGGTTGCCTTGAGCACCCACTCGGGGTCGGCCAGGAAGGGGCGCGCCATGCTGATCAGGTCGGCGTCGCCGCGGGCCAGGACCTCTTCGCCGACCTGCGGCAGGTTGATCCGGTTGGAGGTGACGACCGGGATCGAGACGTGCGGGCGGAACGACGCCGTGATCGACGTGAACGCCGCCCGCGGTACCGAGGTCACGATGGTCGGCACCCGCGCTTCGTGCCAGCCGATTCCGGTGTTGATGATCGATGCGCCGGCCGCCTCGATCTCCTTGCCCAGCGCAATGACCTCGTCCCAGTCCTGGCCGCCCTCGACCAGGTCCGCCATCGAGAGGCGGTAGATGATCAGGAAGTCGGGGCCGACGCGGTCCCGGATGCCGCGGACGATCTCGACAGCGAGGCGCCGCCGGTTCGAGGCGCTGCCGCCCCAGCGGTCGCGGCGCTTGTTGGTGCGCTCGGCAAGGAACTGGTTGATGAAATAGCCCTCGGAGCCCATCACCTCGACCCCGTCGTACCCGCCTTCTTGCGCCAGCGCGGCACAGTCGACGTACGCTGCGATCTGCCGCCGCACCCCGCGATCCGACAGCGCCCGCGGCTTGAACGGGTTGATCGGAGCCTTCAGCGCCGACGCCGAGACGCTGAACGGGTGGTACGCGTACCGGCCCGCGTGCAGGATCTGCAGCGCGATCAGTCCGCCTTCGGCATGCACCGCATCGGTGACGACACGGTGTCCGCGGGCCTCGCGGCGCGTGGTCAGCTTCGAGCCGAAGGGGGTCAGCCAGCCGGTCCGGTTCGGGGCGTAGCCGCCGGTGACGATCAGGCCGACGCCACCGCGGGCCCGCTCGGCGAAGTACGCGGCGAGCTTGGGCAGGTCCTTGGCGCGGTCCTCGAGACCGGTGTGCATCGAGCCCATGATCACCCGGTTCTTCAGGGTGACGTGGCCGAGGTCGAGCGGGGTCAGCAGGTTCGGGTACTCGACGGTGCCGCTTGTTCGTTCGCCAATCTCGCTCATGAGGTGCGCTCCGATCGCATCGCCTGAATGACTTCGTCGCACCAGGCCACGAAGGACTCCTCCGCGCGGACGCCGCCGCGGAGTACTAGGTACTGGTGGAGTTCGCGGCCGTTCAGCGAATCCGGCTTGGGGAAGTCGCGGCTCTGGATGCCGCGATAGACCTCCAGCCGGGTCGCGTGCTCGGCCCGATGACGCTCGACTTCTCGCAGTACTGCGGCCTCGTCACCCAGGGAGGCGCCGCGCAGCTTCACACCCAGCCCGTCGCGGAGGATCGCCGGGTCGACGGGTTCGGCGAGCCAGCGGGTGAGCTCGTCGCGCCCGGCAGTCGACACCTCGTAGACCTTCTTGTCGGGACGGCCGTCCTGCGCGATGTCGGTGTGAGTGAGCCAGCCGGCCTCGCCCATCCGGCGCAGTACGCGGTAGATCTGCTGGTGGGTCGCGGGCCAGAAGTAGCCGATCGAGCGATCGAACCGCCGGGCCAGCTCGTAGCCGGATCCGGCGCGCTCGGTCAGCGAGACCAGGATCGCGTGTTCGAGGGCCATATGCAGACCATACCTATGCAACTAGTTGCACTGCACCCGATTGCAAGCCACCTCACACTCGGTCCACCGACGATTGGCCGGTCCAACCAGTTGGCCGGATGAGCGATAATGGTTGCAGACGCCATCTATTGCGGGGAGCGAAGATTTTCATGGACCACCCGACCAGGACGACGTTGCCAGGGATCGGCACCCGGTACGATCTCACCACCGACGGCGGCAAGCACGTCTCGCTGGTGGTGCACACGGACGGCCGGCGCTTCCTGGGGTTCCACGATCCCGAGGACGACGACAGTTGCCTGGGCAGTGTGCCGCTCGACCCGGCCGAGGCCAGCGCGCTCGGGCAGCTGCTGATCCCGGCGCCGATCGAGCCGCTGCACAGCGACATCGAGATCGACCTGGTCACCGAGCAGATCCCGATCACCAGCCGTTCCCCGTACTCCGGCCGCACGCTCGGCGACACCCAGGCCCGCAGCCGGACCGGCGCGTCGATCGTCGCGGTGCTGCGCCGGACCGGGGCGGTGCCGTCGCCGGCACCGGACTTCCGGTTCGCGATCGGCGACACGATCGTTGTGGTCGGCACCCGCGAGGGCGTCGACGCCGTCGCCGAACTGATCACGGGAGGCTGAGATGCACGACCTGACCGCTCTGCTGATCGAGCTCGGCGGCGTGCTGCTTGCCCTCGGCATCCTCGGCCGGATCGCCGGACGGGTCGGCTTCTCGCCGATTCCCCTGTACCTGCTGGCCGGTCTCGCCTTCGGGCACGGCGGACTGTTGCCCTTGGACGCGTCTGAAGAGTTTGTTGCCACCGGCGCCGAGATCGGCGTCATCCTGCTGCTGTTGCTGCTCGGCCTCGAGTACACGGCGGCCGATCTGGTCGGCACGCTGAAGACGCAGTACCTGTCCGGCGTGGTCGACTTCCTGCTCAACGCGTTGCCCGGTGCGGCCTGCGCGCTGCTGCTCGGCTGGGGACCGGTCGCGGCGGTCGCGCTGGCCGGTGTCACCTGGATCTCGTCATCGGGCGTGATCGCGAAAGTGGTCGGCGACCTCGGCCGGCTGGGTAATCGCGAGACGCCGATCGTGCTCGGGATCCTGGTGCTCGAGGACCTCTCGATGGCGGTCTATCTGCCGATCCTGACCGCGCTGCTGGCCGGCGTCGGGCTGGCCGGCGGCAGTGTGACGCTGCTGATCTCACTGGGCACGGTGAGCATCGTGCTGTTCATCGCACTGCGCTACGGACGGGTGATCAGCCGGGCCGTCTCCTCGGACAACCCGGAGATGCTGCTGCTCGTAGTACTCGGGCTGACCCTGCTCGTCGCGGGAATCGCGCAGCAGCTGCAGGTGTCGGCCGCGGTCGGCGCGTTCCTGGTCGGCATCGCGCTGTCGGGCGAGGTCGCGAAGGGTGCTCGCAGTCTGCTGAGCCCGCTGCGGGATCTGTTCGCCGCGGTGTTTTTCGTGTTCTTCGGGCTGAGCACCGACCCGGCCGAGATCCCGCCGGTGCTGGGGATCGCGTTGGCGCTGGCGGTCGTGACGGCGCTGACGAAGATCGCCACCGGTTGGTACGCCGCGCGCAAGGCGGGCGTGAAGTCGGCTGGTCGCTGGCGGGCCGGCGGCACGTTGGTGGCGCGTGGTGAGTTCTCGATCGTGATCGCGGGGCTGGCCGTTGGGGTCGAGCCGCGGCTTGGGCCGTTGGCGACGGCGTACGTGCTGATCCTGGTGATCCTCGGGCCGATGACTGCTCGCTTCACCGAGCCGGTTGCTCGCAAGCTCATCAACCTGCGCAAGAAGCCGGAGGCGACCGTGCAGGTTCCGCCGCTGCAGGAGCGGCTGGACGACCCTGCCAACAGCACCAAGTAATAGCCTCGTCAGCGCGGCAGCTCGGGGTGGTTGGCTCGCTGGTTGATCGCGGCGAGGGTGACGGTCTGGGCGATCCGGCCGGCGCGAGTCTCGGGGCGTTTGGCCAGAGCGATCCACTCGAGGATCCGGCGCTTGGAGGACGGCGGGAAGGCGGCGAAGTACCCAGCCGCCTTCTCGTCGCGGTCGAGCTCCGACTGGAGATCGGCAGGGATCACGCCGTTCTGGGCCTCGGCCAGGCAGTCCCAGGTCCCGGTGCGCTTCGCCAGGTCGATCAGCTCTTGGCCGGGAGCCTCCATCAGCCCGGCGGCGAGGAGGCGCTCGACGCGATCGCGGTTGACCTGGCTCCAGGTACTGCGCGGGTTGCGCGGCGTGAAGGTCTGATAGGTGCTGGAGTCGTCGCGGCGCAGCGTCTTGCTGTCGATCCAGCCGAAGCACAGCGCATGCTCAACCGCCTCCGCCAGGCCGATCCCGCCGCCGTTGCGCTGGACGACGACCCACACCGACCGCTCGGTCCGCCCGTACTGCGCCAACCACGCGCGCCACTCCTCGACACTCGCCGGCGCGAACGCCTCGTCGTCGGTGACCACCTGCTTGACCTTCGTCTCTGTGCTCATACCGACAGCATGCGCCCGATAAGTGCTCATCCTCTGAGCACTTTCCTCAAGAAGTCAGAACAGTACGTCGGCCCGCTCGTGGTCGAGCAGTCGCTGCTTGCGATCGAGGCCGCCGCCGTACCCGGTGAGGCTGCCCGTCGAGCCGATCACCCGGTGACACGGCACGATGATGCTGACCGGGTTCTTCCCGTTCGCCAGTCCGACCGCCCGGGAGGCGCCCGGCACCAGCCCGAGGGTGGCCGCGAGGCCGCCGTACGTCGTCACTTCGCCGTACGGGATGTCCTGCAGGGCCGCCCAGACGCGCTGCTGGAACGGCGTCCCGCTCAGCTTCAGCGGTACGTCGAAGACGGTGCGCTCGCCGGCGAAGTACTCCTTCAACTGCTGCCCGACCTCCGGCAGGATCGAGTCGTCGCGCAGCCCGAAGATCTCCTGCGCCGGGCGATGCCGCTGCTGCTCCATGTAGAGCCCGGCCAACTCCCCCGTGTCCGCCGCCACGAGCGTCAGCACACCGATCGGGCTCTCGATCACCGCATGCGCCACGATCAGGCCTCCCATTGCGCGCGACTGATCCGGTACAGCACGTGCCGCTGCAACCGGTGCCCGTCGGGCAGTCGCGGGTGGTCGAAGTCGCCGGCCTCGTCGTGCGTCATCCCGATCCGCTCCATCACCCGCTGGGACGGCTTGTTGGTCGTCGCGGTGAACGACAGCACCTCGTCCAGCTCGAGCGGACCGAACGCGTGCGCCAGCGCGGCCCGGGCGCCTTCGGTCGCATAGCCGTTGCCCCAGGCATCTTTCGTCAGCCGCCAGCCGATCTCGACGCCAGGCAGGAACGGCGCCTCGAAGGTCGGCACCGACAGTCCGACGAAGCCGATCACCTGCCCGGTCTCACGGACCTCGGCCACCCAGAACCCGAAGCCGCGCAGCTCGATCATCGCGGTGATCCGGTCGATCATCGCGTCGCTCTCGGCCCGGGTGAACGGCGCCGGGAAGTGTTCCATCACCGCTGGATCGGCGTTCATCGCGGCGATCGGCGCTCGGTCATCATCGGTCGGCGGACGCAACAGCAGGCGTTCGGTGGTCAGCTGGGACATCTCACTCCGCATTCTCGACAGGAGGAATCGTGTTGACGGCATGGTTTCCGGTCGCCCAGAGGTACTGCACGGCGTACGCGCGCCACGGCCGCCACGCTCGCGCGTGCTCGATCAATGCTTTGGGGGCCTCGGGCAACCCGAGATCCCGGGCGGCGTACCGGATGCCCAGATCGCTGGCCACAAAGGCATCCGGGTCACCCAACGCGCGCATCGCGATCGACTCGACGGTCCACGGGCCGATACCCGGCAAGGCCGCCAACTGCTCGCGGGCGCGATCCCAGTCGGCGCCGGCGCCGAGGTCGATCTCCCCGGCCGCAAGCGTGGCGACCAACGTCATCAGCGTCGTACGCCGGGACTTCGGGAACGCGAGCGTCTCGGGATCGAGCTCGGCCAACGCCTCCATCCGCGGGAACAAGTGCGTCAGCCCGCCACCCGGATCGTCGATCGGATCGCCATAAGCCTGCACGAGCCGGCTCGCGTGAGTCCGCGCGGCAGCCGTCGACACCTGCTGCCCGAGCACCGCCCGTACTGCGAACTCCTCGCCGTCCACCGTGTGCGGCACCCGCCGCCCCGGCGCCTTGTCGACCAGCGGCGCGAGGATCGGATCGGTGCGGAGCTGATCGTCAACCGCGACCGGATCGGCGTCGAGGTCGAGCATCCGGCGGCAGCGGCTGATCGCGATCGCCAGGTCGCGCTGGTCGGTGAGCGAGAGTTGGCAAGCGATGTGGTCGGGCATCGGCCGGAGGGCGACGACGCCGTGGCCGTGCGGCAGCCGGAGTGTGCGGCGATAGTCGCCACCACGCCACTCCTCCACTCCCGGTACGCCGGTCGCGATCAGGTGCCCGAACAGGTTGTCCGGCATCAACGGCTGGCGAAACGGGAGGCGCAGCGAGATGGTGCCCGGCGCACTGGGTGTGTCGCCCAGCTTGGCCTTCGTCCGCAGTTCGCTTGGTGAGAGCGCGAAGACCTCCTGGACCGTCTCGTTGAAGGTCCGCACGCTGGAGAACCCAGCCGCGAAAGCGATATCGGCCATCTGCAGCGAGCTGGTCTCGATCAGCAGCCGCGCGGTCTGGGCTCGCTGCGCGCGAGCGAGAGCAAGCGGGCCGGCTCCGAGCTCGGCCTGCAGTTGCCGCTGCACCTGGCGAACGCTGTACCCGAGCTGAGTCGCGAGGCCCGGTACGCCGTCGCGATCCACCACGCCGTCGCCGATCAGCCGCATCGCGCGGGCGACCAGGTCAGCGCGGTCGTTCCACTCCGGCGACCCGGGGCTGGCATCCGGCCGGCAGCGCTTGCAGGCGCGGAAGCCGGCCTGCTGCGCCGCGGCAGCACTCGGGTAGAACCGCATGTTCTTGACCTTGGGCGGCACCACCGGGCAGCTCGGGCGGCAGTAGATCTTGGTGGTCAGCACGGCGGTGAAGAACCACCCGTCGAACCGCGCGTCCTTCGACTGGACCGCTCGCACGCACCGCTCGACACATTCGTACACGTGCTCCAGCATCCCTGGTCGGGTCAAGGCGCGCTAGCGGAATTGCGACCTGAGGATCCGGCGGCCGATTCTCGCCAGCCTTTGCCGCGCCCGGCGGCTGAACTTGAAGCACTGAAGGACAACCTGTGAAGAGGACGCGATGAGTGAGTTGGCAGGAAAGAAGGCACTGGTGACCGGCGGCAGCCGCGGGATCGGTGCGGCGGTGGCGGTTGCGTTGGCCGCACAGGGGGCCGATGTTGCCGTGACCTACAACAGCTCGCCGGAGGATGCGGCAGCGGTGGTCAAGCAGATCGAGACTGCTGGGCGGCGGGGGTTTGCGATCGAGGCGGATGCGGCTGATGCGGTCGCGGTCAACGCGGCGGTGAGTCGGGCGTACGAAGTACTTGGTGGGCTCGACATCTTCGTCAACAACGCGGGGGTCGGGACGATGGGGATGATCGGCGAGGTCACGCTCGAGGAGATCGAGCGGGTGCTGGCGATCAACGTGCGTGGTCCGTACGTCGCGGCGCGGGCCGCGGCCGGCGTACTGGCTGACGGTGGACGGATGATTCACCTCGGCAGCACGATCGCCGAGCGGAACGCGGGAGCGGGGATGAGCTTGTATGCGATGAGCAAGTCGGCTGTGGTGGGGATGAGCAAGGGGTTGGCGCGGGATCTCGGTGGGCGTGGGATCACGTCGAATGTGGTGCAGCCGGGGCCGGTTGACACGGCGATGAATCCGGCGGACGGGCCGTTTGCCGAGGCGCAGCGGGAGTTTCTGGCGCTGGGGCGGTTCGGGACGGTTGAGGAGGTTGCGGCGGCGGTGGTCTATCTGGCGGGGCCGGGTGGGGCTTATATCACCGGCAGTGAGTTGACCGTCGACGGAGGTCACGCGGCCTGACAGTTTGTCGGCGGGGGCGCCTAGCTTGGTGGGATGCGATTCTCGGTGACGTTCGGGGCGGTGGGGGCGGGGCGGGATCCGCGCGGGCTGGCTGAGCTGGCGCGGATGGCGGAGGACTGCGGGTGGGACGGGGTGTTCCTGGAGGACTACCTCGTCTACCAGGGGGACGCTGCGGAGCCGACGTACGAGCCGTGGGTCTGTTTGGCGGCGATGGCGTGTGCGACGTCGACCATCAGGCTTGGTACGACGGTCACGCCGGTCCCCCGCCGGCATCCGTGGCAGCTCGCGGCCGAGGCTGTTGCGCTGGATCACCTGTCCGGTGGCCGGCTGATTCTCGGGGTGGGGATCGGCGATCCCGGGGATCCGTTTGTCGCCGGTGCTCCACGGGTGCTGGCCGAGAAGCTTGACGAGTCGCTGGAGATCATCGATGCGCTGTGGAGCGGGGAGCCGGTTCACTACGCCGGTCAGCACTATCGACTGGACGGGGCTCAACTGACGGCTCGGCCGGTGCAGCGGCCGCGTATCCCGATCTGGGTGGGTGGCAACTTTCTCGTGCCGTCGGTGCGACGGCGGATCCTTCGGTGGGATGGCAGTTGTGCCTACAAGGGTCCGACTATCGCCCCGCAGGAGATGACGCCGGACGATGTTCGGGAGCTTCTTGCCGAGCGGCAGGGCGGGGCGTTGGAGTTCAAGGCGAAGGGTGGTGATCCGGCTGCGTTCGCCGAGGCGGGCGCCACCTGGTGGGGGCGGTGGATCGCGCCTGGGCCGGTGGCTGAGGCGCAGGAGATATTGCGCGCCGGGCCGCCGCGAATCAGCTGAACGGCCGCCCCGGAGCAACCGGCGATCCGGATCGGGATCGCCTGACGATCTGCCTCGGCCGGGCCGCCACCCGTTGACATGGCAGGGGTTCAGGGTGAGACTGCGAGAGCGTTTGAACGTTAAAATGCCAGTCTCTGGGGAAACTGGGAGGTGGATGGTGGCTACCCTCAAGCAGGTTGCCGCTCATGCGGAGGTTTCGGTGCAGACCGTCTCCAACGCGCTGAATGCGCCTCACCGACTACGGCCCGACACACTGCAGCGGGTGACGCGGTCGATCCAGCTGCTCAACTACCGCCCCAATCGTAACGCCCGCAGCCTGCGGACGAGCGCGGTCGAACTGATCGGGTACTGCGTGCCGAGCTGGCCGAACGGTCAGGCGCATCTGGTGATGGACCAGTTCCTGCACTCGTTGTGCGCCTCGGCGGAGAGCAGCGGCCGGCACATCTTGTTGTTCACGGCACCGGTCGGGGTCGAGGGCATGCCGGTCTACGAAGACCTGCACGCGCGGCGACTGGTCGACGGGTTCGTGCTTTCGCAGACCGAGACCCATGACCCGCGGCACGGGTGGCTGAAGGAGCAGCAGGTGCCGTTCGTGTCGTTCGGGCGGGTCTGGAAGGAGTCCACGCAGCCGGGGCCCTGGGTTGATGTCGACGGTGCTGCTGGGTGCGCTGCCGCCGTACGGCATCTGCAGGAGACCGGGCGGCGGCGGATTGCCTTCCTGAGTTGGCCGGAGGCATCCGGGCTGGCCGAGGATCGGTTGACCGGGTGGCAGCGCGGTTGCCAGGAGCTTGGACTGCCCAGTGGCCGGGAGCTGGCGTTTCACTGCCAGGAAGACACCATCGACGCCGGCGCTCGCGCTACCGCGGAGCTGCTCGACGCGGATCCCGGGATCGACGCGATTGTTGCCATCAGCGACATTCTCGCGCTCGGCGCGTTGCGGGAGCTCAGCCGGCGCCGGCTCACGGCGGGAGTCGACGTCGCCGTCACCGGGTTCGACGACTCGCCGCTGGCCTCGGTGGTCTCGCCGGCGCTGACCAGCATCCGGCAGCCGATGGACCAGATCGCCACCGAGTTGATCGACATCCTCACCGCGACGGCCCCGGCCGGGCCGACGGAACGACTTCTGCAACCCGAACTGATCGTCAGGGGCAGCTCGGCCCCCGGCTGATGCCGGCGGTGCGTTGACACCGCCAGAAGGAGGAAGCGTCATGACACCCCGCCCGGTCGGACGAAACAGCAGGCCGAGGAGACGAACCAGGCGCCGGTACGCCGGTGCTGGTGGTCTCCTCGCAGCAGCCACGGTCCTCGCGATCAGCGGGATCCCCTCCCTCGCCACCGCTGGTCACACCCCCAGCGAACACGAACTGTCCGAGTCGCAGCGGTTAGCTGATCGGCGATCCTTGGTGGTCGGCGATCGGGCTTATGCGATGGGTGACGAGACCGGGTTGTATCCGGCGACCGGGTGGCATACCCGCGGCGAGATGGGCGGCATCTGGACGCCGCCGTTGAAGCTGTTGGACGGGATCTGGTTCGGGGTGGACGGCGCGTGGCTCGGGAAGGACGTGGCCGCGGCGAAGTACACGAGTGGGCACGGGTACCAGCGGATCAGCTATCCGAGTGACGTGAGCGTGGAGCGGACCGACTTCGTGCCGGACGGCGTCCGGGCGACCGTGGTCGGGCTGACCTTGAAGTCCAGCAAGGCGAAGACCGTGAAGCTCGATGTCGACGCGCACTCGGAGCTGATGCCGTCGTATCCGTGGGGCGGCACCACACCGAACGCCGGTCAGACCAACCTGCCTGACAGCGGTTCGTACGCCGGCGGCACCCTGCGGTTCCGCGATCAGGGCACCCCGCCAGTGCCCAACGCCGCGGCGCACGACTACAACGCGATCGTCGGCTCGAACCTCAAGCCGACCGGTCACGCGCTCGGCGCCAACCACCGCGGCCCACAGGACCCAGCCGTCATCTGCCCGGCCGACGGTACTGCGCCCGCGCACTGCGACGACTCCGCCTTCGGCAAGGGCACCGGCGGACGCCTCACCTACAACGTCGACCTCAAGCCGGGCCGCACGACGACCGTGTGGTTCGCCGTCGCCGGTTCGGACCAGGGCCAGGCCGCCGCACAGCGCGAGTACCAGCGGGCCATCGGCAACCCCGCGAAGTTGCTGCAGGCAAAGAAGAAGATCCGGGCCGCGATCAACGACCTGTCCGCAGTGGACCTGCCTGGTGACCGGCTGCTGCAGCAGAGCGTCGAGTGGAGCAAGCAGAATCTCGCCGACTCCGTCCAGGAGGCGCGCAACCTGCAGATCCGCGACGTCAACGAAGGCAAGTCGTACCCCGCGCCGAGTGGCACCGTCGAGGTCGCGCGCTGGTTCGGCGCCGGCTTCCCCGACTACCCGTGGCTGTTCGCCACCGACGGCGAGTACACCTCGTACGCCGCTGTCGCGGCCGGTCAGTTCGACACAGTGAAGGCGCACCTACGCGCCTTACGTGACGTGAGCGACCTCCTCAACGACCGCAGCGGCAAGGTCGCGCACGAAGTGACGCCGACCGGCGACGTGTACTTCGGTTCGAACACCAGCGCAGGCAACACCGACGAGACGGTCAAGTTCCCCAGTATCGTCGCGCTGCTGTGGCGCTGGACCGGCGACGACCGGTTCCGCGACGAGATGTACGACTTCAGCGTGCGCAACCTCAAGTACGTCTACCGCGAGCTGGACCAGGACGGCGACGGCTGGCTCGAAGGACTCGCGAACGTCGAGCGCAGCGGGATGGGCTCGGAGAAGCTCGACAGCACCGTGTACCTCGCCCGCGGGCTGCGCGATCTCGCCGATCTGGCCGGCTCGCGTCATGACCGGGCGACCCAGCGGTGGGCCACGGCGAAGGCGACCGACCTCGAGCGGCGCTTCGAGACCCAGTGGTGGGTCAGCCAGGCCTTCGGGTACGCCGACTCGGTCGACGACGTGGCCGATCCGGCGAACGACAACACGCCGATCTTCCAGCGGCACTGGACCGGCGTCACCCCGATGGAGGCCGAGCTGGTCCGTCCGGGTCAGCCGACCGCTCCCCTGGCCTCGGCCGAGCACGCCAAGATCGCACTCGACCAGCGTGAGAAGGCTTGTTACACAGGAGAGTTCGGGCTCTTCCACACCGGTACCGGCCCCACCTCCGATGCCGCGGGCAACCCCGGCGCCAGTTGCGACTCAGTGGTCTCGGCGGTGAAGAGCGAGCGCAGCATCTTCTCACTGAACACCTCGATCATGGCAGTTGCTGAGGGCAACTTCGGACGGCTGGGCAGGAACCAGCAGCAGGTGTACACCACCGGCAACGCCCGGATCCAGCTCGACCCGAGGGTCTGGGAGACGCCGGGCGGGATGCCGGAGATCGCGCCGTCGCCGGACTCCCCCGCGAACATCGACCGGCCGTTCACCGACCGCTCGATGGCGATGCAGGTCTGGGGCACGTACGGCGTGCTGTGGCCGGTCGTGCATCAGCAGCTGGGCGTCGACCCGGACCTGGGGCACGGGAAGGTCTCCGTCGTTCCGCAGGTCCCGGGCGGCCAGCAGAAGGTGGCTGGTAGCAACATTCGCCTCGGTCGCGGCGCGGTGAACGTGTCCGCATCCGTTGCAGGCAAGGAATATCGGACTGACGTGAGCAGTAAAGGCCTGCACGCAGCCGTCACTGTGGGTGCAGTCCTGCCGACCGGCTCGAAGGTTCGGGCGGTCACGCTCGACGGTCGCGCGGCGCAGTACGAGCTGGTGACGACAGCGCGGGGTATCGAGGTGCGGGTGGCGGCTCGCGGCTCGCACTCGACGCTGCGGGTCACCCTCTCCTGACAGAACGCGGGCCTGACAGAACGCGGGCCCCTCCGAGTATGAGTCGGAGGGGCCTACGTATAGCTGAAGGATAGTGACGTCTCCAGCCTCCCGAACGGGACCAAAGGAGCCGGCAGACCCCGTCACCGGTCATACCTCAGTGGGGATCCCCACTGCGAGGGCACTCGGTTTCCCGCCCGACCCGCCGCTCCCGAAGAAGCAGCGTGTCGACATTTCTACCTCCCCGGTCGGTGCGCACACAACCCTTTCTGACAAAGAGATTCGGCGAATCTGCCACCTGCCGCGTGTCGTCCACAGTGAGTACCCGACCATCCACAGAAAGGTTCGATGTTATACACACCCCCTGTGCATAACCTTCATTCCCAGCGAAAGAACCGGGCCGCCAGTGCGACGCAGGCGACGGTGACGGCGAGCAGCGCGGCGACGTGTTCGACTCCCGGCCAGTGGCCCGACCAGGCGTCTTGCATGCTGGTCATGCCGGCGCCCATCGGCGTGATGTCGCGGACCCAGCGCAGCGCGTGCGGCATCAGGTCGCCCGGGGTCCAGACGCCGGCGAAGAACATGCTCGGGAAGAACAGGATGTTGCCGACGATGCTGGCACCCTTCGCGGTCGAGACCAGGCCCGCGATCAGGACACCGATCGAGAGCTCGGCGACGGTGTAGAGCAGGGCGGAAATCACGAACGGCAGCGGCGCGCTGGGCAGGGCCGCGTCGAAGACGAGGGTGCCCAGTCCGAGGATCAGGGCGATCACCACGATGCCCGCGGCGAGGTGCAGCAGCAGTTGCGCGACCAGCAGCTTGACCGGGCGGACCGGGGTGGTCGACATCCGGCGCAGGATTCCCTTCTCCCGGTAGCCCGCCAGGATCATCGGCAGCGTCGCCATCCCGAGGATGCCGATCCCGATCCCGATCGCCATCGTGGGCAGGAAGCTGGCCGGTACGCCGTCGCTCGAGCCGCTGCCGTCGTCCATCAGCGAGAAGATCGTCAGCAGGCCGACCGGCAGCACGAAGACGAAGAACAGACTCGCCCACTCCCGCACGAACAGCTTGCTCTCGATCCTGGTCAGGGTCAGTGTCTGGCTCATCGGTCCGCTCCTTCGAAGTTCCGGCCCGCCAAAGCGAGGAATGCGTCGTCCAAGGTCGTCTGTTCGGTGTGCAGGTCGCGGGGCGCCTGGCCGCGGCCGGCCAGTTCGGTGACCACCTCGACCAGCAGGTCGTCGTTGCCAGTGACAACGAAACGTTCACCGTCGCGGAGTACGGAAGTGACTGCTGGCAAGGCTTTCAGGACCGCCTCGTCCAGCGTGCCGGGCACCCGGAAGCTGATCTGCTGCTCCGCGCGGGCGGCGGCGACCAGCCCGGCGGGGGTGTCCAGCGCGACCACCCGGCCGCCGTCGATGATGGCGATCCGGTCGCAGAGGTACTCCGCCTCCTCCATGAAGTGCGTGACCAGGATGATGGTGACGCCCGAGTCGCGGATCTGCTTGACCAGCTCCCAGGTGTCCCGCCGCGCCTGCGGGTCGAGCCCGGTGGTCAGCTCGTCGAGGATGGCGATCTTCGGGTTGCCGATCAGCGCGAGCGCGATCGACAACCGCTGCTTCTGCCCGCCGGACAGCTTGGCGAACGCGGTGTCCCGCACCTTGGTCAGCCCGAGCCGCTCGAGCAGCTCCGCCGGGTCGGCCGGGTTCGGGTAGAACGACGCGTACAGCTCGAGCGCCTCGCGGGCCTTGATCCGCTCCGGCAACTCGCTCGCCTGCAGCTGGACGCCGATCAGCGAGGTGATCTCGGTCCGCCGTTTGTGCGGGTTGAGCCCGGCGACCCGGACGGTCCCGCCGTCCGGCGTACGGAGTCCGGCGATCGACTCGACCGTGGTGGTCTTGCCGGCCCCGTTGGGACCGAGGATGCCGAAGATCTCGCCCTCGCGGACGGTCAGCGAAACGTTGTCAACGGCAACAGTCGCGCCGTAGGTCTTGCGGAGATGGTTGACGACGACCAGATCGTCGTCCAGGTTTTCGGGCATGGCGGAGCCTCCCTAACTACTGCAGGGGTTGGATTGTGGGGTCAGCCCTTGGCGGGTTTGAGCGCCATCGGGCGGAGCAGCCGGTAACCGAAGTACAGGCCGAGCGCGCTGACCGCGAGCACTCCCGGTACGCCGATCGCCAGTGGTGGACGGTGATAGCCGGTACTGCGCAGTGCCTCGGCGAGCCACTGGGCGACCAGCAGGAACTCCGCGGCGGCGGCCGGTACGAGACCGAGCGGCAGCAGCAGCAGTCCTTTCCAGAAACCGAACCGGTAGAAGCCGATACCGATCAGCCAGCCGGCGGCCTCGTGCGCGAGGATCAGCAGGAAGAACTCGGTGAAGATGAGCCCGACCTGCGAGGTCTTGGTGAACAGGTGCGGATTGTTCAGCGCCTGGGTCAGTCCGGCCCAGTCGTAGGCGACGTGCTCGATCTGGTAGGCCAGCACCCAGATCGTCGCGGTCGCGGTCGCGGCGCCGACCAGGATGATGCTGCCGGCCACCGCGAACATCCGCCGGGTGACGCCGTGCGCGATCATCAGCGAGAAGATCGCCGGCGTCAGGGTGATGCCGATGGCGGACGAGAAGTACTTCGGCGACTGGGTGCCGTAGTCCCAGATACTGTGGTCGAGACCGCCGCCGATCAGCTGCGAGATCAGCCCACCGATCAGGAACGACACCGTCATCACCAGCCAGTAGCCGACGATCATCGGCCGCAGCCCGATGGCCATCGCGATCACCACCTGCTTCAGCCGGCCGGCCGCGGTGACCGAGCCCGGCAGGGTCGCGGTCCGCGGTGCGGTCTGGGTGCTCATCGGGTGCTCTCCTTCGGGCGCGTCGTACCGGTCAGATGGACGAAGAGGTCCTGCAGGCCGACCGGGCCGATCTCCAGGCCGGCCGAGTGCGCCTTCGCCAGCAGCGCGTCGTCCAGATCGCCCAGCACGGTGACCGACTTGGTGCCGCCGAGGCGTTGCTCGGCGAGCACGGTCAGGCCGGTGGTCAGTTCGTCGACCGCCGCGGCCGGGCCGACGATCGAGGCGCCGCGACCGCGCAGCGAGTCGACCGGCGACTGGGTGACCAGCTTGCCGTTGTCGAGGATGACCACCTCTTCGAGCAGCGCGCTGACCTCGCTGACCAGGTGAGTGGACAGCACGATCGTCCGCGGTACTTCGGTGTAGTCGGCCAGCAGCGCGTCGTAGAACAGAGTGCGGGACGGGACGTCCATCCCGAGGTAGCTCTCGTCGAAGATGGTCAGCGGCGCGCGGCTGGCCAGTCCCAGCACGACGCCGAGCGCCGACTTCTTGCCGCGGGACAGCTTCTGCACCTTCTTGCGGGTCGGCACCTCGAACTTGTCCAGCAGTTCGCCGGCCAGGTCGTCGTCCCAGTACGGCCGCAGACTGCGGGCCAGCGCGAGCGCCTGCTTGACCGGCGCGGAGTCGACCAGGTCGCCCGACTCGCGGATCAGGCAGATCCGGCTGGTCACGACGGCATCCTCGTACGGCGAGAGCCCGGTCCCGAGGTCGCCGCCGTCGATCAGCACGCGCCCTTCGTCGGGCTGCCGGAAGCCGGCCAGGACAGCGGCCAGTGTGCTCTTGCCGGAGCCGTTGCGGCCCAGCAGGCCGTGGATCTTGTCCGGCGCGAGCCGCAGGTCCAGACGGTCCAGCGCCGGTACGCCGCCGAACCTGACGCTCAGGTTCTCGGTGCTCACTCCCAGGCCGCCGGTCATTGCTGGTCACCCTCCTTCTGGATGTGCTGGACGATCTCGGTCAGCGGTACGCCGATTGCGCGGGCCTCGCGGATCATCGGATCCACCACCTCGGCGAAGAACGAGTCGCGGCGGCCGCTGCGCAGCAGGTCGCGGGCGTTCGGGCTGACGAACATGCCGATCCCGCGCTTCTTGTAGAGCACGCCCTCGTCGACCAGCTGGGCGAAGCCCTTGGCAGCGGTGGCCGGGTTGATCCGGTAGAACGCGGCGTACTGGTTGGTCGACATGACCTGCTCGTCCTCGGCGAGGGCGCCCGTGACGATGTCGTTCTTGATCTGCTCCGCGATCTGGAGGTAGATCGGACTGCGATCGTCGAACACCGTGCTCCCTCCGCCCTGAGGTTCGTAGGTTCATTACTTGACTAATGAACCGTAGCACCGGCGTTGGGTACCGTGCAATCGCAAAGTTCCAGCGGGACCGGATCGAGGGAGTGACTGTGGCGGACGGCGTACGGCAACTGCGGCTGGTGGTGACGGTCGACAACTACGACGAGGCGGTCGCCTTCTACCGCGATGTCCTCGGGCTGAGCCAGAGCGAGAACTACGAGTCCGACGACGGCCGGGTGATGATCCTCGACGCCGGCCGGGCGACGCTGGAGATCGCGGACCGGAACCAGGCCGAGTACATCGACCGGGTCGAGGTCGGGCGCCGGGTGGCCGGCAAGTTCCGGGTCGCCTTCGAGGTCGACGACTCGGCCGAGGCGACCACCCGATTGGCGGCCGCGGGAGCCGAAGTGATCGCCGAGCCGACCCGTACGCCGTGGGACTCGCTGAACGCCCGGCTCGAAGGTCCCGGCGGGGTCCAGCTGACCCTCTTCACCGAACTGGGCGAGTAGCGCGCCTCAGAGGGTGGTGGCGGACTCCAGCAGGGTTTGCTGCCAGGCCTTGGAGCGGGTGAACGGCAGCGGGTCGATCGGGTCGTGGTTCCACGCCTCGACCGGGCGGATGCCGTGCAGCGCGTTGACCAGCCAGACCTCGGTGTCCGCCAGGTCGGCGGCGGTCCGGGCGCGTTCGGCGACTTCGACCTCCTCGGTGGCAGCGATTCCGCGGACCAGCTCGGCGGTGACCGAGGACAGATAGGCACGGTCCGCGGGCGGGACACAGAGAGTGTCGTCCTCCCACCAGAGGACAGCGGAGTACGCCGCTTCGACGATCACGCCGTCGGGATCGGCGAGAAGGACCTCATGGGCACCGAAGTCCTTGTTTGCTTGGGCTTTCAGCTCCCCCAGGGCGTCCAGGTCAGGGCCCTTGACCAGCGGCTGGGTGCGCGGGTCGGGGCCGTCGTGCAGGACGACCCGGATCCGGCCGCCCTGCGGCGGGGCGGGCCGGAGCTGCACGGAGAGCTTGCCTTCGGCATCGAGTTCGAAGCGGGGGAACCAGCGGCCGAAGCCGGGCAGCCGCCGGACCTGGTCGTCGAAGTACGCCCCCGCCTCGACCCCCAGCGCCGAACACGACGAGGTGAACCGCAGCCGGTGCAGGTCGAGACCGCGCACTTGGCCGTTGGCCACCAAGAAGGAATCCGCCACCTGCAGTGAAGTCATGCCGCCACCCCTGTCATGCCGTCCGCCCCTGGATCGTTGCTGTTGCCTTGAGCACCATCTCGTCGTACTCCGCGACCGGGTCCGAGTCGAGCACGATCGCCCCACCGGCCCCGACCACGGTCTGCTCCCCCGTCATCACCGCGGTCCTGATCACCACGCTCAGGTCGGCCCGGCCGTCCACCGTCAGGTAACCGAGCGCCCCCGAGTAGACCCCGCGCGCGGATTGCTCGAGCTGGTCGAGCAGCTCCATCGTGCGGATCTTCGGCGCCCCCGTCATCGACCCCGGCGGGAAGCAGGCACGGACCGCGTCGAGCGCGTCCACCCCGGCGCGCAGCTGCCCGCGGACCGTGGTGACGAGTTGGTGCACGGTCTCATAGCTCTCGACCGCCATCAGTTGCGGGACCTGCACGCTGCCCGGCCGGCTGACCCGGCCGAGGTCGTTGCGGATCAGGTCGACGATCATCAGGTTCTCGGCGCGGGTCTTCTCGTCCTCGGCGAGCGCCTTCGCGACGAGCTGGTCCTGCGCCGGATCGGCGGAGCGCGGCGCGGTGCCCTTGATCGGCCGGCATTCGGCCCAGCCGTCGCCGTCCACGGTCAGGAACCGCTCGGGCGAGGAGCTTGCAACCGCCAGGTCGCCGTACCGGACGCTGTGCTTGACCGCGAGACTGTGCTTGACCGCTAGGTAGGCCGAGTACGGCGCGGGGTTGCTCTGGCGTTGCCACAGGTAGAACTCGAACGGGTCCTCGACGGCCGGCAGCCGAACCCGGTTGGTCAGGCAGACCTCGTACGTCTCGCCGGCCTCGAGTGCCGCCATGCAGGCGTCGATCCCGGCCAAGTAGGTGGCGCGGTCCTGCTCCAGGTGCGCCTCGAGGTCGAGCATGGCGATCGGCGGTGCCTCGCGCCAGCCCATGTACCAGCTGGCGGCGGCAGACTCGGCACGATCCAGCCAGGCACTCGCTGCCGGATCACCCGGAGCATGGACGGCGACGAGCAGCGTGCGGTGCTCGTCGTGGTCGATCACGACGAACCGGTTGGCCCACATCCACAACGCGTCCGGAGTCGGCGCGGCATGGGCCGCGACACCACCCGTGAGGGCCTTCAATTCATAACCGAAGTACCCGACATAACCGCCACTGAAGACCTCCCCCAGCTCAGCCGGTACTCCGTCCAGCTGCGCCGACCGCGCGCTCAACCGCTGCTGCAACTCCGCGAAGACATCCCCGTCGGCGACGTCCCGGACAATCACCTCAGCGTCAGGGCCGGTCGACGTCCCGAGGACCGAGACGCGGCGCGAGTGCTGGTCGGTCAGGCTGCCGTCGAGCCAGAAGGCGGCCGGCTCGTCCGCGAGCAGTTCGCGGTAGATCTGCTCGCCGCCGAGCGCATGATCGAGCGCGCGCACGGACCACGTCAGAGCAGACACAGCATGAACGGTACCTAGTGCAGCGCCACCTTGGTGCGCATGGCCGTAATGCGGCGGACCGGGATCGCCACCTGGAGACCGTCCTTGGTTTCGGCGCGTTCGGACAGCCAGACCGCGGCGGACTCGCGCCGGGCGTCCGACGTACCGGGCAGGTAGAGCGCGCCGACCAGGATCCGGGCGTCGTCCAGGGTGCGCACGGTGTACGCGTAGCGCTCGCGCTGGCTCTCCATCACGTCGAACCCGGCCAACCGCAGCTGGTCCTTCAGGTCCTTGATCTCGCCGCCGGCCGGGAACTGCGGGGTCGAGCGCAGCCGGGTGGTCAGGCTGGTGATCGTGCGCAGATCGCTGCGGCGCAGTGGCCGCACCGCGGGCACGATGGCGGCCAGGACGCCGCCGCGACGCAGTACGCGGGCTGCTTCGGCCAGTACGGCGGGCAGCGGCTGGAGCACCGCCAGGCCGATCGAGCAGGTGACGACGTCGAAGGCCTCGTTGGCGAACGGCAGGTGCAGCGCGTCCGCCTGGACCTTCGGGCCGGGCGCGCCGGCCAGTTGGGCGGCGTTGTTGTCGACGCCGACCACCCACCGCCCGTACAGCTCGCGGGCGACCGGGCCGTTGCCACAGGCCAGGTCGAGGACGCGTCGCGCCTCGCCGGAGACCGCGCGGACCAGCCAGCGGTAGGGCGTGTGGTCCCCGGCCACCGCACGTGACAGCAGGGCTTCAGTGCTGCCCGGGGCCGCGGTGTGGAACTCCCGCAGGTAACCCGGCCAGTCGATATCGTTCTCAGGCATCGCGGACAGACGTTACTGCCTGAACACCCTCAGTACATCATCCGGCGCTGTGCGTGCGGATTCTTGGCTGAGACTTAAACCAGGCTGACGAAGATGTGCCCGGCGATCTCGTCGCTGATCACGCCGCCGGCCTCGCGGCTGCCCACCAGGACACCTTCCGCGTCCAGCATCGCGTCGACCTCGCGGCCGGGCAGCGCGCCCGCGCGGCGCAGGACCGACATCGCGTCGTCGTCGGTCTGCATCGGCTCGGCGATCCGCCGGACCAGCACCCGGACGGAGTCGCCGGTGGCGTGGTCGAGCACCTTGTCGAGCGGCTCGACGCCGCTGCGGAAGTCGCCGATCGCGGTCGCGTGACCGTCCTTGAGCAGCTCCTCCAGGCCCGGGATCGGGTTGCCGTACGGCGACTCGGTCGGGTTGTCGAGGATCTTCAGCAGCCGCAGCTCGACCGCGTCGCTCATCACGTGCTCCCAGCGGCAGGCCTCGGCGTGCACGTCCTCCCACTCCAGCCCGATCACGTCGACCAGCAGCCGCTCGGCCAGCCGGTGCTTGCGCATCACCCGGGTGGCCTGCATCCGGCCGACCTCGGTGAGTTCGAGATGCCGGTCCCCCTCGACCGTGACGAGACCGTCACGTTCCATCCGGGCCACCGTCTGACTGACCGTCGGTCCTGATTGGTGGAGCCGCTCGGCGATCCGCGCGCGCAGCGGCAGGATGCCTTCTTCTTCCAGCTCGTAGACGGTCCGCAGGTACATCTCAGTGGTATCGATCAGCTCGCTCACGACATCCATTCTCACCTACTGAGGCAAGCCTTACCCAATCGTGTGTTCGAATCCTGTCTCAGCGTGTCGTTGAGTGCCGGGAAAACTTGTTCGTGAGCCAGGATTGGCGAATGGCTACTGCGGTGATGTGGTTCCGGCGGGATCTTCGGTTGAGTGACAATCCAGCGCTGCTGGACGCGGTCACGGCGGGCGACGGCAACGTGCTCGCGCTGTTCGTGCTCGACCCCAGGTTGTGGGACAAAGCGGGGACACCGCGGCGGGATCATCTGGTCGCGTCGTTGCGGAGTCTGTCCGACGCGATCGGCGGCCGGCTCGTCGTCCGGCATGGCGATCCGGCGGACGTCGTACCAGCGGTGGCGGCCGAGGTGGAGGCCGTGAGTGTCCATATTTCCAAGGATTACGGGCCTTACGGGCAGCGCCGGGACGCCGCGGTCGAGGAGGCGCTCGAGTGTCCACTGGTCACCACCGGCTCGCCGTACGCCATCGCGCCCGGGCGGGTGCTGACCCAGCAGGACCGGCCGTACTCGGTGTTCACGCCGTACTTCCGGACCTGGCTGGAGCACGGCTGGCGGGGGCCGGTAGATGCCCCGAGCAAGGTCGAGTGGGTGAAGGCCAAGAGCGAGAAGCTTCCTGCCAGTGATGCGGTTGCCGGCGAGGACGCGGCGCGCAAGCAGTGGGAGCGGTACCTCGAGGACGTCTCGGAGTACGGCGAAGTGCGGGACCGGCCGGATCTGGACGCGACCTCGCGGATGTCGGTGCCGTTGAAGTACGGCGAGATCCATCCGCGGACGATGCTTTCCGACCTTGCCCACAAGCGGAGCAAGGGCGCCGAGGGGTACCGGCGCGAGCTGGCCTGGCGGGAGTTCTGCGCGGATCTGCTGGCGCGCAACCCGGAGGCCGCCTGGAAGCCGCTGCGGCCGGAGTTCGCGAAGATGGAGTACGACGAGCCGGGTGACGCCTTCGAGGCTTGGTGTGCAGGAAAGACCGGCTATCCGATCGTCGACGCGGGCATGCGGGAGCTGGCCGCGACCGGGTTCATGCACAACCGGGTGCGGATGATCGTGGCTTCCTTCCTGGTCAAGGACCTTCATGTGCACTGGAAGTACGGCGCGCGCTGGTTCATGCAGCAGCTGGAGGACGGCGATCTGGCGTCGAACTCGCTGAACTGGCAATGGGTCGCGGGCTGCGGCGCCGACGCCTCGCCGTACTTCCGGGTCTTCAATCCGGCCACCCAGGAGAAGAAGTTCGACCCGGCCGGTGAGTACGTGCGGCGCTGGGTGCCGGAGTTCGGCACGCCGGAGTACCCCGAGCCGATCGTGGACCATGCCGAGGCCCGGCTCGAGGCGCTGCGGAGGTACGACGCGATCCGCTGAGTCCTGATCTCTTGACCTCAACCCCCATCTGGGTATTGTACTAGTTAACTAGATGAATGGGGTTGAGGATGATCGAGTTCCATCTGGACGGGCGCTCGGGGGTGTCGCCGTACCAGCAGATCGTTCAGCAGGTGAAGAACGCGCTGCGGCTGGGGTTGTTGCGGGAGGGTGATCAGCTGCCGACCGTGAAGGACGTGGTCGGGCAGCTGGCGATCAACCCGAACACCGTGCTGAAGGCGTATCGCGAGCTGGAGCACGAGGACCTGGTCGCCGCCCGGCCGGGCCGCGGCACGTTCGTCACCCGGACGCTGGCCGACCACAGCCTGGCCGCTCACGCCCCGCTCCGCCGGGACCTGCAGCTGTGGTTGTCCAAGGCAAGGAAAGCCGGCTTGGACGACGAGAGCATCGAGGCGTTGTTCCAGGCCACGTTTCGGGCCGGTGCTCAGGAGAACATAGCGTGAGCACCGCCCTCCGAGCCCAGGGATTGGGCAAGAAGTACGGCCGCCGCTGGGCGCTGACCGACTGCACACTGGACGTCCCGGCCGGTCGCGTGGTCGGGCTGGTCGGCCCGAACGGCGCCGGTAAGAGCACCTTGCTGAACCTGGCCGTCGGGCTGCTGACACCGACCGCCGGGAGTATCGAAGTACTCGATGCGCCGGTTGGCGGACAGCAGCTGGCCAAGGTCGGGTTCGTTGCCCAGGACACCCCGACGTACCCGCGACTGAGCATTGCCGACCACCTCAAGCTGGGCGCGCGGCTCAACCCAGGCTGGGACGAAACGCTGGCCCAGGCACGGATCCAGAGCCTCGGGCTCGATCCGAAGCAGCGGGCCGGCAAGCTGTCCGGCGGTCAGCGCGCGCAGCTCGCCCTGACCCTCGGCATCGCCAAACGGCCCGAGCTGCTGATCCTCGACGAACCCGTCGCGGCGCTGGATCCGCTGGCCCGGCGTGAGTTCCTGCAGGACCTGATGGCCGCCGTCACCGAGCAGGAGTTGAGCGTCATCCTCTCCTCGCACCTGGTCTCGGACGTCGAGCGGTCCTGTGACTACCTGATCGTGCTGGTCGACTCGCGGGTGCAGATCAGCGGTGACATCGACACCCTGCTCGCCACCCACTACCGCCTGGTCGGCCCGCGCCGGGAGGAGAAGTCGATGCCGCAGAACCAGCACGTGATCTCCGCCAGCCACACCGATCGCCAGTCCACCTTCCTGGTCCGCACCGACGAGCCGATCCTCGATCCGGCCTGGACGGTCTCGCAGCTCACCCTCGAGGACGTCGTGCTCGCCTACATGGGCCGTTCTTCCTCAGCACCCCAGAACAGCAACCGGCACCTGCTGGAGGTCCAGCGATGATCTGGCTCACCTGGCGGCAGTTCCGCCTGCAGGCGTTGGTGCTCATCGTCGCCGTCGCGATCCTGACGGTCTTCCTGACCGTCACCGGCCCCGGTCTGGCCGACGACTACCAGCAGTACGCCGGCGGCTTCCTCAAGCAGATCCAGTTCGACCGGATCAACACCTACCTCTACACCGTCGGCCAGGTCCTCCTGTACGCCGCTCCGCCGGTGATCGGCGCCTTCTGGGGCGCACCCCTGATCGCGCGGGAACTGGAGGCCGGCACCCACCGGCTGGTCTGGAACCAGAGCATCACCCGGACCCGCTGGCTGGTCACCAAGCTCGCCGTCACCGGCCTCGGCGCGATCGTGGTCACCGGTCTGCTCAGCCTCGCGGTGACCTGGTGGTCCGACCCGATCGACGACGCGATCGGCACCGGTCAGGCCGCCGGCATCTTCAACATCCCAAGGCTTCTGCCCCCGGTCTTCGGCGCCCGTGGCATCGTGCCGATCGGCTATGCGGCTTTCGCGTTCGCCTTGGGCGTCGCCGTCGGCCTCGTCGTCCGCCGCAGCGTGGTGGCGATCGCCATCACCCTGGCCGCCGTGATCGCCGTCGAGGTGCTGTCACCGATGCTGCTCCGGCCACACCTGATGACGCCGGCCGAGGCCAACGTGATCGTGACGGCCGAGAACATGCGAGGACTGCAGCTGTCCGGGCCGGAGGAGGACCCGGTCGTGCTGCAGCTCGAGGCGAAACTCGAGGGCGAGGGCAACTGGAAGCTGTCCGAGCACACGGTGAACTCCGCCGGCGTAGTACAGAAGACGCTGCCGAGCTATATCGCGGAGTGCGGCCCACCACCGCCGAACGCGCAGGAGACCACACCCCGGCCACCGATGAGCAGCTGCTTCCAGCGGCTCGCGGATGATGGCTACCGGCAACTGATCAAGTACCAGCCCGCCAACAGGTTCTGGGATCTGCAGTGGCGCGAGTTCGGCCTGTTCCTGCTGCTGGCGGCAGGACTGACCGGCTTCTGCTTCTGGCGGATCAGGCGTGACCTGAGTTAGTTCAGACCGCCTTCAGCAAGCTCAGCAGGCGAGCTACCTCGGTCGCGACCGCAGTTCGGGCGGGGCCGAGGTACTTGCGGGTGTCGACCAGGTTCGGCTGGTCGGTCAGCACCTGGCGGACCGTGGCGGTGAAGACGTTGTTGAGGTGGGTGGCGATGTTGACCTTCGTCATGCCGGCCTCGACCGCCCGGGTCAGGTCGGCATCCGCGACACCGGACGAGCCGTGCAGCACCAGCGGCACCGGTACTGCGTCGCGCAGCGCGCTGATCAGCGCGAAGTCGAGCTCGGCGGTCCGCTCGGTCATCGCGTGCGACGAGCCGACCGCGACGGCGAGCGCGTCCACGCCGGTCGCCTCGGCGAAGGCGAGTGCCTCGTCCGGGCGGGTCCGGGCGCCGGGAGCATGCACGCCGTCCTTGCCGCCGACCTCGCCGATCTCCGCCTCGACGAAGACACCGTGGTCGTGGCAGAAGTTGGTCACCTCGGTGGTGGCCGCCACGTTGTCGGCGTAGTCGAGCTTCGACGCGTCGTACATCACCGAGGTGAAGCCGAGCTGGACCGCCTCGGTGACCAGGTCGCGGTCCATCGCGTGGTCGAGGTGCACGACCACCGGCACCGAGGAGGCGGCCGCGGCGGCCAGGGTGGCGACGGCGATCGGCTTCAGCGCGCCGTGGTACTTCACCGCGTTCTCGCTGATCTGCAGGATCACCGGCGCACCGAGCTGCTCGGCCCCGGCGATCAGCGCGGTCGCGTGCTCCAGCTGGATCACGTTGAACGCGCCGACCCCACGGCCGTCCTTGGCGGCACCCAGCACGACCTCGGCTCCGGAAACCAGCGGCATAGCGAACTCCCTTGTGGTTAGAGGCTCTGGACGACGACCAGCGGCTGCCAGCGTCGATAGGCCTCGAGATCGATGTCCCCGGCAACCGGGGTGAGGACGGCGGCAGCCGAGGCCGCCACGGCAGACTTGAGCACCTCGGGCCAGTCGGGCTCGGCCGAGCCGGCGACAGCGGCCGCGACGACCGCAGTACAGGCATCTCCGGCGCCGGTCGGGTTGCCCGCGACCCGCTCGACCGGCAGCGCGCGCCAGATTCCATTGTTGCTGGCAGCAACCATTCCGCGAGCGCCGTCGGTAATCACGGCAGCGGTCGCGCCGGCGCTCACCAGTTGCCGGGCGCCCTCTTCGACACTGAGATCCCCCAGCGCTTCGCGAAGCTCGGCAGAGTTGGAGCGGACGATGGCGCCGGCTTTCGCGGCTGCCACCAACGCGTCGCCACCGACATCGATCACCGACAGTACGTCGTGCTGCCGGGCCTGGATGGCCAACTCTGCATAGGCATCAGCGGGCAGACCGGGCGGCAGGCTGCCCGAACAAGCCAGCACACCCAGCTTCGACCACGGCAGCCGGTCGTGGAAGGCTCGCCACTCGTCGGCCGACACCTCGGGCCCGGCCTCGTTGAAGATCGTCGCGTCGCCGTCGATACCGTTGACGATGGCAACGGTTCGCCGGGTCTCGCCGTTGATCGGCGTGAGCAACGCGGTCAGTCCAGCGTCGAAGAGCTCCTCGGCCACGAGCTCGCCGGTCAGGCCCCCGACGAAGCCGAGCGCGAGCACCTGGTGCCCGAGGGTCGCGGCGACCCGGGCCACGTTGATGCCCTTGCCGCCCGCGCGCTGGCGCACCTCGCCGACGCGGTGACTGCCACCGACCACCAGCTCGTCGACGCCGTACGTGACGTCGAGCGCCAGATTGAGGGTGACGGTCCCGATCAGTCCAGCCATGAGCCGGCCCGCATCACCTTCTGGACCTGGTAATCCTCGTCCAGCAGGACCAGGTCGGCCCGCTTGCCGGTCTCGATCCCGCCGACGGTGTACCAGCCGAACGCCTCGGCGGGGGTGGTGGAGGCCATCCGCGAAGCGTCGACCAGGGAGACCCCGGCCTTCACCGCGTTGCGGTAGGCAACATCCATCGTCAAGGTGCTGCCAGCAATCGAGTGGGGCGGCTCGGCCAGCGTCGCCAGACCGTCCTTCACGTCCACCTCGAGACTGCCCAGCTGGTAGCGCCCGTTGGGCATCCCGGTGGCGACCATCGCGTCGGTGATCAGCGCGATCCGGTTCACCCCGGCCGCGGCGAGCGCGACCCGGACCACCTGCGGATCCAGGTGCATGCCGTCGTTGATCACTTCGAGCAGCAGCCGCGGGTCGTTCAGCGCGGCGCCGACCGGACCGGGATCGCGGTGGTGGAACGGCCGCATCCCGTTGAACAAGTGGGTCGCCACCGTCGCGCCGGCGTCGGCGCCCTCGATCATCTGCTCGTACGTCGCGTCGGTGTGCCCGAGCGCCGCGACCGCCCCGGCGTCGACGACCTGGCGAATCGCGTTCAGGCCGCTCGGCAGCTCCGGCGCGATCGTCACCATCTTCACCGCTTCGCTGAGCACCTTGGCCACGTCGCCCTCGACCGGGTCGCGCAGCAGCGTCGGCTCGTGCGCCCCACACCGGGCGGCGGACAGGAACGGCCCTTCCAGGTGCACACCGGCGATCACGCCGTCGGTGACCAGGTCGGCCAGACAGGCCGTCTGCGAGACCAGCTCGTCCAGCGGTCCAGTGACCAGGCTGGCCATCGTCGTGGTGGTGCCGTGTTTGGCGTGGAAGGCCGCGACCTTGCGCGCCTCCTCGGGATCGGTCGTCGAGTACGTCGAACCGCCACCGCCGTGCGTGTGGATGTCGACGAACCCGGGCACCACGGTCACCGCGCCGAGGTCCTCCGGGCGCTTGCCGTCCGCGGGCATCCCCTCGGAGCGCCGGCCGAACGAGTGGATGTCACCGTCGACCACCTGCAGCCAGGCGTTCTCGAGGACATCGTCCGGGGTGACCAGCCGGGCCACCCGATACGTCGTCATTGCGTTTCGTCTCCGCTCTCGTCAGCAGTCACGCGATCCCAGGCCATCAGGGCGGCGCCGAGCATGCCGGCCTCCTCGCCCAGGACAGCGGCCACGATCTCCGGCTCGCGCTGGAAGGTCAGTCGGGCGTGAACACCTTCGCGCAGCGGCGCCAGCAGGGTCTCGCCGGCCCCGACCAGGCCGCCGCCGATCGCGATCCGGGTGGGCGCGACCAGGGTGGTGTAGAGGACCAGCGCATCGACGAGCGCGGCCAGTGCCTCGCGCCAGACCACCGCGGCGTCGGCATCGCCTTGTGCCAGCAACTCGAGCACCTCGCGCGCTCCGTCGACCACGCGACCCGTGCGTACGGCGTACCGGCGGGCGAGGGCGGCGGCCGAGGCGACTGTTTCCAGGCAGCCCCACTGGCCGCAGGCGCACTGCTCGGCGGCGCTGCCGTGGATGAACCTGGTGTGGCCGAGTTCGCCTGCGTAGCCGTCGCCGCTGACCAGCGAGCCGTCGACGACCATCGCGGCGGCGATGCCGGTGCCGAGCGGGAGGAAGAGCGAGTTCGTCGTACCGGTCAGTGCTCCTTGCCGGAGCTCCGCGTAACCACCCGCGCGCACGTCGTGGGCCAGCAGGACCTGCTGGCCGGGTCCGATCGCGGCCTGCAACTCGGCCAGGACCGGCGTACCGGACCAGGCCAGGTTCTCCGCGACGACCGTGCCGGTCTCGGCGTTGATGATGCCCGGTACGACGACGCCCACCGCGCGCACGCGGTGACCGTCGGCAGCGGCCTTCTGAGCCAGCTCCACCACGGTTTCGAGCAGGGCGTCGAGCACTGCGCGGGCCCCAGCGGCACGAGGAGTCGGCCTGGTCTCCCGGTGCAGCACGGCACCGTCGGCGGCGACCAGGCCGCATTTCATCCGGGTTCCACCGAGATCGACGGCAACCACGACTTCACAGGGGTCCACGGAGCGCCATTATGCAGCGTTACCTGCCAGTTCGAACATCCGTGAGCAGTTTTTGGACAGTCAGGCGCGCAGCCCCCGGTCGAAAGCGGCGACCAGGAAAGCGATCAGATTCTCCGCCAGCTTGCCCGGATCCTCACCGCCGTCGATGTCGGCGGGCTCAAGACCCGGCGCCCTGGTCAGTGCTTGCGACTGGTGCAGCGCCAGCAGTCCGAGCATGTTCACATAGCCGAACGCCACCGACTCCGGCGCCGCCCGGGGCAACGCGATCTGCAGCGCGGCCAGGTACCGCGCCTCGACCGGATCGGACTCGGCCGCGTACAGCTCGCGGATCCGCTGGCTCGGGTCGAACGCGACCCGGCCGATGAACCGGGCCACCACCGGACCGCGCTCGCCGCGGCGCAGCACCAGGTCGAGGCCGGGCTCGATGAAGGCCCGGATGAGTTGCTCCGCGGACGGATCCCCCTTGGCCTCCAGCTGGTCCAGCCGACGCCGGCGCTCGGTGTTGACCGGCGCCATCGCGCGCGCCACCGCCGCGCGCAGCAGCGCTTCCTTCGAGCCGAAGTGATAGTTCACCGCGGCGATATTTGCGGCCGCGGCGACAGTGATCGCGCGCAGCGAGGTTCCTTCGTAACCACCCTCGCCGAACCTCTGCTCGGCGATGTTGAGCAGCCTTTCCCGGGTTGATTCCACGGGTGTTTCCACAGAGTTCTCCTTCCCCCCGGCCACTGCTCGCTCAGGCACCCCACCTGCTCACGCGCCGTAGCCTGGAGTCAGCATAGTTCAAACGGACGTTTGAATGAGAGTGCTCGGAGCAGTAAATCTGAAAAGAACCTCAGAAATCACGGGAATCCCCGCTATCCGGCGCGCAAACAGCGGGGACTAGGGTCCTTCGTCATGACATCCACGCGGATTTCGCCGCGCTTCCGGGGCCCGGCTCAGTCAGGCAATGGTGGTTATGTCGCAGGTCTCGTCGGTACTGCGCTGGCAGCGGTGACCACCGCGGACACAGTCCCGCGGGTGCGTCTGCTGGTGCCGCCGCCGATGGAGACCGACCTGGAACTGCTGGTCGAGTCGACCGGCGCCAAGCTGACCAGCGCGGCCGGTGTCGTCGCCGAAGCGGTTCCGGTGGACGCGGACGCCTTGGCTGATTGCACTGTCGACGGGGTTGCTCCAGAGGAGGCGCTGGCAGCGGAGGCGCAGTACAGGGGGCTGGCCGATCACCCCTTCCCCGGCTGCTTCGTCTGCGGTCCCGAGAACGCCGAGGGACTGCAGCTGAAGCCGGGCCCGCTAGGTGATGGCCGGACGGCGTGTATCTGGCTGCCGGCCGCGAACCTGGCTGCCGCTGACGGACTGATCGACCCGGTCTTCCTCTGGTCTGCCCTCGACTGCCCGGGTGGCTGGGCGATCGACCTGGAAGGCCGCCCATCGGTGCTCGGCCAGATGTCGGCCTCCATCGATGCCCGCCCGCAACCCGGCGAGCCCTGCGTGGTGATGGGCCGGGTGCTGTCCGAGGACGGCCGCAAGACCCACACCGCCAGCACCCTCTACGACTCCGACGGCCGAGTGCTGGCCCGCGCCAAGCACACCTGGATCCTGGTCGACCCAGCTGACTTCAACTAGCGAGCACGGGCCGCATGGGCGCGCACCTTGGCCCGGTTGCCGCAGGTGGCCATCGAGCACCAGCGGCGGCGCCCCCTGGGATCCAGGAACAACCAGCCGCAGTTGTCACCGGGGCAGAGCCGGATGTGGTCTCTGGCAGTGCCGGTGAGCAGCTCCGAGGCCAGTAGCGCCAGCTGGTCCAGCGGCAGGCCCAGGTCTTCCGGGAGCTCCCAGGAGGCCCGGACCCCGATCCCCTCAGCCGGTACTGCGCTGAGCTGCCGGCGTGCGGTGGCACGGGCCACCGCACGCGCGACTGCGTCGAACGAACCGGTGGCCGCCTCATCTGTCAGTACGTCGTACAGGTCGGCTCGGAACTCCTTGGCCGCGTCCAGCCGACGGGTGGCGTCCGTCGGCCGGCCCGAGGCCTGCTCGATCAGCCGGAAGACGCTCGCGTCGGAGAGCAGCCCGACGTACCCGTTCCAGATCACGAACGCCTCGTACGACGTGAGCCACTCGCTGGCCGCCGGGCCGCGGCCGTCGAACTCGGACCGGGTGTTGAGGAAGTCCAGGACCGGATCGGCGCCGACCGGTTTGGGCAGCACGACGCCCTGGACCAACTCGAGATGGGACGAGAGCGCGGACAACGGTCAGCGCGGGGTGGTCGTGGCCGGGGTCGGGACCGGGATGCTCACGTTGCCGTTCTGCGGGATCACCATGAACTGGATCTTGCCCGATTCGATCGCGGATTTCAGCAGGTAGCCGTTCGCCCCGAGCATCGCGACCTGCTGCTTGACCGACTGCAGTTCGACGTTGACCTGCTCGTTCTTCTGCACCTGGGCCTGCCGGGCCAGGTCGGCGCGCTGCTTGGCCTCCAGCCCGTCGATGATGCCCTTGTCCAGCGGGGTCGGCTTCTGGATCGTGAAGGACAGCTCGCCGCAGCCGTTGGAGCCGTTGTAGGACGGGCCGCAGAAGTAGTCGCCGCCGACGGCGGCCGGCAGCAGCCGGGTGAACTCCTTGGCCGCGGCGGTCTGGAAGGCCGCCTTCTTGGCCTCGTTGTTGTAGAGCTCGGCCCAGTTGTAGTTGGTGCCGACGGCGGCCAGCGCGCGGTCGATCTGCGGCCGGAAGTAGGACTGCAGCATGGCGTTCCAGCCGCGGTCCTCGTAGGCCTCGGTCTTCAGCCCGATCCGCTCGTGGAAGGACTGGATCACGGCCTTGTCCCGGTTCAGCGTGAAGTACACCTGGACCCGGACGCCGAGCCGGACGTTGTCCTTGCTGACCACGGTGACCTCGTCGGCGTTCTCGGTGTCCGCGCCGGCGCCGCCGATGATGTACGACCGCTGGTCGATCGGGTAGGCGTAGACGGTGTCGCCGGGGCCGATCATCTTGTTCGTCGAGCCGGGCGTGATGATCGACTTGAACTTCTTGTCCTCGATCACACCGCCGCCGTAGTGCAGGCCGATCTTGTTCGCGTCGGTGCTGGCGAAGTTGAAGATGTTGAACAAGATGATCACCAGCACGACGATCGCGATCGCGATGCCGATCACTTTGCCCTTGGCGCCGCCCCCGGCGGTCTTGATCGCGGTCGCGTTCCCCAGCTTGGCCATCAGCCCTCGAGCTCCTTGCGTTCGGTGAGTCGCCGGATGTCGGCGAGTGTCAGATCGGCGGTGAGCGCGACGTCGCGCGGTACCGACGGATGCGAGCTGAGCGTACGCAGCCCCTGCTCCGCAGCCGCGACCGCCTTCTCGAGCGACCGGACCTCCTGCAGCAGCGCTTTGGTTTCGCTGTTCAGCTCGGCCACGGTCTGCTCGGCGAGGGCAGCCCGGCGATACGACGACCAGGCGAACCAGACGGTTCCGGCCAGCATGATGAGGACGGGTAATCCGAGCCTGAAGACCATGACCGGATTGGACCACACGGCCGCGTTCATCTGTCGGCGAAAACCGGTTGAACGGGTGGTTGTCGCGACGTAGGTTCTGAGTACACGCGAAGGGAGGTGGTCCAACGCATGAATTGCAATCGGACTCGTGAGGTGATGGCGGGCTGAGTCCCGTCGGCCACTTTTTCAGTGGTGGGCATGTGGCTAGCCAGTACGACGCCAGTCACCGGGCCCGCAGGTAGTCAGGAAAGTCTGCCTGACCCTTGGTTCGACCACCCGGTCGTGTCCCAGGAAGTGCCTGCGGGTCTTTTTTATTGCCCAGGCAGTGGGCAGTCGAGCCCGAGCGCCTCGCCGATCTCGAACAGCTGCGCCTGGAAATAGGCGCCGGCGTCGGTGAGCGCCCAGTGCAACTGCCCGAAGACCTCCATGCAGATCAGCCCGTAGAGCCGCGTCCAGTAGGTCAGCGACAGGTAGACGGCGCCGGGCGGCATCCCGTCGAAGAAGTCCGACTTCTGGCACAGCTGCGCGATCAGCTCCGGTCCGAGCTGCTCGTCGGACGGATGCGGGAACGGCCGCTGCCGGTAGACCTCCGCGACCAGGTCCTTGAAGACCGCCCCGAACCGCATCGCCGCCTGGTGACCAGGCGTCAGGTCGTGGTCGTCGGCGTCCGGGTTGGGCACGGGTGCGCCGAAGAGCAGTCCGAACTCGGCCGGATGACCGAGGGCCCAGTCGCGCAGTCCGCCGGCCACCAGGAACAGCTTGTCGCCGAGCTCGGCGGCCGGGTCGCCGTCGCGCAATGCGATCAGGAAGTCGGTGAGTTCGTCGTACAGGTCGGCGACCAGGGTGGAGATCAGGTCCTCGTGGCTGCCGAAGTACCGGTAGAGCGCGGGGGCGCTGAGGCCGAGTTCGCGGGCGACCGCGCGCAGGCCGACGGCGGACACGCCGCCCTCGACCAGCAGCTTGCGCGCCGCGGCCTTGATCTCGGCGACCGTGGCGGCCCGTTGCCGGTCCCGCCTGGTCTCCCCCGTTGTCAGATCCACAGGTTCCTCTCCTTGACAGGCAGACCCTAGAGCAGCTTAAAGTTTACACCGTTAACTGTTAACGGTGTTCACTTCAGCGACCACTGTTCAATGTACCGCCCGCGGGAGGGCCCACGTGTTCGAGACACTCGGCAGATTCACCTACCGGCGGCGCCGCCTGGTGCTGGCGCTGACCGGCGTCTTCGTGGCCGCCGCCCTCGCCTGGGGCACCGGCGTCTTCGGCTCGCTCGCGAACGGCGGCTTCGAGGCGCCGGACACCGAGGCGTACCGCGCGGTCCGGACGATCGAGCAGACCGTCGGGCGGACCGGCACCGACGTGATCGTGCTCTACCGCAGCGATTCGCAGACCACCGCCGATCCGGACTTCCGGCAGAGCGTCGAGGGACACCTGAGCGGGCTGCCGGCCGGCGAGGTGCTTCGCACGGCGACGTTCTGGAGCACCAAGTCGCCCGCTTTCGTCTCCAAGGACCAGCACTCGACGTACGCCGTACTGACGCTGGCGGGGGCCGATCCCGAGGAGCGGCTGGCAACCTTCCACCAGATCGCCTCGCAGGTCAGGACCGCACCGGCCGGGCTGGACGTGAAGGTCGGCGGCGAGGTGGCCGTCTTCGACGAGGTGAACACCCAGACCGAGCACGACATCGTCCAGGCCGAGTCGATCTCACTGCCGATCGTGCTGGTCCTGCTGGTGGTGGTCTTCGGTGGTCTGGTCGCGGCCAGCCTGCCGTTGTTCGTCGGCGCGCTGGCGATCCTCGGGGCCTTCGTCGTACTGCGCGCGCTGACCACCTTCACCGACGTCTCGGTCTTCTCGATCAACATCGTCACGATGATCGGCCTCGGGCTGGCGATCGACTACGCGCTGTTCATCGTCACCCGGTTCCGCGAACAACTTGCACTAGGCAACGATGTCGAGACCGCCCTGTCGGTGACGATGAGCACGGCCGGCCGGACCGTGGCGTTCTCCGGGGTCACCGTCGGGGTCGCGATCTCCAGCCTGGTGCTGTTCCCGGTGATGTTCCTGCGCTCGATGGCGTACGGCGGCGCGGCCGCGGTGCTGGTCGCGATGATCGCCGCGCTGACCGCGCTGCCTGCTCTGCTGGCCGTGCTGGGCCATCGGGTCAACAGCTTGCGGCTTCCGTTCCTGAAGCGCGGCGGCGGTCTCGGGTCCAGTGAGCACGGCGCTTGGTACAAGCTCGCGCACAGCGTGATGCGCCGCCCGATCCGGTACGTCGTCGTCCTGGTCCCGCTGCTGCTCGTCCTCGGCATCCCCTTCCTGCAGGCGCAGTTGGGTGGTGTGGACCATCGGGCCCTCCCCTCCGGCGCCGACAGCCGCACGGTCACCGAGGTGCTGCAGAGCGACTTCGCGGGGGCGGGCGGTTCCGACGTACTGATCTCGGCTCGGACCTCGTCGCCCGAGGCACTGACGCCTTATCTTGCTGAGCTTCGGCAGGTGAAGGATGTTGCCGAGGTGCATGTCGGTGGCTTCAAGGATGGTGTCGCGTCGGTCGTGGTCCACACGAACTACACGTCGCAGGAGCTGCCGGCCAGGGATGTGGTTACCGGCGTACGCGCGATCCAGCCGCCGGCCGGGGTGACCGTCGAGGCCGGTGGTGACACCGCTGCGCTGGTCGATCTGCTGCAGGTACTGCGGGAGCGGGTGCCGTGGATGGCCGGGTTCATCATCCTGGTGACGTTCATCCTGCTGTTCGTTGCCTTCGGCTCCGTGGTGTTGCCGGCCAAGGCGTTGCTGATGAACGTGCTGTCGCTGTCGGCCTCGTTCGGCGCGATGGTGTGGATCTTCCAGGACGGCCACCTGTCGGGGCTGCTCGACTTCACACCGGCCGGATTCCTCGACGCGACCAACCCGGTGCTGCTGTTCGCGGTGCTGTTCGGGCTGTCGATGGACTACGAGGTGTTCCTGCTCAGCCGGATCCGGGAGGAGTACGACCGCACCGGCGACAACAGCCAGGCGGTCGCGCTCGGCCTGCAGCGCACCGGCGGGATCATCACCAGCGCCGCGCTGCTGCTGATCATCGTGGTGGGCGCGTTCGCCACCTCGGGGATCGTGTTCGTGAAGATGATCGGGATCGGCCTGGTGATCGCGATCGCCATCGACGCGACCGTGGTCCGCGCGCTGCTGGTGCCGGCCACGATGCGGTTGCTCGGTCGCGCCAACTGGTGGGCTCCCGCGCCGCTGGCCAAGTGGTGGGAGCGGCACGGCTTCCGGGAGACCGGGCCTGCCGTGGAGGAGCCGGTCGAGGACCGTGAGCTGACCCGGGCCTAGCGCTGCAGCGCTAGGGCTGCAGGCGCTGCAGTTGCCAGATGTCTCCCGACCGCTTGTACTGCAGGCGGTCGTGGAGACGCCCGGTGCGGCCCTGCCAGAACTCGAACGCCACCGGCTCGATCCGGTAGCCGCCCCAGAAGTAGGGGGTGGAGATCTCGGTGCCCTCCGGCCACTGCCGCTCGTACGACGAGTACTGCAGGTCGAGCTCCTCGCGGGAGTCCACCGGCTGGCTCTGCTGGGAGGCCCAAGCGCCGAGCTGGGAACCACGCGGGCGGGAGGCGAAGTACGCGTCGACCTCGTCGGTCGGCAGCTTGCTCGCGACGCCCTCGACCCGGACCTGGCGCTCCATCGCGTGCCACGGGAAGACGAGCGCGCAGGCCGGGTTGGCGGCCAGGTCGTCGGCCTTGCGGGACTGCTGGTTGGTGTAGAAGACGAGGCCGCGCTCGTCGAGGCCCTTCAGCAGCACGGTCCGCGCCGAGGGCTTGCCGTCGGCGTCGACCGTGGCGAGCACCATCGCGTTGGGCTCGTGCAGACCGGCCTCGGTCGCCTGGGCCAGCCAGACCCCGAACTGCTGCACCGGATCGGCGTTCACCTGATCCTCGAGCAACTCGCCCAGGCCGTACGTCTCCCGCATCTCTCCAAGGTCCACGGGACTGAGCCTAGTAGGACCGCAACCTCCTCCGGACAGCGCGCCAGGCGGTGGTGCGGGCCAGGCGTCGTACGGTCGGGTTGCGGCGGAGGCGGGTCGGCAGGGGGCTCTGGCGGGGTATCGGTCTCGGGGCAGGGGTGGGTGCCGGCTGGGTGATGTGCTGGTTGACCTCGGCGAGGTGGTCGTCGAAGACTGCTCGCCAGAGGAGCTGGTGCAGGGGCAGTTCATCGGCTGCGGTCGTGTGGCCTGCCAGGGATGACTTCCAGAGGTGCTGGATCGCTGCGGGGTCGAAGTCTCCGGAGGTGTCCGCTTTGAGTAGTTGGGCGATCAGGTCGCGGTCTGGGGCCTCGCCGAGTCGTTTGACCTGTGGTGCTTTGCGGGGTCCGGCTGGCTGCGGTGTGAAGAACGGGAGGTCGGCCCACTGCGGTACCAGCTCCTTGATGAGGGCCCGGTGCAGCTCGTTGCCCAACCGCTGCGGCGCGGTCAGCGAGAACGCGCCTCGGATGAAGGCGGGGATGAGCAGCGGCGAGACCACCCCGGTCCGCTCGCCTGCGGTCCCCCAGCGCCGGAGCCGCTCAACCACGTAGAAGTAGTCGAGCATTTTGGCGTTCTCGAGGCCGCCTTGGATCGCCTCGCGGAACACTCGCTGGATCTGTTCCGTCACTGCGTCCTTGGCTACCGACGATGGGCCGCTGGCGGGGACGAGCCTCGCCTGCAGCCGTTCGGTGAAGGCCGCGAGCTTCGTCTCCAGTGAGTGCTGGTCGAGCGCCAGCACGTCCCGTGGGTAGAAGTGGCCGTGGGCGACCTCGCTGCCGGCGCCGCCGATCACCAGGTGCGAGACACCGGCCAGGCCGTCCGGCGGGTTGTGGAACAGGTAGCTGGCCGGACGCAGGCCTTCGCCGTACCGGTGCCAGCGTCTGATCCGGGCGACCACCTCAGGCGTAGGCACCGGCTTGGCTGCCGCGCGGCGGGTGATGGCGTGATCCACCTTGTAGGGAAGGGCTTCCACCAACTGCTCTGCTACCGCCAGCTCCCCCGGTACTGCGTCGTAGCTGTTGAGCTTAAGGTCTACTCCGGCTGACAGGAACGCAGCGGCAACTACCCGCGAATCCCTGCCCCCGCTGAGATCCACGGTCGGAGTACCGGGCCACAGCTTGCTCACCGAGCGGGCTATCCCTCGCAGGTCCTCCGCGGTCTCCTCGACCAGCCGTGGCGACAACTCCCCGGCACTGGGACCCGACCAGATGCTGGTGGCATCGATCTTGGAGACGGTACGCCGGTTGCGACGGCCCTCGATCACGATGCGAGTGGCGCCGGGCACTGTCAGCACCCGGTCGTACGGGGTGGTGTCGCCCATGAACCAGCCGCAGCCGGCGGCGTACTGCCAACCCCTGCTCGCGGCGGCGACGGGGACATCAGCGAAGAGGCAGGCGGCGACTGGGCGATTGCTCCACACCCAGCCGTCCGCAGTACGGAGTTGGAAGAGTCTACCGAGGCCTATCGAGTCGGTGAAGAGGTCCAGTCGTTCGTCGGCTGGGTTGAGCACCGAGAGCATGAAGGGAGGAGCCAGCTCCAGCATGCGAGCCGGGGATGTGAGCACTGCTCGCGCTAGTGGCGTGGCGGCCCGCTGCGGCGCCAGGTCGCCGACGATCGACTGGTAGCCGAGCGGAACGTACAGGCTGGCGACACAGAGCTGGTCGTCGTCACGCCAGGCAGGCCAGCGGTTGCTGGGCTCTCGGCGGCTCCAGTTGTGCAGGCCGACGGTTCCGGCGTCGCAGCCGTCGCGTCTGGCTTGTCCTTCCCAGAGCTCGCCGTAGTACGCCTCGACGCGCCGTACCCCGGCCGCTGCCCGCTCCGGACCGGCGAAGCGGTCGAAGGCGTAGGCGACAACTGTTTCCATGCCCTGCCAGATGCGGCCAGGGCCGGGAAAGTTATTCCGGCGGGCGGCTCGGGAAGGTCTGCCCGGGGTACTGCGGCGGCTGCTGCGCGGGGTACTGGGTCGGGTACTGCGGCGACTGCTGGGCTGGGTGCTGAGCGGGGTGCTGGGTGGAGTACTGCCCGTAGGGCAACGAGTCCTGGGCGCGGGACCGGCCGGCCTTGCCGTCGGAGAGCACCCGGGAGATGCCGAGCACCAGCAGGAGCGTGCCGATGAACAGGATCGAGCCGTCCCAAGCGATATAGCCCCGGTACCGCGTGCCCGGGACCTCGAAGATCTTGGTGAGATCGACCGCCTGCCGGATCGGCAGCAACTGGATCGCGAGCGAGACGGCCGTCAGCAGCAGCCCTGCGCCGACCAGAGCCCCACCGGCGATCGTCCGGATCGACAGCAACAGGCCGAGCCCGGCCGCCACCGCCAGGATCAGCACCACCCAGGGCAGGCTTCCGGTCAGGTCGTCGTCGAAGACCATGGTCCGGCGCAGCAACCTGCTCCCGGCGTGCGACACCACCATGGTCGCGAGCCAGCCGGAGACCAGACCGATCACGACGCCGAGCGGGACATTCGTTTTACCAGCCATGCGATCGAGCGTAATCGCCGAACCGGTCACAGATCTGTCCGTGTGGCGAGGCGGAGAACTATGCTGCCTGAGCGCCTACGTCGGACAAAGGAGTCAGCAGGGTATGTCAGATCCCAAGACCGAAGTTCAGCACGGCCTCGAGGGCGTCGTCGCCTTCGACACCCAGATCGCCGAACCGGACAAGGAAGGTTCGGCGCTTCGCTACCGCGGCGTGGACATCGAGGATCTGGTCGGCCGGGTGCCGTTCGAGAACGTCTGGGGTCTGCTCGTCGACGGCGCCTTCACCCCGGGCCTGCCGCCTGCTGAGCCGTTCCCGCTCCCCGTGCACACTGGTGATGTCCGGGTCGACGTCCAGTCCGCGCTGGCCATGCTCGCCCCGGCCTGGGGTCTGCGCCAGCTCTACGACATCGACGACGTCCAGGCGCGCGACGACCTGTCCCGCGCGGCCGTGATGGCGCTGTCGTACGTCGCCCAGGCAGCTCGCGGTACCGGGCAGCCGATGGTGCCGCAGCGTGAGGTGGACAAGGCCAGCACGATCACCGAACGGTTCATGATCCGCTGGCGCGGCGAGCCCGACCCCAAGCACGTCAAGGCGGTCGACGCCTACTGGACCTCCGCCGCCGAGCACGGCATGAACGCGTCCACCTTCACCGCCCGGGTGATCGCCTCCACCGGCGCCGATGTCGCGGCGGCCCTGTCGGGTGCCGTCGGCGCGATGTCCGGTCCGCTGCACGGTGGCGCGCCGGCCCGGGTGCTGACGATGATCGAGGGCGTCGAGAAGAGCGGCGACGCGCGCTCGTACGTGAAGGGGCTGCTGGACGCCGGCGAGCGCCTGATGGGCTTCGGGCACCGCGTGTACCGGGCCGAGGACCCCCGGGCGCGGGTGCTTCGGCGTACGGCGCAGGAGCTGGACGCCCCGCGGTACGAGGTCGCCCAGGCGCTGGAGCAGGCCGCGCTGACCGAGCTGCGCGAGCGCCGGCCGGACCGGGTGCTGGAGACCAACGTCGAGTTCTGGGCCGCGATCGTGCTGGACTTCGCCGAGGTCCCGCCGCCGATGTTCACCTCGATGTTCACCTGCGCCCGGACCGCGGGCTGGAGCGCGCACGTGCTGGAGCAGAAGCGCACCGGGCGGCTGATCCGGCCATCCGCGATCTACTCCGGGCCGGCGTCCCGCCCGGCGACCGAGATCGAGGGCTGGAACGAGAAGTGGGCCTGAGCAACCTCAAGTAATGCATTGCAAGCGAGCCGCTGGTACGAAGCTTGTGCCGGCGGCTCGTTTGCGTCTGTTGAGACCCGCGGCGGGCGGTGGCCGGCGATGTGGAACACTGTTGAGTGCTGACAGCGTCGTCGGCGAGATCTTCAGCAGACGACGAAGGGAACACGCTGGTGACCAGCGACATCACAATCCCCGCAGAGCTCAAGCCCGTCGACGGCCGCTTCGGTGCCGGTCCGTCCAAGGTGCGCCCGGAGGCCCTCGCGGCCCTGGCCACTGAAGGCGCCAAGCTGCTCGGTACCTCGCACCGGCAGGCCCCGGTCAAGAACCTGGTCGCCCGCGTCCAGCAGGGTGTCTCCGACCTGTTCCAGCTGCCCGACGGCTATCAGGTGGTGCTCGGCAACGGCGGCTCGACCGCGTTCTGGGACATCGCGACCTTCGGCCTGATCCGGGAGAAGAGCCAGCACCTGAGCTTCGGCGAGTTCTCGTCCAAGTTCGCCCAGGCCGCGAAGCTCGCCCCGCACCTGGGTGAGCCGACCGTGATCAAGTCCGACCCGGGCACCCGTCCGGCCGCGGTCGCCGAGGCCGGCGTCGACGTCTACGCCTGGCCGCACAACGAGACCTCCACCGGCGTGATGGCCCCGATCAAGCGGGTCGAAGGCGCCGACGAGGGCTCGCTGATCGCGATCGACGCCACCTCGGGCGCCGGCGGCCTGCCGGTCGACATCAACGAGGTCGACGTCTACTACTTCGCGCCGCAGAAGTGCTTCGCCGCCGACGGCGGTCTGTGGATCGCGCTGCTGTCGCCGGCCGCGCTGGCCCGGGTCGAGGAGATCACGGCTTCCGGCCGCTGGATCCCTGCCTTCCTGGACCTCGCGACCGCGGTCGACAACTCCAGCAAGAACCAGACCTACAACACGCCGTCGCTGTCCACGCTGTTCCTGATGGCCGAGCAGACCGATTGGATCAACAACCAGGGCGGGCTGGAGTGGAGCGTCGGCCGCACCACCGACTCCAGCAACCGGCTCTACACCTGGGCCGAGAAGTCCGACTACGCCACCCCGTACGTCGAGGACCCCGACGCGCGCTCGCTGGTGATCGGCACCATCGACCTGGACGACTCGATCGACGCTGCCGCGGTCGCCAAGGTGCTGCGCGCGAACGGGATCGTGGACACGGAGCCGTATCGCAAGCTCGGTCGCAACCAGCTGCGGGTGGCGATGTTCCCGGCGGTCGACCCGGACGACGTCGAGAAGCTCACCCAGGCGATCGACTACACGGTCGAGAAGCTCCGCTGATCTGAGGTAGACAGCAAACAGCCGCCGATTCCGCTGGAATCGGCGGCTGTTCTGTGTTGGTAGGTCGCCCTTCACCGCCGCACGGGGCGCAGGCGAGTGCTGGCAGCCGTCAGGCGTTGGAGCGGCGGCGGCCGTGGGGATTGGGTGGGGGTTGGCCGGTGAGGCGGGCGTTCTCGGCCATCCGGTCGAGGCGTTCGCGGCGGCCGGCCGGGAAGGTGACGAAGGTGATGATCAGCGCGAGCAGGGCAGCGCCGATGACGATCCAGCGCAGGCTGTGGCTCTTCTTCGGGTCGGTGCTGGCGTTGGCCGCTGGTTTCGGGGTCACCGGATTGGAAGCGGCAGGTGGCTTCGCGGCGGTCGGTTTGGCGGGCGCGGCCATCTGGTAGACGGGCGAGCTCTTGCCTTCGCTGCCGACCAGGATGTCGGTGCCCAGCGGCCCGACCGCGACCGACTCGCCTTGCGCCACCGGAGTACCGGCTCGTGCGACCAGGGCGGGAGTATCTCCCCACGTCATGGTGGCGACGTCGATGTAGGTGCGCAGTACGACGGTCTTGCCGTCCGGCATGAAGGTGCCGTCGGTGAACCCGTACGGCCCGGCCGGTACGTCGGCCAGCTTGGTCAGCTTGTTGGTGCCCTCGCGGGACGCCGTCGCGGGCGCCGCGTAGAACGCTCCGGGCTTGGTCTTGACCTTGGTGACGAAGTACAGCCGCTTGGTCTCCGGCTCGATCAGCAGCGTCTCGGCGTCGTGCGGACCGTCGGGGTACTCGAAGTCGTAGCGGTGGAACTTGACGTCGTCGTCGTCCTCGAGCGCGCTCGGCTCGGGGATCGTGTAGACCTCGATGGTGTCCCGGCTGCGGTTGTTGTCGCCGATGTCGGCGATATAGATGGTGCCGTCGCGGTCGACCCCGATCGCCTCGACGTCCTTGACCGGCGCCTTGAACTTCAGCTGGATCCGGACCTTGCCGGTCTTGTCGACGCCGAACACCCGGGCGGTGTCACCGGAGTCGTTCACCGTCCACCAGATGCTGTCGTACTTCGCGCTCTTGGCCAGCCCGGAGGACTCGTCCACCCGCGGGTCGTCGATCGAGAACAGCTTCTTGGGCGCCCCGGGGGTCGGATCGGCCGCTGCCGAGTTGCCCGCTCGGGGCGCGGCGGCCAAGGCGCCGGCGACTGCTGAGCCGCCTGTACGCGGCGCGGCGCCGAGGGCGCCGGCGACTGCCGAGCCGCTCGTGCGCGGCGTGGTGGCGGCGGTGCCGGCGACTGCTGTGTCAGCTGAGCGCGGCGTAGTACTGGTGGTGTCGGCGGCACCGGCTGGTGCGGCGGCGCCTGCCAAGCTGAGCAGGGTCACGGCGGTCAGGGTCAGGGCGTTGCGCAGCAAGCTCAAAGCACCGCCTCGCGGTCGGGGGCCAGGACCAGCGTCGCGAGATGCGGCGTGACGTGCCACTCCCCGGTCAACGCCTCGTACTCGGCCCGCACCTCTGGGCCGGCTGCGGCGCCTGTCCGGGCAGCGCGGAGCAGCAGGTTGCGCGGCGTGTGCTCACTGTCCACGAACTGCACCACCTCTACCCGGTAGCCGACCTGTCGGAGCACCGCTGCTCTGAGCGAGTCCGTCAGAACGTCGGCGAACCGCTCACGAACGATGCCATATCTGGTGAGAAGCGCGTAAGGCGCCGGTGGTTCGACGTTCTTGAGCTGTTTTTGGATGTCATGGTGACAACACGGAGCTGCCAGGATCAGCGGAGCGTCCCAGCCGACCGCGCGGGCCAGCGCATCGTCGGTGGCGGTGTCGCAGGCATGCAGCGCGAGCACGACATCCGGTTGGACCTCGAGCTCCGCGTCGGCGATGTTCGCGTCGACGAACCGGAACCCGTCCTGCCAGCCGAGCGCCGCGACCCGCTTCGTGTTCCGCTCGCGCGCCGCCGGGGTGCGATCGATCCCCGTCATCCGCACGTCGTGCCCGGCCGCGGTCAGCAGGTGGTACGCCGCGAGGGTGAGGTAGGCGTTGCCGCAACCGAGGTCGACCACCTGCAGCGGGCGCCCGGTCGCGATCCGGCCCGCCGACAACGCGTCGTCCAGGGCCGGCAGCAACAGCTTGCAGAACTCGTCGATCTGCTTGTACTTCGACTGCCGCGACGGCTTCACCCGGCCGGCGTGGTCGCTGATCCCCAGCTCGATCAGGAACGGCGCGGCGGGATCGAGCGCCCGCTGCTTGGTCCGGTCGTGCGAGGTCTGCTGCTCGTGCTGCTCGGCCTGGCGATGCAGCAGCGACTTGCCCTTTTTGGTGTACCGCAGGCGCAGGGTCTCGGTGGTCGTCTCGACATGCCAGTTCCCGTACGGCGTACCGAGCAGCTCGTCGACCACCGTGTCGGCGGTCGCGACCCCCGCGTTGCGGGTGTGCGCCTGACGCTCGTCGTACTCGGTGACCTGGAGATGCCGCAGCCCCTTCAGGTCGACGTACCGCAACTCGACCCGCTGGTACTGCGGTGCGTCCGCGCCGCGCCGCCGCCCTGATCCGACGGCCCTGACCAGCCCACTGGGCTCCAGCAACGCAGCCCGAACCGCGGCCCGCGCGACAGACTCCTCGCCCGCGACATCCGCCCGCTCATCTGCTTCCTGCTCAGCCCGCATCGCGCCATTGTCGCCGACCCCTCCACCAGATCACAAAGCGGTCTCGCGACCGAGAGCCCCACTGGCCGGACGGACGGTCACCACAGCGTCGAGCAGCCCAGCCGAGGACGTCACCCCCGTCTCACCGAGAGGACGTCGAGCATGCCGCCAGGGAGACGTCGAACGTGCCTGGCCGGAGAGAGTCGAAGGGTCACGCCGACCCGCGCCCAGGTCGGCCAGCGGTGCCCGGCCGGGGAAAGTCGAAAGCACGCTGACCCGCGCTTAAGTCGGCCAGCGGTGCCCGGCCGGGAAGAGTCGTGCCCCGCTGAACAGAGTCAGGCCGTGGCCGAGACCTGGCTGTGGTGTTGGGCGGCCGGGGCTGAACGGCGGCGGGAGTCGCCGCGTTCGGCGCCGATTCCGGCGGCGACGACCAGGCCGATCCCCGCCATGGCGAGCAGGTTGGGTGCCTGGTGCAGTACCAGGAAGCCGATGGCGAGGGCGAAGGCCGGCTCCAGGGCCATCAGCGTGCCGAACGCTCCGGCGGTCAAGCGACGCAGAGCCAGCAACTCCAGGACAAAGGGGACCACCGGCAGCAGAACGGCAAGGCCGAGTCCCACGAGCAGCAGTTCCGGGGTCAGGCGTCCGAACACGCCTGGCCCAGCGACGATGGTGGCGACGACGGCAGCAACGGGCATCGAGATCGCCAGACCGGCGATGCCGCTCACCGAGTCGCCGACCTTCTGAGTGAGCAAGATGTAGGCCGCCCAGCACGCGGCCGCCGCCAGCGCGAACGCGACCCCGATCGGATCGGCTCGTCCCGCCCACGGTTGAGTCAGGCATACGACACCTCCGGCTGCCACCAGCGCCCAGACCCGGGCCCAACCGCGGCCGCGCGCGACAGCCACGCCCAGCGGGCCGAGGAACTCCAAGGCGCTGGCCGTCCCCAGCGGTAGTCGGTCCACCGCCGCCATGAACAGCATCGTGACCCCGGCGGTGACCACCCCGAGGGCGGCCCCCACCCGCAGCGTCTGCCGGCTGAAAGTCGACCGCCGCGGCCGGACGATGACCAGGAACAGGACACCCGCCCAGAACAACCGCAACCAGGCCGCGCCACCGGCTCCGACCTGGTCGATCAGACCGATCGAGGCGGCCAGGCCGAACTGGACGCAGATCATCGACGCCATTGCCATCGAGGCGCCGGTACGGGCGGGAGAACTCGTCATACCTCCAGTGAACGAAATCCGGACCGTTCGCGTCCACGTGAGATTGATGGACATACCATTCATAAAACCAACACAATGGCGGGGTGGACGTCCGTCGGCTCCGGCTGCTTCTCGAACTGTCCAGGCTCGGCTCCATGCACGAGGTGGCAGCCGAACTGGGCACCACCACCTCCACTGTTTCCCAGGGCATCGCCGCCCTCGCCCGCGATGCCGGCACGGCCCTCGTCGAACCGCACGGCCGCCGGGTGCGCCTCACACCGGCCGGTGCCCGGCTGGCCGAGCATGCCGTCACCATCCTCGCCGCCATCGAAGCCGCCCGGGTCGACCTCGACCCAGCAGCCGAGCCCCACGGCGTAGTGCGGGTGGCCGGCTTCGCCAGCGCCATCCGGCGATCCCTGCTGCCTGCGATCGACGACCTCTCCGCCACTTGTCCCGGCGTCGAAGTCCGGATCTCCGAGTACGAGCCGCCCGAGGCCGTGGATCTGCTGTCGCGCGACGACGTGGACCTGGTTCTCACCTATGACTACAACCTGGCTCCCGCTTCCTGGCGCAGCGAGCATCAGGTCGTCGAGCTGTGGGAGTCCCCCTGGGGTCTCGGCGTGCCCGCAGGCGGGACCGGCCGGGAACTCAGCGCGTACGCCGCCCACCCGTGGATCGTGAACTCCCGCCACACCGCCGACGAGGAGGTCCTGCGCATCCTGTCGTCGATGTCCGGCTTCACGCCGACCATCGCCCATCGCATCGACTCCCTCGAGCTCGTCGACGACCTCATCGTCGCCCAGCACGGGGTGGCCCTGCTGCCGCTCAACCGGCCAACCCACCCGGGCGTCACCGTGCTCCCGCTACGCGAACCTCGGGTCAGCCTGCGCGCGTACGCACTGACCCGCCGTGGCCGTGACCGCTGGCCACCCCTGCGCGCCGTACTCGAGCGGCTGGCCGCGTCGGTCAGGTGAGCTTTTCGTCCTCACTGAGCAGGTTGAGGGCACGGAGGCGGGTCTCGATGCCACCGGGTTGGCGGCCCAGTGCGGCGACCAGCTCGTCCTTGCCTGCACCGTTGTTGAACAGGTCGGTGAGTTGCTCCTCCTGCTCCTTGGTCCAGAGCCGGAAGGCATTGGGATAGGTCTTGCGGGCCTCCTCGACCTTGCGCCCATAGGAGCGCGCCGCGGGCAGTTCGAGGGCGCGGATGCGGATCTGGCGGTGCCGGCCGACCTCCTCGCCGTCGCGCCAGAAGACGATCACGCCGTCGTCGAACGTCATCAGGTCGGACGGGACGTCGCAGTAGTCGGCGTCCTCGAGCATCACCCGGACCATGGTCACTCTCCTTCGGTGTTGACGGGCCGCCCGGCCGGGGTGGCCGCGTCCGTGCCCTTCGGTGGTTCTCACCAGAGAAGATGCCGCGATCCGCAGGCCGATCGAGCAGAGATTTCCCGCCTGTGGACAACCCGATCGCAAAGCTCGTTTGCAAAGACTCTTTGCAAACGAGCTTTGCGGTCGTAACCTGAGCGGCATGACCGACCAGCCGAACCAGCACCCGACCGTGCAGCTCCGTGGCGCGGCGCTGCGGGCGCTGTCCCACCCGATGCGCAACCGGATGCTCGGGCTGCTGCGCTTGTACGGGCCTGCCACGGCGACCACCCTCGCCGCCCGGCTGGGCGTCAACACCGGCGCCACCAGCTACCACCTGCGGCAGCTCGCCGACGCCGGTCTGGTCGAGGAGGACGACGAGCGCGGCAACGCCCGGGACCGCTGGTGGAAGGCCGCCCACCTGGGCACGTCGTTCGACACCGCCGAGCTGCTCGAGAGCGAGCCCGAGCTGACGATGGGCTTCCTGCACGGCGTTGGCCAGGTCTACGCGGAGAGCATGTTCCGGGCGATCGACGAACTGCAGACCCAGTCACCGGAGTGGGTCGACGCCAGCCTGCTGTCCGACTACCTGTTCCACCTCAGGCCGGCCGAGCTCAAGTCGATGCTGACCGAGATCCAGGCCGTCTTCGACAAGTACAGCAGCGACCTCACCCAGCCGCTTCCCGACGGCGCCGAGCAGGTGTCCGTCCAGATCCAGGCCTTTCCCAGGGAGACCCGGTGACCGCCACCCTCGCGCCGCAGCCCGCAGTGGACACACCACCACCCAGTACTCCGAACCGCGCGCCGCTGATCGCGTTCCTGGTCGCCAACGTCGTCTCGGTCTGCGGCACCCGGGTCAGCGCGATCGCCATCCCCTGGTTCGTCCTGGTCAGCACCGGCTCCCCCACCAAGACCGGTCTGGTCTCACTCGCGGAGATGCTGCCCCTGGTCCTCAGCAAGGCCTTCGGCGGTCCCCTGATCGACCGGATCGGCCCGCGCCGGATCAGCATCGTCGCCGACACGGCGAGCGCCCTAGTAGTTGCGCTCATCCCCCTCCTCCACACGTTGCACCTCCTCTCCTTCCCACTGCTCCTGGGACTGGTCGGAGTAGCCGGCGCACTGCGTGGCCCCGGCGACGCGGCGAAGGGCACTCTCGTCCCCGACATCGCGGAAGCGGCCCGGGTCCCGCTGGAGCGAGTGACCGGCTTGGAGAGCACTACCGAGCGGCTGGCCGGGTTCCTCGCCTTCGGTCTCGCCGGCGGCCTGATCGCCTTGCTGGGTGAGGTCAACGCGCTCTGGATCGACGCGGCTTCGTTCGCGGTCTGCGCCGCGCTGTTCGTCACCTGGGCCCCACATCGCCGGGCCGGTACGAAATCAGCGGCAGAGATCAAGGAGGAGGGCAGCTACGTCCAGCGGCTCCGAGAGGGCTGGCAGTTCCTCCGCAAGGACAAGCTGATGATGCCGCTGGTCCTGATGATCTCGGTGACCAACCTGATCGACGCGGCCGCCACCGCGGTCCTCATCCCGGTCTGGATGCGCACCCACGGCTACGGCCCCGGCGAGACCGGTCTGGTACTGACCGCCTTCTTCATCACCGCCACTGCCTTCGCCCTGGTCGCCGCGGCGATCGGCGAACGCATCCCGCGCCGGGTCGCCTTCATCCTGAGCTTCCTGATCGCCGGGGCGCCACGCTTCCTGGTACTCGCGCTTGACGTCCCGTTCTGGGTAGTGCTGGTGACGTTCGCCGTCGGCGGCATCGGTGGCGGCTTCATCAACCCGGTGCTCGGCGCCCTGTTCATCGAGCGAGTACCGCGGCCCATGCTCGGCCGGGTCGGCTCACTGGCCGAGTCGATCGGCTGGGCCGGCATCCCGCTGGGCGGCGTACTGGCGGGCGCGACCATTGCCGGCTTCGGCCTCGCCTCGACCTTCCTGATCGCCGCGGGTCTCTACCTGGCGGCTACTCTCGCCCCGATCCTGTTCGGGCGCCACGAGGACTGGGGCGGCCACCCAACGGCTAAGAAGGCTGAACAGGATCTCCTGGATCCGTAGGGAACGGCGGACTGTCGGGGTCTGGCGGTAGTTTCGGCAGCTTCACCTGAACAGGAGGAGTAGTCCGGGCTGCCTCCCGCTGCAGCCGGTCGCTCTCAGCACGGAGCAGGCCCAGCAGCACCAGGTCGAGCGTCAGCCCGCCCACAGCGGCGAACTGCGTCTCGGCGAACTGGAACACCTGGTTCACCAGCAGCGACACCAGCACCGCGAGCTCGAACAACCGCACCGCCCGGGCCCGGTCACCAGCCCGCAACCGCAACCAGCCCCGGACCGTGAACGTTGCCGACAGCAAGCTCCCGGCAGCCACCGCCAAGACCGGCAGTTCCGTCAGCAGCCGCCCCTCGTACAGCCGGATCCCAGCCGCGATCGCCGGCGAGCCGACCGCCTGCACCGCCAGTACGACGACCGCCACCGTCGGCGCGTGCGGGTTCGTCGCCAGCCGGTCGAAGCCCCGGTGCAGCTTCTGCCAGGCGACATCGATGGGCGCGGCCAGCTCGACCTCGTCCGCAGGACAGGCGGCCAGCAGTGCCCGCGCCTCCGAGCGCCCGACGACGTCAGGGCCGACTCCCCGCAGCTGTGCGGAGGCCTGGGCCCGTCGCCGCCGTGACAACCCACCGGCGACACCCTCGACGGCATCGTCGACCACGTTCGCCAACTGCTCCCGCTCGTCGAGCGGCCGCCGATTGCTGACGAACCGGGAGCCGAGCACGATCAGCACGAACACGACGTACACGATCGCCGCGGCGGGTTGGTAGAAGTAGTTGTTGTCCGAGGTGACGAACTTGCCGACCTCGTCGATGAACAGCCCGAAGCCGACGCCGCCGACCAGCGCCGCCGCCGGCCGCACCACCGGGCCGACGTACGAGAGCAGCAGGTAGATCGCCAGCAGCATCAGCAGCCCGCCCGGCAGGACGTGCGCGATGTGCAGCCCCTTGCCGCCGATCTGCGGGTAGCCGCTCAGCCCCAGGATCAGCCGGGTGATCAACACGGTCGAGACGCCCGACACCACGAAGGTGGTCAGGTGCTCGCCGGTGCGCACGTTGCGGACCAGCCCGGCGCGCAGCAGGTACGACGACCGCTCGCTGCCGTCGCCGATCATTTCGCCAGGGCCGCGATCACCACGATCGCGACCAGCGCCGCTAGTACGACAGAGGTGACGAGTCGTCGGGTCCGGGGGTCCACGGGGTCAGGTTAGGGCATTCGGTACTGCGATCAGCGGCTCGGGCCGGTGTACTCCGCGGGGGCGGTAGCCGAGTACGTCGGAGAAGCCCAGGTAGTCGGTCAGCAGCCAGATGATGGCCAGCCACATCTCGGTGCCCTGCAACCCGGGAATCGCCCGGTCGTCGGTGCCGTCGGGGGCGAACGCGAAACCGGCGCCGTCGACCCAGCGGCCGAGGATCGCGTCGAGTGTCCGCTCGGCCCAGCGGCGGCCTTCCGCGCGACCGAAGTCGGTCTGCTGGCCGGCCAGCCAGAGCGGGTGGATGACGTCGAGCACGTTGCAGGCGTTGAAGCCGTCGCCGGTGAAGACGCGCCGGTCCTGCGCGTGGGCGAGGACGGTGCGGATCGCTGCTTCGGGGTACGGCAACGGCAGTCCGTACTGCGCGTAAGTGCCGCGGGTCAGGCGGTAGAAACCGTTGACGACCTGCAGCCAGCCGTCGTCGGGGTGCGGCCGGCCCCACATCCCTGTCTTCGGGTCGGCACGGGCGGTCAGCCAGCCGAAGAGTTCGAACAGGTGACTGGAATCGCTGTGGTGCTTGAGGTTCCAGGCGATCGCCGTGCCGACCGAGTCGATCGCCGAGCCCGCACTCCAGGCATTCCTTGCCCAGGGCAACATGTCGTAGCGGTCGGTGGACACCGGGAGCGGGATTGGTTGCTCGAAGCCACTGTCGAGGAGTTGGAGGGCGTAACCGGCACAGAGGATGTGGTAGCTGCCAGGGCCGTCGAGGACGGAGAGTTCGGCCGCGCGCAGCCGGTTGATCAGGTCGTCGGCCGAGTGACCGGACGGGGTACGGCGAAGGAGCAGGTCGGCGATCTCGATGGCGTCGCACCAAGGGCGGATCGGTTCGCTTCCGAGGCCGGGGCGATCCCTGAAGCGCTCGCCGTCGAAGCATCTGGCGAGTACGTCATCAGCTTGCTCACGGGCCACACGAGCAAACACAGCTGCCCTCTCGGAAAGAACTTTAAGTGGTTGTTTTTCGCGCCGGTCGCGGAGCTTGCGGGCGGGATTACCGGCGACCACCGCCCACTCCTCGACGTCCTTCGTCACCACCGCGCCGGCCCCGATGATGCTGTGCGAGCCGACCGTGACGCCGTCCAGGATCAGCGCGTTGGAGCCGATCCAGACGTCGTCGCCGACGGTGATACCCAGCGACGTGTGCGGCTGCTGGTAGATCGGCTGATCCGAGGCAGTGCCGTGATTGAAGGCGAGCAGCGAGGTGTGGGCGCCGATCCGGACGCCGTCACCGAGGGTGATCCGGCCACGGACGACCGCGAACGGGTTGATCGTCGAGTGCGCGCCGACCAGTACCTCGCCGGTGACGTAGGCGTGCGCTCCGATGTACGAGCGTTCCCCCAGTCGCAGCACGTCGCAGAAGACCGCGGCGCTCTCCGCGATGAAGGCGTCGGCGGCGAGCTGCGCCGAGCCGGCCAGCTCCGATTGCCGCTCGGCTTGGCGTTGGCGCTCGGGCTCCGAGGCGCCCCCGGCGTACTCCCAGGGCAGGAAGTCGAGGCGGCGGGTGACAGGACGTGACTCAGGCGACGTCATGGGATAACGCTATCCACAATCGGCACGCTGCTAACGTTCGGCCCATGCGGGGAGGGAGCGACGAGATCGCGGACGGAGAAGTCACCAGTAGCGGCGGACGCCGGAGTCAGCGCGTCACGATCAGTGACCTGGCGCGCCGCCTCGACATCTCCAAGGCCTCGGTCTCCTACGCCCTGAACGGCCGCTCCGGCGTCAGCGCCGAGACCCGGCAGCGGGTACTCAGCCTGGCCGCCGAGCTGGGCTTCCACCCGAACTCGGCCGCCGTCGCGCTGTCCGCGAGCCGGACCCGGACGATCGGCATCGTGATCGCCCGCGACCCGGCGCTGATCTCGACCGAGGCGTTCTACATGCGCACCCTGGTCGGCATCGAGCAGTACCTGAACGAGGTCGACTCGTCGCTGCTGCTCCGCCTCACCGGCGAACAGGGCCAGGATCTCGACGTACTGCGCCGCTGGAGCCGGCAGGGCCGCGTCGACGGGTTCATCCTGTTCGACGAGCACGACGACGACCCCCGGATCCCGGTGCTCAAGGAGCTCGGCGTCCCGTGCGTCGTGGTCAGCTCGAACGCCCCGGATGACGGAGTCGGCCGGCTGATCAGCTCACCGGAACAGACCGTGCACCTGATGGTCGACCACCTGGTGGAGCTGGGACACACCGAGATCGCCCACGTCAGCGGCTCGTTCACCTTCGTGCACGAGCAGTTGCGGGTGAAGCTGCTCAAGGAGCACGCCGAGAAGCGCGGCATCCGGGTCACCCACTACGAGGGCAGCTACCGGTACGAGGACGGCGCTGCGCTGACCCGACGAGTGCTGGCGAGCGAGAACCGGCCGACCGCGTTGGTGCTGGGCAACGACCTGATGGCCGTCGCCGCCTTGCGGGTGGCGGTGGAGGTCGGCACCGCAGTACCGGACGAGTTGTCGATCATTGCCTGGGACGACTCGCCGCTGTGCGAGCTGGCGCTGCCCGGGATCACGGCGGTCGACCAGCAGAACATGGAACGCGGCCGGATGGCTGCCGACCTGCTCTTCCGGATCGCGGCCGGCGAGTCCGGACTGCACTGGGAGACCCCGGCCGGCGTGCTGCACGTGCGGGATTCGTCCGCCGCGGCACCTCGCAGTACTCGCTGAGGCTCAACAGCCGTAACGAGATCTTGCGCAGTTGTGTGCAAGCAGCGACATATTGCGCAAGTAATCTGCATCACACTCGGCTCCCGGTCACGGTGAAGTAACGAAGAGGTCGAAACTGAACCGGTTAGGGTTCCGATACTTAACCGGTTAGGCCACTATGGGCCGCACCTGCCTCCGCTCTCCTGCCGGAGGCTCGATGGACGAGGGAGTCCGACGTGAGACTGCGTTCGCTTGTAGCCGCAGCAGCGGTGTCCGCCTTGGGAATCAGCCTGGTCGCGTGTGGTGGCAGCGACTCTGGTGATTCGGCCGGCGGTAGCGGTGGAGACCAGACGCTGACCTACTGGGCCAGCAACCAGGGCACCAGCCTGGACAACGACAAGCAGGTGCTGACCCCGGTCCTGGAGAAGTTCACCGCGGACACCGGGATCAAGGTCAAGCTGGAGGTGATCGGCTGGAACGACCTGCAGACCCGGATCCAGACCGCCACCACCTCGGGCCAGGGCCCGGACGTGGTCAACATCGGCAACACCTGGGCGGCCTCGCTGCAGGCGACCGAGGCGTTCCTGCCGTTCGACGGCGCCGCGATGGACGCGATCGGGGGCAAGGACAAGTTCGTGCCGACGGCTCTGGCGACCGGCGGCAAGGAAGGCACCGACCCGACCTCGGTGCCGCTGTACGGTCTGGCCTACGGCCTGTACTACAACAAGGCGATGTTCGCCGCGGCCGGCCTGCAGCCGCCGAAGACCTGGGAGGAGATGGTCAGCGCCGCGCAGAAGCTGACCGACCCCGCCAAGAAGACCTGGGGGATGGCGCTGGCCGCCGGCAGCTACACCGAGAACGTGCACTTCGCCTTCATCAACGGCGCCCAGAACGGCGCGGACTGGTTCGACAAGGACGGCAAGCCGACCTTCACCAGTGACGGCAACGTGCAGGGTGTGCTGCGGTACCTCGACCTGATGCAGAAGGACAAGGTCGCCAACCCGTCGAACGCGCAGTACGACAACGGCACCAAGTCGGTGAACGACTTCGCCACCAAGAAGGTGGCGATGGTGATCAACCAGAACAACGCCGACTCCTCGATCGTTGCCAACGGCATGAAGGCCGGCGAGTACGGCGTGGTGCCGTTCCCCGCGCCGTCCAACGCCGCCGCACCGGTGGCCAGCCACGTGGCCGGGATCAACCTGTCGATCTTCAAGAACACCAAGAACAAGGACGCGGCGCTGAAGTTCGTCAACTACATGACGAGCGCCGAGACCCAGACCACGCTGGGCAAGCCGTTCTCCTCGCTCCCGGTGCTCAAGGACGCCAAGCCGGTGTTCACCACCGACGCCGCCGAGGCAGCGACCTTCTCCGACGTCTACAACACCAAGTCCAAGCCGCTGCCGCTGGTGCCGGCCGAGGACCAGTTCGAGAGCACCGTCGGCAAGGCGATGAACAGCCTGTTCGCCAAGATCGCCACCGGCGGCACGGTCAGCGCCGACGAGATCAAGACGGCCCTCCAGACGGCTCAGGACCAAGTGGCGGCCAGTAGCTGATGTCAGTCGCCACCGAAACGGCCCCTGCCTCCCCGGTCGCTGCCAAGCGGCCGGGGAAGCGGGGGCTCGACCGCCGGCCGGGGCTGAGCCGGAAACTCCCCTACCTGCTGCTCGCGCCCGCAGTACTGCTGGAGCTGCTGATCCACATCATCCCGATGCTGGTCGGCATCTGGATGAGCTTCGTCAAGCTGACCAAGTTCTTCATCGCGAACTGGTCGGCCGCGCCGTGGGCCGGGTTCAACAACTACCGGGTCGCCGTCGACTTCCACAACGCGGTCGGCGAGGGCCTGCTGAAGTCCTTCGGCGTGACGGTCGCCTTCTCGCTGATCACGCTGGCGCTCGCCTGGGTGCTCGGGATGGCCGCCGCGGTCGCCCTGCAGCCGCCGTTCCGCGGCCGCAGCGTGGTCCGGACCCTGTTCCTGGTGCCGTACGCACTCCCCGCGTACGCCGGCATCCTGACCTGGAACTTCATGCTGCAGCGCGACACCGGCGCGGTGAACCACGTGATCGTCGACAACCTCGGCCTCACCTCCGACCGGCCGTTCTGGCTGATCGGCAGCAACGCGCTCGTCTCGCTGATCACGGTCGCGGTCTGGAAGCTCTGGCCGTTCGCGTTCCTGACCCTGATGGCCGGGCTGCAGAGCATCCCGCGCGACGTCTACGAGGCGGCCGCGGTGGACGGCGCCGGGGCGATCCGGCAGTGGCGCAACATCACGCTGCCGTCGTTGCGGCCGGTCAACCTGGTGCTCGTGCTGGTGTTGTTCCTCTGGACGTTCAGCGACTTCAACACGCCGTACGTGCTGTTCGGCAACGCGCAACCACCCGCCGGTGACCTGATCACCTTCCACATCTACAACGCGTCGTTCCTGACCTGGAACTTCGGCTCCGGTGCGGCGATGTCCGTGCTGCTGCTGATCTTCCTGATGATCGTCACCGGCGCCTATCTGATCATCACCGGGAGGAGGTCGCGTCGTGCGTGACACCAAGGGATTCAAGGCCTACCGGGCCGTCGTCCTGATCGTCCTGGGACTGTTCGTGCTGGTCCCGCTCTACGTGATGGTGACCTCGTCGCTGAAACCGCTGAGCGATGTCCAGGGCGCCTTCACCTGGTGGCCGTCGACCATCACCCTCGACCCGTTCTTCGACATGTGGAAGACGGTGCCGCTGGCCCGGTACTTCGTCAACTCCACCATCGTCTCGGTGGTCGCGACGCTCTGCTCGGTCGCGATCGCGATCCTGGCGGCGTTCGCGGTGTCGCGGTTCAGGTTCCGCGGCCGGACCGTCTTCACCACCACGGTGCTGTCGACGCAGATGTTCCCGGGCGTGCTGTTCCTGCTGCCGCTGTTCCTGATCTTCGTGAACATCAACAACTCCACCGGGCTGCAGCTGGTCGGCACCCGGCTCGGGCTGATCATCACCTACCTGACCTTCAGCCTGCCGTTCTCGATCTGGATGCTCGCCGGGTACTTCGACAGCATCCCGCGCGAGCTCGACGAGGCCGCGCTGGTCGACGGGTGCGGCCCGATGGGCGCGCTGTTCCGGGTCGTCCTGCCGGCCGCCCGGCCGGGGGTGATCGCGGTGGCGATCTACTCGTTCATGACGGCCTGGGGAGAAGTGTTGTTCGCCTCGGTGATGACCACCGAGGCCAACCGCACCTTGTCGGTCGGTCTGCGGCAGTACTCCACGCAGACCAACGTCTACTGGAACCAGATCATGGCCGCCGCGTTGGTGGTCAGCATCCCGGTGGTCATCGGCTTCCTGCTCGCCCAGCGTCACTTCGTGGCCGGGGTGACTGCGGGAGCGGTGAAGTAACACTGGCTTGAGGTCCTGCCCGAGCCTGTTGTCGCGGGCAGGACCTCAGCTGCTCAGTAGTCCGCCGAGCTGGAGATGTCGATCGAGGTGGAGTAGCTGGAGGAGCTCCGGCCGTTCTTGCCGACAGTGGCGCCGCTGATTCCGTGACAGGACAGGCGGTAGCCACCGACCTTGGCCTCGCGGACCGCGCTGGGTCCGGTCGCCGCGTGAGCGGTGTTCTTGGCAGCGAACGTGACGATCTGCTGCCGCACCGCCGCGTCGCTGATGAACAGCGGCAGCACTCCCGCCAGGCCTGCCTGCAGAGACGCGTGCGCCTCACTCGGGCCCTGCGGGTAGTTCCCGCTGCCGGTCGCGCGGCCGCCGACGTCGATGCTCTCGATCAGGTCGGTCTGCTTGTAGACGGTCCGGAGCCTGACCTCCAGCTTGCCCTTCTCACAGCTCATCCCGAGGATGCGGTCGTACTTGCAGACGAAGCCCTTCGCCTGGAGCCGCTTGGTGAGCCGGTTCGTGCTGAGACCGGGCATGCACCCGCGACAGGCCGGCGCGGTGGCTGACGGGTTCGAGGCCGGCCGGCTGGGCTGCGTACTCGGCTGGGAACTCGCCTGAGGCTGGGAGCTCGGGCTGCCGCCGGTGCTGGGTGCCTCGCTCGGCCGGTCCGAGGCGTCATCGGTGGCCTGGCTCGCCGACGGCGCGGTCGTTCCGGCGGCGTCGCCGGAGCCGCCGGTGAAACGGCTGACGATGAACGCCCCGCCGCCCACCACGATCAGCGCCACCACGACGCAGAACACGATCGTGAAGGTCTTGTTGCCGCGCTGCGGCGGAGGCGGCGGGTACTGCTGGTACTGCGGGTACTGGGGAGATGGTTGGTAGTTGGCCACGGGGCGACCGTATCGATCGCCCCGGCTCATCAGCGGTCAGTTCGACGGTGCTCGAACCGATTGGTGGCTAACTGAAAAGTTTCTCGCCCCAGTAGGAGCCTGCCTTGACGCCGGCCGGGCAGGCGAAGACGCCGGAGCCGACGTGCCGGATGTACTCGTTCATCGTGTCCGAGCGGGACAGCTGCTGCTGGATCGGGATGAACTGCTTGCGCGGATCGCGCTGGTAGGCCAGGAAGAACAGCCCGGCGTCGAGCCGGCCGAGGCCGTCCGAGCCGTCGACGAAGTTGTAGCCGCGGCGCAGCAGTTCGGCGCCCTTGTTGAACTGCGGGTGCGCGAGCCGGACGTGCGCGTCGAGCTTCAGCTTCGGCTCGCCGTCGGCGCCCTTGGCCTCGAAGTCGATCGGGTCGAACTCGTCGGCCTTGCCCAGCGGGGCGCCGGTGCCCTTGCCGCGGCCGATGATCTGCTCCTGCTCGCCGAGCGAGGTCCGGTCCCAGATCTCGATCGTCATCCGGATCCGGCGCGACACCAGGTACGAGCCGCCGACCATCCAGTCCGGGCCGTCCTCGGGCTGCACCCAGAGCTGCTCCTCGAGCTTCGCGGTGTCCTCCAGCTTGAGGTTGTTCGTGCCGTCCTTGAAGCCGAACAGGTTGCGCGGGGTGGTCTGCGCCCTGCTGGTGGACGAGGTCCGGCCGAAGCCGAGCTGCGAGTAGCGCACCACCGTGGTGCCGAAGCCGATCCGGGCCAGGTTGCGGATCGCGTGGACGGCGACCTGCGGGTCGTCCGAGCAGGCCTGGATGGCGATGTCGCCGCCACAGCGGTTCGGGTCCAGGGTGTCGCCGATGAAGTGCGGCAGGTCGACCAGGGCGGCCGGGCGCCTGCCCTTCAACCCGAACCGATCGTTGCCCTTGGCATCGACAAAGAAGCTCGGGCCGAAGCCGATGGTGAGGGTGAGCTTGGCCGGCGGCAGGCCGACCGCCTCGCCGGTGTCCTCGGGCGGCGCCTCGCCCGGCCCGTTCACGGCGCCGTACTGGCCGATGTCGCGGCCGGCCGTCATCAGGGCGGCCGCGGCGGTCCACTCCTTCAGCAAGGAGATGACGGCGTCGCGCTTGGTGGTGGTGACGTCGAAGGTGGCGAAGTGCAGCCGGTCCTGCGCGGGGGTGACGATGCCGGCCTGGTGGTCGCCGTGGAACTCGACCGGGCCGGAGTTGTCGGCGGCCACCGACTCCTCGCCGGCCAGCGCGGAGTGGGCGGCGTACCCGGCGACGCCGGTGACCACGGCAGCGCCCGCCGCGCCGAACAGGCCGCGACGGGAGACGCCTTTCGGACGGTCGGTCATTTCTTCGCGATCACTCCGGCGACCTTGCTGACCGGCTCGGCCAGCGCGTCCACGACCGCGCCGAGTTCCTTCTTCTCGGCGTCGGTGGCGGTGTAGGGCTTGAAGCCGTCGCCGTCGCGGTACTTGTCCAGCGCGGTGAGGACTGCCTTGAAGTTCGTGTCCAGCGTGGTGACCAGGGCGGGGTCGCGCTGCTGCAGCGCCGGGCGGAGCGCCTGGATCGCGGCCTGCGAGCCCTGCACGTTGGCCTGGAAGTCCCACAGGTCGGTGTGCGAGTAGCGGTCCTCCTCACCGGTGATCTTGCCGGTGGCGACCTCGTCGAGCAGTTCCTTGGCGCCGTTGGCCAACTGCAGCGGGTTGAGCTTGACGACCTTGGCCTTGGCGACCACGGTCTTCACGTCGGCCAGCAGCAGGTCGGCGTACTTCGCCATCCCGGCGGTGGAGTTCTTCTCCCACAGGGCCTGCTCGATCCGGTGGTAGCCGGTCCACTCCGTGCCGGGCTCGACGTCGTTGACGCGGGCGTCGATCTTCGGGTCCAGGTCGCCGAACGACTCCGCGACCGGCTCGATCCGCTCCCAGTAGGTCCGCGAGATCGGGAACAGCTCCTTGGCCTTGGCCACGTCGCCGGCCTTGACCGCGGTGACGAACTCGGTGGTCTTCTGCTCCAGCGCGACCGACTGCGAGTTCACGTAGCGCTGGTAGCTCTCGGTGGCCTGCTTGAGCGCGGCGTCCTCGTCGATCTGGGCGGCCGCCTCACCGGTGACGTTGAGGTCGCCGCGGATGCCGTCGCCGATCATGCCGGGCTTGCAGACCGCCTGGTACTTGCCGGTCGGCAGCTCCACGATCAGGTCGCGCTTGAGCCCGGGGCCGATGTTCTCGACCTCGCCCATCACCCGGTCGCCCTCGGCGTACACGTAGAACTCGGTCACCTTGCTGCCGCCGTTGGAGACCGAGAAGGTGCTGGTGCCGGACTTGACGTCCTTGCGGCTCAGCCCGCACTCGGTGTCGGTCGCCTTGACCGCGACCGGACCGGTGCCGTCGTCGGAGGCGGCCGGCTTGTCGTCCGCACAGCCGGTCAGGCCGGCCAGCAGCAGTACTGCGCCGAGGGCGGTGGCCCGGCGGGCCGTGGTGGTGGTCATGAGCTGTCTCCTGGACGGGTTGAGATGGGTCCTGCTTGGCCGGCCACCACGGGTGTCGACCTGATCGGCTGGAAGTAGAGCACCAGCACCGGGACGAGATACGCCAGCCAGGCGATCGACTCGATCACCGTCGGGGCCGGGTTGAAGTTGAAGATGCCCTTGAGCAGTACGCCGTACCAGCTGTCGGGCGGGATCACGTGCGAGATGTCGAAGGCCAGCGTCTGCAGGCCGGGCAGGATGTTCGCCTCCTGCAGGTCGTGGAAGCCGTAGGCGAAGATGCCGGCCGCGACCAGGATCAGCAGCGCGCCGGTCCACTTGAAGAACACCGCGAGGTTGATCTTCACCGCGCCGCGGTAGATCGCGAAGCCGAGCACGACAGCGGTCGCGAGCCCGAGCAGCACCCCGATGAAGGGGGTCGCGGTGGTCGCGGTCGCCGCCGAGGCGTAGACGATGAAGGCGGTCTCGATGCCCTCCCGGAAGACCGCCAGGAAGGCCAGCAGGACGACGGCCCGGCTGCCCATCTCGAGCGCCTGCCCCATCCGCTCGCGCAGCTCCTTGGCGATACTGCGGGACGCCTTGCGCATCCAGAAGATCATCCAGGTGACGAAGCCGACCGCGATGATCGACATCACCCCGCCGATCGTCTCCTGGGTGGTGAACGACCTGGCCGTCAGCGAGGTGATGAACTGGAGCAGCGCCCAGCCGGCCACCGCGGTGGCGATCGCGGCGCCGACTCCGATCCAGACCAGTTTCAGCCGGTCACGGTGTCCCGACTTCACCAGGAAGGTGGCGAGGATGCTGACCACCAACGACGCCTCGAGGCCTTCGCGAAGACCGATCAGGTAGTTGGCGAGCATGGCGGGGACTCCAGGTATTAGGTACGGCTAACCTTCCGAAGGTTAACCTAAGAAATCCCATTCGCCCACTGTGTCGTACGCCGCACCATGGCTCGGGCCTTCACCGAGACGCGATGAGACCAACTCGATACTTTCCGCTGTCCAGGACGGCCCTTCGTAGGTGTCGAAAACCCGGACCCAGCGCACCACGTCCATCGGCTGCCGGGTCCGCGCCAGGGTCAGGTGCGGGGTGAACTTCCGTCCGTCCACGGTCACGCCCGACTTGTTCGCCGCCGACCGGGTCGTCATCGCCAGGTGCGGCAACGCGTCCGACTCGTCCCGGACGCCGGTGTAGAGAACCCGCGCGTCCGCCACGCTCGGGAAGGCTCCGGATCCTCCGAGCCGCAGATCGAACGGTTTCTGCCGCGCGGCCGCCGCCTCCAGCCGCTCCGCCAGCTCATCGGTCTTGTACTCCGGCACGTCGCCCAGGAACGCCAGGGTGATGTGCCAGTTCTCGTCCGCCGACCACCGGATGTCCTCGTCCTGGTGGGCCCGGCGGGGCTCCACGAACTCGCTCAGATGCTCGACAACCTCCACCGGCGGCGTGATCGCCACAAAAAGTCGCATCCTTCGAGCTTATGACCCGGTGTCCACTCGATTGGACGACCGGCCCGACGGCACCTGCCAGGACCGGGGTCGTTTCCCACCGGTTCTCGTCCTTTGCCACCACTCGACGGAGCGGTGACGGAGCCACCGTCCGATCGACGTGACGCTATGGCCGCTGTACTGCGGAGGTACCACAGATTTTCTCCGTTCATGGCCGGGTGTGCTTTTCACCATCGGACTCCTCTTACATTCTGGAGAATCGCCACGGCTTCGTGAAGGAGCAAGACATGGATCATCGCAGTCCGGGCGAGCGCGTTGCGGCCCGTGTTCACGGAGCCCGGCGATGAGGGTCATCGATCTCCCTCAGGGAATCGCTCCGTGGCCGCGCACAGCGTTTCCAGCCGAACTGCCCGAGATGACGACGAGACTACGTTCCAGAGTTCTGGACCGCCTCGATGCTTCGGGGGCGATCCGCGATCCCTGTCACAGCCGGGTCCTGGAGTCGGCTCTGGCGTGCAGGCTGGTGGCGCGCCTCGGAATCGAGCCACTCTTCAAAAGCGGACTGGAACGCTACTTGAGCGTTTCACGGCCTGACCCCATGGACAGCTTGCTCGCGTCCGCAGCGCTCGGCCGACATCAGAGTCGAACCACAGAGAAACTCACCACGAGCTTCCTGGAACAGGTGCCTGACTTCACCTCGACGCGCAAGCGCGTCATGATCGACGCGATTCTGGCGTTGTTCGGTACCACGCCGGGTGCGAATCTCGACCTCGCCGCGTTCAACACGACCGGACTGCATCCCTGGGCGGCCGTCCAGGTCACCGCGTTGAAACTCATCATTCTCGATGCCCTCGGCCGCAGACACCTGATTCGCGACACCGACAGCGCGCTGCTCCTGTCCACTCAGAACGAGCCGTGGATCTGGGAGGGGAACATCCTGATCCACCTGTCTGTGCTGCATGCGCTCGCTCCATCGGCCGGAATGGGGCTGGTGGTGGCGGAGGGCGTCAAGAAGCTTCTCCCGCACCAGCGAGCAGACGGCGGTATGCCGTTCGTCACCGACACCGACACCTGGTCCACCGCGACCGCCGGCGTCGCCCTGCATGCATCGGGCGCCTCACGTGATCAACTCCGACCACTCACCTCCTATCTCCTGTCCCGGCAACAACCCAACGGAGGCTGGTCGGTCAACGACCGCGCCTCACTGACCGACGTCGATGACACCTCCGTGGCGCTGGAGTTCCTGTACGCCGTTGGCGTCCAGCAACCTGTCCTGGATCAAGGACTCACCGCACTGCGCGGCGTGCGCGGACCTGACGGCGGTTTTCCTACCTATGTCGCCGGCTCTCCCTCCGAAGCCTGCATGACCGCGGCGGCAATCAACGCGCTGACCATCCAGGCACCCCAGCACCACGACCTCATCATCGAGAGCCTGGAGTTTCTGGCCATTCGCCAGCACGCCGGCGGCGGATTCGATCCGGATTGGAGCGCCAGCCGGCTGCACACCCTCTTTCGGGTTGTCCTCGCCGGTCAGGCACTTCGCGACACCGGCACGCAGCCCGCACGTCGCATGCTCCGGCACGCCCTGCGAGCCGTCCTGGATTCGCAGAATGCCGACGGCGGGTGGGGCCAGCAACCCGGCGAACCCAGTGATGCGCTGAGCACTTCCTACGCCTTGATCGCGTTGACCCGCCAGACAGATCACCGGCCGGCCCTGCGCGGCCTCGAGTTCCTGCTGGACAAACAACGCCCGAACGGAAGGATCGAAACTATCCCAGACTCCATCGGCCCCCGCCCGTTCATCTTCACCATCCCGGTCTTGGCCGATGTCTTCGCCCTGCTGGCGCACGGCCATCTCGCACACCGCATGGAAAGAACTCACTGACATGCTGGACCCCGTCGCTGTTCTCCCACCGCTTTTCGTGCCTTTTCCTCTCTTCGCCGCGCACCCGGACGCGCAGAAGATCCAGAGGGAGACGGTCAGCTTTCTCAACAGATTCCAGCTTTTCTGGGATGACAAGCAGCGCAAGCGGATCGAGGGAATCAACACCGGTCTGCTGGCGGCGATGCAAGTACCCACCGGCCCGACGGACCGGCTTCAGTGTCTGGCCGACTTCTTGACCTGGGTGTTCGCCTGGGACGACGAGTACTGCGACGACCGGCCGATCGCGGGCAGGCCCGGTGAGCACGCCACAGCTAACGCCATGCTGCAGCGGGCCGTGGAGATCACCGAGTACCAGCTCGACTCCACCGACCGCTACGGGAAGGCTCTGCGCGACATACGCCTCCGGCTGGAAGCTGCCACGAGCCCGAACACCGGTGAGGCGTTCACCGAACTCGTCCTCGGCTACCTCCGCACCGAACTACGCCGGGTGGTGCTCGCCGACGTCGGTCTGTCCGAGGACCTCAGCGCCTACGTGTCCACCCGGATAGTGTCCGGCGGCGCCTTGGTCTTCCCCATGCTCGCGGTCACCGTGGCCTGCTCACGAAACCATCCCGCCCTCTCCAGCGACCGTCGGGTCCGGGCTCTCTTCGAGATGGCGGCGTTCCTGACCGCCGGCGAGAACGACATCTTCTCCTTCCCCAAGGAGAAGGAACTGACGCTCCCCGGGAAGACCGAGAACCTGGTCCACGTCCTGGCGACCGAACATGACCTGACGGTCGGCCAGGCCCTGACCGAGGCCGCCGGCATCCTGAACAGCACCGCCGGTCTCTATCTACGCCTGCGCGCCGACATCCTGCGCGACGCGCCCGCCGACCTGGCACTGTTCGTCTCCGCGCTCGACAACTACTGGAACGGCTCGGTGCTGTGGCAACGAGATTGCCCCAGATACCTCTACCTCGACTCGTCCGGCCGCCACGTCCTCCCCAGACCCACAACAGATGCGCTGGGTTTCGGCGGGAAGCCGCTGACCATCCCGTCGATCGCATGGTGGTGGCAGTACGATCCCCGCCCTTGATGCTCTTGGAGTACCAATGCCTGCTCATCCTGTTCCCATTGCCCCGAAGGCGCGGCCGCTGCTCGGCCATCTTCTGTCTCTCGGGCGTGATCCGCTCGACTTCCTCCGGTCCTTGCCCAGCCAGGGCGATCTCGCGTGGGTGAAGTTCGGTCCCATCAGGGTGCTGATCGCCTGCAGCGCCGAAACTACCCACGAACTACTGGTCGACGACCGGACCTTCGACAAAGGTGGGGCGATCTTCGACCGGGTGCGGGAGGTCACCGGCAACGGGCTGGGAACCTGCCCGCACGCGGAGCACCGCCGAATCCGGCGGCTGACCCAACCGGCGTTCCATTCCCGACTCCTCGATACTCAAGCCCGGGTGATGACCGGCCAGATCAATGCCGCGATCTCCGCGTGGCGGACCGGACAGACCATCGACGTCATGCAGGAGATGCTGGAGATCACCTCTCGCGTCCTGATCACGACGATGTTCACCGATGCCCTGCCGGCCGCCGCACTGGAACCAACCATGCGGGATTCCGACACCGTTCTGACCGGCACCTTCAAACGCGCGCTGATGCCAGTTCCGCTCGCTCGGCTCCCGTTCTTCGGCAACCGCCAGTACCACCTCGCCCGGCTACGCCTCAGAACCACCGTCGCCGGCATCATCGCCGCCCGGCGCTCCGCATCGGGAACACACTCTGATCTGCTGTCGATCCTGCTCGAACGACCCGAAGGCAACGACGACCAGTTGCTGACCGACGAGGAGATCGAGAATCAGGTGATCACTTTCCTGGTGGCCGGGACCGACACGACGGCGTCACTCCTGGCCTGGGCCATGAGCCTGCTGGTGAAACATCCGCAGATCGCCGAAAGGTTGCGGCAAGAACTCCACACCACCCTCAATGGCGAGCAGGTGACCCTCGCCGATCTCCCCGCCCTCTTGCTGACCCGCAACATCATCACGGAGACGCTGCGTCTCTATCCGCCGGTCTGGCTGCTCACCCGCACCGCGACGACCGATTGCGTCGTGGGCGGCCAACCGACCCAGGCCGGGACGACTGTCCTCTACAGCCCCTATCTGATCCACCACCACCCCGACCTGTATCCCGATCCGGAGGTGTTCGACCCCGATCGGTGGTCTTCCGACCGGCGGCCGCCGCGCAATGCCTTCATCCCCTTCGGAGCAGGCGCCCGCAAATGCATCGGAGACACCTTCGGGGTGACCGAAGCCACCCTCGCGTTGGCCACGATCGCCGCACGCTGGGACTTCACGCTCGTCTCCGACGCAAGCGTCACGGCCGCCTTCGTCCTGCGACCACGAAACCTGAAACTCCGGCTCACCGCACGGCAACCGGATCAAAGAGCATCAACTACTGGTTGAGTGCATACCAATCAATCTCTGCAGCGGGTTGGAGTCGACGAGTTCCTGCACCAGGAAGCGATGGTCTCCGAAGGCGAAGTAGTCGTGCACAACCGGCACGACGACTAGGCCAACCAAGCGCTCCAGGATCTCACGCTATAACTGAGCCGGGCTACCGCGTCCCTGCCGATCACACTGTCGACCACGTGAGCAACTCATTGACGGTCACCGCGTTGCGGGCTCGAGATGCGGGTCCATGAAGGTGGTCAGTGGTCGCATCAATGCTGATCGACTTGCCGCCGGACCCGCGAAGCGCGGCCTTCGAGTTGAAGGCATCACCACGACCGGCCTGATGTTTCCAGCCTAAGAGGACCGGGCGGGAGCCGGCCGCGAAGTCCGGCTCCTGCTGCCCATGATTGCTGGATCAGCGGCACCATGTCGAGTGTCTGGAACAACGACTGATACGTAACAAACGTGCGCGATACGCCTGTGTATTGACGGCCGCCTGTCAGCGACTGTCATTCAACGGTCATTGCCTGCCAGCCGCCTCCGGCACGAATACGCAAGGAATGACCGGTCCACGGCGTGAGATCATTCTCGGACGTGGATCCCGTTGAGCTCGAAGCCCACGACGACGTGCGCGCGAGCGGGCTGTCCACCAGAGTCCCTCGCACGTCTCGGGTCTGGGAATCAGCACGGCGACCAGGACGTTTCCACCGTCACACCCCGCTGCGCAGATCTTCGATGCGATCGACATCGCATCCCAACAATGCCCGGCAGGCGGCGGGAAGCCTCCAGAAATGCGGTGGACGGAAACTGTCGGTGGCCTGCTCAACAATGGTGGCCGTACGATCGAGGCCTCACAGAGAGCAACAGCATGACCACTACTTCGCAGTCGCCTGACTGGCTGCCTGATGTGCGCATCACCATGGCACAGCTCGCATCCGGAATCATCGAGTACGCCGAGCGCCTCACCAGCGGCTCCCCCTTCCGGCTCCCCTATCCCGCGAATCTTCAGCTGGCCCTGGATCGCCTGACATTGCTGTCCTGGCACCAGCGCGTGGCCCCGCCGCCGAGCGTCGTCGACCTGCTCCAGTTGGCGCACACGCCGTTCGAGGAGTGGCCCCTGGATCTTGAGGATGCCGAGCTCGATCCCGACGAGTCACTGCTGACCTCCGGGCGCCCCTCCATCGCCTGCGAAGAGCTGGGCAGACTCCGTGGTGACGTCGAAGCAGAGCTGCGCGAGACAGAGTTGATGCACGCGGTACTGGACAAATCTCGGGCCCACGACGCTCCGGAGTCCTACGTGGCGTTCCGTCGACTGCTGATCAGCCGCCCGTCGATAACGTCTATTGAAATCGATGCCATGCTGGCCGAGCCACACCTGGCGCTGCTCGCCGGCGAGGTCCGGCGCGCCTACGCCGATGCGCCGCCGGAAGCGATCGCCGACGGCATCGTGCGTACCTGCGGTGGCTGCCTGGGACTTCGGCTACCACTCGACGACGACCGAACGTGGACCTGTGTCGACGATTCCTGCCCGGACCCGAGCGCCGAAGGCCCTGACCATCGCGCCGCTGAGGGGGTGTTGTGGCTGCGACGCGAGCTGAGAACGTTCATCGCGGGACCGGGCCGGGCCGAGCTCCGGATCGCTCAAGCACTCACCGAGCTCGGCGTCGAGACGGCGCTGTGGCCCGATTTCGACACCTACGATCTCGCGGCCTTCTCCGAACGCCCCTGGGTCGTCGACGTCAAGGCCTGGCGGAACCCGATCCGGCTTGCCCGCCGGCTACGGGATCGTCCTTTTGTCCCACCAGCGGAAGCCGAGCGAGCCTTCATCGTGATAGCGCGAGAGCAGATCAGAGCTCAACGCCGCTACCTCGACCGGCTGCGAAAGGCCTGCCCGCCGCTGCGCAGCGGTCAACGGCTCGTCGCCGTGTCCGAGGACCAGTTCCTCGATGCGGTGCGTCGTCGCACGGAGACCGAGCGATGAGGCAGATCCGCGCCGCCCGTGCGTGGTTTCGCCAGGAGCTCCACGGCCACTACCGTCCGGCCTCGGACCAGCCGAGCGCGACCCAACTGATGGACACCGAGCTCTGCCTGTACCTACTGAGCTCAGTTGCCAAAGGGCAATCAGCCGAAGGTGTGCCTGCACTTCTCGACGGTTACCGGGCGGCATGGGACGCGGTGGAGGAGGTGCCCTCGGACGCTCACGTACGGTTGGCGAACGCCCGCGCGATCTTGTGGCGGACACAGCGACCGTACGCCTGGGAGGCGACGCTTCGCTCGTACCTCTCTGTGCCCGCGGAGATCCGTGGTTACTCGCTCGACGACCTCGCAAGACCCGTCGACCGACCCTGCAGGGTGGCCACCGATCGGTGGCAGCGGTACGAGCAGTTGCTCACCGAGCCGTTGCCCTTCTCGGAGACCGAGGTGAGGTTCGCAGAGCAGGGCTCGTACCGGATGAGCTCCACGGCCAGAGGCAGTGGGATCACCATTCCTGACGATCTGCCCCAGACTCCGATCCCGGCACGGCATCAGTTGCCGGTACGCAGTAGAGGGCCTGTGGAGGTCCCGTGGCCGGAACTGGTGGCGACGGCGGCCCGGATGGACGACGCCGACCAGCGAGCCGGCCGACCGAACAATCACTGGGCCGAGCGAATGCGCGACGTCACCCTGCAGGTGCGCGGATCCGACGACACCTTCAGCGAGTCCGACGTTCTGCGCGTCAACCGGGTCCTCCATCTCGTCGGACTGGTGAGCGTGGGCAAGAGCACGCTGGTGATGGTGCTGGCTGTCTGGGCCGCGCAGCACAGCCGCCGCGTGACCATCGTGGTGGGCGACAACTCCGCCGCGATGCGAATGGCACACGAGCTGTCCGGGTACGACGAGGTGAGCGCGGCCCCGGTGATGGGACAGAACCGGAAACGCCACGCCGAGCGTCTACATCGTCTGCAGCCGCCCCCACCGGGGCGCGTGGTTCCGACTCGCCCCTTCGGCTTCGAGCTCGTCAGCACGGCCTGTGCCCTGGACGCCGTCCTTGGCGGCCCACAGCCGCTTGAGATCAGAGAAGCCCCGTGCCAGCATCTCATCGCCACAGATCCGGCCGCCCCGGTGGACGGCTGGCGCGACAAGCCACGACGAACCTGCCCCCTGTGGTTCGGGTGTCAACGGCACGAAGCATCACGGCAGCTCGTGACCGCGAACGTCTGGATCGCCACTCCATGGAGCCTCGTCCACACCCAGGTTCCGGGACCGCTGTCCAGCGACAGCATGCGCTACCTCGAGGCCGCCTGGCGAAGAAGTGATCTCGTGGTGGTCGACGAGGCGGATCAGGTGCAGGCGAATCTCGACGAGATGTTCGCCGGCGCCCAGGTCCTGCTCGGTCCCAGCGAAGAGGCCTGGATCGACGAGCTCAATGAGCGCGTCAGCGAGAAGCTGCGGTCAGCAGGTCGCGCCCAGGTCCGTTCGCACCAGGTGCGTCGCTTCACGCTCGCACTCAATCACGCCCGGACCGCGGCCGACGTCATCTACCAGCTACTTCAGCGCGACCGATCGCGGGCCGGCAAGCCGGTACTGCGCTGGATGGATCCTGACTACTTCACGGCCTGGGGGCTGTTCGACGACCTTGCCCAGGACTGGGCCGGCTACGGTCGGCCAACCGGCGGCAAGCCCAAGCCCGGTTGGGACAGCGACCCGCTGTATCTCCGGCTGCGCGAGCAGTTCGACCTGTTCATCGACGACCCCTCCAACTCGTCCGGTGAGGTCGCGAGCGGTCTTACCCAACTGGCCGAATCTGCACTGTCCATCACCGAGGAAGACGTGCGAGAGCAGGCAGTCCGGCAATGGCTGACCGACCTGGGCGCGCAGGAACTTGTGGAGGGCCGGAGGATCTCGCCGTCCACGGTCGACTGGACCGTCTGGCGGCTCGAGCTGGCGATCGCGGTCGCCGTGGTCGCGGACCGGCTCAACCTGATGCTTGCCATCTGGCCGCAGGTCGCGAGCGAGCTCGACATGCACGACGCACTGCCGACCGAGGCCCGGCGGCCGCCGAGCGACCTCGCAGTTACGGTCCCCGAGTCGCCGATGGGCAACGTGCTCGGCTTCCAGTACGTCGAGGACGAGACCAGGTCACGCGAAGGGGAGCTGGGCGAGTTGCGCTTCTTCCGGTACGCCGGAGTTGGCCGCGCCCTGCTGGTCGGACTGCCCGATCTGTTCGCCGCGGACGGGCCGGGACCACAGGTGTTGCTGCTGTCCGGGACGAGCTGGGCCGGTACCTCGCCGCGCTACCACATCGACGTTCCGGTGGGGGCGATCCTCAGCCCACCGCCCGACAAGCTCGCCGCGATCTCCGAGACGACCTTCACCCTGGACATCCAGCACACCGGTGAGCGAAGCACGCCCATCTGGGTCTCCGGCCGTTACGGCGCGGCCCGTATCACGGCACTGCAGCAGATGGTCGCGGCCCTGACCCGACCGGGACCAGGACCCGGCCGACCCAACCGGCTCGAGCGGGAACGCGACAGTCTGCCGGACGGGCGTCGCAAAATCCTGCTCCTCGTCGGCAGCTATCGAGAGGCTCGCGCGGTGTTCGACGAGCTGCTGCGTCAAAAGTCCTCATGGCAGGGGCAAGTGCGCTGCCTCATCCCCGACGACGAGCTGGAGACCGGCTGGGATGACGGCCCGTTGCTCCGCCGAACCGATGTTTCCGACTTCGGCACGGACTCGGCATGGTTGCTGGTGGCACCGATCCTGGCGGTGGAGCGCGGGCACAACATCCTCAATACCGACGGTGTCGCGGCCATCGGCGCCGCGTTCTTCCTCGTCCGCCCCCATCCGCGCCCGAAGGATCTGTCCTACGTCACCCAACGCGTCAACCAGTACGCCCTCGAACAGTTGCGCCCCCAGCACGTCGACGACAGCTGGCCGGAGCACGAACGACTGGTCCGCTCGGGCAGAAGACGCCGGCGCGCCGCTCAACGCCAATGGCGGCGGCTTCTGCACGCCCTGGTCGCGTACAGCCAGCTCGGCGACGACGAACGGGGCCGGGTCGCCTGGACCCAGCTCGTCACCATCTGGCAGGTCGTCGGTCGGCTTCTCCGGGGTGGTCAAGCCGCGAAGATCTACTTCTGCGACGCGGCGTTCGCACCGAACACGGCCCTGCGCACCGGCGATCTCGACGACGCGAGCACCAGCCTGCTGCACGGCATGCAGAGCGTCCTCGCTCCCTATTTCCACAGTTCCAGCACCGACACCGACCGCTATCTGGTCCAAGCGCTCTACGCGCCGCTGTACCAGGCACTGACCACCATGGGAGACCGCTGACATGGCACCTCGGTACGACGAACTCGCAGTCACCGTGATGCGCCTCAACCCCGCCGCGCCGATCGAGCGCGGTTACCACCTGATGCGATTCCCCGGCCGCTGGAAGGCGCCGCTGCGGCGACTCGCGGCGGCCAAACGGGGAGGTGAGGTCGTCAGCATCCCGATCAGACCGCTGAACGCCGCGATCACCGCCCTCGTCCCGGACTGCGTCGTGACGCTGGAGTACGCCGGGAACGGAGACGATGATCAGGACTGGCTGCTCGCCCACCGCGACGTCAATCCGGCCGCGATCTTCAACATCGTCGCCGCGTGGGTGCGGGCGCAGAAGGCAACGCCGGAGCAGATCGCACAAACGCTGTCACAACTGCGCGCCGCCGACATCAGCTGGTCGCCGTCCATCATCGACCTCACGAATCCGGAGCAGATCAAAAGGTCCATGCGGCTGCTGCCGATGGATATCGCGACCACGCTCTCCCGACCGGACGCACACTGTGCCCATAACAACCTGCGCTTTCTTCGCTGCCCGACGGAAACCGGCGCCGAGCTCATCTCCTGGCCACCCGAGCGGATCGAGGATCAAACCCCCCTTCTCTGTCAGGATCGGAGTCACCAGCCAGACCCTGCCCACCAGCAACGAGGTTCTGGTCTACCTCTCCTTCGGTGTCCGCCGCTGGGTTCCTGTGCGTCCCAAGCTGTCCCTGGCGCACGCCCACTCCGTGTATATCGCGCCGACCCTTCCCTATCTGACCGAGGCCGGGGAGTCGCGGCACTTCGGCATCGCCAAGATCAAGGCGACCAGAGTCAGGGGCGAAGACGGCACGATGACCTACCCGGCACAATGGGACGACGACCTCGCCGAAGTCCTCCGCGAACTGGGCTGCCTGAACCGGCTGCCTGATCCACAACAACTGGCCGACAAACCTCTCGACTATCTACAGGGAGTCGGCGACGCGGCGGCACTTGTCTACCAGACCGGGATGTTGCACAAGGAGAAAGTGAGCGCCGGCCTCTCGCTCGCGGATCGCGAACCGCTGGTCAGGTGGGTCGCCGCCGAACTCGATCCACACCTGGAGCTGGCAGCGCCGCTTCCCCGTGAGAAGACGGTCGTCTACAAGGGGCTTGGCGGGATCAACAACGAGGCCATTCCAGCGCAGCACCTCAGCGAGGTGCTGGGGCCTCGGGTGACCTTCGAACTGCTGACGGACACCAGCGAAGCCACCGGCTACGCACTGGAAAGACTGTCTGCTCGACTCGGAGTGGACCTTCCGGAGGCCGGCGATCTCGATGACACCGAGACGCTGATCGATCTCGGGCCTATCACCGTCGGACTTCGCAAGCTGACCCGTCCGGACATCGCCGCCGATCTCGACCGGGTGAAGAGCCGAACGAAACAGGCAGCGGTCGACCAACGCGTCGACCACATCGTTGACAGTCTCGGCGCCGCCGGGCACCCGACGGCCACACTCGTCGAGATCGCCCCGGCCGAGGCGTACCAGACCTCCAAGCGAGGCGGCGATCCGAAGTTCGCCATCCGGCACGGCCTGGTCCGGACCGGCAGGCTGAGCCAGTTCGTCAACCCGGTGAAGCCACCGACGAAGCCGGGCCGCATCCGCGCCGACGGCAGCATCTCGGACGCGAACCGGGAACGCTTCGCCGCGGCGGTCGACGAACTCTTCCGCCACCTCGGTGTCCGGCCGGCACCGCTTCCTGCCCCGGAGGCCGGAACGCTGACTCGACAGCCGGCGCTACTCGCCTTGTGGATGATCAGGAAGAACAAGACCCAGCTCTACGGGCTCAGGCGACAGGTTCCCGTCGCCGTCCTGATCGACCCGACCGGTCGGCACGTTCAGGTTCGAGCGCCGCAGATCGACTGGGAGCCCTTGCACCAGGGGCTTGTCGACATCGGCAGGCTCCATGTCAACGCTGAACTCAAATGCGGTACGGAAGACGTGCTGCGATTCATCAAGGAGACCATCGCCGAGGCCACCGCGGCGTACCCGGATTTGCTGCTCCTGACGCATGCCCAGAATCTGCGGAGTGTCTGGGGAATGCTGGCCAACACCCGTATCGGTCTCGACACCATCTCGTACGGCACCGAGGAAGCCGAGCCGATCAGCGTGATCCCCGGACTCCGGCACGTGCGCGTCCGCGGCTCGAGCGGCGGTGAGACACCCCAGTGTTTCGGCGTCAACGAGGACGGCAGCGGACAGCCGAAGGGACTCTGGCAACTGCTGAGACATCGAGTCTTCGGTAGCACCAGCGGCAAGCCCAGCACGCAGTCCGGCGCGCTGATGGGCGTGTCGAAGCTCGTCCCGTCAGAGCACAAAGGAAAGCCGACCGTCCCGAAGCCGAAAGCCCGGGTATGGAACCCTCAGCTGATCGAACTGTTCGTCGCCGGCTTGCAGGACGGTGATCGGCCGGAGCACTGGGCGGCCCTTACCCACGAGCTTCGCGACGCCGCACCGTATGCGCGCGACACCACCATCCTGCCGTGGCCGCTGCATCTGGCCGGCCAGATCGAGGAGTACCTGATACCGACGAGGGTCAGCGCCACCGGCGACTCGGAGGCCAGCGGAGAGAATCCGGAGACCTAAGGCCGGCCGCGACCAGACCGAGTGCTCGTCGGGGGCTGTGCACTCCCGTCGCATTGAGCGGTCGGATCGTCGTCAACGGCCAACGACGATCCGGCCGACGATCATCCGTTGAGGGTGATCTTGACCAGCGTGACCGGATAACTGCCGAAGTCACGGGTCTCCTTGGCTCGAACGTCGAAGACTGTGCCGTAGTTGTCGAGGACGGTCACGTCCCGCCCCGCGTACACCTTGTAGACCTCGTCGATCTTGAGCCGAAGAGCACTCTTGGTGTCGCCGGCGAAGCACACAGGAACCCTGCCCTCACGGTAGTCCGTGGTCCACACCTTGATCACGGACGTCGAGCGCTGACAGTAGGAATCGTCCTTGACTTGGTGCAGCGGAGTGGCCGCCGTAGCCACTGGTGCCACGGCGGCCGTGGCGGCGACGGCAAGAAGCGGAACGAACAACTGGCGGAGGCGAAACATCTGTTGACTCCTTGACTCGGGACCCGATTGATTATCGTTGCCTGAGACAAATGAATCACGCCTGCTGCGGCAGGCGGAAGAGACCTGTGGTCGATCCACAGTTACCATCGCCCCAGCCGCTTCGTACTCGGTCCAGAACCGCCATCCTTCGTACTCGAAGCACAGTCGAGGCAGAGGAGGCGATTCGTCGCGTCCCTGTGGTGGAGCAACAAACAAGAGGCCTGCACAAGCGCACGGCGTACGGCAGGCCGTACCGGCCGATCACGGCATGGTGACGTTCAGTTGGCCTGGATCGAGGCGCTTCTTCCGATAGTCCTTGACCACACCTTGCTGCCTGAGGCGGCGGAGCAACTGGCTGTGCTCCTCGTTGTTGGGGACACTGAAGTTCTCGCCGCCCGACCCGGCCAGTCGTCGGTACGGCTCCGGGAAGGCGCCCAGAACGACGCTGAGGTCAGCGTCAGTCAGGGACTGCTCAGCCGCCACCAGCAGCGGGATCAGAAGATCAGCAGGAGCGCCGGCGCCCGCCATCAGTCGCAACTGGCCGGCGGTCAGCACGGCAGAGGTGTTGCGGGCAAAGCGTGCTGCGGCGAGGAGCCCTTCCGCTTGGCCGGACGGGGCGTAGTCCTCAAGTTCAGAGAGGATCTGATGCTTGAGCTGTTCATCTATCAGGAGACTGCCGAACAGCTCTGCCAGTAGGCTCTCGCCGATCAGCTCGGGTGAGACGAACGAGGCGAACTTACTGGAACAGTCGATCCCCGCCTCGATCGCCGGCCAGCCGGCGTCGGCGAAGCGAGAGAAGGTCTCGACTTCGTCGGAGACCAGGCGAAACTTGAGGAGGAGGCCGAGTAGCGGGCCTGGTTCCGGCGTGATGAGTATCGGGTCGAGGCAGGACTCCAGGTTGAGGCTGTACACCGCAGCCACCCGAATACTGGCATAGGGCAAGGTTTCGTGAGCATTGAGAAGGAACAGAGCAACCATGTTCTTGTCTGTGTCCGAAGCCGCCTCACTGTCGACGATAGTCCCCGCCATGGTGATCAGGACGGCGAGATCTGGGTCCACCTCGTCGAAATGCTCCAAGTAGGCCTTGACGTTCTCGAAGCTGGCAAGCAGCCGATGGTGTCTGGCCAACGGCCGCCAGGCGTCGGCTGGAACGACTGAGACCGACATGACCAGGCAGGCGGGCGATGCCCACTGGACGACCAGCTCTCTCGAACCGGCGCTGCCGTACCCGTCGAGCTCTTTCAGGATCGAGGTGAACTCGGCCGGGTCCTCGACCGAGTTGGGCGTGCCGGAGTCGGTCTTGATCAGGCTGACGTAGCGGTCGAGGCAATCGAGGCATCTTTGGTAAGCAGGAAGGCTGGTCGCGCGGACTCGATCGAGTGCAAGACTCCCGGTGCCGCCCATGGCCGCCCGCAGGTTCTCGACAGAGAAGACGTACAAGTTGTGTTCTACAGCCAACTGCCGCAGAACCGGCGCGAGGAGCGACAGATCATCGAACCGCAGCGCTGCACGTCGCAGTACGGACACGACTCGCGCTGCCGTGCCGGCGTCCAGCAGTCCGGTCAAGGTCTGCATCTGCCCGGCGCTCTCCCCGACCACCTGCGCAAACTCGTCGGCGAACTCGTAGTCGACGTGTTCGCTACCGCCCAGCAAAGCCGCCGACAACAGAGCTATGCGGCGCTCGTCCGTCACCTCGGCATCTCTGGCCAGATAGACGTAGGCACCAGGCCACGAGCCGGCGAGCTGCTCCACGAACGCTTCGGTGTGCTCACCGCCCTGCAGGTAGGCGTCGAGGAAACCTCGCTCCTGATCTCCGAACCGGGCCAGCCTGGTCAGGATCGGCTGTAGCCGCTGGTCCGCGCGGGCGGCAAGATGGTCGACCACAGCGATGTTGTAGGCGCTGGGCTCGTCGAGAAATCCCTTGCCACGCTCCTCGAGAAGAGCCTCGATGTCGCCGGCGCCTCCGAACACGTAGTGCATGTCGATGATGCCCGGCTGCACGTTGTGGACGATGTAGTTCGTCACGGCCGCGCTCACCCGAACGCCGTAGTACTGCGACACGTACAAAGTGAAGTTGCGGTCGAGGTAGCCGGCCCGGACGAGTTCGGCCGCGAGCCGTGAGGCGCAGGTCACCTCGACGGCATGCTCGAACGGATGGTTCTCGCCCTCCATCTCCACCGTCACTTGCGGCCGGGTGCAGAGACCCGCCAGGTCGGCGTACCGAACGAACTCGATCAACTGCCTAGCCTCGTCCTGTTCACTGCTGAGCTTTTCCCGATCGTGTACGGCCCAGGCTTCTGCATCCAGATCGTCGCCGAGCGCTTCCCGCAGGTCTTCCACACTGCACTTGATGTTGTTCTGAGGCTGTCCCTGATAGCCGATCGTCGCGCCCACAGGAGTGCCGGGTGAGGTCAGGAGCTGCCAGAACTCCGGACTCCCCCACTCACCTACTGCAAATGCCCGCCCGTCCAGCCGAACATCCACCAGAACGTACCTGGGATTCCAGTGGCGAGCCACCCGGTCGAGGTAAGCCTGCAACGCGATGCCAAGCTGTTGGGCGCGCTTGTCCTCGCTCTCGCCGAGCCTCAGCGCCTTGTCGATCTCCAGGACCCTCAGCTCGAGGCGGTCGATCGTCTCACGCACCGCTTGCCGACTCAGCCGGTACAGCTCGTCGAGCTTGCTCTTGCCCCGGCTGATCTGTTCGAAGTCGGACAGGTGGATGTTCTTGTAGACGACCATCGCCAGCAGGGCGTCCGCGGTGAGCCCGGGCATCCCGTCCGTCGTCCCCAGCAGGCGGCCGGAGAAGACCATGAACTCGTTGTAGATGTTCTTGATCAACCGCATGTCCGTCAGGTGCTTGCCGACCAGATCGATCAGCTTTGTGCTGACTCCGGTCGGTTCGAAGGTCCTTGCCATCAGATCCCGGGCGCTGCGGTGGGTGATGAACGGGATCACCGGAATGACCAGGTCGAAGAACTTGGTGCGGTTCGCACGGGCGAGCTCGGCGTCAGCGGCGTCCGCGCCCTGCTCGATCGATACTGCGCGTCCGATTTGTTCGAAGATGCTGTCCTTAATGGCGTAGACGAACCTGATCGGCTGGTCCTCGAGTTGTTTGGTGCCGTTGAGCAAGGTGTTCAGCTCACGCAGGGTTTCGAAGATCCGCGGGTCGTCGAACCGGTCGATGTCCTCGAAGATCACCACATCGGTCGTGGTCACCTCGAAGAAGTAGACGATCTCGTCCAGGTACTTGTCGAAGTAGGTCTCGGACCTGGCCAGCGACACCGACGTACCGGCGGCCGAGAACTTGTCGATCGACCAGCGCGAGCTGAGCGCCATCCGGCCCCAGGTCAGCAGGGTGCTGGCCAGCAGCACCACTGCCGCGTACCCGATTCCACTGATCAGCCAGTGGACGGACTTGGAGCCGAGCACAGGCGGCATCAGACCCAGCAAGATCAGCAGGATGCCGACGGTGGCGACGAACACCGTGGTGACAACCCACTCGTGGCCGAAGCGGAACTTTCCCAGCCGGCGGTACCGGGAGTGCGGGACCCGGGTCGGGAGTTCCCGATAGAGCAACTGCTTGACGATTTCCTTCTGGATTCGGTTGGTCAACGGCATCGGCTCCGCTGCCGGCGCGGCAGGCTCCGGCTCCGGCGGCACATCTCCCAACGTGGACAGGGACAGGTTCAGGGTCTTGTCCCGGCGCTTCCTGCGAACCTCATCGAGAATGCTCGACTTGCCGATTCCGTAGTTACCCGTCAGCGCGATGTTCCGAAGACTCGAATCCTCGAGAGCGGCCTCCAGGTGGGTCACGTACGAACCGTGCTGCTCTTGATCGAACGACGACGTCAGCGGAAGGAGCGTCGGCTCCGACCGCTCCTGCCTCCCTGTTTCCGCACCCTGCTTATCGCGTCTGAACATGCGTGGATCCTACTGAGACCGACCGACAGGTGCGGACCGCCACATCGGGCGGCCCGCTGGTGTGAAAGGCGACCTTCTGCCAGTTCCATTTCACAATCCTGTCCGTCAGGGGTCAGAACACCTGCCATCGCAGCCTGGACACACCGCAGGTAACAGTTCAGAGATGCTGCGGCCGACCACAGCACCTTTGAACGGTCAGTGAACTGCTGCCTGTCAACACCTCACGCGATGACGAGCGGAAATCTGTGGAGGAGGCCGGAAACCTGTGGAGCGAGGCCAACTCCCTACTGATGACACAGCGAGAATCGCCGGGAAGACTGACCGTCACCGAACCATCGAGATCGAAGCGGTTCAGGACAGGAGACCGCGCCGTAGTCGACGTTCGATCCGCCAGGGGGGCCTAATGGTGATCCGAGTTGTTATCGGGCATCGTGGCAAGCTGCTTCGCGAGGGGCTGGCCGCAGTGCTCGACAAAGAACCAGATTTGACCGTGCTCGCGGGGTACGAATGCACTGACCAGGTACTGGCTGTCACTGCCGGGAATCCAGGCGTCGTGGTGCTTCTGGACCCTCTGCTGGCCGACGACATCGAAGTGTCGCAGCTGTGCGATCAGCTCACCGGCCAGCCGGTGCTCTTGCTGGTCCACCGAGAAGACGCGGGGGCCCTCTCTCTGTCGTTGTCACTGGCGAAGCAGTCACAGACCGTCGGAGTGATCGCCACCGATGTTTCGTCCGACGACCTTGCTGACGCCGTCCGCAAGGTCGCCGACGGACAACCGGTCTTCGACGGGAGCCTCGCCCTGGTGGCGCTCCGGGCCAGTGACAGCCCATTGACCGACCGCGAGCGTCAGGTGCTGAAACTGATCGACACTGGTGCGACCGTGCAGGAGGTAGCCCGCATCATGTGCCTGAGCGCCGGGACCATTCGCAACTACCTGTCACGTGTTCTCACGAAGACCGGCGCGAGAAGCCGGATCGAAGCCATCCGTAAGGCTCAGGTCTCCGGCTGGATCTGATCGCCGGCTGGATCTGATCGCCGGCTACCGGCTGGTTGTTCGGTCGATGGCCGAAGCCTCGACTCGTGATCCTGTGGGTCGTCCACAGGATTTCGGCCCACCTCACTCAGTGCGTCTCCCACATCGGTCAGTGGCCAGAGAATGGATCGACAGTCAGGGGGTGGCATGAGGGTGCTGGAGTGCTGGCAGCGGGAGATGATTGCCATCTACCGAATCATGGTGGGCTTCCTGCTCGCCAGCCACGGCGCCGTTTCGCTACGCGGCGTTCTCGAGAGCACTGGAGTCGGTCTCTTCGACTGGCCGACCGGGTGGATCGTAGGAATCCAGTTCTTCGGTGGATCTCTGGTGATGATCGGCCTCGGCACCCGGTACGCCGCTCTGCTGTGTGCGGGCTGGGCCGCCTACACCTACGTCGCGGGCCAACATGTGAACGCCCTGCTACCGATTCAGAACGGCGGTGAAAGCGAAGCACTGTTCTGCCTGGCATTCCTCTTGATCTGTTTCCTCGGCAACGGCACCTGGTCGATCGACCAGGACTAGGAGCCGCCGGCGCTCACCAACTGACCGGCAGCCTGGTGGGGCGGCGAACCAGAACACCTTCATACCAGGTCAGCGCATCCGCAGCGGCCAGTCGCAGGCCCGGCATCCTGTTCGCGAGGCCGTTGAGAGCCTCGACCATCTCCAGCCTAGCCTGCGCGGCACCGAGGCAGTGATGGACGCCGAATCCGAAGTGGTAACGCGAGGGAGTGCCGGAATGTAGGCGTCCGTCCTCGACCGTCCTGACCACGAATCCGCGTCGGGCCGCCCTCGCTTTCACACGAAGTCCGGTGATGCGAGCCTCCGGATCGGCCCGTGGTCAGGAGGAGCGAGAGTGAAAAGCAACGTTGCTGGCAGTCTGACGATCGGGGAGAAGCTCGGTTCACCAGGCAGATTGGACAGACGCCGGCTCAGAGTGGGGTCGGTGAAGGCCGCTGGGCAAACCGGATCAGGTCGTAGCCGTCCTGCCTGCCGATCCGGAAGAAGTACGGCGGAGGATCAACATCGGCGATGTCGGTGATCAGCACCCGGGGTAGCTTCGATGGCGTCATGAAGTGCACCTCGTCAGGCACCGCAATCGGGTTTACGGAACCTTCGAAACCAACGTGAGGAAATCACGCTCTGTATTCGCCAATGAATTATAGTGAATCCCGAACATCGCTGGTTCAGAATTTCCAGGCCGTAGAGAGAATAAAGCTTCGGCTCCCGTCGTACGACGAGGTCAGTTCAGCGCGACCTCCGTAACCCAGTTGTCGGTCGTACTCATTGGCATCGGCACATGAGGGATGAAGTCGATCCTTCGTCCGGTCGAGGTGTACAAGTGTCCGCTGTAATCTTGCGGCTCGATTTTCGTAACTTTGTAGATGTTGACCTTCAGCCAGCCCTTGTACTTGAAGCACAGCGGATAGAAAGGCTTGTCCTTCGACCACACCTTGAAGTAGTGGCTGTTGGCGGCGCAGCTCTCGTCGTCGTAGTGACGTTGGGTGGCGGCCGCGATCCCGGTACCGGCGACGGCCAGCACGAGGGTTGCCACGCCGATAGCGGCAGTCCGGAACACTTTGACGATCATCGATCACTCCAGATGTTCGAGGCGATTCCTGTCGGTAATTATCCGAACGAGTATCTGCCCGCGCACTGCGGAGGCACCACAGGATCTGGTGGCGTCTACTGCCCTTCTCGCCACAGCTCCACTTCGGGGTCGGCGCTTCCAGGATGGTCGAAACAGTAGGCCTTCTGCCACCAGCCGAACCTGACGCCGGCGGCGTTCACGACCATGCAATCGGCCATGTTCGCCTGGGCGGTGGAGCGAGCGCGAAAGGTGCCGACTTTGAACAAACCGGTCGAGCCACCACCACCGCCATCACCATCGGCTGTCGTTGTCTCTTCGGCGGGCTGCGCGGCCGCCGTCGTGGGCAGGGTCGATCCACTTGCGGCGATGGCGACGCCGGCCGCCAGCCCGACCAGGACCTTCTTCCAGTTTCCCATGTCCACAATCCCGTCCGTCGGAGGTGAGAATGCTGCCGTTTCAGGCTAGCCGTGCGGCGGATGGATACCCGGCAATACTGTGGCCGGCCACAGTCGTCCCGATCGACTGATCATGCGCGCGATTCACGAGCCGGCACCCCAGGTGCGGACCTGCCAGGCCACCGCGGATCGTTGAGTGGCATTGAACTTGCGCAGAATGCTGGTGACGTGAGCCTTGACCGTCTTCTCCGAAAGATGCAGCGACCCGGCGATCTCCCGGTTCGACCGGTCCTGGGCGATCAACTGGACGATCTCCTCCTCCCGCGGCGTCAGGGTCGGCCGGCCTGAACCGTCCGGCTGGTCGGCAGACCGCCTCGCGTCGGCGGTCTCGATCAGCAGGTTCTCGCACAGCACGGCGAGCCGGGTCACCTCGCAACTCAGCGACGGCGTACCGGTGATCTCGGGTCGCCCGGCCAGGTCGACGATCGCGGCTCGGATGTCGCCCAGGTGCACCCAGACGTGGCTCACCAGGTCAGCCAGATCAGCGATGGCCGCGGTGTCCACATCCGGGAACACCGAGTACAGCCCGGTCCGGTCACGGTCCTGCTCGTCCCGGGCGATGGTCAGCATCGCCGCCAGCGCGAGCCATTCGAGCGCGAACTCGTGCTCTGCGGTGAAGAGCTCCTGCGTGTAGCTCTGCACGGACATCAAGCCGATCACGTCACCGGTGTCCGGGTCGACCAACGGCGTGACGAGGGCATCTCGGGAGACGTCCGCATCCGCTCCGAAGGGCACTCCCCGGTTCAGCAGCGCACCGCTGTCGTCCGACCATCGGTAGGTCTTCTTGCTCGCTTTGATCCAGTGCGTCAGTCCTCCGGGGCGGTACGGCACAATATCGGGATCGACGTACTCGCCACGGTCGAAGGTGTACGGAAACACCGTGGTCGTGTCGTGCCGGATCAGCGCGATGTAGAAGGCGTCAATGGGCGCCAGGGCCGTCATCGAGATCCGGCAGATCCGGTAGACGCTCGGCCTGTCGCCACGACGGATTCCCCGTAACCGCCGATCGGCCTCCCTCAGCACCCGAAGTGTGCTTTCCGACAACGGTGCAGCCTGCACATCTGCCTCCCCGGTCAGCAGGTCTAGGACCAAGTCGCGGGCACGGATCGAGACCTGGTCGCCTGTCTCATCGTTCCACGAATTGCGACGCTCAGCAGCAGGAGATCAACCGAGGGTGACCGCCCTCCCGTCGAATCGAGGAATCATGAACATCATCACCAGGCGTCTTGCCGCACTGTCGCTGGTGGCTGCCACCGCGCTTCTTGTCACCCCCGCGACCCAGGCCGACGCCAAGGTCGACGCCGGTGGCTGGGGACGAGTCCCGTACGGCGGCAACCAGCGTTCCTGCGCCGACGTCTCCTGCGGAGTCACCGGAACCGTCAGCGGCGGTACGACGATCTGGCTGACCTGCTGGAAGGACGGCGGCTGGGCCAACGGGACCAACCGCTGGTTCTGGACCGTCAACTACGACACCCTCAAGGCCGGCTACATGTCCGCGAGCCTGATCTACCCGCAGCCTGTCGTCGACCACTGCTGACAGCCGGCCCCAGGGATCTGCCGCGCGCCGGCGCGCGGCAGATCCGGTCGCCCGCCCAGAAATTACTCTCCGTATTTCGGCTGAAGATCGATGATTCTTTCTGATACCTCGCTAATTGTCCGGAATTTTCGTCCGCCGATCACGCCCCGATTCCGGGAACCACGTGCGCAGTGATGATGCAACCACGAACAACCGGCCTGACGTAGTTGCCGCCGACCTGACCCGCAAACCGGGACTGGCCGCGACCCTTCGGGCGTGATCGCTATCCGATCGTTCCACTCGACCACTCCGTCTCGGACGGTCAGATCGCGACGGTCGAGGGCCTGAACACGGTGGTCGGTGCGATCGGCGACAACGGAGCCGACGCCCCGGAGCGGTTCCGATCACTGGCGCTGATCGTTCACCTGTCGGCCGGAACGGGACTGGCTGCCGATCCTGACGACAAGTACCCGGTCCGCACGGTGGACGAGGCGATCAAGCTGGGCGTCCCTGGACCGAGATGGACTATCTGGTCGCCCTCAAAACCTGTCTGCCGATCAACGAGCAACTGGTCGAGAGCTTCCCGGAAGTTCAAGCAGTGAATGCGATGTACACCGACGGGCTGGTGGCCACGTCGTCTCGGTCAAGCCCCGCGCGGCCGCCTCGCGCAGGTGGTCAGCCTGCACACGCTGACGTTGCCGCACGGAGTGGGCTACTGCAAGATCGTCATTCTGATCGACGACACGGTCGCCCACTTCAACGGACGTTGCAGGGCAGGCGCCGGTGGACGATGCCCGGACGATCCGTCGCTGTCCCAGCTGCTTGTACGTGTGGCGGTCGACCGAAGACCCGCAACCCATCCGGGTGACCGCTGTGGAGATCAGCTCAGCGGCCGATCTGACCTGACCGCTCGAGAATCGCCAGTGACGTACCGGTGTCAACAGCCGGAACGCCATTACCATCGTCTGCGGGTCCATCCAGCGATTCCTTTCCGTGTCCGGGGAGCGAACTGTGTGGTGGTGCACCACAGGTTCACAGCCGATTGTCCCAGCATTCCCGCAGAATCGCGTCAGGACGCTGCTGACGAGGAGATGTGATGACTATGGACGTACTGGCCGTCCGCGGCGCCGAGGTCCTGGTCGCCTCGATGCCGACCGGAGCCTGGGAACCGCTCCGGCGAGATCTCGTCCCGTTGCTACGGCCGGCCAGTGTCAAGCTCCAGCTGGAACTGCACTCGGATCTCAACGGCGCCAGGGCCCTGGTCGTCGCCGATCCGGGCTGGGCGTCGACGATCGAGGCCGAACTGCGCGGTGAGCTCCTCCGCTTTCTCCGGCTGTATCCCGAATCCGCCGGAGCTCTCGACACTATTGTCGAAAAATACTCACAGATGATGGCGTTCTGATTCCACCATTGATTGTTGTGATTCCGGTAACGATTGTGCGGCATTGCTGGATGCGGTACTGGCCGAGCGCCGACCGGTCCGGCAGGCTGGCGCGGGATCACCACAGAGGGAGAGTCAGGACAATGCAGTGGAAACGGATCACCGCGGTCGCGGTGACGGTCATGCTGGCCGGCGTCGCCTGCGGGAGCCCTTCGGGGAACAGTCTGCGCCGGCCCGGGAACGGTAGCGGCGGCGACGCGGGCACAGCGCAGGTGAAGGCACTCGACGCGACTGCCCGAGGACCAGCGCCCGAGGTCGCCGGCGCGAAGAAGGGCGGCATCATCACCGTGCTGTCCGATGTGGCTGTCGACACCTTCGACCCGACCGAGACGTACTACGTCGACGGTACCCAGATCGAGCGCCTGTACTTCCGGGCCCTGACCCAGTTCAAGCTGGACGAGAAGACCGGCAACCCGATCCTGGTACCGGACCTGGCCGACGACCTGGGCACCAAGTCCGTCGACGGTCTCACCTGGACCTTCAAACTCAAGCAGGGCATCAAGTACGACGACGGCACACCGGTCAAGGCCGCCGACTACGCCTACGCCATCAAGCGCTCCTTCGCGCACGAACTCTACGACGACGGCCCGGTCTACCAGCTGGAGTACTTCAAGGACGGCGACACCTACCGAGGCCCGTACGCCGCAGGCGGGGACAACTACGCCGGCGTCGAGACTCCGGACGAGAAGACGTTGATCATCCACCTGGCGAAGAGGTTCGACGACCTGCCGTTCTACGCCTCGTTCCCGATGTTCACACCGATCCCGAAAGCGGCGGACACCAAGAAGGAGTACGAGCTCCGCCCGAAGTCCACCGGTCCGTACAAGGTGGTGTCGCTGACTCCGGGTTCGGAGCTGACGCTGGCCAGGAACCAGCACTGGGACCCGAACACCGACCCGGTGCGGCACCAGTACGTCGACGGCTTCAACTTCAGGTTCGCCCTGGACACGATCAAGGCGCAGCGCCAGGTACTGGCCAGCGCCGGTGTCGACGCCAACGCGCTGAACTACACCAATCTCGACGCCAGCCTGTTGCCGGAGGTCAAGGACCCGAGCCAGATCGTCAAGGGTTACTCACCCTGCCTCGCCACCTGGCCGATGGACAGCCGCAAGATCGATCTCGAGGTACGCAGGCTGATCGCCCAGGCCTATCCGCACGACGACGCCCGGAAGATCGCCGGCCTGACACCCGACACGGCGATCCCGGCCTCGACCTACCTGCCGCCGGCTGTTCCCGGGTACGAGAAGTACGAGCTTCCCGGTCTGAACGGCACCGGCAGGGGCGCTCAGGACCCTTCGATCGCAGAACAGGTCAAGAGCAAGCTGAAGGATCTCGGGAAGGAGAACTTCCAGCTCAGCTGGTACTTCTCCAACGACGACCCGATCTCGACCCAGCTGAACCAGCTGCGCTCGGCTGCCTTCACCAAGGCAGGCTTCAGGGTCAGGTCCGTCGGCGTACCGAAGGCCAAGATCCGCAAGTTGAACGGCGAACAGAACGCGCCGGTCAACATCGGCAAGACTCCGGCCAACTGGTGCTCCGACTGGCCGGCCGGCAGTAGCTGGTTCCCGGTGCTCTACAAGTCCGGCGCGATCGCACTGGACAACAGCCAGGGCCAACTGCAGGACGCCAAGCTGGACGCCGAGATCGACCGCGTCGCGGCCCTCAGCCCGGACCAGCAGGTCAAGGAGTGGGGCAAGGTCGACAAGTTGATCATGCAGGACTACCTGCCGTCGGTCCCGCTCTACTACTTCGCCGCCGCCTATCCGGTCGGCAAGAACATCGGCCACGCCGTCAACGACGTGACCCAGGGACTACCCGAGTTCACCTCGCTGTACCTGAAGCAGCCGTAAACCGTGGGGTGGGGTGGCAGCCAACTGCCACCCCACCCCGTTTGTTGTAGCTGTTGGTAACCATCTTCCGGTGGACCTGGTAATCCCGCCACTCGCCTTCTTGGATTCTTGAAGCGCGAAAACTCTTCCACAGAAGGGAAAACTACGCCTGTCGGACCGACGACACGGCGCGACACGTTCCCTTCGGGCAAATCCCCTGTAACACTATGCGACGAGTGAACGATGACATCGGCATGGTGGGGGAATCTTCTGTGAATCAGCAATTCGGGACGCGATCGGTATCTGCAGTGGCGGGGGTGGCATGAGTTCACGAGGCGGCCGACATCGTTCCCGGTCCGGCCGGCCGGCCGATCAACGACTGGCCGAGGCCGCAGCCTCTTCGCCGATCACGACGTGGCCGGCCAGGTCGGCCGAACTCGACGCGGTCCTGAAGGAGCGGATCGCGGAGGTGTTCGCGAAGACCACCCCTGAAGAGGTGTTCACGCTGTTGCTCAGGGCACCGCGTGATTCTCAGAACGAGCTGAAGTTCGTGCTTCGCCTCCCGCGATCGACCCGGAAGCTGAATCGCGGGATGGCTTCGGCCCTTCTGAGCATGCTGCAGAACCAAGGCACACCCACCATTGCCATTCACCTGGTCTCAGGCTTCGTTCGGTCCTTCGAAGGCCCCGGGCTGGACCGTGCGCAGTGGACCCGGCTCCTCACGGGTGGTCTCGACGAGGTCGCAGCGTTCGCGGCGTCCAATCCGGTGCTCTGTCAGGCGATGGGCAAGCTCGCCCGGTTTCCGGCAGTCAGCCACGCTCATGCACTGTTCGTCGTCGCGTTGAGCTCACCGGACTGGCTGCCCGCAGTCTCCCTGCTCGCCTTCGAGGACGGCGAGGTTGAGGCGGCGTACCGGTCACTGCGGGAGGAGCAGGAAGACCTGCCGATCGCCGTGCGTTCGTTCGACGACCTGGTCCAGGTTGTCACGACGGAATCGAAGGAGCCGGAAGCCGTGGATTCCGAGGACGATCTGCAGGTTCTGCGCCTGGATGCCGACACGTTGGACTGGGAAGAGACGGCGGCTGCGGCGGCGCGGGTGACCGAACTGCTGGAGGCCGGAGAGGCGCCGGAGCTCACGGAGACGGAGCTGCTCACGGACTTCGTCCGGCGTGTTCACGATCTGTGCGATCGGCTCTCCGTGGTGACACAGTCATCGGTCGAGTCGAGTGCCGACGGCATCGCCTCCGCACTCGACGCTCTGGAAACCGAAGCGGCGGAGCTCTGGCGAATCGAGGCCCTGGTCACAGCGACCGCGCCGGATCAGCTCGGTGGACAAATGGAACAGGTCCGCGCGCTCGCGCAGACGGCACTCGCCGGCGACGGTCCGGCCGAGATCGTTGCGGGGCTGGCCGCTCTGGCCGAACTTGCGGAGATCGGCCGAAATCCTGCCGGAGGTACGGACTTCGCAACGATCACCACCTTGCTGGAAGTCATCCGGGAGGGACTGCCGCCGGAGACCCACCGGCTCATCGACGCCGCGCACTACGGGCATCTGCAGCTGGCCCCGCAGGCAGCGGAGATCGCCTCCGGCTCGTCGGGTGACAACGATGCCACGGACGTAGCTCCAGCCGCGGCCGACGGACCGGATTCCGGCAGCGAGCTTGCCGGCGGCGAGCTCAGTGGCGGGCGCGACGACCACCCGGAAACCGACACCGCGACCAGTGTCGACGAAGGCCTGGGGGCGAGCACGGCCGACGACTTCGACCTGGAGGATTTCGACCGGTTCGTGCGGGGTTCGCGGCCCGAGGCAGAGCGAAGCAAGGACGACATCGGCGCCGGCCGTCACGAGGATTCAAGTGATGTCGCCGATCCACCCGAGGATTCGGCGGACGACCACGAGGTACTCCACCGAGCTGAGACTCAGTTGCTGAGCGCGCGACGGTTCGGGTTGGCGAGTCTGCTGCACCGCACGCCGGCGCACGCCGCGGCCCGGCGTCTGGCTGCCTATCAGGCCTACCTCACCTCGCCGACCGGTGACCTCGCCTCTGCGTTCGCCGAAGACCAGCCGCTGATCACCCGCGATGCACTGAGCAGTGATCAGTCGGGACAACTGCTCGCCTGGGCCGCAGCCGCTCGGGTCTCGATCCTGGCACCCGCCTCCGCTGCTGCTCAGGTGCTGCTCGAACTCGCGCGCCGGGTCGACGACTACCCGGGTCTCAAGGAGTTCGGTTCCGAGCTGGCGACCGCTTCGCTGAACGGCGCCATCGCCGTGACGGATCGCGGTGAACGGCTGGAGGCAGAGCAGCAGGCATTGGCCAACGTCCAGGACGCCGTCCGTGCGGCCGAGGACCTGTTCGCGGTCGCACCGCAGCGGTCGGTCAAATACGCCCCGGCCAACAACGTCTACAAGCGCTGGATGTCGGCCGAGGGCGTGCTCGGCACGCTGCTGACCGCCGTGATCGCGAACGACGCGTTGACCGCCCGCCAGGTACAGACCACGATCGTCGAACTGCGCCGGACCGCGGACCGGCTGATCGACGACACCTACACCATGGTGTCGTCGGACAGGTTCAGAGCCCGCCGGATCGAGGCGGGTGCACGGCAGACGCTGATCAAGCGCATGGACGAGGTGCTGACCATCGCGGGCAGCTGGGCCGCCTCGGCCACCGCGGCCGCCGATCTGCACGAGCAGTCCAGAACGGACGGCTGGAGCCAGCGGCCGCTGGAAAAACTCAGATCGACCCTGGCAAACCTGCGTGGCAGGGTGGACGACGACATCAGCCGGCTCGAGGCCGAGTGCGACGAGACCACGTCGGAGGGCCGGTACGCCGCGGCCTCGGTCGTCGCGGCCGGGCGGATGCTCTCGGACACCTTTGCCGCGATCGAGGGACGGCCACCGACCGGGAAGGAGCCGTCGAGGGCCTGGGCCGTCCGCAGCGAGCTGCTGACCCTGGACCTGGCATTGGAGCCGCGCACGCTGCAGTTGATGGAATCGGTCGGCGGACCTACCGATCGAGGCAGCCTGGAGCAAAACTCCGCAGTTCTGTTGGCCGGCCGCCGCCGGGCCGAGTTGGACGAGCTGTACCAGATCCGGTCCGGTCGCAACGAGCACGATCTCACCGAGGTGGTCGTCGCCGAGGCGCAACGCAGTCATCCCGAGATCGGAAGCCTGTTGCTGGTCCAGCGGGAAGCGGACGTCAGCACGACTCAGACGACGGTCGAAGCCGAGCTCAAGGCCGCGTTCGACAACGTCAACTCCCGTAGGCGTGACGAGACTCTTCCCGAGTCCGTCTGGTCCACCCTGCTGGCCGACCTCGAGTCACTCCGCCAGCCGGGGAGGCGGGACTTCGCCACCATCCGGGCCACCATCGCCGCGACCGCCGCGTTGGTGGACAAGCACCGCAGCAACCTGGTCGACCAGGAGAGGGAACGAATCGAGGTCAAGGCCAAGGAGGATCCAAGGGTCGCACTGCACCGCGACAAGCTCCTGGCCATCATCGAGCGCGGCGACGTCACCGGCGCCGAGGAGTATCTGGAGCGGCTGGCCAGCGAGCAGGACATGCCGACCGAGCGGGCTGACGACTACCATCTCCAGCGTTTCTTCCCTGCCGTTCCTGACCTGGTCTGCGCGAACCCACGCATCCTGGAGGATCTGCGCACCACCTTTGCCGGCCGCGCGCCGGCCAGCGAGGCGGTCCAGCAACTGTTCTCGATCGCCGAACGCGACCCCGCCCAGGACACCGCCACCGGCCGGTCGACCGCGGAGATCGCGCTGGGCGCCTGGAAGGCGGTGGCCGAGACAGGGCGTGGTGGAAAGAGCAAGGCAGCTCACACCACGTCGGCGATCCGCTCGATTCTCGGCGCCTTGGGGTTGGAGTTCCAGGGCGACTGCGAGTTGGACAAGCCGTTGGACGATCGGCGCTTCGGCCGTGTCCGTTCCCTCGACGGTGCCCGCAAGGCGATGACTCCCGCTCTCGGCTCGCACGTCGGCGGACCGGGCAACGACTCGTTGCAGATCCTGCTGGTCTGGAAGGCCGTCTCGCCGGCCACCATCCTCGACTGGCTGGACGGGCGGGAGAACACCGTCCTGGTGCTCTATCTGGCCGGAACGCTGAGTAGCCAGCAGCGACGGATGCTGGCGACCGCCGCGCGGGGCCGCCCCAATCCGATCGCGGTCGTGGTCGACGCGGCCGTACTGGCGTACCTGGTCTGTCAGCCCGATCCGTCACGGTCGACCCTGGCGTTCGTGACGCTGCCCTTCACGGCCGCGAGTCCTTACTGGGAATCCCCCGGAGACACTCCGCCGGAGATGTTCTACGGCCGGGTCGACGAACTGCGGGAGGTTCGCAACCTGCAGGGATCCTCGTTCGTCTCGGGCGGCCGCCAGCTCGGCAAGTCGGCCCTCCTGCGCGCCGCCCGGAGGACCTTCGACAACGGCAGCAACCGCAGAGCGTTCCTGGTCGACATCCGCAGAGAGGGAGCCGACCGCAACCCGGAGGACATCTGGCCCCAGGTCGCGGCCGAGATGCGGAGCGCGGAGATCGGGCACAGCCCCGTCGATCCCGGCTCGGCCACCGCCGAGTCGGTGATCCGGACCATCAGCGACTGGCTGGAAGAGGATTCCGATCGCAGCCTGCTGATCCTGCTCGACGAAGCCGACAACTTCCTGCAGGCCGACGCGGTGGACAACGCCTTCGACAACGTCGGGGCCTGTAAGCGCCTGATGGAGCAGAAGGATCACCGGGTCAAGTTCGTCTTCGCCGGCCTGCACCGGACCTCCCGGTTCAGCTCGCTGTCCAATCAGCCGTTGGCCCACCTGGGTGAGCCGATCGTCGTCGGTCCGCTCCGCGCCCAGGCGGCGCAGGACCTGATCACCCGGCCGATGGCGGCGATGGGATTCACCTTCGAGGAGGCGCCGGCCCAGACCGCCCGGATTCTGGCGGCCACCAACAGCGTTCCGTCGCTGCTGCAACTGTTCGGGCGCGCGTTGATCGAGGATCTCATCCAGCGCGAGGTCGGATCGGGACCACCCCAACCGGTCTCCGACGAGGACATCAGCAGAGTGCTCGACAACCAGGAACTGGCCGACCTCTTCCGGACCAAGTACGCGTTGACGCTCAACCTGGATCACCGCTACCAGGTCATCGTGCACGCGATCGCTCTGGCCGCGCACGAGCACGGCATCGACGAGGGTCTCCGGCTGGCCGATCTGGCCGACGAGTGCCGGCAGTACTGGCCGACAGGTTTCGCCGATCTGCCGATCGACTATCTGCACGGCCTGGTCACCGAGTGCCGCGATCTCGGGCTGCTGACCTTGGACAACGGCCGCTACCGGATGCGTACGCCGTACGTACTGCGTCTGCTGGGAACCGCCGACGACATTGCGGAGGTTCTCTACGACGCCGAGAACAGGCTGACCCTGCCGTCCTCGCTGGACGCGGGTTCGTACCGCGAGCCGATCCCCGACACCAGTCTGCACTCCCCTTTGACCACTCGCCAGGTCGGGCAGCTGTTCAAGAAGGCCGGAGCCACCCACCTGATCGTGGGCACAGCGGCCCTGGGCGCGGACCGCACCTCGGTCTTCCTGCAGAAGTACCACGACCGTGGCCGGGCAGGTGCTTACGACGTGCAGTCGGTCGCGGCCGGTACGGCGGAGAGCATGCTGTCGGCCGCAGGACGAATCAGCCGGCCGACCATGCTGCTGGTCAACCTGCACGAAGCCACAGCGGCCCAGGCTGCCACCGTCCTGAAGGCGACCCGGGATGCGCACGCGGCGACGAGGAAGGGCTTGATTCTGGTCGTCGTGCTCACCCCCAACGCCCTGCCTTCCTGGCTGCACGAAGACGATCAGCTGGTCGCTCTGGGGAGAGTCGACAAACCAGGGATCGCGCTGTGGTGCGACGAGAGCAACGCCACCTTCAGCACCAGCGACGAGCGCGATGACCTGCTGGCGGCGACCGGCGGGTGGCCGACGCTGGTCGAGTTCGTCCTCAACGGCCTCACGGACGGGCGCCCGTTGTCCCCGGTGCAAGGTCTGACCCGACTGCGAGAGCACCTCGGTGATCCAGCCGGCGCCAAGGATCTGGTCGTCAAGTGCGGACTCGGCGCTGACACCCAGGTGTCGACCGCTCTGGCCGCGGTGTTCGCCGCCGCCGCGATTCTCGCCGACAACGACCCGACCCGACGGGACGACCTCGCCGATCTGATCAGCGAAGACCCGGAAGTGACGGCGTTGGTGACGCAGGCCGGACTCGACTCGGTCGCCGACGTGCTCCGCGCACTGGAGATCGTCGGGGCGATCCTGCCGGTGGACGGTGACGCCGACCTGGTGACCACCGAGCCGGTGCTGACCGTGGCCCACCGGGTCGTCGACGGGATCGGGGTCGGGGCATGACGACCGGATTCGAGAGCACCCTTGCGGTCGGCCTGCTTCCGACGCCGGTGACCGCAGTACTGCTCAGTGCTTTCGAGTTGGCCGACGAGCGCGGCGCACCGGGGCTGGACGACCGGCTGACCACCCACAGCGCGCACCGGGTGCTCGAGATCATCGAGGGGTATGCGCCGCTCCGCAAACACCTGCGCACGGATCTGCGGATCGACGAGTCGCACCCGGACGGCGAGCTGGCGGCACAGCTGATCGACGCCGATCCGCAGACCGCGGGCGCCGCTGCCCGGAAGATCCGCAAGCTCCTCGACCAGGCGAAGACACAGGCCCGCAATGCCCGCCGGACAGATCGCAGGGCCGCGCGGCCTACTGCTGAAGAGCGAACAGTCAACCGGGAACAAGAGCGGATCAGCCGGATCAAAGGCCAGCGCGACAAGGCCCTGTCCCGCGCGGACGCGGCAGAGCTGGATCGTGAACGGCAGTTCGATCTCAACGCCGACCTTCAGTCGGAGCTCGAGACGGCCAGGGCCAGGTTGGTGGCGACCGAGCAGCAACTGGCGTCGTTGCGATCGTCGCTGACTGAGCTCCCAGTCGCCGCCCAACTACTGGCTGATGTGCTGACTCCGCGCGTGGATGATCACGATGTCGTGCAGACCCCCCGGGATGAACAGGAACCCGAGTCACCGATCTCCATCGCGGTTCGCGAAGCCGCCCTGCGATCCCTGACCGGCGCCCTTGATCCAGCAGCCCTGGCAGGCGTCGCTGAGTGGCTGCCACGGCTGCTGAGCGCAGTCGCGCAGCCGCCCCGGCTGGAGGCGTTCACCGAGCTCCAGCTGACGGTCGACGTCCTCGGCGGCGGAGCCGAGGTGGGCGGTTCCTGTGTGCTGGTCACGGCCGGCGGCACCAGGATCTTGATCGACTGCGGCACCAGGCCGTCCGGTGTCGACGAGCAGTCGATGGCTCCACCGGGAATCGAGCGTGCCTTGGCCGGTCCCATCGACGCGATCGTCGTCACCCACGCGCACAACGACCATGGCGGCTGGGTGCCGGCCGTCCTCGCCAAACAGCCACGGGTCCCGGTGCTTGCCACCACCGCGACCTGCGATCTGCTCGCCACCATGTGGAACGATTCCGCGAAGGTGATGAAAGACCAGGTCGGTACCGGCCGCTGGCAGGGCGGCGCGCTGCCGCCGTACTCGCAGGCTGACGTCTACGCCGCGCTAGATCGCCTCGACCCGGTCGCCTGCGACCGCGCCCGGCAGGTCGGCGCCTTGACCATTGAGCTGTTCGACGCCGGTCATATCGTCGGGGCAGCGGGCGTGGTCGTGACCGCGGGCGAGCGACGAGTAGTCGTCACTGGTGACGTGTCGACCACGGGCCAGGCGACGGTTGGTGGTTTCAAGCCGATCGCCTCCGCCCACGCAGCCGACCTTGTTCTGCTGGAATCGACGTACGCCGGGCAGCGAGGCGCCGACCCGCGACAGCAGGTCGTCAAGGACTTCGTCCGGTCCGTCACCGCGACTCTCGATGCGGGCGGGATCGCGCTGGTACCGTCCTTCGCCCTGGGCCGGGCGCAGGAGGTCGCCCTGATCTGCGCGGAGTACCTGCCGGATGTCGAGGTGCTGGTCGACGGTCTTGCTCGCGACATCACCGAGACCTACGAACGGTACGACGGTCCCAAGGGCGGTCCGCTGCGGATCTTCGGCGGCAATGTCCGTGCGGTCGAGCGCGGCAAGACGATCGACGAGAAGATCCGCCTGAAGACGGGTGTCGTGATCGCCACCTCCGGCATGCTGAGCTCCGGCCCAGCGGTCACCTGGGCGCAACGGGTGCTGCCGGATTCCCGATCAGCGCTGCTGCTGGTCGGCTACCAGGACCCTCAGTCGCCAGGTGGCCGGTTGCTCGAGCTGGCCGGACCCAGCGGACGAGGCGGCAGGTTCTCCCTTCCGAACCGGTACGGAGCTCCGGACGACGTCGAGGTGCTGGCGAGGGTCGACAGCTTCCATCTGGGCGCCCACGCCAACGAACCCGAACTGGTGAGCATCGCCGACCGGCTGCGTCCCGGACGGCTGATGCTGGTCCACGGCGAGGCCGCCAAGCAGCAAGGGCTGGCCGGCAAACTGCTGCAGCGTGGTCATCGACCGGTCCCGGCCACGGAGGTCTGGCAGGCAGGTGAGGTCACCGAGGCCAGAATGCCTGCCAACTGATCACAGCGGGGTTCTCGGCGCCGGGCGGCGGCGGGATCGAGCCGAACAGCGTATTGCGGTCGAGCACAGTGTTGAAGCGGCAGCAGGTGGCCTCGAACACGTACAGGCAGGCTGCACAGGCACCGCCACCGGCCTCACGGCAGGGCGGGTCGAAGACACACCGGGTCTCGGCCGCCAACTCGTCCATGGCGTCGGCCAGGTCGAACCGGAAGACGTGCTCGAGCCCACCGAGGATGAACTCGCTGCGGGTGTTGGCGTAGATCAGGAAAGCGGTGTTCGACGGGAACAGGTACTCCGCCAGCGAGTCGACGTTGAGGCCGCAACGGGCCGCCAGCGCCTTCATGAACCGGTGCGACACCGAGTGGGTCAGAGCCAGCACCGCCTTGCTGATCTGGTTGTCCGGCGGATCGAAGATGCTCGTCACCGGATCGATGGCTCTGAACAGCCACCGCCGGGCCGCCGCCGCGCTGCTCGGCCCAGGATCGGCAACGATGCCGGAGGCAACAAGCCACTCGACCACCCGCAGCGGGTCGAGGCGGACCAGCAGTCCCTCGGTCTCGGTCCGGATCCCGTACATCGGAAACCGGCTCGATCGTCCTTGCTCGAAGAACTTGAAAGTGGTCGCGATCGCGTCACCGCGCGGCGTCGAGGAGACCGCGCGATCGGAACCCCGGGTGTAGCCCGCCACCACGAACGCGACCGGAAGCTCTCGCAGCAGGGTGATGTCGGAGATCCCGTGCCGGTCGAACAACTCCTGGTAACCCCGGTACCGCGCAACCAGTTCGGAGTCGCCGGCAGCACCCGTCAGGAGCTCGCCGGCGGTGAGTCGGCCCGCGTCCAGGGCGAGAGACAGCTGCCTGCATTCCTCACCCAGCGCGGCCAGTCGCTCCCCGTCCAACTCCAGCGCGTCGACCTCCTCTCGCCACGCCTGGCTTCGGCCGGTGGTCACCCGTGCCTGGGTCAGCATCGCCTCGAAGAGTGGGTTGTCCGCAGTGATCTGGAGCTTGGCGGCCATCTGACGGACGGTGTCGTCGGGATCCTGCGGCGCCTGTCCCGCCGCCGACAACTCGTCCAGGCCGGGAGGCAACACCTCGAGCGCCTGTGCGATCGCTGCCGCGTACACACTGTCGTGCGACACGGCGTCGTACTGTGTGCGAGTCGGCGGATTCAGGACCGTGATCTGCTGCGGATAGTACGCCGAGCTCTTCGGCACCCGAATGACCTGGACGTTCCCCGCACTACAGCTTTGGCACCGACGCGCGACCGGCATCCGCGAACGTTGCCGGCACCCCGAACACAGCCAGAACCACTTGCCGGTCCGGAACCGGTCGGTGTTGCACAGCCTCATCGCCGCACCACAGTTCCTGACGCAGCGGGGAGCCTGCAACTCCGCCAGGTGACCGCAGTTGTGGACCTCGACGTACGACAGCTGCTTCATCGGTCCGTGCCCTGCACAACCCGGCGGTGGGTCCGTCAGCTGAACCCGGCGGAAACTGTCGCAGGTACGGCACAGATAGGTGTTCGGGAACCGCTCGGCCTGGCCGCTCTCGGCCTTCACCAGCTCGAAGGCGCGGTGCTCGATGATGTCGAGCCCCAGTCCTGCGCCTGAGCCGGGTACGGCAGCCAGAGCGAACGGCTCGATCAGCCGGTGCAGCATCGGCGCCACCCAGTCCTCGTGGACATCGAGGACCGACACCTGCCGCGGCGGCCGGCCGATCACCGAGGCGATCCCCTGCCAGTTGAACGGCTGCTCTGGCAGATGCCGCCACAGCACCTGGATGTTGGTACGGTCCATCTCCACTGTCGTCATCGTGGACGCCCTCTCCTAGACGGTGCCGAAGACCTGGACGGATTCCTCGAGATCCCGCAACGACCGGGGAACCGAGGGATGCAGCAGGGCAGCCAGCTTTTGGCCGGCTCTCGCTTCCATCGGCAGTGTCAGCAGTTCCCGGTCGACCCACTCGTCGATCGCCGCACGGTGCAGTTGGTGTCGGGGCTCATCGGGTGAGATGCCGAACCCGGCGCGCAGATCGTCGATCAGTACCTGCCGATCGAAGAAACCGGAGTTGACGGCAGCGGCGAACTCCACCGACCCGGCCAACGACTTCCGCCCGGTCGCGGCGGACCGCCAGGACGCGTCGTGAACCTGCAGGACCCAGGCCATCAGGCCGCCGGACAGCACCCGCCGCAGTACCGGAAGCGACTCCCTGTTCACCGGAACCTTGTGCACCAGCCGGTCCAGGAAGCGGATCCAGTCGGCGTAGTACCGGTGAACACTCGCGTCGCGGTCCCTGGTCGGGTTGATCACGTTGACGACAAGACCCGGCCACCGTCTGCCGACCCGTGCGGACGCCTGGATCAGCTCGGCTGCCTGGGTGGGCGTTCCCATCACGACCATCAGGCCGAGCCTGGCCACGTCGAACCCGTGGCCGATCGCCCGGGTGGCAGCGATGATCCGGACCCGGTCCTCGGCATCGGCCGGCGGGTTCGTCAGCCGGCGGACCGCGTCCCGGACATGTGCTGGTGAGGCGTCACCGTTGATAGTGGCCAGATTCACGTCTTTGGCGAGCAGATCCTGGACATCGCTGTCGCGGGTGAACGACGTCAGGTCCTCGTTGCGCAGACAGTAGGCAACCATCACTTCGTACAGGTCCTGCCATGCTGCAGCGGCAGAGGTGAGGACGTCGGGATCCTCAGGGTCGAGACCGGCTCTGGTCAGCACCCTGGCCGGATCATCGCGCAACTGCTGGAGCCAGGACGCGTGCGCGACCGCGATGTCGCAGGTCGCGTTGACCATGGTGACGCCGCGGGGGCGGACGCCGAGATAGCTCCGGAGTGGGTCGTCCGGCCGGGTCACCGCCCAGAAACTCTCGTTGACGGTCGGACCGTTGACGGGGAACCGCCGGCCGGGCCGCTGATAGAGCTGGCGCACCTGGTTCTGGTAACCCTCGATGGTGGCCGTCGCTCCGACCACCTGAAGCGGGGCATTGCCCAGAGCCTCGGAGATTCCCTGCAGAAGGGTTTCGTACATCCCGTCCAGGGCGCCCAGACTCTCCTCGAGCAAGTGCAGCTCATCGGCGATCTCGAGCCGGATGTGGCCGAACCCCGCCGGTACCTGACCGGGGGTGGCGGAGCAGCCGCCGACGAAACACCGTGCTCGCCGGACACTGTTCTCCCGGTCGACGGTGTAGCCGTGCTGCGGGCACTGGCCTTCGGGCCGTCCGAGCAGGATCCGGAACTTCTTGTTCTGGCTGATCAGGGCGAGTTTGTCGACCGTTCCCACCAGCACCGACGGCGCGTGGCGGTAGATCTCGTCATCGATGCCCCAGAAGGGAAGAACACCGCGCAGCGGGCAATCGATCCCGATACAGCTGTGCTGCATCGTCCAGGATTCCTTGTCGAAAGCAACTGACAGGGGCCGATCGCAGACCGGGCAGGATTCGAGGATCCGGCACCGTTCGGCTGTCTCGGGAGCGTAGGGATCCAGGCCTCGGTAGTACCTGTCGCCTGGTTCGTACAGCTGGTTGGGGGTGTTGCCGCCACCGACGTAATACCCCAGACCGAAGGATTCGCCGAACCGGATTCGCTGGTCACCACGTCGTACCAGCTCAGCTTGGCAGACCACGGCGGCGAAGCGCTCGGTCTGCTGCAGCGCCAGCAGGCGCAACGGGAATCGAGCCCAGACCTGCGTTCCAGCGGTGACGCCGGTCAGTCTGCCGTAGAACAGCGTCGTCGCCATCAATCCCAGGTAGGCCTCGGATTTGCCACCACCGGTCGCGAACCAGACGATGTCGACGTCGCGATGAGTGGCGGGGTCGACCATTCCCGGCAGGCAGCCGACGATCCACGCGATCTGGAACGGCCGCCAGGCGGTGTACGCCGAGCCCGCAACGGCGGCCATCGCCCGATTGGCCAACACGAAAGCATCGCGTACATCCTGGTCCGTGCGCAGCAACTCAAGTCCGGCAGCGACCCACTCGACCTCGCGCCGAGCCGCCTCGGCACCGGCATCGGCCTCCGCGCGGGCTGCCGCGTCCCACCCGAACTCTGCTTGCAACCGGTCCAGCTGGACCGGACTCCAATGGTGGTCCACCCAGGCCTGGTGAGCCCTGACCAGCCCGTCGACAGCTATCACCGGATCGCTGACCAACGACTCGAACGACGTGTCGATGACGCGCGGCACAGCGCCCGGCAACTCGAGCCAGGCCCGGGGATGGACACGCCCGGTCTCCTGCCCGGCGGCGTTCGCGGTCTCGATCCGAAGCGTGGCCGAATCGTCACCTGACCGCGTGACCTTGACCGGGCAGGCGATCCCGAAGGCCGGGACCATCCGGTCGTACCGGTAGGACTTCGCGACCTGTTCCAGCTCGTACGGCGCGAGTTCCGCGGTCGTCTCGGCGGACAGCTTCACTTCGTACAGACGCAGGTCGATGCTCGCCGGGTCGTAAGCGTTGTGGCCGTCGAAGAGTTGCGCGGTGCTCACCGCGGTGGTGTTGACGACGCTGATCAGGATCTCGGTGCCCGCATCGATGCTCGGGACCACCTCGATATCCAGCGCGGCCCGAAGCTCCGGCGGCTGGAGGTCGGCGGGGCTGACCAGGTTCATCGCGGCGTACAGGTCCCAGGTGACCTCGTCGATAAGATCGGAGTCCCGGGGCAGCATCCCGGCCGGCCTGATCACCCGCCGGGGGCGGAGCCGTTGCGATCCCGGCGGCGGGATCAACGCGCGCCGGAGCGCGGCCGCCAGTTCGGTCTCGGCGATCCGCACCCGTCGCGGTGTGGTCGCGTCGACGGTGAACTCGATGGTCACCGGTTCGATGGCGGTCTTGGCCCACACCACGGTGAGTGGGTACCCCTGCTGGGTGTGTTGGGGCACCGGTGCGTCGGGATCTTCGTCCGGTACTCCAGTGGCGGCCTCACGTTGTTCGGTCACCGTGGGGTGCAAGGGAACGTAGACGGCAGCATCGACCGTGAGCCGCAGCGACGCCGGCAAGGCGGCCACGCGAAAGGTGAAGCCCTGGGCTGCGGGCACAAGCTTGCCGGACAAAGTGTTCCCTCGCAGGGCGTCGGCCGTCAACTGGGCCTCGGGTGCGAGCATCCCCAGCCATAGCCGGCTCTGCAAGTCGTTGGACAGACGGCGGCCCGGCTCGAGGGTCGCGCCGGTGGCTCGATCGACGACATGGTCGGCCAGTACGCCGAGCAGGGCGTGCAGATGTTGCACGGAAGGTGCTGTTGGCAATGAATCTGGCAGGGACAAGTCAGCCACTCCTTCTCCGGACCAGGGGATCGTCCAGATCCGTTCTGGACAGGATCGAACCAAGCAGGGCAGGGCCGACCTCGTACCGGTCCGCCTCCACCTCGACCACTCGCCACGAGGTGACCGCATCCAGGAGGTCGGCCACGTGAACGCCCAGCGCGGCGTCGACCGTCGCGTCGCCCGGCGTGGTCTTGGCGCCGTCGAGCTGGGCCGCGAGCCACCTGCCCAGCTTGCGATGGACACGATGCAGCGTCGTCAGAGCCCATCCGACCTGCGTCGCCTGAGCCGCCAGGACGTCGTCACCGATCGCGGTGGCGACCCGCTCGATATCCGCCTTGTCCGCCGGTCCGCCGACCTCGCCCCGGATCCAGGTCCCGATCGTCGAGTCCGAGGTGATCGCCGTACCGGCCATCCGGTCGAGAATGTCGGCGTAGGTCCGGTCACCACCGCGAGCCAGCCCGATCCGTTCGTGCCAGAAGGTGATCAGCAACAGCAGCGTCGAATAGGCGGTGGTTTCCGCAAGGCGGGCCAGCACCGATCCGAGCAGATCGGCGCGGGCCTCGCGATCGACCAGCAGCAGGATGTCGCCGGCTGCGATCGACTTCGCGGCGACGTTGGCCAGCCGCTCACGCCGGCGTCGGGTCACCAGGCTGTTGGGTGCCAGCAAGATGACCGTGTCGTTCTCCAGGTGGACAGCGATCGCGTCGGCAACACCTTGCGCGCTCTCACCACCGGCCAGGTGCGGGCGTTCGGTCACCTCACCGAGCAGCCCGATCACCAGTTGATCGACGTCTCCACTGAACGGTTCCCAGGGATTGTTGTCCATGGCATCGAGCGGTACGTCGTACCGGGTCAACCCGACCTCCGGCTCGGTGGGCCGAAACTCGATGAGTGGCTCCACCCCGAGCCGGGTGGCCGTGACGGTCACGGTCTCTCGACGGATCTCCTGCAACGCCTCACGCGCGCTGATCACGGCACGCCGTACCCTCGCTGCTTCCTCCGGACCACCGGCAATCACCGTCAGCCCCGCACCCGGAGGAGCGGCGAGCAGACCAGCTGCCCACCGGGGAACTGCGCCGGTGAGGCATAGTTCCAACGGCGTTTGTGCGGCCACCGCCGGGAGTTGGGCAAAGGTGATCACCCGCACGAACTGGCCGCAGCCATCAGGCACTTCGGGCGACTCCGCGAGTGCGGTCCGGATCGCGCCCGCCATTGTCTCGCCACGGGCTACGACAGCGCCCTGTTGTCCAGCGCTCACCCGCTCGGCGACCCAGCCGATCAGCGCGGATTGTTTCACCGAAGGCTGCCGGACAAGATCGTCGAAGGCTCTCGCGACCTCGTACCAGGCTTCTCGCCGGCCGGCGGTCGCCGCGCGGGCGAACTCCAGAGCGACGGCCGCGGCCTCGCCCAGCCGTGAGGTCGGCAGGTAGGGATTGGCCCGCGCCACCTCGTCGTACCGGCTGGAATCGATCGGCAGGGCAGCGGCGACATGGAACATGCTCCAGGCCCACCGGATCGCACCGGCGTCGGCCCGGCGACCCAGCGAGGAAAGTTGCGAAGTCTCCGACGAGGCACCGAGCAAAGCGCCGAGGGCGCGCCACAGTGACGTCAAACTGTGGTCGTACGGGCCGGACTGTTCGGGTGCGGTGATCGTGATCGGCGCAGAGGCCGAGGCCGCCAGCAACTGCGCGGAGGCCATCGGCGACGGACGATCGGAGCCGTTGGGGAGGCTGGAGTCCATTCCCCAGACCGCCCCTCCTTGCCTGCGAAGAAGGTCCAGGTTGGGATCGAGGGGGCTTCTCGTGAGATACAGAGCCGCCGGCTTCTGCCCCAGCAAAGCCGCCAGGCCATCCGGCGTCGTTCCCGACTGGTCGGCCACGACGGCATCCAGGGAAGGCAGCAGTGCGGCCAAGCGGTCAAGCTCTCCGGTCAGATACAGGCGGCCCTTTCCGGCGGCCGACTCGCGGACGACCTTGACGGTCCCGTCGGCGAGCACTCTGGCCCGGGAGACGAAATCAGCTATCCGCAGATCACGGAGGTGAAGACGGTCGTAGCTGGGGTTCGCGACGTGCTTGGCCGCGACCGCCACCTGTACGTCGAGACCGCGGTGCTGCAGCACCGCGCCGACCACCGACGTCGTGGCCAGCATCAGGGCGGCGTCCGGGGCGTGCAGTGGAAAGACGATGCCCAGCGGAACTCCGGTCGCGATGGCGGCATCAGCCATCCGGAGAAGTTCGAGGTCGAGCAGCGTGGGCAGATAGGAGACCACGGCTCCATCCGGCGAGCGCGTCCGAAGGTCCTCCCGCAGTACAGCGTCGGCCATCCCCACCATGGCGTCACGTTACGTCATTCTGAAGGGAATGCCGGCTACGACCGGCCAGCGTTCACGTGCAGTCGCGTCAGGTGAGCTGCAGGCGGAGGCCGTACGCCGAGAGGATCTCGTTCACCGGCTGGAACCAGGACACGCAGGGTCCGTTGGTGGCGTAGAGGCTGACGACTCCTTGAGCCTGGTCCCCGGAGATCACTGATCCGCCGGAATCCCCTGGCTGGATGCAGACGTTCGTTCGGGTGAGCCCGTCGACCCTGCCGCCGGCCACGCTGACCGAGACGTTCTTCTGCTGGATCACTCCGCAGGTCCAGTGAGTCCGGTAGCCGCTCTTGCAGGTCGATACGCCCACCGGAGCATCGGCGGAACCCCGGACCAAAGTGTCGGGGACCTGCCCCCAGCCGCCCACGACCGGCGTCGTCCACCAGCCGTAGCCGGTCTGCACCCAGCCGTAGTCGTTGCCCGGGTACGACGAACCGCGGACCACACCCATCGCCGATCCGTCCCAGCCGACGACCTGGCCGCCTGGACGAGTGCAGTGACCCGCGGTGACGAAGCCGCCCTGGACCGAGAAGCCGATGCTGCAGCCCGCGTTTCCGATCCGGATCTGATCTCCACCGACGACGCCTGCCGCGGCAGGCCCGGCAGGCGACTCCGCCACCTCCCGTACGTCGACCGGGCCGCCTCTCGCCGCGCCGGCGACAAACGCGTCAACCCCAGTGCGCTGCCCGCGAACGACCTCGATCACCACCCGGCCGGTTTTCGCATCGGCGTACCAGCTTCGTACAGCAGCCGGTACGGACTTGGCGGCCAAGGCGTCGATCGTTGCCATGCGGGAGTCGAGCTCTTGCCTGGTTGCAGGGACGATGACGGCATCCGCACCGATCGCCCGGACTGCCCTGGCCGCCTTCTCGGTCGTCACCCCCACGACGAGCTTTTCGCGTCCGGCATCGAACCAGGATTCGGCCAGTGATTCCCCGGCTGCCTTGACCGCCATCCCATTCAGGCCGGTCGCTGCGGACTCGGCTCTCAACCGCGTCCGCGCCTGCTCGGGCGTCAGCCCGAGAGCCGCCGCCAGCGCCCCCGATCTTGCCGAGAAGGCAGCATCCCGGCTGGTCTCGACCGTCGGCACCGCCGTCGCGGGTCGCTCCGAGCTACTGACGAAAAACCCCAGCAACAATACCGAGGCCAGCCCTATCATTGCTCTTGACGTCATCTTCCACTTCTCCTCACTGGACAACTCGAGGAAAACCTAAGGTTTTGGGCCCGCCCGAAACATGAAATGACTCCGATCCTGAGGTCGGGCCGCAACAGCCCGTCGCGTTGCCTGGCGACCGCTCGCGAGCCGCAGGAATCTCGACGTATCGTTGAGATCTCCGAGAAGGGCGGCCGGTCATGTCCGATGATCTGAGTGATTTCGGTGGGTCGATTCTTCGACCGGGTACTGCGTCGTACGACCAGGCACGGGTGGTCTACAACTCGATGGTCGACAAGAGGCCCGGCCTGATAGCGCAGTGCTCGTCACCGGACGACGTCGCTGCCGCTCTGAGGTACGGAGTGGCCGAGGGACTGGAGGTTGCCGTGCGCGGTGGCGGGCACGGAGTCTCCGGGGCAGCGGTCAGCGACGGCGGCCTGGTGATCGATCTGCGGATGATGCGGGGAGTCGAGATCGATCAGGAGAACCGGCTCGCCCGCGTCTCGGGAGGTGCCACCTGGGCCGACCTGGACACAGCCGGACAGCGCTACGGGCTCGCAACCACTGGCGGCAGGGTTTCGACCACTGGAGTAGCCGGCCTGACGCTGGGGGGCGGCTCGGGCTGGCTGGAACGCAAACACGGGTTCGCCTGCGACGCTCTGGTGTCGGTCGACCTGATCACCGCGGACGGCCGATCGGTGACCGCCGACGAGACCAGCCACAGCGAGCTGTTCTGGGCCTTGCACGGTGGTGGCGGCAACTTCGGTGTCGCCACCGCGCTCACCTTCAGGCTACGCCCGGTCGCGACGATGACCCTGGCCATGCTGTTCTGGCCGGCTGTCGCGGGAGACGAGGTCCTCCGGACCTATCGCGACCTGTTCGACGACGGCGTCCCCGAGGAGCTCGGTGGTGGAGTCCTGTTCCTGACCGGACCGCCCGAGCCCTTCGTTCCCCCGCACCTGCAGGGAAAACGACTTGTCGTCGCCTCGGCCGTCCATGCCGGATCGGAGGCCGAGACCCGCGACCTCTTCGCCCCGATGTTCGAGCTCGCACCGGAGGCGACGATGGTGGCCGAACTTCCGTACGCCGCGATCCAGTCCGCCCTGGACACCCCGGCCGGCTTCCGCAACTACTGGTCCGCGGAGCATCTCAGCGCCTTCCCCGACGATGCGATCAGCCGGTACTGCGCCCGCGCGGACGAGATGCCTTCTCCGTCGACGTCGCAGCAACTCACCATTCCCTGGGGCGGAGCTGTCGCTCGGAGTGCGGACGAGTGGCCACTTCCGCATCGCCACGCGGCTTGGGTGGTCCACCCGTTCGGACAGTGGACCGACCCGCGCGACGACGAGCAGGTGAAGTCCTGGGCTCGCGGCGTCTGTACCGATCTGGCTCCCTGGGCCACCGGCTCCGTCTATCTGAACCTGATCGGCGACGAAGGGCCGGACCGCATTCGCACCGCCTACGGCGAGGGCAACTACCTCCGCCTGGCCGAGGTCAAGGGCAAGTACGACCCGGCCAATGTCTTCCACCTGAACCACAACATTCTCCCGGCCTGACGACTGTCGCCGTCAGGCGATTCTCACTCTAATTCCGGGGTCGGGTAGCCATGATTCTTCGGGTTTCCTTGACACGTCCGGCACTGATCGGGCTTGATAAAGGCAACAATTGATGGAGGGTAATGTCATGGCTGACTCCCAGCACCCCCGGAGCAGCGACGAGGACGGCATCGCGATCATCGGGTACGGATGCAGACTGCCGGGTGGCCTGACCTCCCCCGAACAGTTGTGGACGGCACTGACCGCCGGCCGGGATCTGGTGACCGATGCGCCCGAGAGCCGCTTCGACGCAGCTCAGTACCTTGATCCTGACCCGCGCCGGCCAGGAAAGACCTACACCGTGGCAGGTGGCTTTCTCGATGACGTGGAGGGATTCGACGCCGGATTCTTCGGTATTTCTCCTCGCGAGGCCAGCAGAATGGATCCACAACAGCGACTGCTGCTGGAGCTGACCCAGGAGGCGCTCGATGACGCGGGCCTGGATCCAGCCCTGCTGGCCGGCTCCGACACCGGCGTCTACGCGGGCGTGAGCAGCCAGGACTACTCGACGCTGCAGCTCGGCCACCCCGAGTCGATCACCAGCCACACGATGATCGGCGTGGTCGCCTCCAACACCGCGAACAGGATCTCCCATCTTTTCGATCTGCACGGCCCGTCGATGGCGATCGACACCGCGTGTGCCTCGTCGCTCACCGCCCTGCACCAGGCCTGTGAGCAACTGCGCACGGGCGGCAGCCGGATCACCCTCGCGGCCGGCGTCAACGTACTGCTCAACCCAGCGGACTTCGTCGGCTTCGCCAAGGCGTCCATGCTGTCGCCGACCGGTCACTGCCACACTTTCTCGGCCGCCGCCGACGGCTACGTGCGCTCCGAGGGCGGTGGCGTGGTCGTCCTCAAACGACTCGCTGACGCGCTCGCCGACGGCGACCGGGTCCGTGCCGTCATCCTTGCCACTGGCGCCGGCTCCGACGGCCGGACCGCCGGACTGTCGATGCCGAACGCCGACGCGCAGGAGGAACTCGTCCGCCGCGTGCACGCGCGGGCCGGCATCGATCCGGCCAAGGTCGGCTACGTCGAGGCGCACGGGACCGGCACGCCGGCCGGCGATCCCGCCGAGTGCCTCGCTCTCGGACGGGCCATCGGCCAGTACGCCGGTACGCCGCTGCCGATCGGCTCGATCAAGTCGAATCTCGGACATCTGGAAGCCGGCGCCGGGATGGCCGGCCTGGTGAAGTGTGTCCTGATCCTCGAACACGGCTCGATCCCGCCGACCGTGCACGCCAGCCCGCTGAACCCCGCGATCGACTTCGACGCCCTTGGCCTGGCCCCCGCGCTGGAGTCCGTCGAGCTGGCCGCCGACCGGCCGATCGTCGGCATCAACTCGTTCGGCTTCGGCGGTGCGATCGCCCATGCCGCTCTTCGCGCGGCACCATCGCGGCAGCCAACCGTCACCCCACGACGACTCCTGCCGTTCCTGGTGTCCGCCACCACCGAAGAAGCGCTGACGGCAACGGCCGGTCACGCGGCGCGAATGCTCGGCGACAGTACTCATTCCTATTACGACCTGGCCCACACGGCGTGCGTACGGCGGGGGCATCATCGGGAGCGGATCGTTGTCCTGGCCAACGACGCGGCGGAGGCCGCGACGAAGCTGGACGAGATCGTGGTCGGAGGTGCGACCGTCGGAACCGCCCGGCGATCGATGGCCGAGGGACCGATCGCCTTCGCGTACTCCGGCAACGGCTCGCAGTGGCTGGGCATGGGCTCCGACCTGCTGGTCAGCGATCGGTCGTTTGCCGAGGTGGTGGGCAAGGTCGATGCAGAGCTGCGTGACCCGCTGGGCTGGTCGGTACTGGCCGAACTCGAGCAACCGACCAGGCCACTCCACCTCACAGAGGTAGCACAGCCACTGCTGTTCGCAGTGCAGGTGGGGATCACCGCCATCCTGGCGTCTCGCGGGATTCAGCCGTCGATGGTGGTCGGTCACTCGGTGGGCGAGGTCGCGGCGGCGTACGCTGCCGGTGCGCTCGATCTGCCGGCAGCTTGCCGGGTGATCGTCGAACGCAGCAAGGCCCAGGCAACCACGGCCGGTCGCGGCCGGATGGCGGCTGTCGGCCTGAGTTCCGCGGAGGCCGAGGAAGCAATCGCGAAGTACGGCGACCAGCTGGAGATTGCCGCGATCAATGGTCCGGCCGACGTGACCGTCGCAGGCGACGAGACCGCTCTCTGCGCGCTGGGCGACGAGTTGCTCGAGCAGAGTGTCTTCTTCCGGCAGCTAGATCTCGATTACGCCTTCCACACCAAAGCGATGGATGGCCTGGAGGTTTCGTTGGCTACAGGCCTGGCCGGCCTGGCCGCCCGCCCGACGACAATCCCGATGATCTCGACAGTCACCGGCCGGTCGATCGACGGCGAGGAACTAGGGTCGTCGTACTGGTGGCGCAATGTCAGGGAACCCGTCTTGTTCGGCCCAGCGGTCGCCGAACTGGGCTGCGACCTGGTCGTCGAGATCGGGCCACGGCCGGTGTTGACCGGCTACATCCGCCGCCAGAGCGGCGCCCAGATCGTCCCGACCCTCACCTTGGGCGAGACGGGAGCCGATGCCCTGAGCAACACCTGCGCGGCTGTCCTGGCCGCTTCCGAGGTCGCGAACTGGACCCAGTGGTTCCCCGAACCAGGCCGCGTCGTCTCCTTGCCCGCCTATCCCTGGCAGCACGAACGGCACTTCAACGGCACACCGGACTGGTGGACCCGTGATCGTGGGAACTCAAGGCCGGTCCACCCTCTGCTGGGCAGCCGGCTGCCCTGCGTGGAGCCGACCTGGTCCACCTCGATCGAGCCGGCGCGACACGGCTGGCTGGGCGACCACGAGGTCGGCGGCGCGATCGTCGTACCGGCGACCGCGTATCTGGAACTGGCCCTGGCGGCCGGACGGGAGCAGTTCGAGGGGCCGATCGAGATCACCGACCTGACGTTGCCGGGAGCTCTGGTCCTGCCGTGGGACGACCCGGCGATGGAGGTGACCCTGCAGACCAGTGTGGGCGCGAACGGCCGGCTCCGGATCGCGTCCAGATCCGGCGGCCAGCAGGTCTGGCAGGAGCACGCGACCTGCCGCGTGCGATCCCTGTCGTCCGGGCCACCCTCCGCATCGGCCGACGTACCGGTCACGCCGTTCCGTGATCGAGAGCAGATCTACCAGACCTTCGAACGCGCCGGATTCAGGTACGGCGACACTTTCCGCGGCCTGCGACGACTCAGCCTGACCGACGATGGGGCGCTCGCGGAGTACGAGACCAGTGCCGTGCTCGACGGCTACCTGGCGCATCCGGCCCTGGTGGATCTCGGGCTTCAGGCCAATCTTCCCCTGGTCGCTGACCTGTGGGGCGCTCAGAGCTTCCTGCCGGAATCGATCGAATCGGTTCGCTGGTGGGGTTCGCCGGCCACCCGAGGTCTCGTCTTCATCCGGCCGAAGGTGAGCTCCGCCCGGTACGCCGTGTTCGATCTCGTCCTGACCGATCCCGACGGCACGGTCCGGCTGGAGCTGACCGGCGTACGGTTCCAGCGGTTCGAGGCAGCCGCATCGACGAAGGTCCTGCGTCAGCACACCGTTCTGCGCGCCGCACCGTTGCCGGGGGCAAGTTATCCTCCCGTGCCGGTCTCCAGCCACGACTTGGTTGCCCGGGTCAAACATGACTTCGACGAGGCGAGGTACGGAACCTTTCTCACCGAGGCGAAACAACTCGTGGCGCGGTACGTGACCCAGGCCCTGGACAAGATCGGACCGCTCACCGGCGTACCGGCTGAACGCCACCCGCTGCTGGCGATGCTGACCGGCCTCGCCGATCGTCTGTCGGTCGACGATCCCCCGTCGCAGGCGGAGTTGCTGGATCGGTGGCCCGGGCAGGCCGCGGAGCTGCGGATGGTGATGCGCTGCGGTACACAGTTGGCTGAGATCCTCACCGGTGAGGTCGACGCGATGGATCTGTTGTTCGCCGACTCGGACCGGCTGGCCGAGCAGAATTACCTCACGTCGGCGTTGTGGCAGTCGGTCAACCGGTCTGCGCGGGATGTGCTGGCCGCAGTGGTCGAGCAGTGGCCCGCCGACCGGCCCCTTCGAGTGCTCGAAGTCGGTGCGGGAACCGGCTCGACGACAGCCTGGCTGCTGCCGGTGCTTCCTCCTGAAAGAACGACTTACGCCTTCACCGACGTGTCGGCGGCGTTCCTGCCGACCGCTGCCCAGCGATTCGCTCGTTACGACTTCGTGGAGTACCGGACCCTCGACCTGAACGCGCCGATCGAGGAAACCGGGTGCTTCGATCTGGTTGTCGCGGCCAACGTTCTGCATGCCACCGCAGACCTGACTGCAAGCCTCGGCGCAGTATCCCAGCTGCTCGCGCCCGGCGGACGGCTGCTGGCGATCGAGCAGCACGACCTCGACATGTTCCTGGCCGGCTACGGGTTGCTGGATTCGGCATGGACGTTCACCGGCCGCAGTACGCCGGTGCTGCCCCGGGAGAGCTGGCCGGACCTCCTGGCATCCAGCGGCTTCACCGACATCGTCCAACTGCCTACCGCCGACCTCTGCTCATTGCTGTTGGCAACGACCGGTGACACCGCCGCCACCACCGAGGGCGCGAGCCGCCGAGACTTCGCCGTGCTTGGCGGGCATCCGTTGGCCGAGTCCACGGTAGCTGCCCTGCGAGCGGCCGGGATGAATGTCCGCACCGAGTCGGGAGAGTTCACCGACGGCCTGAACGTCGTACTGATGCCCTTCGGGCGAGGCGACACCGAGTCGGTGGTCGATCTGGCGGCCGAACTCCGCGGTTTCGCGAAGTCGTGCTACGGCCTCCCGGCCGGCACCCGGATCCGGACCTGGCTGGTCACGAGCGGCGAGGGCCTCACCCCCGTACCCGACGATCCGTTCAGCGCAGCCGCTTGGGCCTTGGCGCGTACCCTCACGACCGAGAACCCAGTCTATCCGGTACGCCGGATCAGCACCACGTCGGTCGAGCAATTGGTGACTGAACTCCTCAGCGAGACCGACGAGGACGAGGTGGTGCTCACCCCGCAGGGCAGGTTCGTTCCCCGGGTCGTCGATCTGCCGGCCACCGAGACCAGACTGCTGACGGCCGGCGACCAGCCTTACCGGCTCGAAGTCGCGGAGTCCGGAGTCAACTACCGCCTCGCCTGGACAGCGATGGAGTTGCCGGCGCCTGCTGCTGACGAGGTGGTGATCGAGGTCCGCGCCTGCGGACTCGCCTATCGCGATGTCGCCGTAGCTCAAGGGCTGGTGCCGCCGATGGCCGAGACACCCGGGACGCGGATGCCGCTGCTCGGCCCGGAATGCGCCGGAGTCGTGACCGCGGTCGGCTCAGATGTCACCTCAGTGGCGGTCGGCGACCGGGTGATGACCGGCCGGCCCGGCAGCCTGGCCTCCCACCTGTCTGTCCACGCGCGGCACGTGCTCCCCATCCCACCGGACCTCTCGTTCGAAGCCGCAACGACGCTGTTGATCAATTTCGCCACCGTGCACTACGGACTCGACTGGCTGGCTGGTCTCCGAGCTGGTGAGACTGTGCTGATCCAAGGTGCGACCGGCGGGATCGGCTTCGCCGCGCTGCGCTACGCCGACCTGGTCGGAGCAACGGTGATTGCCACCGCGGGTACGCCCGCCAAGCGGGACCTGCTCCGGCAACTCGGCTACCAGCACGTCCTCGACTCTCGTGGCCTTCTGTTCGCCGATCAGGTCCGCGAGATCACCGGTGACCGCGGTGTCGATATCGTGCTGAACTCGGTGGCCGGAGAATCCGCGACCCGCGCCCTCGAACTGCTTGCTCCTCAGGGCCGATTCGTCGAGCTGGGCAAACGGGACATGCTGGCCGGTCATTCCCTGCCGCTGCGTCCGTTCAACGGCGACCTCTCGTACTTCGGTGTCGACATCACTCGCCTGCTCGAATCGGCTCGCGGCGCCCGCCTCGCCACCGAGCTGACCCAGCGGATCGAGGACGGCTCCTACCGGCCGCTCCCCTATTCGGTCTATCCGGCAGCCCAGCTGTCCGAGGCGATGACAGTACTACGCACCTCCCGTCACATCGGCAAGGTCGTGATCAGCTGTGATCCAGGCGAGCCGCTACCCATCGAATTCCCTGCGCAACCACCCCGACTGGATGCCGACGGCACCTACCTGGTCGTCGGCGGTCTCGGCGGTTTCGGTGCCGCGACGGCATCATGGCTGGCCGCGGCCGGAGCCCGTCATCTAGCGCTGGCGTCACGCCGCGGCGAGGATCATCCGGAGGCCTCCGGAGTACTGGCGGATCTCACCGGCCGCGGCGCGACCGCGACGGCGTACCAGGTGGACATCGGTGAGCCCGCTCAGGTCCGCCGCCTGGTCGCGGCCATCGACAGGACCGGACATCCGCTCCGTGGCATCATCCATGCGCCGATGCTGGTGGACGACGAGGCGATCCCGAAGCTGACCGATCCGCGGGTCCGGTCCGTGGTCGCTCCCAAACTGACCGGCGCCGCCGAACTCGACCTCGCCAGCAGAGATCGCGCCCTCGACTTCTTCGTCGTCTACAGCTCGATCTCGGCCCTGGTGGGTTATCTCACGCAGAGTTCGTACGCCGCCGCGAACCTGGCCGCCGAGGCGATCGTGCGGCAACGACGAGCCGTGGGCCTTCCAGGGCTCGCGGTTCAGTGGGGGGCGATCAGCGACACCGGCTATGTCCATCGCACCGGCGGCACGGAGGTGCTACGGCGTGGCGGTTACGGGGCGCTCACGGCCGCCGACGGCCTGCGCGCGCTGGGTGAGCTGCTCGATCGGGCTGATGTCGAGGTGGTGGCCGTGGGCTCGATGGACTGGACGGTTGTCTCCCGATCGGTGACGACGGTGACAGCGCCACGGTTCAGCCGCGTTGTCGGCGCCGGATCGGCAAGTGCCGCTGTGGACGACGACCTGACCGGACGACTGCGGTGTGCTACGGATGCCGAGGCCCAGGGACTCGTTGCCGACGTACTGCGCCAAGCGTTGGCCGGCGTACTCCAGACCACAGCCGAGCGGATCGCGCCGGATCAGCGGTTCGACCAGCTGGGACTCGACTCGCTGATGGCCACCGAGCTGAGCGTTGTTCTGCAGCGACAGTTGGACTGTGTCATCCCGTCGGTGGAACTGGTGAACAGCGCCGGCGTGGACCAGTTGGTGCCGAGGCTGTTGACCCGGTTGCGGGGAGGAAAATGAAACCGGCTGTCGGTGCGATCCAGCTGACTGCACTGACAAGCCATCCCGAAGCCAGAGGGCGGCTGTACTGCTTTCCCCCGGCCGCCAGCGGACCGGAGTACTTCGCGAGCTGGTCGACCGGTCTGCCGGCGATGATCGACGTCGTCGCGGTCGATCTGCCAGGACGAGGCCGGCGGACCGACGAACCCGCCCTGCTCGGAATTCGACAGATGGCCGGGTGGATCGCTTCGTTGATCACTGCGGACGCGCGCGACCGAGGCGACGAACTCTATGCACTGGCCGGTCACAGCTTCGGCGGTCTGCTGGCTTTCGAGACCGCGAGGGCGCTGCGCGAACTGGGCGCGGGCCCGGCCCTACTGATGGTGTCCGCCACGCCTGCCCCTTGGCTGGAGCTGCCCCGGCATCACGCAGTGGGCAGTCTGACCTCAGGGATCGCACCGCTACTGACCATCCTTGACCTGCCACCGATATCAGGCGCCCCGGACCCACAGTTGGTGCAGGGACTCTACCTCCCACTGCTGGCGGACACCATCGCCAGCCTGCAGCACGTCTATCGCGACGAGCCTCCCCTCGCCCTCCCGATCAGTGTCTTCGGTGGCAGTGACGACCCGCTGGTCCCACTCGACTCACTGGATGCCTGGGGCAAGCACACCACGCTGGCCCCGGCAGTGCGCGTGTTCGCCGGCGACCACCAATACCTCACGGCCAACTTGCCCGAAGTACTCCGCGCGCTCACCGCTGATCTGCTGGCGGCGTGGCGCAACTGGAAGGGTTGAGAGCTCAGCAGCGCAGGCGTGGCGGCAGTCCCTCGATCGATGGCTCCTGGTCGCGATAGGTCCGGCACAGGAAATCGAGGAGCGCCCGTACATCGGCGGCATTGGTCGCGATCCCCACCGAGACCCGGACAGCGCCACCGGATGGCAGCCGCAGCCGTTCCAGGTAGTCGTCAATGGTCCCTCGGCCGCTCCCCGCCGCGCCGATCAGGTCGGGCGTGGCGATCGCGAACGCCTGCTCGCCTGCTCCCGGATTGCAGAAACATCCGGTCCGCAGGGAGATCGAGTGGGCCGCGCTGTCCCGGCTCACGATCCGCTCGTCCACGATCCGGCCGGCCGGATCGAGCAGATTCAGTGCGATGGTGCCGCCACGGCGGTGGGCGTCCCGCGGTCCGTAGATCCGCACCATCGGCTGTCCGTTGGAATGCGCCGAGGCCAGCAGACCGTCGAGCAGCAGGCCGGTCAGACCTGCGACATGATCATGGACGGCCTCCAAGCCGATCTTGGTGATCCAGTCCAGACCGTCCTCGACACTGGGGATGCCGAGGAAGTTGAGGGTCCCGTCCTCGAAGGCGGTCTCGTCGTCGGCCATCTGGTGCCACTGCGCCTGGGCGCTGACCACATGGATGGTGCCGCCCGCGAACCATGGACGGTCCAGACGGTCGAGGGCGTCCCGCCGGGCGATCAGGCAACCGAGGCCGGTGGGGTAGCCGAAAACCTTGTACCAGCTGACCGCGACGAATTCGGGGTGCACGACGCTGAGGTCGAGCTCGTTCGTGGGAACGAAAGCCGCCGCGTCCAGGAGCACGTCGTACCCGTGCTGGTGAGCCATCTCGATCCAGCCGAGCGAATGCTGCACTCCGGTGAAGTTGCTCTGGGCCGGGTAGGCGAACAATCCACCGCCACCCCTGCGCAGCGTCTCACCGACGGCGTCGTCGGAGAACCTCAGATCACTGTCGGAGAAGGTGATGTACGTCGTCTGCGCGCCGCGACCACGGGCGAACTCCCGCAGACCGTTGACGGAGTTGTGGTTGTCGGCCGTCAGCACCAGCCCCGCGCCGTGGCCGAAAGGATAGGCTTCGCCGACGACGCGCATCGCCCCGGTGGCATTGGGAGTGAAGATCACCGCGTACTCGGCCGGGTCCGCGTGAAAGTGATGCAGAACGGCTGTCCGCGCGCTCGCGACCAGTCGATCGGAGGCGGCCGCCGCCGGGCTCTCCGAATGAGGATTGCCGAAGTATCCGTCGATGATCCGGTCGGCAGCGGCCTGCACCAGTGACCGCGGTGCGAGTGCTGCCCCGGTGTAGTCCAGATAGACCTGTCCGGTGCCGTCGAGAAATCCGAACTCGCCGTGACGTAAATCGGCCAGAATCGTTGTCTCGGGCATGGAGTGAACTTCCTTGTCAATGACAGTGATTCCTGGTTTCGGCAGCACTCACAGGGAAGATATCGCCGTCGACCGACAGAGTGCAATCGGTGAGGAAATACTGGTAAGAACCAGTGAACTTTCGGATCGACAATCAGCTCGGGCGAGCTGCGAAGGAGCTCTCGATGACTGTTCTCACGATGACGGCCCTGGGCCTGCGGCTCCGTGGTGGCCGGCAGGTTCTGACCGATCTGACCTTGCGCATCCATCCGGCGGACGTGACGGTGATCGCCGGCTGCAGTGGGGCCGGTAAGACGCTCTTGCTCCAGACTCTCGCCGGTGTCCGGCAACCGACCAGCGGCAGTGTCCGTCACGACGGCCGTCGACCCGGCCGGCTCGGCCCGGACTTCGGATTCGTGCCGCAGGACGACATCATTCACCACGCACTGCCGCTCGCCCGGACCCTCACCTACGCGGCCAGGTTGCGGCTGCCGGCCGTGACGCCGCGGGTGGTGATCGATCAACTGGTCGCCGATGTCCTCGACGTCCTCGGCCTGAGCGAGCGAGCCGCAGTACGAGTGGGTGCACTCAGCGGCGGGGAACGCAAACGGGCCAGCATCGCCGTCGAGTTGCTGACCGCACCAACCGTGCTGCTGCTCGACGAACCGACCTCAGGTCTGGATCCCTCCACCGCAGCCGGTCTGATGCGTACGCTCCGTGCGCTCACCACTCGGGGGACCACCGTCGTCCTCACCACCCACAGCCCAGCGGATCTGGTCAGAAGCGACAGGGTCCTGTTCCTGTCTCCGGACGGCCGGCTTGCTTACGACGGATCCGCGGCAGGGCTGACCGATGCTTTCGGAGCCGCGACCGTCGACGAGGTCTATGCCGCGATTGCCGACGGCGTCCGCACCCCTGCTTCGCCATCGGTGCCGGACGAGATTCCTGTCGGGCCACCCTGGCCAGAGGGTGGCCAACGACTTGGAGTGCTGCGGCAATGGCTGCTGCTGACTCACCGCAGCGCGGAGATCCTGCGCCACGACCGGCTGGCGGTGGCGGTGATGGCCGGGTCTCCGCTGATGATCGTGGCGATGTTCGCCGTCCTGTTCCGGGCCGGGGCGTTCGATCCGGCCGCGCCGAGTCCCGGTACCAGCGCGATGATCCTGTTCTGGATCGCCTTCGGCAGCTTCTTCTTCGGCCTGACCTACGGCCTGCTCCAGATCGTGACCGAGCTGGCGATCGTACGCCGCGAGCGGCTGTCCGTCCTGCGACTCGGTTCGTATCTACTGTCCAAACTCACCCTGCTGCTGCCTGTGCTCGCTCTCGCCGACGCCGCGCTGCTCGGCGTACTCCGTGCTCTCGATCGGTTGCCGTCGGCAAGTTTCAGCGTCTACGGCGAACTCTTCGCGACCTCGCTGCTCTCCTCGGCCGCCGCGCTGGCGGTCGGTCTGCTCGCTTCCGCGCTGGTCTCGGAACCCGGGCAGGCCACGTTGTTGCTGCCGCTGATCTGCTTTCCCCAGGTGCTGTTCTCCGGCGCCTTCGTCCCCGTCCCGGAAATGGCTTTACCTGGTCAGCTGGTCAGTTTCGCGATGACGAACAGGTGGGCGTTCGAAGCACTGGGCAGCGGGATCGGCCTGGAGAAGCTCTGGGCGACCGGAGCTTCTTCACTCGGCCCACCCCTGCTGGCGTCGTACGGGGGCAGCTTCTCGCATCCGGTCTGGATCGGCTGCGGTGTCCTCGCCGCCTTCGCTGTGGCCTGCCTGGCGCTCGCCTGGGCAGTACTCGATCGGCGGACCGGGAACTAGCGCCGAATCTCCAGCTTCCAGATGGTCCGGGGGTTGTCGTTCCACCAGCGTGGGCTGTCCGCACGCTGAGGCAGATCGCAGGCGATCGATCCGCCACTGGTCCAGGCGCGGGCCTTGAAGATTCCTGAGTTGATCCTGGTGACCTCCCAGATCCTCACGTCGAGTTGGGCGGGCGCGCCGCCGCCGACCAACCCGTAGCAGATCGGCTTGCGGCCTTCCTGGTACTGCTTGCTCCAGACCTGGAGGTAGCTACTGGTCTGGTTGTCACAGAACCAGCCGTCGACCCGGACCATCTCGGTCGCGGTCGTCGCAGCCGTCGCGGGTAGACCGAGTCCGACGATGGCAACCATCGCAAGCAGGACGGCGGTGAGACGTGCACGCATGGGTACTCCAAAGGTTGACGGCCTGACCGTCACCATCGAAGCGGTTGGCGAGTGGCGGGAGACAGAAACGCTGCGGCGCCGCCGCAGCATATCGAGTCTGCCTCCGCAGCATCCTCGGTGCGGACAATGTCATTGGACGGTTCGGCGAGCTGCGGCGAAACCCTACGGCGCACCCAGAGGGATCGATGCCGCCGCACCTGTGGAAGCACCACAGAGTCCGTGCCCGGGAATTGTCCGGGCACCGCGCTCGTTCGATACTGCGGAAATGGACGGAGACGTCGAGCGCAGACGCGTACTGGGCGGCCGTCGCCGGGGTCTGGTCGAGCGGGAGATCCGTGACTGTGCCGCGCGGTTGTTCGCCGCGCAGGGGATCGGCGGCACTTCACTGCAGGACATCGCGACAGCTGTCGGAATCAGTCGGCCGGCGCTCTACCACTACGTGAAAAGCAAGAACGAGTTGCTGGTGACGCTGATCCTCGAGGTCACGGCAACAGCGGGCGCCGAGCTCGCGGCGATCGCCGGAGACGACGGGTCGGCTGTTTCACGACTTCGCCGGCTGGTGACTCATTCGGCCGGCACGGTCGCGGCCGATCCCGACCGGTTCCGGCTGCTGGTCGGACCGGGAGCCGAACTTCCGGAGCAGGTGGCCCGGCAACGCATCGCCTGGCGGCAGGCGGTTCTGGCCGCCTTCGAACTGGTGATCAGAGACGGAGTCACAGCCGGGGAGTTCCGGCCACTGGACCCGACGACCGCGGCATTGAGCTTGTTCGGATTGTGCACCTCGGTCGCGTGGTGGTTCCAGCCGGGGACGAACGTCGACATCATGACGACGACACTGACGGAAATGGCAGCCGCCGCACTGCTGGCCACCCCCGATCGGGTTCGGCCGGAGAACGGTCCGGTGGGCGCGATCGACCGGCTGCGAGCAGAGATCGATCACCTCGAAATTTTCGTGAGAAATGCTGGAAATCACGACTTTCGGTAAGCGATCGACGACACCGTTGAAACATGGACATTTCTGTCGGGTGAGTTCTAGCATGACGTACATCACACTGTTCGGGTTCAGTGGAGGTACGCCGCCATGTCTGTCTCCTCCCGCACCGTCGCCGGTCCGACGTCCCAGGTGGTCATCGCCCTGACCTTCGTACCGGTGGTACTCGAGGGCTACGACCTGGTCATGTACGGCACTGTCGTACCGTCGCTGATCCGGGACCCCGAGTGGCGACTGACCGCCGCACAAGCCGGCCATATCGGATCACTGGCCGTGCTCGGCATGCTGTTCGGTGCGCTGGCTGCCGCACTGCTGAGCCATCGGGTCGGACGCCGTACGCTCGTCACCAGCAGTGTGGCGCTGTTTTCTGTGAGCATGGGGCTTTGCGCCACCGCCGCCACCCAGGACCAACTGGGCCTGTACCGGTTCCTGGTCGGTGTCGGAGCCGGCTGCCTGATGCCGACAGCAGCCGCGATGGTCATCGACCACTCCCCTGCTCACCGGCGTGGGCTGAACGGGGCGATCGGCCTTGCGGGAGTCGCGGTCGGCGGATGTCTCGCGGGTCTGCTCGGTTCCTGGATCGTTCCCAGCCACGGATTCCGGCCGATGTTCGTCATCGGTGCGGTCGCGGGACTGGTTGTCCTGCCCGTCCTGTGGTGGTATCTGCCCAGGTCGGCGCCGCGCCTGGATCTCGCCGAAGCCGACAGTCCACCGACGGCGACCCTCGCCTCACTCGCACGGTCGCTCTTCGGCCGGCGATACCTGGCCGCGACGCTGCTCTTCTGCGCTTCGGTCTTCTTCTGCCTGCTGATCATCGTCGGCGCCGCCGCATTCCTGCCGATCTTGATGATCAAAGCCGGCTACGGCCTGTCGTCGTCGCTGGCCTTCCTACTCGTCCTCAACATCGGCGCCGGTGTGGGCGCGCTGATCGCCTGCCCGATCGCCGACCAAATCGGCTTCAAACCGGTCACTGTGACGGCTTTCCTGGCAGCGGCCGGGTCCTTCTCCTTACTGGCCCTCCAGCCACCGACGGCCGTCGTCGTTGTGCTGGTGGCGATCGCCGGGCTGGGAACCACCGGAACCCAGATCCTGATCAACATCTACATCGGTGATCACTATCCGCAGGAACTGCGGACAGCTGCGCTGGGAGTCGCGTTGAGCGTCGGCCGGGTCGGCGGCATCCTCGGCCCGACGTACGGCGCCATGCTGGCCACCGACTTCGACGTCTCCTGGCAGTTCATCGCGTTCGCCCTCCCTGCGGTTCTCGGTGCGGCCGTCACCGGACTCGTGCCGCGATCGGAGCGTTCACCGCAACAACTGATCGAACACCGAGAAGCGTTGCAGCCTTGACGAACGACGACCGGTCGGTCCCCTATCCGGACGAGCTGGCGGCAAGCTATCTGGCGAGTGGGCTGTGGGAGCGGCACACCATCGCCGAACAGTTCAGCCGGGTCGCGGGCAGGTTTCCGCACCGGCCGGCGGTCGATACCCCGCAGGGATCGATCAGCTACGCCGAACTGGAGCTGCGATCGGACCAACTCGCGGCAGGACTGCTGGCCACCGGCGTACCGGCCGGTGGTGCGGTCATCCTGCAGGCAGGCAACTCCATCGCGACCGTGGTCACCTGGTACGGCCTGCTCAAGGCGGGTCTGCGCCCGGTGTGCACTCTGCTTCAGCACCGTCACGAGGTCATCCAGAGCATCGCGGCCCGGACCGGCGCGATCGGTCATGTGATCCCTGGCCGCCATGACGAGTTCGACTATGTCGAGTTCGCCGCGCAGGTGCAGGCGGCAGTTCCCACCCTGGTGTACACCTGGATGCTGGAGCAGCCGACCGACGGTGAGGGGGTGTGCCTCGCCGGCCTCGGCCCGCCGCTCGGAGCGCGAGAGGCTCGAGCGGCGGTGGCCGACGTACAGGCGAGGCTTGGACCGACCGACATCGCCGTGTTCCAGCTGTCCGGCGGGACCACGGGGCTTCCCAAGATCATCCCCCGGCTGCAGGCGGAGTACTGGTACAACTCGGCCGCCTATGCCGAACGGCTCGGCTGGAGTGAACTCGAACGAGCGGCCCATCTGCTGCCGCTCGTTCACAACGCCGGCATCGTGTGCGGACTGCACGCGGTGCACAGCGTCGGCGGTTGCCTGGTGCTCGCGGAGGTGAACCCGGTCGACGACCCGGAGCGTACGACCGAGCTGGTGGTCGAGTTGCGGGTCACCTCGACCGTGATCGGCCCGCCGGCTTTCGGATGGGTGACCCGTGACGAGTTCCTCAAGGTGGCTGGGACGCTGCGTCAGGTGGTGCTGTCCGGCGGTAAGGTGCCGCGCCCCGTCTTCGACCGGCTGACCGACCTGGGAATCTGGGCGGGACAGCTGTTCGGGATGGGTGAAGGCCTGTGCACCGTGACTCCGGTCGACGCACCGGCCGAACGACGTGCCCGGACCGTCGGAACGGCACTCTCGCCGCTCGACGAGATCCGTGTTCTGGTGCCTGACACCGAAGACGAGGTCGAACCTGGTGTCGCCGGTGAACTTTGTTGCCGTGGGCCCTATACGTTGCGCGGTTACTTCGATGCGCCTGACCACAACCAGCGGGCCTTCACCAGCAGCGGCTTCTACCGGACCGGTGACCTCGCGCGCCTCGACGTCGATGCTGATGGCAACTGGCTCAGCATCGAGGGCAGGATCCAGGACGGCAGTCGACACGACAGTGCCCTCGAACTGGAGTCCTTGCTCGGGTCACACTCGGCCATCGAGCAGGCTGCGGTGGTCGGCACGAGAGCATATCTGGTCGCCGTCCACGCTCAGCTGTCTTTCGGCGCGGTGTGCGAACATCTCGACCGGCTGGGAGTCGCAGATGACCGATGGCCTGCCCAGGTGATCTGGATAGGCCGGCTGCCGCTCACCGCCGTCGGCAAGATCGACCGGCAGGCCCTACACGATCGGAGCTAGGCCGGGACCGGCGGAGATTGCGGACCACCCCTGCGGATGCACCACAGTTTCTTTGCCTGGACCGGGCTCGTCGCGGTAATACTCCACCGGTACCCGCCCCCACCCAGCAGAGGAGTCACCTCGTGCGCAGACTCATCACCGCGATCACGTCGGCTGCGTTGGCCGCCCTGATCTTCTTGCCGTCGCCGGTCGCCGAGGCTCACCATCGGCCGGACCTGCCGTTGACCGAGGCGCAGTTCGAGCAGATGTTCCCGAACCGCCTGCCTTTCTACACCTACCAGGGACTGGTCGACGTCCTGCGAACCTATCCCCGGTTCGCCAACACCGGTTCCAGGAGCACCCAGAAGCGGGAGATCGCGGCCTTCCTGGCACAGGTCGACCACGAGTCGGGCCAACTGCGGTACCTGATCAACCAGAACCCGGCCAGCTGGCCGGTCTTCTGCGACCGGACCCAGAGCTACGGCTGTCCGGCCGGGCCGACGGCGTACCACGGTCGCGGCCCGATCATGCTGAGCTGGAACTTCAACTACAAGAACGCCGGCGACGCCATCGGCAAGGACCTGCTCAACCACCCTGAACTGGTCGAGACCGATCCGGCCGTCGCCTGGACCACCGCTGTCTGGTACTGGATGACGCAGAAGGGAGGCGCCAAGCTGACCTCACACCAGGCAATGCTTTCCCGGGCAGGGTTCGGTGGCACCATCCGAGCGATCAACTACCCGGAATGCGACGGTGGCAACCCGGCGGCGATGCAACACCGCGTCGAAGCCTTCAAACGCTTCGCCCACATCCTGCACGTGTCCCCGGGCCGCAACCTGACCTGTTGAGTTCCCGCCACCCAAGCAGCCGGAGTGTCAGCCGGCTGCTTGGATGAGGGTGGGCTGGGTGGCACTCGCGGCCTGGACGGCCTCATGGATCTGCCGGGCGGTGAGATCGGCGCGAGCCAAGAAGGCGACCACACCGTCCTGGACGGCAGCCACCTGTTCCTGAGGTTGGATCGGACCCGCGACCAGAACCACCGGCGCGGCCGGATTCTCAAGAAGAGCGCGGTACCGCGCGAGCTCGGCCCGATCGAAGCGGAGTTGCGCGACGACCAGCACCTGCGCCTGCGGCAGGTCGACATCGAGCAGGAGCACCAAGTCGCCCCGGGCCCGCAGCAGATTGGCCAGCCCGTACCTGCTCAGAGCGTCCGCCGAACCGATCCCCACTCTGGTTCTCCCCATGGCCGCGACTCTACTCAGATTCTTACCTTTGGGAAGACTTCACGCCCAACTGGTAAAACTTTCGGTTATCGCCGCGGCATCCGGAAGGTGATGGTCCGGACGTCACCGCCGCGGGCCGGCTCGAGTACCGTGATCATCCGGCCGGCCGAATAAGCCACCAGTTGCCAACGGCCCGTGCCGTCGTGGGGATCCACTGACAGCCCTCCCTCCCACTTCCCGCCGAAGACGCCGGTGACACCGCGGATCGAGCCGTCCGGCAGCTTGATCGTGTTGATGACGTTCTCCTCGCCCTGGAAACAGAACGAGCCGAAGTCCTCGGTGTAGATCCGGACGGAGCTGGAGTCCTTGCAGTTGACCTGCCGGGGCGCCGCGGACGCTTCGGAGGTGACCGTCAGACTGACGACCGTTCCGGCGGCCAACACGGCGGCGGTGATTCTGGTCTTCTTCGTGCCCATCTCGGGATGTCCTTCCACGAAATCTCTCCAATGGTCAGAAGATCTACTGACCATTGGAGAGATTCACCGCGCCGGGTGGCTCACCTGCGAGCAACGTGCGAACAGCAGGTAGCTGGTACCCGAATCTCCGGTGACACGGGATGGATCAACTCGTCGAAGGTGCGCCCGCGGCCTGCCACTCGATCGATCGCATCAATTCCACCGCCGAGCTCAGAGCTGTCACGCTGGTCTGCCGACCTGTGCCTCTCGGTAGTTCCCCGTTGACCAGCGCTGCGCCGTAGACCTGTTGCAGGTGTTCGACGACTTCGGCTTTGGCCTCTTCGAGCCGTGGAATCCGGCCCATGGCCGGGATCCCGGTCCCCGCGAACAGCAGCTCGACAAGTGCCCGCCACTTGGCCGTCGAGCCGAACTGGTTGAGGAAAGCACCCACCTCGCTTGGTTGAACTTTGTTCAGCGCGGCGAGCACCCTCACCAGCACTCTGGCCGCGTCGACGAACTCCGGGTACGCGTTGGAGACCGGAGTCATTTGAAGGAGACCAGGTACCCGCAGCTGCAGCTGCAGCGCGGCAGCGAACGACTCGACCATCTCCTGTGCCCACCACTGGGTCAGTCCTTCCTCGAGCAGTCGATGGACACTGTTCCAATGGATCCGGTCAATCTGCCGATTACCTCCTTTCGTCGCCAACAGGTGCGTCAATTCGTGCAGCAGATGCTCGAGAGCGGCCATCTGCAGGGCGGCCGAGCAGAACGTCGGCGCCGGCTCGAAGAACGAGCGCAACGGGCCGGTGATGCTCTCTCCGAGAACCAACGTGCCGCCCCAGGCTGCGAACGCCCTGACCGCGGTGGTCTCCACCAACCATCCGTCCCAGTGCCAGGTGTCAGCACCCGCCAAGCGCCTCGCCACCTCGATCGACTGCAGCATCAGGCCCTTGAAGGTCGACGGCGCGGGCAGGTGCTCCGGGTACTGCCGTGGAAGGTCGAAGAACGTCCACCTGAACGCCCCAGGCACAGCAACTTCGACTTGTGCGGCCGTTCCTCCGGTACTCCGCAACGCCAGCGGTGAATCGATTCGCTGACCACCAGCCGCGGCAGCGTCGAGCCAGTACATGCGGGCTGAAGCCGCCGGGATCGCGCGCCGGGCGACGGCAGCCCCGCCCGGACCGTCACCAGCATGCACAGCGTTGAGATCCCGGAGGACCAGGCGCAGATCTCCCTCGACCAAAGCCTTGGCCGCCGGTACTTCGGCAGCCGGAAGCCGGCCGTAAAGTCCACTGTGGTGGAACAGCAAGTCCACGACCCGCCGCCACTTCGCCGACGGTGCGACCCGGTTGAGCTCCGCGATGACCTCTGCTTCCGAGATCCTGCCCAGCCCGGCCAGGGTTCTCGCCAGCTTGGCGACGGCACCGACGTACTTCGGCTGGGCCGTCACGACCGGTGCGATCGCGTCCAGCTCTGGCGTCCCGAGCTGGATCTGTCGCAGCACCTGCTTCCACACTCCCACCGCACCGAGTTCCGCCGCGCCCTCTGCGAGAGCGTTCACCGCCTGGTCCTGCACGGCGATCCGCTCGATCTCCCAGTTGTGACCACGTTGTCCCATCAGGTGCAGGAACTCGTGGACAGCAGTGATCACGGCTTGGACGGCCTGCTGACTCAGACCACCGCCAGGTGGCACCGCCAGCAGTGTGCCCAAGGGAGTGAGCGTCCGGTCGAGATCAAAACTCACGCTGTGATCCCAGTTGGCCCGGCCCAGCGCCCCACCCCTGATCGTGACCAGGGTCTTGTTCCAGCGAGAGTGCTCCGCGTCGACCTCACGCCGCGTTGCCTCCGCGAGCAGACCGAGAAGCTCATCGAGCGTACGCGGGCGAGGTAGTTGTGCCGGGTACTCGTCCGGAAACCGCAGAATCCTTCGACCGAGCACTGTTTCGCTACTGCCGCCCGTATCCGTGAGGAGCCGGGGCATGCCTGAGGTGAACCAGTCCGGATCCGGTTGATTCGCCCCGGCCGGCCATCCGGCCACCTCCAGGTCCGACACGGCTGGTGGATGGATCTGCCACCCTTCCCCACTGGAATCGCTGATCTGGCGCATCCGGCCCGAGCCTGCCCGGAAAGCCTGCCTGGTGACCTCTACAGCGCCGCGAACATCGTCCATGGGCAGGGCTTCCAGACCGCGGAACACCTCACGTATTTCCTGCTCCACGAGCGCCCTGGCGACCTGTGCGTCGTCAGCCGGGAGCCGCTCGGACAGACCGCTGTAGCCGAACCACAGCTCGACGGCCCGCGCCCACTTCTGCGATGCCGGCAGCCGGGTGAGTTCAGCCAGGACCTCGCCGTCAGAGGTTCTGCCCAGGCCGGCCAGAGTCCTGACCAGGGCTGCCACCGCGGCCGCGTACTTCGGCTGAGCCGACCTGGTCGGCGTCATCGCCCTCAGAACCTCGCTGTCCTCTTCGATCCCGGCCAACGCCCGGCGCCACGAGAACACCGCTTGCAACTCCTCCGCGCCGTCCTGGAGCGCGATCACCGCGACGTCGGTCTCCTGCGACCAGGCCGGAGCGCGCAAGGCCATCAGATGCTGGATCTCACTGACGAAAGCATTCAGCAGGGGAAGGGACGCGGGCGGCTCCAGCACCGAATGTTCCGTGGCCCGGCCGTTGGCCTGCTCGAGCAACGCCGTATCGACGACCCGCCGGATGGCCTGCGCCCCCAACGTCAGAAAATCGACAAGAGGCCAACGATGCGACAACTGCTGAGTCGAGTACGGCGGGAACACGAACTGCGACGAAGCGGCTACTGCGCTACTCCCGCCCGCCTCAGGCAGTGCAGGCCCTACCGGCAGCAGCGGAGGTGCAGCTGGTTGACCACCGCTCGTCCCCAGGTACATCAATCGCATCCGCTCGGAGACCCGCGCCAGCGCGCGCAGGCCCACGGTCGCCCCGCCGGACACATCGTTGACCCCGAGAGGCGCCAACTCTCTGAACGTCGTCCGGAGCTCGCGCTCGGCGGCCGCCGCCTCGGCCACAGACGTGCTCTGCGGGAGGTCCTTGGAGCGGAGCCACAGCTCCGCCACCTTCGGCCATTTCTGCGACGGTACGACCGCATTCAGCTCAGCCAGGATCGAGGAAGGGCTCAGGCCGGCTCGCGGAGTCGACAGCGCGTTCACGACCTCCCTGACGGCGCCGACGTACTTCAAATGGTACCGAGCCCCTGCCAGGCCGGGAACATCATCGGCACCGAGCCCGAGATCTGCCAGGACGGACCGCCACATGTCCGCCGCACCCAACTCGGCGGCACCCTCCTCCAGCGCCTTGACCTCCACGGCCCGTGCGGATCCGTGTTCGGTCGCCCAGTCCTGACCACGCAGACTCATCGAATGCAGGAGTTCGTGAATCAGCGTGATCATCGCCTGAGCCTGCTCCAGCGTCACCGCCGCGCCAGGCGCGCGAGCCAGCAAGGTGCTCAGATGACTGATCACATCTGCTCGGTCGAGCAGCAACGTCTGGGAGTCGCAGGGGGTCTCCGGGGGATGGTCGCCACCACACCCGAACCGCCCACGGGGGCCGTTCCGGGTTTCGAAGACGGTTCCGTTCCACTCGCTGTGCCCTGCGCCGATCCGCCGTCGAACCACCACCGCGGTCCGCACCAGCAACTGGGCGAGATTCTGCGGCCGAGGCAGTTCCGCGGGGTTCAGATCGCCGAGCTCCAGCCGCGACCAGTGGAGCACCTCGATGTCACCGTCCGTCACGTGCCCGGAAGGCTGATCCAGCCCGCTGTGCTCCGATCGCCCGGCGAACACGTCGGACAGCCTGCGGACCCTGTTCATCGCGGCGTGCCCGATCGGCACCCGGTGCGGATGTGCTCGAACCCGGTCGACGGTCTGACTGATCTCACGCCAGGCCTGCTCCCCCAAGGGTCCTGCCAGCGGGAGCGACGAGGCGGTACCCGGCAAACCACCAAGAGTTCGGAGCGGTACCCGGGCCTTCTGCACGATCAGGCTCTTCACCGCGGCGTGCAATCCGGGTCCGACGACGCCGTCGAGTCCGGACGCCGCGAACACCAGATCTGCGATCACCTGCCATTTACGGGCCACACTCTCCCGGTTCAGACGGGCGACAACCTCTGGACCGCTCATCCCGGCGTACGCTCCGAGACGATCGGTGAAGACCGTGAGAGCGGCCTGATAGCGCTCGTACCTAGCCGGTACCGCGCCCCCCGCGAGGTCGGGGACGAGCCGGTTCAGAGCGAGCCCACTGATGCACTCGTCCAGCGAGGCGAGCGCGGCGCGCTCGGTGATTCCTTCCTCCAGGGACAGATCGGACAGGTCGCGATCCAGGTCGGTGACGGTCACATCGTCAGCGGCTCTGATCAGGTGGAACTGCTCATGGAGAAGGTCCCGGACGGTGGAACGCATCTGCAGGACGGCGGCGGAGTCGTGGCGAACGCCGGCCGGACTCGGTCGGAGCAGCTCCCGTAGTACCTCGATCTTGTGCGCCTTCATGGCGATCGATCCGTCGGCGAGCGCCTCGGCATCGGCGTGAGCGAGATCGTCGAGCAAGGTCACGGGCTTACGGGACCAGAGAGTTCGCTCTCCACCGGCCAGCCCGCGGGCAAGCTGTGCGGAGCGGTCGAAGAGCTCGTCCAACGTCGCCGGCGGCCGGATGCCGTGCGGCGCCTGGTGGATCACCACCGGTGAGCTCGGGCCGGCGGTGCCGTGGGTCTGGGGCGGCAGCGGGCTGAGGTGACGACTCCACAATCGGTCGGTCGGCAGGCTGAGCCAGTGCAGGGTCGCGCGCAGGTGGGGATGCCGAACGAAGCGAGCGATGGCCTCCAGACCCGCGTCGATCGTGCGGATCCCGATCGCCGAGGCCTTCGCGAGGGCGGACACCGACTCCAGGTCCTCGACCTGGCGGAAGGTCGAGCGCATCTTGCGTTCGACTCCGGCCAGGGCCGGCCGGAGCAGGCTGGGAGACACTGCGTGGGTCGCGCCGGTCGCGTCGAACAACTTGCGGACGGCCGTCGGCCAGGTGGTGGCGAAGTCCTGTCTGGCCAGGTCTGTCAGGACCTCGATCTCGGTCTGGCCGGTCAGTTGACCCAGTCGGTTCGCCAAACTGCGGGCCGCGAGGGTCGCCGTCGGGTACGCCGTACTGCCGCTCTCCCCGTGCGCGATCGCCGGCAACCGGTCGGCCAGACCGGAAGCAGCAATGAAGGCATCGAGTTGCTGCTTGGCGAACGCCTCGGTCAGTCCTTCCACGAGTGAGCGGCCGGCCGGCTTCGCCATCGCGCGCTGCTCGGCGCGTGCGTCGGTAGCAGCCGGATTCGAGGAGTGCACCCGCTCGTGCAGCACGATCGTCAAAGCGTTGCGCACAGTGACGACGTACGAGTCGAGGCCGCGCGTCGCGATCGCCGTGGCCAGCGCTTCCGGCGCATCCAGGAGTGTCCGCAACGGAGCCGTGGCGGCGTGCAGATCGAGTTCCAGCGTCCCGTTCCAGTGTGAGACGCCAGTAATTTTCCCAACGCCGATCGTGTCGTGCAGTACCTGGTTCCAGGTCGACCGGTCGGCATCGGTCAGCGCCAGGACGAGGCCCTCCGAGTTCTCGACGAACCGGTCGAAATCCGTCAGCGGCGGATCCTCAACGGTTCGCTGGGCGCCGAATCTGGTGATCCGGACCACAACAGACTGCTCAACCGACGTCGTCGGTGGACGGGCAGCACCGATCAGCCGCTGGGGTGGCGCCGGCGGGAGCTGCCGGGCAGCCACCGCGAACGCGTCGCGGACCATGCTCCGACCCGCCCGGGGCGCGAGGTCCGGGGCGATCTCACCCCAGGCGAACATCGAACCCCGAAGGTCGGCCTCGATCCTGACCCTTGCTTGCCGATGCATCGCGGCCGGCAGCGCGGTGCCCAGCCCGGCGGCATCGAAGACCGCGTCGACCAGAGCCGGCAACTTCTCGGCCGCGCCGCGCCCGTTCACGTGATCGAGCAGCCAGCTGCCCGACCGGCCGGTGAGCAGCCCGAACTCCTCGCTGAACGACAGTGCGATCCGGGCCACGGTCTCGTAGGCGATCCGGGCCAGAGGTCCCCCCTGGTAGCGGCCGAGCAGTCCGGTCCGATCCAGGAACCCGGTGCCATGAGCAACGGTTCCGGCCTGGGTGAAACCTTCTTCGAGATCCTCGATCACGCGATCCTTGAAAGCCTTCTGGTCACCGGCCGATTCGTCGCCGTACCGGCGCAGGAAGTGCGTCAACTCGTGCCGCAACTCCTCCAGCGCACCCAGCTCGGCAGCCGTCAGTGGGTCGATTCCACCCCTCTGGTACAGCCCGTGCAGCGGGACCAGAACTCGCGTGCGGTTCAGGAACATCGTCCCGTCCCAGTCGGCGCTCGACGGCCCGTCCGTGGCCCGGACCTTCCGGTTCCAGCGCGAGTCTCCCGCCTTGGTGAGCTGACGGACGATCTCGTCCGAGGCCTCCAGCAGCTCGTCCAGACTCGCCGGTGGCGCGGCGTCTGCCGCGCGATTGATCCGCGGCCCGAAGTCCCGTGCGTAGTCGGGCGGTACGGAGTCCGAATCGGTCATGGACGCTGGTGACGATGCCGGGTAGTTCTGTCTCCCTGTTGCGGTCGGCACGAGGTCGTTCGGCGCGGCCGGGACCTGTGGCGAGTGCCAACCGGTCGGGTCACCCGGAGTCGCCTTGATGTCCATCACGACCTGCTCGAGGTTGCGCACCGCTCGAGCACCTGCGGCTTGGCCGGCCGGGACAGCCACACCCATCTCGTCCCAGGTCAACTTCCCGGTCTTCAACTGAGCGAACTCGACCCGCACCTGTTCGATGATCCTCTGCTTGGCCAGGTCGTGGAACTCTGCCGGTACGACGCTCTGCAGACCCTCCCCGGAGAACACCGAATCGCCCAGAGCTGTCCACTTGCTGCCGAAGGAGTGGCCGGCGAACTCGGTCATCGCCCGTTGCAACGAGGTCGCGCTCAGGTCGGCGACGTACTTGATGACCGGAACCACTGCCAGGACGAGATGGTGGTAACCACTGACCGTCGTGGGGTCGAAGCGCCGAGGCAACCGGTCCCGAATCTGAGGGAGCGTCTGCACGATCGCGGGCGTGCAGTAGATGGCTGCCGCTTCCGTGATCCCTTCCTCGAAGTTTGCCGTCGCCGCGTTCTGGTAGGCGATTTGCTCCGTCCCGAGGTCCTCGGCGTCGTTCGTCGTGTGATGCAGGAACTCGTGCACCGCGGCCTTCACCCCGTTCAGCCTGACCTCTCCCTGGTAGGCCGACGGGGCGTCACCGCCGTGGAGCAACTCACGGAGGGACTTCAGCACGGAGAGCTGGTCGATGTCGATCGCGCCGTCCCAGTCCACGAGCGTCGCACCGTGGGTGGTTTCCCGCACCCGCCCGTTCCAGCGCGATCGGACAGCGCGACAGATCCGGAGTGTGCGGTCCGAAAGATCCAGCAAGAGCCGGCCGAGCTCGTCCAGCTGGCCCTGTGTTCGCAACGCGTACAGATCCATCTCCCGATACAGGGCGAGCGTGTTCCAGTCAGGCGACGGGTCCACCCGTAACCGGGCGTCCAGCTCCGCCGCCATCTTGATCAGACGGTCCGACGTACCGTTGGCCCGCGCCATGGCGCGTGGTCTGACGTCCGCCGACCCCGGCATGGTTTCCAGGCCCCGGAAGAGCGTCAGGATCCACGACTCGAACTGTGCCTTCAGGCGGTCCCGGGCCACGGCAGGTATCGCGGCCGAGAGGCTCGTGGCGTCCAGATACAACTGAGCCAGTGCGGCCGACTTCCCCGCCGGCCCGAAAGCGCCGGTCAGCTCGGACCGCAGATCCGGCACGGTCCTGCGATTGATCGAACTCAACCTGGCGAGCAGGACGTCGACAGCCGCGACCGCTGCCTTGGCGAAACCAGGCCGCTGCAAGCGGTTGTAGGCCGGACTGAGGCCGGGCAGGCCCAGCGACTGCAGGAACTCATCGGCCCGCGCAGCAAGCCAGCCGTCCAGCACTCCCGATTCCAGCGTTTTCGCACCGGCCTGTGTCACCGGCTCCACCGCGGCGGCCCGGCCCATCAACGGGAGCATGCTGAAAATCAGCTGGTGAACGGCCATTCGATAATCGCTGCGACTCACCGCGCCGACCAGTGGACCTGAGCCGTCGGCAGGGAAGATCTGCCGAAGCACACTAGATGCCTCCGGGTCCAGCGCCAACTCCCGTCCCGACCGGACCCAGTCCTGCGACCCGATCCCGGGCCACTCGACGAGTTCCCGGCTCCAGTTGGTGCCGGCCGCCCGAGTCTGCCCCTGCAGGGTCCGCATTCCCCGCAGTACAAGATCGTCGAACGTCGACGGCGTCCCCGCTCCTGGGTCACGCACCATCCTTTCGGGGTACCACGTCACCCGCGCATCATCGGGAACACCCAGCGACAACGGTGAACCACCATCGCTGCCAGGTGCCTGGTAGCCACCGGCGTTCTGGTTTACCGGCACCGGCTGATGAACCCGATCGACAGCGGACGACAGCATCGCCCTGGCCAGCGAGGCGCCCGCCGCTCCAGCGGTGCCCTCGTTCAGAAGATGCCAGTTGCTCACCTGGATCCGCGCGGAGTTCTGGAGCCCGGCCTTCTCGACCTGCTGCAGTCCTAGCGGTGACTGCTTGGCCAGCCCCCTCGCTTCGAACACCGCGTCGACGAACTCGGTGAACTTGGCAGCCGCGCCGACTCCGTTGAGCCGGTTCACCAGCGCACGACCCTGCAGGCCGGTGGCCTTCCCGAACTCGGCAACGAAAGCCTGCGTCGCGCGCACCAGCGACGGATAGAGCTCTCCCGCACCACCCGGCTCAGATCCTGGCAACCTCCCAGCCAGGCCGGTACCGGCCACCAGCTCGTCGTGCAGCATCACCGCACCGGCGGCGGTCCAGGCCTCTTCGAAGTTCCGCACCGCCCAATCACCCCGGTACGCCGCCGCGTCCGCGGTGGCGTCGGAGTCCAGCTTCGCCAGGAAGTGCAGGTCCTCGTGAAGCTTCGTCTCCAGCGCCAGCCGCAGCTCGGCACCGCTCACCGCCTTGCCGTCGAAGTACCGCTCCAACGGCGTCAGCACCGACGCCCGGTCCAGGACCAACGTTGCGTCGTACCCGGCCAGCGAACCTCCGTCCGCCGGACGGATCCGGCGGTTCCAGCGCGAACCCTGTGCCTTGACGAGATCCCGGGCAACGTCCGACGACCGCTGCAGGAACTCGTCCAACGGGCTGCTCGCCGGCACCAGCGAGAAGTCACGCGGTTCGAAGGGCAGTACCTCGCGATCTCCTGCCGGTGCCGGGGCGGCCAGACCAGCGTCCACCATCTCCAGATCTTCGGAGGGCGTACTCGCCGCCCAGAGCTGCGGTTGGTAAGGGGTCGATCCGATCAGTTCGACGACCGACTTGAGTTCGCGGACGGCTGCCGCTCCCTCGGCGGCCGACAATTTCTCGGTGACCGCCAACTCCTCGGCGCTACCGCCCTCCTTGATCGTGGACACCTTGGCGAAGACCAGCCGTACCCGTTCGGCGATCGCCGTTCGGGCAGCCTCGTGCGAGATCGCCGGCACGACCTTGGACAGATCGCTCGCCTCGAGCACCTCGTTCCCCAGCGCCCACCACATCCGGGAGGTCGAGTGTCCGTTCAACCGGCCCAGCACCGTCTCCCGCGGCACCCGGTGCAACCCGGCGATCCAGTCGACCACCACTTCCACCGCGGGCACGTAGTTCGGGTAGCTGTCGTTCAACTCGAGCCGATCGATCCCCGGCACCCGCTCCCACACACCGGGCAACCGGCGCAGGAACTCCAGCCGGAACGCCTTGGTCGCGGCCGTGACGAGTCCTTCCCCCCAGGCCAGCGTTGCTTTGTCCCCATCTGCCAACTCGTCGGCGACCCGATCGACGGGGTGCTTGACGAACGAATGACTGAGCTCGTGCAGGAGCGTGTCAGCACCGTCCAGGACGGCAGTCAGCTCTTTGTTGCTACCCATGACCTGACCAGGGCCGAGTTCAGCCAAACGGCGCAGTGGCCTGGAGTGCTGGAAGGTCATCAACAGTGCACTGTCGTATTCGAACTTCCCCACCAAGGTCTTGAGGTTGGCCTCGCGCAGTACCAACGACCACGAGGACCCGGACGCCGTGAAGAGGTCCATCGCGACGCTCCGCGCATCGAGCAGCAACTGCTCGAAGGGGGTGACCGTCCCCTGCGTCATCGACTGGTTCAGGTCGGTCTGCCGGAAGATCGGCTCGCCCCGGCCGTTCTTCGCCGACTCGATCGTCTGCAGCAGGTAAAACGCCGAGGTAATCGCTCGCCGCTCGGCCCGTACCGCCGTCTCCGGGCCGGTCAGTGCCGCCAGGTCTCGCAGCAGGTTTCGCAGCCACGCCTCGACCTGCGGCTTGAGCCGGTAGATCCCCATCGGGCCCACCGCCGCCCGTAGTCCTGGCAGATCGACGAACAACCTCACCAGGGCAGGCAACTTCTCTGCCGTGCCCAGTGCTGCCAACCCCGTCACCAACTCCGCGTACGGTCGGTTCAGAGCACGCGCCAGAGTCTTCAGGACCCGGCCCACGCCTTCGTACGGAACAGGTGGGAACAGATCCGCCGCGGTGACAGCTCGGTCCAGAATGCTCGGCACGACCGGTGGCAAACCCGTCAGCCGCAGGAACTCGTCAAGCCCCTGCCAGGTCAGGGCATCACGGATCCCGTCGTCCAGCACAGCGAGCTCGGCCTGCTGGTACGCCGCGACATCCGCGACCCGATTCGTGCCCGGGGCACCGACGTACCGCAGTACCTCACGCATGAACTCCAGCACAGCATGCCGGTACGCCGGCGCCGCGACCCCTCCGAGCCCCGGATCCCCGCCTGCGGCGATCACCGCACGCAGCGGCCCGGCGACCTTCTCCCCGTCGAGGTTCAGAGGTTGCTGTCCGTCCCAGAACCGCTGGGCTCCCGGCAGCATCTCCTCCAGCGCGCCCTTCGACCGCACCAGCAGATCGTCGAAGGAGGCCGGACGACCGGCAGGTGCGCCGAAACCATCGCCGGGCCCACGTCCGACGGACAGCACGTCGTCGATGCCGGGCAGCGACAACCGAGGGATCGGCAAACCCTGACCCGGCAGTCCCTCGACGCCGCGCAGAGTCTCGTTCAGCGCCCGCGCCAGCGAAAGGCCCGCCGCGACGGAGTCAGCCACTCCGACCTGCTGCCAGCTGCTCAGCTCGGCCCGCGTGGTGCCGGCCAGAGCACTCTTCGCGCTCTGCCGGAGCCCGGTGGCGATCTGCCCGAGCAGTGGACGGTGCTCGAACACGACCTCGGCGAGCTCGTCGAACTTTCCGGCCGCGCTGACACTGTTCAGCCGGCTGACCAGCACCCTTGCCGGTACACCGGTCATCCTCTCGAACTCGCCCAGGAACGCCTGTGTCGCCCGTACCAGTGCCGGATAGAGCCTGCCCGCCGTCCCCGGCTCGGCCGACGGGAGCTGATCCGTCATCCGCAGTCCGGCCACCAGTTCGTCCTGCAACCTCACCGCACCCGTCGCGGTGAAGGCCTCCTCGAGGTTTCTGGCCGCTGTGTCGCCTTCGTACGCCGCTCGGTCGGCGGCCGGATCCGCGTCGCGCCTGGCCAGGAAATGCAGGTCCTCGTGAAGCTTTGTCTCCAGTGCCAGCCGGAGCTCGGCACCGCTGACCGGCTCGCCCGCGAAGTACCGCGCGAACGGCGTCAGCACCGACGCGCGATCAAGGTACAGAGTGCGGCTGTAAGCCGCGGTCGATCGTCCGCTGGACGGCAGGATCTTCCGGTTCCAGCGCGAGACCTCAGCACCCACCAGATCCTGCGCCACCTGCGCGGACCGCTCCAGAAACTCGTCCAGAGGCCCCTGCGCCGGCAAGGCCCCGAAGTCACGAGGCGCGAACGACAGCACCTCACCGTCCCCGACAGTCCGCGGCGCAGGCGCCGCCATACCGACATCGGGCGTCCAGGCAGCCGGATCGGCCGGGTTCGCCGCGATCCGGTAGAGCGTCTGGTCCAGGGCGCGAGCGGCTGCCTGTCCAACAGCCGCTGCAGAGCGTCGCTGCTCGTCGACTTCGCGACCTGCCTGGCCGGCGAAGACCGCGCGGACCTGCTCACCGATCGCCTCATGAGCCATCGGGTGGAGCGCTCCTGGGATGCGGGCTGCCAGTCCGGCCTGATCGAAGGCCAGGTGTCCCAACGCCTGCCACTTGTAGCCGATCGACGGGGCGTTCAGGTAGTCGAGCAACTGCTCGTAGGGCGTGCCTCGCAAGGAGGCCAGATAACCGACAACAGCCTGCACCGCCGGTAGGTGTTCCTGGTAGCTGAGGGGGACCTCGACGTGGGCGAGTTCCGGGACCCGATCCAGTAGACCGAGCCGGCGGGCGAACTCCGTGCGGTGCCGACCGGCCGCGAGTTCTGTGAGCCCTTCGACGAGCTTGCTGGTCCCGGCGGTGCGCATGGCGAGTTCCGCCTCCGCACTGGTGTCCCCAGGACTCCTCGTCAGCCGATGGATGTGTTCGTGCAGCAGGATCTTGATCGCCCCGGCCCCCTGGACGATCAACTGCTCCGAGTGCTGCCCCGAGGGGACGGCTTCGACCAGCCGCCTCAACGGGAGCGTCACCGCCTCCGCGTCGAAGTCCAGCGAACCGTTCGAGTTCGAGGCCGACAATCCTGTCCCGTGGATCTCCCGGAACGTCCCGGACGCCGTCGACCGGGCGCCGTAACCGATCAGCTCCGCGGCGATCCTCGGTGCGTCGTCCATCAACTGCTGGAACCTCGTGAGCTGGGTGCCGCTCGCCGCGAGCTCTCGAAGATCGGTCTCCTGGTAGAGATCCAGTGACTGCCAGTCCGTCCGGGTCCGGGCGTCGACTGTCCGCTGGGCCAACCGCTGCACCATGCCGAGCAGGAACTCGCCCGTCAACCAGCCCAGGCCGTTGGCCGCGCTGATGGAGCGTTCCGGAGCCATCTCCGTCAGATCGTGGAACATGATCAGCAGCCAGGACTCGGCCTGCAGCTTGATCCGTCGCAGGTCGGCAGCCGGCACCAAGGCGCCGATGCCGTACAGATCCAGGTGCAACTGCGCCAGTTCCGACAACTTCGCTGCGGGGCCGTGCGCACTGCCCAGTTTCATCAGTACGTCGGCCGCCGACCGATCGGACGCCGCGACCAGACCGTTGACCAAGCCGACCACCGCGTCGACCGCGGATCGGTCGAGCCGGTCGGCCAGCGCCGCATCGAGTTGCGGGTCCAATGGCGGCAGGCCGACGGACCGCACGAAGTCCGCGGCGAAGTACCTGGTGAAAGCGTCGATCACCCCCGTGCTCAGCTTCTCCAGGCCAGGCCTCGACAAGTCGGATCCGAGCTGTCCAGCCGACGGCCGGCCCATCAGCGGCAGCATCCGCTGGATCAGTTCCTGCAGCGCGTAGCGGTACTCCAGCTGGGTCACTTCACCGATCCGCGGACCCGAGCCGTCGTCGGGGAAGAGCTTGCGCAGCGGGCCGGACACGCGATCCCGGTCGACCCTCAGTGGTCCGTGCTGCAGCCAGTCCTGCGAACCGATGCCCGGCCACTCGATCAGTTCGTTGTTCCAGAGGCTCTCGGGCGAGCCGGTCGACTGCCGCAGTGCCTGCATGCCGCGCAGCACTATCCGGTCGAACGTGAGCGGCCCGTCGTTCCCGGGACTCTCCACCAACTCCCGTGGATACGTCGTCACCTTGGCGTCTTCAGGAATACCTACCGACAACGACGAGGCACTGCTGGACAATGGCGCCTCGTACCCGGTGGTGTTCGTCACTCCTGGTATCGGCTGGTGGAGCTCGACGATTCGGGCCACGCCCCTGGAGGCAATGTCCTCGGCCGTGGACAACAGTTTGTTCGCGGATGATCGTCCGGCCGCCATCGCGTCGCCGGGCTCGTGGAGGTGCCAACTACTCAGCTCCGTCCGGGCCACGTTGTCCAGTTCTGCCCTGGCGATCTGATGGAGCTGAACAGGAACTCGTTGCGACAGCTTCGTTGCGTCGAACACGGCCGCGGCGAGCTCCGGAAACTTGCCGGCGGCACCGACGCCGTTCAGACGATTCACCAGGGTGCGGCCCGGCACCCCGGTGGCCTTCTCGAACTCGGCCGCGAACGTCTGTGTCACACGGGCCAAGGCCGGATACAGCCGGCCCGCCGTGCCCGGCTCGGCGTGCGGCAACCGGCCGGCCAACCCGACTCCGGCAATCAACTCGTCGTGCATCATGATCGCGCCAGTTGCGGTGAACGCCTCCTCGATGGTCTGTACCGCACGATCGGCCCGGTAGGCCGTTGCGTCCGCGGCGGGATCGGAGTCGCGTTTCGCCAGGAAGTGCAGGTCCTCGTGAAGCTTCGTCTCCAGCGCCAGCCGGAGAGCGGCACGGCTGACCGGTTCGCCCGCGAAGTACCGCTGCAACGGCGTCAGCACCGTCGCGCGATCAAGGTACAGAGTGCGGCTGTAGGCCGCGGTCGATCGTCCACTGGACGGCAGGATCCTCCGGTTCCAGCGCGAGACCTCAGCACCGACCAGATCCTGCGCGACCCGCGCGGACCGCTCCAGGAACTCGTCCAGAGGCCCGTCCGCCGGCACGGCCCTGAAGTCACGAGGCGCGAACGGCAGCACCTCACTTTCCTCGACGGTCCGCGGCGCGGGCGCCGCCGGACCGGCATCAGGCATCGCGAGATCCTCGCGGAGGAACTGCCAGTCCTGGCTCAGAGCTCTCATCGAGGAGTCGACCGCGATGACAGCGCGCCGGCCGATGTCGGCGGCCTGAGCGTAGGTCGGCCGCTCGCCGAATTCGTCGAAGGGCGCCCGGACCTGGTCGGCGATCCATTGCCTGGCCCTGGTGCGGAGACCGAACTGGAACCCGGGCGCCAGGTTGGTTCTGGACAGGACCAGCTGACCGATCGCTCCCCACTTGCCGCTCCGGTCGACACCGACCAGCCGCGCGAGGACCTCTCGTGGAGTCTGGTCTGTCAGCTCCGCCAGCCGGGCCACCAACGGACGCAAGGCGGCGGTGTGCTTCGGGAATCTGTCGACCGACTGGGTCGTGAGGACCCTTCGGGGCAGCGCTGCCCCGAACAGCTCCCGCAAGAAGTCGTCAAGGTAGGCGAGCGCCCAGGATTGGTGGATCCCGTCGTGTAGGACACGGTCGGAGACCCGCAGCGCGAGTTCGGCTGCCGCACGGTCGAACGACGAGTTCATCAGTAGGTGGCCAAGCGCGTGCAGGAACTCCAGCACGGCGTTCCGGAAGTGCTGTCCGGCGTTGGGCTGCGCCGACGTCAGCAAGCGGCGCAGTACGCTCGTCACCTCCAGCGAGAGTTCGAGCACCCCGTTGTCGAGTCCTGCCGACTTTCCCGCCGCACGTTCGTGCAGCACACCGGTCCAGCGCGAGGCGGTTGCCTGAGACAAGCTGACCGCGATCTGCGGTGCTCTGACCAGCAACTGCCCGAGGGGATCGAGAGACGGCAGACTCGCTTGGCGCGTCGCGTGATCCCCGAAATCCTGCACTGTGAAGGTCGTGCTCTCCGGCGAGATCGCCAGGGCCTCGGCCGTGCCCTCCAGCCGGTTCGCGGCCTCGATCCCGTGCCGCCTCGACCTCTCGGCGATTCCGGGTCCCGTCAGCGTCGACAGATCGTCGAAGAAGCACCGTAAGTCGTTCTCGAGTTCTGCCGTGACCTGCGCTCGTCGCCCCGGCGGCAGCGACCGGGACAGTCCGCTCGCCTGGACGAACTGCTCCACCATGACGGTGAGCTTTCCGCCCGCCCCGGCCGCGATCTCCGTCATGAGCTCCGCCTGAGGTCGCCCGGACAATCTGCTGATCCGCCGGACGATTGCTCCGACCGCAGGGGTGAAGCGTGGATGGGCGAGTGCCGCCGCCGGTAGCGGCTGTGAACCACTGGCAACCAGGTTCACCTGTGCGGCTCTCTCGATGATCCCGTCGTCCAGTCCGGCCGGCCCCGGTGCCCGGTACCCCCTCACTCCGGCCGTCCCCGGGACTGGTTCGGGTAGCTCGATCACCCGGGCGGGACCTCTGACGGCCAGGGAATCGGCAGTGGTCAGAAGCTTGTGAGCCAGGGACGTACCGGCGGCTTCGGCAGTCGAGTCGGTGAGCAGGTGCCAGTTGGCGACTTCGATCCGGGCCGCGTTGTCGAGATCGGCTTTGGCGATCTGGTGCAGGCTGGCCGGCACGGCCGCGCCCAGACTCCTCGCCTCGAAGACGGCTTCGGCGAGTTCGGGAAACTTGCCGGCGGCGCCGACGCCGTTCAGCCGGTTCAGCACCGTACGGCCCGGGATGCCGGTCGCTGTCTCGACCTCGGTGACGAAGCTTCGGGTCGCCCGGACCAGCGCGGGATAGAGGTCTCCCGCCGTCCCCGGCTCGACATCCGGCAGACGCCCGGCCAGGCCGATGCCGGCCACCACGTCGTTGTGCAACTCGACCGCGCCGGTCGCGGTGAAAGCCTCCTCGATGTTCTCGACCGCACGGTCGGCCCGGTACGCCGCCTCGTCGACGGCAGGGTCGGCGTCCCGCTTCGCCAGCAGATGCAGGTCCTCGTGAAGCTTCGTCTCCAGCGCCAGGCGCAGAGCTGCCCGGCTGACCGGTTTGCCGGCGAAGAACTGGTCGAGCGGCGTGAGTACTGTCGTACGGCCCAGCTCCAGAGTGTTGTTGTAGCCGGCGTACGACCCGCCCTCCGACGGGAGGACCGACTTGTTCCAGCGCGATATCTGCGCGCCGACGAGACCCAGGACGACTGCCGCCGAGTGATCCATGAACTGCGCCACAGTGGTCGGTGGTGAGATGGCTGACCCGCGGACCGCAACCGGCGTGGCCGTCAGCTGAATCGCCGGAGCGGCTGGAACCCCTGCCAGAGCAGGAAGTTGGGGCAAGTCCTGGGATGCGATCGGGCCGGGCGTGTCCTGTGTCCGGGCGACCAGGTGATCGACAACTGGTGCCGGCTCGCTCTGCAGCGGAGTGATCTTGACCTGCGAAGTCGCAGGGCTGTGTGCCTCGGCGGGCAGCACCAGAGACGATGCCGAAACCTGCTGCGACGGAGCAGCCGGCATCGGCGTATGCGGCGCGCCCACCGCGCTCGGCGCAGGCGTGCTGACGACGTTCGGCGCCGGTGAGCTCACGACGCTCGGCGCCGGTGAGCTCACGACGTTCGGTGCGTCTTGCCGCAGAGGTGTAGATACCGAGGGGAGGTGAACACCTCCGGCACTGACGTACTCGGTCGGAGCCGCGCTGATCCGGCTGTCGGGGATCGGGGTACCCCGGACGAGTCCTGTGGTGCCGATCTCGGGCGCTGTGGTGAGTGCGTTGGCGCGGAGTTGGAGCTGCCCGATAGTGCCGAACTCGAGCAGGTCCTCCATGCCGCGTGCTGCCTGGAACCCGCTGGTGAGCTGATCGGTCAGACCTGGAACAACCACAGGCATAGCAGGCGCAGAAGGCACCACCGTGGCCGGGCCCGGCGTCCCGGTCAGCGCGGACGCACGCAACTGAAGCTTCCCGGTGGCGCCGAACTCGAGCAGGTCCTCCATCCCGCGGGCTGCCTGGAAGCCGTGGCCGAGGCTGATCATCGACTCCCGGACCTGCACCCCGACCGGCGTCACCTCGAGCAAGTTCTCCACTGCGCGTGCTGCCTGGAAACCGCTGGTGAGCTGATCGGTCAGCAGGTCTGCGCGGACCTGGACCCCACCAGCCGGCCCGAACTCCAGCACATCCTCCATCCCCCGCGCCAAACCGAACCCCACCCCCAACGACCCACCACCCCGCACCCCCACACCCGGCAACACCAAATCCGAAAAATCCCTCGACCCGGTCCACCGGAACACCCCCGCCCGGCCACCCACCCCCGAACGATCCGGCGTATACGCCGCCGCCGACCCACCCCGCCCCACAAACCCCGCCAAACCCACCACACCGAACCGGTGCAGCCCCCACACCCCCCGCTCCCACACCCCCACCCGCAACGCCCCCACAAACCCCAACACCCGCAACTCATCCGAACTCACCGGCAACACCAACCGCGTCCACAACACACCCCCGTACGACCGCGC